>CBDAVN010000008.1:0-16312 GCA_965200905.1 Psychrosphaera sp.
GAAGGGCGCATTAACTCAGTTAAACCACCATCAACTTTAAGGAATTGACTATCTTGGTGTGTAGCAACCGAATCAATTACAGAAGTAACTAATGAACCACCTAGCGCAACTAGAAAAGTACCAGGTTCAAGTTCAAGCTTAATTTCTCTGCCTGTATCATTAGCAAAAGTTTCAATAGCTTGGCTAATTCGTTCACCCACTGCATGATGGTCATAAACAGGATCTGTTTTTAATGCTGTAACTTTATATCCACCACCAAAATTAAGAGTATGTACATCTTTAAGCTGACCACACAGTTCTAGTGATTTTTGAACCGTTTTCTCTAATACATTTGAATCATGGCCAGAACCTATATGAATATGTAAGCGCTCAACCACTAAGTTATACTGCGCAGCTATTTGTTGTAGCTCTTCAATTTGTTCCACCCAAATACCAAAGCTTGAATGGTCACCTCCTGTTGTTAACTTTTTAACTAAACCAGAACCAAACCCTGGATTAATTCGAACGGTTACCTTGCTACCAGGGAATTTCTCACCATAAGCGCGTAATTGGCTTAATGAACCAGCATCGAACAACATACCTTGTTCACATAACTGTGACCAATCTGAACTGGCTTCTTGTCCTGTCAGTAAGATTTTACTAGCATCAATCCCAGCATTAATGCATCGATGAGCTTCGTAAGTAGAGCTAACATCAAAGTGTGCTCCAAGACGATCAAACAATTGTAAAATAGTGCGGTTAGGATTCGACTTTACAGAAAATCGAACTGTCATTCCGTATTTGTTAGGAATACTTGAAAAGTAGTCATAATTCTTTTTAATAGTTTCTAAGTCATAAACGAATACAGGCGTTCCGAATTGACTCGCTATTTGTGGCACTTCTGCTGGGGATAAGAACTTAGTCTCTTCGACATTACTCATCTTGTAAACTCTCCTTATTATTTTTAGTTATTATTAAGTTTGTTGCTCGGTCGAAATCTGCAGAATATTCCAACTAGCTCATACAGTTTTTGGCATTAACGGTATAAACTAAGCACTAGCATTCGAGCAACGTTTGCCAATTTTTTACAAAGCGATACAACTCAATTATCGAAATATCATTGAGTGGATAATGGCTTTAAAACCAATGTTATTTGTTATTTGTTATTTTATTAGAATCACTAGATTCCATAGCAGCCTAAAGTTTAAGCTCAATACTATATTGAAGGCGAAACTTAGCGCCCTAGAAACTCTTCTTCGACACGAATAGCTAATATCTATAAATTTGAAATGCATTTTCAAATTCTAACTATCACTTGTCAGTGATAAATAATTGTTACATCAAAATGCTGCAATTCTGTAAAATATTGAAAAATGTACACTCACTCTGGCACAACTCGAATATTAAAGCGTTAGCAAATTAACGACGTTACAACCATATTCTCAGCTTGTTTCCACATCGCTCAAAATCATTACTCTTATAGAACTCAACAGTTCTACTCCATTCTTCACCAAGAGGTGTAGCTACATCTATGCGCTTCCAGCCAAATGTTTTCGATGTATCTACAGCAGCTTTGATTAGCTCCAAGCCTACACCTTTAGAACGGTACTCAGGTTTGACCCATAATTCATTTATAATTCCATATTCCCCACGAGAGAAAAAAGATAACGAGCTAGCTAACGTCAAACATCCAATTGGCTTGTTTACTTCGTTGTATGCCACGAATGCCTTGTGTTTGATTTGACCTTTTTGTAGTCCTTCAAAGAAACTTTGCTTTTCTTCCGTACAAAAACTGTCGAACCCTACCACTATTTCTCTGAAAAGGCCTTCAACTAACGGTATTACAACATTCATGTCGTAACATTCTTCTACTTTAATACTCATTAATTACCTGTGCCAAGCTAAGATATTACCTGCTACAAATTTTGACAGGTATAAGAGGTCTCACGCGTGAGATCTTTTATACTCAAGTTTATTTGCGTACGCAACCGCTTTTTTTATCACTTCTTTTACTTCTTGTTCGTCTTCCCAGTTAATATTTTTCCAGTCAACACCGACTTCAAAATTACTTATATCACTAGTAAGTAATACTCTAACAGCCTCTAATGATTGAAGATCTTTGATTTCAAATGAAGCGGCTCGAGCTTTTACAGAATTAGCTTTGTTTTTAGCTAGAGATACAGACTCTACACCTTGGGAAATTAACTCTTTCAACTTTGAATTGAGCCTTTTTCTCGTCTTTACATTTTTTATATCTTCGCCATTTATCGACTTTTTTTCACATTCAACGATAAGCTTTTTCATTTTCACAAATGAGGTTGACTCGCCATTCTCATATGCTTCAATTACTGCTGGGTATCTGGTCAGTACGTTGTAGTTATCAAATGCTCCCATTGAAATACCAAGAGTACTCGCTTTTTCTTTTACGGTTAGAGGTTTTTGCCCAACGCGTTTCCTGGCAGTATTGAGTACCTCTATTTCTAACATCGCATCTTGGAAGGCTCTTAATTTACCGTATTGTGGCAAATCTTCCCTACTCGCATTTTCTTGAAATTGCTTCGTTTTCTGCAAAACCGGTTTTGATTTATAGACTTTAAAGTGAGCAGCTCCATCAATACCATTTGCATAAATAATCGCAAAAAATCGTCGGTGCCCAGTTAAAATTTGATAATCACCATCGACTGTAGGGTATATAGTCGGTACTTGAATTATTTCAGATACAGCTACATTTTCACCAAGCTCTATTATTGACTCTATACTCTTATTTGCTTTCTTCCATTCGTTAGAACCGTGTTTGCAACAGTTGATTATGCATGACTTCCCAATTACAACATGACCTTCAGCATTATAGATATTTATTATCTGTTGCTTCGTTAACTGTTTCGTTACAACCTGATATGCGTGTTTATCTGACATTATAATCGCAGGAAAAAACCTCGGGTTGCTTTTGTCCGGGAACACTCTATTTAAAAATATAGACTTGTAGTCATATAACTGTTCTTTCAAAAAATTCTCAGAATACTGACTGTTCAAGATTGATGCTAACTCTTGTTCTAACGAAATTGAGTTCAATGTTAACTCCCACACGAATAGTGAAATTTACCGACGCCAAACTAGTGTAGCATAAGCAAGAAATTTCAATCTAGTGCGAGAATATGTCATTGATCAACAAACAATATGACTAATGCAGTTCCCTATTTGTAAAGTGGAATGAGCCTTTCTCGTAACTATGTAGCAGTGCAACAATGTCTTTTTTACTTTCAAATTCAGAAATAAAATGTTCAAACAAAACTTTTGGCTTTACATGGATACCATTTTCGCCATCGCATCTGCCCAATCTATATGCTTCTTCAAAAACACTTTCTATCAGTTCCTTCAGTTCCATTTTAAACATTACTCCAAATTTGACCCTCGGTCAGAATAGATTTCTCTTGTTCTACATGGACTTTTATCTGGCAAAACGGAAAGCCTTTACAAATACCTAAAGGTTGCGTTGCCTTTTCCAACTTACTTTTATACTTATTAGTATCACTAACACTTCTGCTATTTAACTGCTGTAACTCTTGAGCTTGAAGGCCAACAGACAAAAAGAATAAAGACATAAAGGTTAAATTTAAAAGTTTCACTAGTACTTCTCCAACCAACTAAAAGTGAGTGCTCAATTCAACCTTTGTTTCTCATTGAAGTACTTATAAAATCACTATAAAATATTTATAAATTATTAAGATTTCTATCCTAAAGAGAGTTAATGGAAGCATTTGTTATTAATCAAAAAGTAGAATTTAGATTTTCAAACTCGACTCTCTCTTCAACAAACGACAAAAAAGTGTCACCTATCAAACTTGACTACTTAGAGTCTATCGTACTCAAGCTGCTTGTTATGAATCCAAACTGTTTAGTCACTTACGAAGAGTTTTTATCTCATTGGCGAAGTACAGAGGTAACAGAGAACGCTCTTAGTCGAGTCATATCTTTGTTAAGAAAAAAGCTAAAACAAGTTGGAATAACAACCAACGCAATTGTAAATACCGCTAAAAAAGGATACACATTCGTTGCACACGTAGAACTCATCGCTGTAGACAGTAAAAGTTCAGTTAAAGCGCGATCAGAAATAAGCAATGAAATAAAAACCAAAGAGGTTTCATCTTTTTCTAGATTTTCAAAGCGACTAGCGTCTCTTGCATTTATCCTTTTTGCCTCTTTAATAATTAACCTTATTAGCTTAAAAGTCACCAGTACTGATGGGATTAATATAGAGCACGCAAGTTATATAGAATTGTTAAGTAATGATGATATAAAAATAGAGTTAGCTTATAGCCCTTTTAGCGATCATATTGCTTATTCAACCAAAGCATTTAATGAAGAGTTTTGGAAAGTAAGAATCCAACACAGATACAATAATGAAAGTTTTGTATTAGAGGAGCAGGAGAAAAACCTGAATAAACCTAGTTGGTTGAGCTCAAATGAACTTATTTATCGTTTGTATGACGAAACGAGCTGCGAAGTGAAAAAAGCGACAATTGATTTCCGCTCTAGCAAAATATCATCAGTGAAACTTTTTTCATGCAATCCAGACTCTTATGCTTCAGCGATCGCTAGATTTGGCAGCAATAAAGTACTTATTGCAGATACAGAGTTTAATAATACGGCTTCAAGCTTATTTATTGGCGACTTACAAACTGGAGAAATTGAAAAGGTAAATATCAATAATGAAGGCGGAGCTGGGTTCTATAACATCATAACAACTCCGCATTCTGAATTAGTTGCTCTGCTGTCAAGCTCTGATGGAATAAAGTTTAAAATTCAACTCGTCGACCCTTTTAATGAATGGTTGACAATATGGTTCGAAGAACTAAAAGCGAACAACTTTTCAGTAGGCTGGGATGGCTCTTCGCTTTCATTCAAAAATGACAATGGAGGGATCTCAGTAGTAAGCTTTTATGGTCATGACGAACACAAAAGGACAAATGTCCCAACCTTAAACCCAACCAACAACATAGCGACCACGAATAATGGGATTATGATGAGCAGTGGTGAGTTTATAAGCCAAGATTTATCTCTTTATAATTCAACAACAAGCGAGCTGATTACTTTTACCCAAGGCACTAGTTCAATAAATAAATTGGCTCAATTTTATAGCGACAACCAAGTTATTTATGTTTCTAATAAAACAGGCATCAATCAGATTTGGTCACTCAACGTATTAACAAAACAGTCCAAACAGTTAAGTTCATTTACAACAAATAAAGACATTCGTGCATTAGCGTTAGATAGTCATCATTCTTTTGTCGCGATTCAAGCAGAAAACACGATTGAGCTATATTCATTGGGAAATAGCCTTAAGCTATCATCTCTACTAACTCAAGTTACTGGGGTGAATCCGGAGTTTTTTGACCAAGAATTAATTTTTACGGAATATGACGGAGTAACGTCAAATGCTGCGAGTTTATCGCTTGATAGTTTTGTTCGAGCAAATTTACATATAGAAGCCGCTTTTTACGTTAAAAAAAATGGTGACAACTTGTTGTATTCGAAACGTTATTTACCGGGCATTTGGCAGTACAATGCAAACTCAAAAGATGAACTTCTCTTAGATTTGCCATCTAGTTCCTATCAGTGGCTAGTAAACGAAAACAAAATTTATTACCAAAATGATATCGGTAATTACTTTCAATATGATCTAAAAACAAAGGTATTGTCGCCATTCAATCAACCAAATTGTAATAGACCTACAGCGCTAAAAGGTTCTATGTGTCTGTCAAAAAGTTTATTGCCGTCGGAAAATCGATTAATTCTATTAGAATGGAAGTAAATAATTCTGAAAAACTGCAGAATCGAAAGAATAGTCATTGAATACCAAAACGACTCTATTCTAATCAAATAGGACAAGCCTCAGGCCTCCAGTGATATTGCAGGGCATTCTCAATCTAGAGGGTATGTTTAATGACTCTGATATAACTCTAGCTTTATGCGCTTTATCTGGACCTTCTTTACTAAACTTATATTCTCCCCTTAGTACCAATATCAGGAATGTAACTAGGCAGGTAAAGCAAATAAACAACCAGCTCCGCCATCTAATTTGACACCCCGCATTAAATTGCCATAATTGATTAATTAGCCACATAAACACCATATTTGATGTTTTATGAATAAAATCGAATATACCAAAGAGCTGCTAGGCAACTTAATCAAACAAACCAGAGCTTCTGCTATGGATCAGGAGGAGCTCGCTCTGCGAACAGGCACAAGTAAAAATACCATCAGCAGATTAGAGCGTGGCAAAGGAATAAACTCTGATACTTTATTAACTGTCCTTAATCAATTAGAGATCCTTGACCCGCTACTAGAAGTTATTGAGCAAGAGTATGAACTTGTCAGCCGCAACCCTTTAAGAAAAGGCTCAAAGCTAACAGAGGAACTACCTAATGATTTCTAGAGCCTATGTTTTTATAGATGGTCTTGATGAGCAACCTGTCATTTGCGGTGTTGTTGAACTTGATGCCAAAAACAATATTGGCAAATTTCGCTATGGCCAAAGTTATTTAGACCGACCAGATGCTTTTCCTTTAGATCCCCTTCACCTTCCCCTTGTTAGTGAGCAGTTCGTCACCAGAGTGAATAAAGGTATGTTTGGAGTAATTTTAGATGCAGGCGCTGACAGCTGGGGTAAGAAGCTTATCTATTCATTGCACTCAACTAAACCTAAAAACGACTTGGAACTAGTCTTGGCTGGCGCGGGTATGGGCGTTGGCTCACTAATGTTTAGTTTGTCTAGAACGGCAAGCAAGCCAAAACGAAATAGGAATACCCTTGGCGACATTCCTATTTTATTAAAAGGCAAGGAAGCGATCCTCAATGATGAAAAGCTCCCCGAACAGGCAAAAAAGGCTTATCAATACGGCTCAAGTATGGGTGGAGCAAGGCCAAAAACACTGATAGAAGACAATGGTAAAAGTTACCTTGCAAAGTTTAACCGCCAAAATGACTTATACAATGTATGTGTTGTTGAGAATGCAACAATGAAGATGTTAAGCGAGTTAGAGCCGTTAAACTTGCGTGTCGCACAAACCTCACTGCTCAACAATGGTGAAGAAGACGTTTTATTGGTTGAGCGTTTCGACTGTGATAACAAGAGGCCGTCACACCACTTTTTAAGTGCAAATTCATTAATTAACCGAATAAAAGTAACAAACCTAGATTTAACAAATCACTACAGCTACGGTGCATTAGCAGAATTTATTATGAAATACGGCACTGAACCAAGAGACGCACACGAGTTATATGCACGCATGGTGTTCAACATATTAATGGGCAACACAGACGATCATTCAAGAAACCATGCTTTTTTATATTCATTTTCAGACAAGTCATGGCGATTATCCCCTGCCTACGATGTATTACCAATAAGCAATAGCCGCCAACACGGCATAGGCATTGGCAACAAAGGCAGAGAAGGCTCAATTGAAAACGCCCTGTCTCAATCAAAAAGGTTTGGTTTATCACAACCAAAAGCAAAGAAGATCATCGCTACCACTCAAGAGCTAACCAGCGAATGGCAAACCTACTTCAGAAAACATAATGTATCTGACATTGATATTGAGCGGTTGAAAGGAGTTATATTTAAGTCTTAAAATCTTAGTTGAAACCTTTTTGTATACTTACGTTAGTATCTTCGAGGAAAAAATTTAGCTCCCAAACAGAAAAGTTTAACCGAGTACCAATTAATTGTATCATAAAGCTTGGAAACTGTTTTTATATACAGTATATTAAAATTTATTTTTAAATGTTCTTTGTATTGAACTTTGATAGAATTTTACGTTTAACGTTTATATGGGCAAATTGTGTTAAAAGCTGTAGATTTATTTTGTGGTGCAGGTGGTTTAACAAATGGCTTAATAAAGTCAGGTGTTGATGTTGCTGTTGGCTATGATATTGAAGAATCATGCAGGTTTGCCTACGAGTATAATAATAACGCCAAGTTTATAAATAAAGATGTTGTAGCTCTGAGCAAAGATGAGTTACTAGAACACTACAAGGGCTCTTCGATTAAAGTTCTTGCAGGGTGTGCTCCTTGTCAGCCCTTTTCAACATACTCCCAAGGACGTGATACAAGACAAGACAAAAAGTGGCCTCTACTATACGCTTTTGCCCGTCTGATCAGAGAGTCTAATCCAGAACTCGTTACCATGGAAAATGTTCCGGATGTTATCAAACATGAAGTTTATCATGACTTTGTTAAAGAATTAGAAAGCTGTGGTTATCATATTTGGGCTGGAAAAGTATTTTGCCCTGATTATGGAATGCCACAAAAGCGAAATAGGCATGTTCTATTGGCATCTAAATTTGGACCAATAAAATTAGTCGATAAAACTCATAAACCGAGTGAGTACAAAACAGTTCGGGATGTTATTGGAAATAGAAAAATACCAATACTTTATGCTGGTAAGCAAAATAAAAATGATGCTCTGCATATTTGTTCATCATTAAATGAATTGAACATGCGTAGGATAAAGGCATCAAAGCCTGGTGGAAGTTGGAAAGACTGGCCTGAAGACCTGGTAGCAAAATGCCATAAGAAAAGTTCAGGCAAAACATACACAAGTGTATATTCTAGAATGAATTGGGACGAGCCTAGTCCAACTATGACAACACAGTGTTATGGCTTTGGCAATGGCAGATTTGGGCATCCTTCGCAAAATAGAGCTATTTCATTAAGAGAAGCGGCTATTTTTCAAACATTCCCTGAAGATTACAAATTCTTCCCTGAGGGGAGTAACTTTGTAATATCTTCAGTCGGTAAAATGATAGGCAATGCAGTTCCCGTTGATTTAGGATATGTTATTGGCAAAAGTTTGGTCAGGCACATTGACTCGTTAAAGAGTATTAATATCAAGAACTAAACCCCTCGCAACTTTCGAAGTCATATCTATACTGTTGTTGAGTCAAGAAAGTGTTTATACCTTCTAATACTGCGGATAAATATACCTTGGTTTGAAGATGAAGAGATATTAAGTTTTCAATAGCTGTATCTTGCCCACACTCCTCAAATGAAACTTCACCATGGGAGAGTCGATTACGGTTATCTCGAATTTCTTTCAAAATTTTTCCATCATTCGTAAACTTTTTGTCATGTTCTGCTATTTGAAAACCATAAAGCCTAGCTTTAGATTGGATCATTTTTGCATCAATATTACCATTGAAATGGTTAAACCTACTGTAGCCAAGCCAAGTTAACGCATCTTGCAAAGTTACATGACCAATATCTTTCGCTAACTCAGAATTAGCGTTATGGCTATTAAAGTTTTTAAGACAAATTTTCTGTAGCTTATCACTCAGCTGAGCAAAACTGAGCTCATCTGATCTCAGTTGTTTATGTACAGCGTCAAGTGCATCAGTCATTACAGACTCTACTAAGTTATATATTAGTAAATAGCTAGAAGCTGACAAAGTTTTGACCAAACCTCTCTCAATTTGATACCCAGACGCTTTTACTAATTTGTCTTTTTTCTCTAATGCTAAGAACTGAGCTTTACTATCAATTAACTCTTGAACAAACTTCAGGTGCCTAGATATTTCCTCAGAGCGTTCCTCAAGTAACTCTTTAGTTTCTTGTATATAATCGTTCATCAAATCAAAATAACTCTGGCTGTGGATCTATCTTTCTAGGATCTGAAAATAGTTCTTCTGGATCCCCTTCAAAATCGACACTTCTAGAAAGTAAATTGTCACGAACAAAGTGAATTCTATTTTTAACTTTTGGCCTAGAGTTGCTAGCATCTGAACGAGTCAACATTCCAAACTCTTTACTAAATAACCAATCAATATCGCTGACTTCTAAATTAGGCTCTTCTCTAAGAGCTAAAGCTACACCAACGGAGATGGCTTCAAATCTAATCCTTGGAACAGAGTTGTTGGTTGCATTCTTTCTAAAACCGTACCTAAAATTCTTCTCAACAAATTCTAGCATTCTGATAAAATTAGCTTCTAAAAGTGAGGAATCAAATTCATTACTATTCATATCATCAAGGTATTCATTTAGGAATTTATCTACTCGATGCTCAAATTTTTCATATCTGTCGAAGTAGGCAAAAAATCTAAGAATAAACTCTTCATTTTCTCTATGTTTAATTAGATTTTGACTTATAGGACATACTTTTGCGAAAAGTTCAGTTTTTGCAATTTGCTTAACAAAATCTAAGAACGTTCCATCTTTAGAGCCTCTGCGTTGTTCCATAGGTTTCAGCTTTGTACCTCCGCTATTTAACCTATCAAACATTTGCCTTCGTGCTTCTTCATCCAAGTTACTGGTCAATTCAATCATCCTAATTGTCTTTTTATAAAATCGACGCTGCCTTGCTTTAGGTAAATCATTAAAGTAAAACCCTTCAAGAGCAGGCAATAGTTCTAACCCCTTTAAAGGCCAGTGATTTTGTACAAATTCAACTATAGTTCTGATACGTTGGGAGCCATCTACCACCTCACTTCGACCGTCGTCGTCGTCTGCTAAAAACAAATACGGTATCGGCAAGTTTATTAAAATTGACTCTATAAATCTGACGCACTGCGTTCTTTTCCAAATCATTTCACGTTGGTAGTCTGGTATATAAATATCAGCTTCATCATTTTCTAGCCCATCTGTAAACTTTTGAACCAAAACCTCAATAGGATACTCACGAATATCGTAATCAGCGATTTTTTGCTTTTCCAAAATTTGTTTTTCTGCATTGTCTTTTTGTAATTCATCAATGCTATTTGCTTGGAAACCATCGAATTCATTTTGCATAATTCACCTTTCAACTTCGCTTATGCTGATACTTTTACTATAGATATAGAGTTCACCTCATATACTATATATTGATCTAATCACACAAAATGTTCAATCTTGACTTTCAATAAGTTCACAGTTTCAATTTTATAAAACTGTTCAGGGGCCTATAGCCCCTCTCATAACTGACCTTTTGTTTACTCACTTCACCACTAACTACAGAAGTTATAAATCTTATGCAGTTCTAGGACGGAGTTGACGAAGGTGTGTTCGTGGTTGTCGCTAAAGAAGTAGTAGGTCATGTTGTTTGGCAACATTATTATTCCTATTCCTCCGTAGCCTGACATGTATGGGATCCATGTGTCGTTGCTGCAACTTAGTGCTGTTTTTGCGTTCCATGCCCAGAAGCCGTTTTGGTACTTGTCTATGCTGCTGCCTGCGTCTAGACCTCTGTCTGAGGTTTGTTGCATAGCTTGGGCTAGCATATTTGGTTCTAACATTTGTACGCCTGCTATTTGGCCGCTGTCTTTGTTCAGGAAGTCGGCTAGTTTAACTACGTCGTCTCTGTGGAAGGTTAAGCCGTAGCCTGTGTAAGCTTGGGCTGCTGCATCAAAAGTTCTTAATGTTGTGTGGGTTGTTGGACTTAGGTTTAGTGGCTTCCATAGTTCGTCCACCAGCATATCGACGTAGAATTCTGCGCTTGTGCCTTCCCATGCTTTGTATAGCTCGTTGATCCCTATACCTAAAATGTAGGTGTCGGTTGTGTGATATACCCACTTGGTACCTGGGCTTGCTTTTCTCGTGTAGCTGCATGAGAAGTTTGATTTTTGGCTATCAGTGTAGGTGAGGAAGAAGCCATTTAGCATGGCTGTTGAGGCTTCGTCTGCGTTTGCTACATCTGAGTCGTAATTACCTGTTGCCATATCAAGCGCGTTTTCTAATGTTACGTCATACCATTGGCTGCTGTTGCAACCTGACACCCAATTTGACACCAATACGTCCTTTTGGCTGCCCGGATATTTTTGTTCAAGACGCATCAAACCTATACCACCTACAACGGACTTCGCGGTTGAATAAGAGGGTAATGCCATAACATCGCAATATGGGTACTCACCGTAACGCGTGTCGCAACCCGCGGTGTAGTGTACATTGTTGTATACCACGCCATAGGCACTTTGGTGAGCTTGCGTTTGTTCGCTACCAATTGTGCTTATTTGCACGTTTGCTGAAGGGTAGTCCACGGCAAGTTCAGCGAGGGCTTTTGTTGGCATACGGCTGCTTACTTCAATCTGGTAGTCGTCGGTGATTTGCTGACTATTAGCTAATGCATAGCTGGAGTATGACGCTGGTAGGCTGCCCCATGAGTTGAACTTAAAGTAAGCGCAGGTTTCTGATGCGATTTGATAAGCCACATTAGACACTGAGCCGTCATCTTTAAAGAGGAAAGTCATCACACCATTGTGTGTACAGTTGGCTCCGTTTTCTTGCAAAGCAAATGGTAAGGCTACTCGTGAATAACCGTTATCACTATTTTCTTGCCACACTCTGCCAGGTGCCAAAATATATGACCATGCAGGGTGAGAGGTCGCAATTAATCCTCTTTGGCTAGGAATGATGTGGGTACCTAGTTGCACGAATTCGAAAGCGAACTCTGGCAAGTGCTCTGGGTCGGTATAAACCCCAGCAATGTTGGTGCCCTGCTCGACTAAATTGCCCGTTGTGTTTTCATTAAATAGTTCTAATTGGCCAGAGAAGGTGTTGCTTGGATTTTTGCCATTGCTTGGCACCGCGTAAGCACTGAAGTCAGTTAAGTTAGCGCTAGTTGCCACTAATTGAGCATAGGTTAAATTGCTGCGACTAACGTTACCATTGCCAGAAAGCGAGTCGTAAACCTGTGTTACGGCATCACCCGAAACAATGATGTTGTCAGCCCAGCAGTAATCGTTATTTCGATTTCCTGCAGCTCTTAGTCTTAACAGCAGTGAGCTGTTATTATCTAAACTTGAGTGCGTTAATGTTGCTGAATACAGCGTGTAACCATCGTCTTGACCATCAACTACTTGCACTACGTTTAGCCAAGTTGCGCCATTGTCGGCACTGACTTCACCAATGCATTGGTCTAAGCCTTCTAGCGAGCTTGCCGCCATAGACATGGATATTTGTATGTTGTTGTAACCACTGGTTGAGTAAGATTGTTCCGCGGTTTTCTGCTTAGTTAGCCTAAGTGAGTAGTTACCAGCATAAACCGTCACTAAAGCACCACCTGAGCCTGAGAAGTTCCATCCTGCGGCATTACCATCTTGGAAGTCTTCAACAAAAAGTTGAGCCGCCAGCGCAGAGTTAGTAAACCCAGCTAGTAACAAAACTGCTAATGTTAATATTGTTTTCATAACGAACCTATTGAGTTGTGACTTACTGCTCAAGCGGTTACTGCACACCCTAATGTCCACTCTAGCAGAAGCGATTATTATTCGAGGTTGCCGTTAGCTAACAGCAACCTTATGAATAATAATCATTAGAATTTCGAGTATTAGTGCCAGTTTGTGACTGTCTGTAATACCAATTTAGGCGTTAACGATTTTGTAGAGATAAAGAGGGCTTGATGGCAATAAGTGCACAGGCAATTAGGCTGATAGTTGCCAAGTTAATTAAGGGCGCGTAGTTCTCATTACTTAAGATAAGTGCGCAAACCATAGGGCCAGAAGCTAGCCCCATTTTTGAGGCAAAGCCGCCCATAGCAGCGTATTGCCCCGACTTGTCCAACTCAGAGCAAATACCAAATAAGTAAGGTAATACAAACGCCCAACCAACCCCTATGATGATATTGGTGTACAAGTAAACGTCCGAGATCTCACTGTAGTGCAAAGCCCATGTGCAAGCTGCGGTGATTAAAATGCCGATTGTCAGAGGTTTAACTCGGCCATATTTAGTGCCTAACAACATAACTAAAAAAGCGCCAAGCAGTGCAACCCAGCTAGCCGTTGCTAATGACGGACTCATAAATTCAATCGTTAAACCCGCTTCTTTACCTAGGCTGATCATATAAGCAAACAAGCCCATATTTGCGCCTTGGAATAAGAATATAGCAAGCAGAGTCATACCTAATAATTTGAGGTTAGCAGTGCTAAGTTTGGTTTCTTGTTTAGCGCCTTCTGGTTTTTCAGGTACTGGATAATCGGGTAAGAATATCAACATGATAAAGCTTACCACTGTGAAGGTAACTAAAGATAAAAACAGCGCAGCAGTGCCATATTCTGGCACGAGTCTAGGCAAAAACATTAGTCCTAAACCGCCCAAGCCCCACTGAATAAACAGCAAGTAGCCGAAGGTTTTATCTGGCTCTGCGGTTCGAGAAATAATACTAAAACCAATGCCAACTAATAGGCCTCCGACAATTCCGTGCAAGCCTCGGATGGCGATCATCATGTCGGCGTTGGTAATAAAAATACAGACAAGGTCGATAGCAATAATGCCAAGCATTAAAGCAAAAGAATAAAGCCGCCAATTGATCTTTTTAACTAAAAACACAGCACTGAAGGCACCGATTGAAGCGCCGTATAAATTAGCAGAGCTAACAAAACCAGCTTGTTGACTAGTAAAATCTAAACCTTCTTTTAAACCGCTCACCAGCGCTGGCATTATGTTGACATAAAACAGTCCTGCCGTGGTTAAGAAAGCAAGAAATACGCTTGCAACAATGCCATTACCGTCGAGTTTAAACTTCGACTCTGCGCTTGTGGAGTTTACCGTTTGCTCATTCATCTTGTACTTCCTTTCTTGCTTGTGACCAAAGTATTTAGTGGCAAATATCGGTCAGTTTATTGAGCTCAACCGCGGCGTCTCGCCACGCATATTGTGCCGAGTCACTGACGTAATAAAACTGAGTATCGGCAGATAAAAATACCAAAGCCAAACCGCCATAACCCATCATATAAGGCACGAACTTATCTTGCTTACACTGCAAACTCTGTTTTAGGTTGTAGAGCCAAAAACCGTTTGCGTAACGGATCTTTTGAAATTCTGTTACGCTGCTTTGTGTTTTGTTCGGCTGCATCACTTTGTTGAATTCTGCTTCATCAAATAGGTGGGTGTCTCTGTTATTTTCTTTGTTATTTGATGCCAGTAATTTACTTAGCTTGGCTATATCTGATGGCAATAAAAATAAACCATAACCAGCAAATGGTTGCGCAGCTTTATCTTGGCTTCGACGGGTTTCGCTGGCGACTCGACTAAGCTTAGCTTGGGCAAACACTTCGTTGAGTAATATGTCGGTAAACACATCGGCTTGTTTGCCTTTTTTGGCTTGCCAATATGCCTGTAATCCAGCGCCTAACAAATAGGTGTCACTTGTGTGGTAGACGAAAGCTTTTCCTGGTGTTTGTTGTCTGGAAAATTGGCTACAGGCATAAGCTAGTTTCTGATCATTTGTAGCAACGGAAAAGAACTTGGCAGTGTGCAAAGCACCTTCATCCACGCCATGAATGTGAGAGTCATAATTGCCTGTCGTCATACCTAGTAAGTGGGCAAAAGTGACGCCTTGCCAGTTAGCTTGGTTTTGCTCTGAGGCACATTGCTTAACCCATTTATTGATAGGCTGTTGAAACACATCGCCATACTTGTGTTGTAAATGCATCATCACTAAGCCAGCAAAAATTGACTTTGCCATTGAGTAAGAAGGTAAAACCAGTTGTGAGCAAAAAGGGTAAAGCCCAGCCCTTGTATTACACTGCGCGGTGTAGTGCTGACCTTGGTGGATAACACCAACAGCAGTCATATCTTGTTTATTAATTAGGTGTTGTAACTTGAGTTTGGCTAAGTCAATTTCGGACGCACTTTGACTCAATTCTTGCAACTCTTGCAGTGGTTTTGCTAATCCATCCACATACTTTACTTTTGCATCAAGCTTATCAATTTGAGTTAACTTTGCAGTACCTGTGCCCCACATGTCAGCTTGGTAATAAGCACAAGTTTCTGAGCTGATTTGATAATAAAACTGCCCTGCTTGTCCTGCCTCATTAAGTTCAATTAACAAGACGCCGTTGTGCACACAGTTTTGATTTTTTTCGACCAAGGCAAAAGGCATTGAAGCAACATAAGCCTTATCTTGTTTAACTATGTCGCCAACCCCAATAAAATAATCCCAAGTAGGATGCTGAGTTAAAATAAGGTGGCGTTTTAACGGTACAATTTTGGCAGTCGACTTACTGCTTCTAGCTTTATGATCGATGACGAAATCAAACTGAATATTCGGCAGTTCTCCTCTACCTTCACCAAATGTTGCAGGTAAAGTATTTTGCGAATAAATATATTCTTCAGGCTTGGAGTAAACGCGAGTGTTTGCAGTTTCGCCGCTACTGATTAAATTGAGGTGACCAGAGTTCATCGCCACATTTTGAGTTCCGTTTGGCTCAATATGGAACAGCGACATTGATTGAGGTGCCGTTGTTACCAACTTAGTTAGCTGCAGCTCACTACTGGTACTTTGACACCCCAATAGGCAAATGAATGCAACTAGCACTAAAATGAAAACTCTAAAGCAAGTACTCACTAGCACTTTACTCCAAGTGA
>CBDAVN010000009.1:0-3863 GCA_965200905.1 Psychrosphaera sp.
TCCATAGAGTTTGCTTTGGGTTTCTTTGCTTTTTGGTTGTTCATAGCAGCTTGGGTAGAGGTTTGCTTTTTGTCTTATGTATCAGCAACTACAGACTTAGCTATTGCTAATGCTTCGCGAGAAGCCAAAAAAGACAATAGCACTTACCTAACATCATTCAAGCAAGTTTTAGATAACAGTGACAGTGTTTGGTCGAATTTTGTTGATTCAAGCAAGGTGAAGTCTTCGGTCCACTACGTTAAGACAATGGCTGAACTTCACTCTGTAGCTGATATATGTACTCCAAGTTTAGGGAGTGGAGCAACTTGTGGGGTTGAGCAAGACAGTAGTATTGCTATTTATCATTTAAGTTATGAGATTGGTGGCGTATTTACTTACTTTTTCGATAGCACAACTCTTTTGTCTCGTGAAGTGATAGTGGTGCAAGAATATGAACGCGATAAATTCCAAATCTAAGCAAAGAGGCGCGTTCGCAATTGAGTTTGCACTCGTTGGATTGTTTTTAGGATTGTTACTCATGGTTGCAATCGATTCGACGGTTAAAATTTCGACTAAAGGTAAACTCGATCGTCTATCTTTTTCATCAGTTAATCTGTTGAAGGAAAGAACACAACTTTATGGCGAGAGCTATACAACATCGCAAGCAGATGCTGATCTCGTTGTGGATGTCGTTACGAATTCTTTTGGTAGAACGATTGCAAGTTTTGATAGTTCTAAGTTCGGGGTTTTGATAGAAGAGCAAACTTACCAATCGAACGGTACTCCTAATGCGGTGGTAACGTATCGAGATGGAATAAATTGCCAACCTGCCCAAGTCCTATCAGTCATTGAAGGGGACTTAAGTGTTGTGACTTCATGGGGGAGACAAGCCACTCTGTATAGAGTCACATTGTGTTATGAAACGGAGAACTTGCTCGCTAACTTGATAGATTCAAGTTTTAGCATGGTGCAATCTTCGTCTGTGATAGTAGGGAGGTAGCATGAATATCTTACTATCAAAGAGAGAGCCGTTGCGTTTGCGCAAGCAAAAAGGACACGCAGGGATACTTACGGTACTAATTTTACCTGCATTGTGGGCTCTGTTTAGTTTGGGGACTGATGGAGCTCGAGGACTACAAGATAAAGCTCGCTTAGACGATGCCCTTGAAGCCGCAGCATTGGCGGTGTCAGCGCACAATGATGATAATATTGACGATGGCTCTGGAAGCGGGAGTAAAGTTAATCAAGATATTGTAAAAGCGTACGTTAATGCGTATGTGACAGATAAGGAGAGTATTACTTCCGTTAAAATTCAAAAGTTGGATTGTCAAAATATACCTGATTGTGTATCAGGTTTAGAAAATGGTGATTCGCGTTTCTTCCAATATCAAGTTTCTGCGACAACTAAGCATGATAGTTGGTTTTCTAGTGATGAAAATTTTGGTGATGATTTTAATGTGTCCAGCACTGGTACATCGAGAAAATACCAGGACCATCCGGTTGATGTTGTATTTGTATCTGATTTTTCAGGTTCTATGGATAATAACTGGAATGGTGGTAAGCAGAAAAATACCAAGACCTGAGAGACGTTATCTCTGCGGTAACAGTTGAGCTTCAGAAGTTTAACGATATTGTCCAACTTGATGATAATACGATCTCTTTTGTTGGGTTTAATAATTATGTTCGAGTTTCTGACCATAATAAATGTTACCTAGACCAGTTAGATTACAAAGTTAATATTAAGTTTGATAATGGTGTACCAAAGCCAGAAATAGAAGTCGATTTTTCTAAAACAGTTAGTAATGTGTTTAAAGAGAAAAGCAATGCAAATTGCAGGACTACCAATATTTATGAAGATGCCATCTTTTATGATATTGAGCCAACGACGAAATTTACCAAGTTCAATACAGACGTGAAAACTTTTAGACCTGATGGCTATACTGCATCTCACCAAGGTTTAATTCGAGGTGCTCAACTTGCAATGCAAGGAAAAAACCCGCGTCGACTAATTATTATTTTATCTGATGGAGCTGACAAAGGTAATAATCAGTTTTCAAATACGGGGACACGCTCCCACAAAGCGATATCGGAAAAACTATATGATAATTATGGGTTGTGCGACAAGATTCGAAATGACTTAAATGCTCAGAAAGCCGATAACAAAGATAAAGATGATGTTCTGTCACGCATTGCTGTTATTGGATTTGATTATGATCTGAATTCAAATGTGGGCCTTAAAGTCTGTGCAGGTGAAGATAATGTATTTAAAGCTGAGAATAAAAATCAAATTCTCGCGAAAATACTTGAGCTCATTAGTGAAGAGATCGGTCATTTGAAATAGTGGTTGTCTGAATGTGCTGATAACAAGGAGAAAACATGAAAAAGTCAAATTACTGGGTAGGATTACCGCTGTTGCTTTTGGTTAGTTATTCTCAAGCAGGTTATGCCTCTGAAGACCAGGTTACCAAGTTGGAATATTACTGCTCGCAGGATGATGTCAATTTTCAACACTCTATTTCAGCGCATAAAGGCCGCTCGATGACGCTTAATCAAGGGCCCTTTTCATTGATTGAACAAGAGAGTGACTATGTCTTCCCACAAGATCAATTGCGCCGAGAGCTGTTAAGGCAAGGCGTAAGCCCTAAGTGTATCGAGTTTTTGATTACTCAGGGTAATTTTGAGGACTTTGATAGTGGCGATGTGGTTGCACGTGTTTATTTTGAGTTTGATAAGTCATCGCTTAACGCCTGAATCTATCTATGTATTGGACGAGTTATCTAAGAAGATTACGCGTAACAACCCTAACCTGTTCGTTGAAGGGCACACCGATAGCATAGGTACAAAAGAGTACAACTTCTCTTTGGGTTTGCGACGTGCGACTTCTGTTGAGAATTATCTTGTGCAGAAAGGAGCTGATAAAGAGTCTCTTGAAGGCGTATCAAAAGGCGAGCTAGTACCAATCGCAAGCAATGATACCTCGCAAGGTAGGCAGCAAAACCGACGAGTAGATATGGTCTTAAAGTAATATGACTGAAATTAAAAAGCGTCACACCTTAATGTGACGCTTTTCTTTGTCAGTAACATTTTCTTTGTTAGTAACAGTAGCGCATTAAATAAAGTTTAGAGCAACACCCGCAGTAATAAACACACCGACTAGGCCAACGATCGGCAGCTTAACTGATTTGAGAAGCCACACACCAACAATAATCAACGCGAAGTCTAGACCATTGTTTACCGCGCTAGTAAAGATCGGTTGGTATAGAGCCGCTAATAGTAGACCAACGACTGCAGCATTAACCCCTGTTAAAGCGCCTGCTACCTTCGGCTTGCTGGCCAAAGCTTGCCAGTTCTTTAACACACCAAGCAGTAGTAAAAAGCCTGGAAGGAAGACCGCGATAGTCGCCAGTAGAGCACCAATAATAGGCGCGGAAGGCATTAGCACGTAACCCAGATAGGTTGCTAGGGTAAACATCGGCCCTGGAACAGCCTGTGCTGCTGCGTAACCGGTTAAAAACGCATCTTGGGACAGTTGGTCACCAATACCATTTTGCAATAACGGAAGTACTACGTGCCCGCCACCAAATACCAAGCTACCGGCTTGATAGAAGAGCCCAAATACTTCAATACCTTGTGAAAGTGAGCTTGCTAGTGGTAGGCCAACTAATAGGGCAACAAAGATAATCAGAGGCATCACTGAGATTTTATTGGTACTTTGAATTGCCTTAGGTTCTTTAGGAAGCAAGTACTGGCTGCCGATGAATGCAGCAAAAAGTAGCACTAGGATCTGCGGCCAGATACCGGGCATGAGCAGTAGCACAACAGCCGTGATAACACATAGGGTCGTGGCTAGTTTTGATTGGCAAAAGTTTTTGTACATGCCAAAT
>CBDAVN010000010.1:0-9695 GCA_965200905.1 Psychrosphaera sp.
ATCAACAAATTGCTAACGCCGTAGAACAGTTAGAACAATTAACAAGTACATTTTTATTACTTGCTCGAGAGCAAACTGACGATAATGGCAGTGTTGACGTTTCAGAGTCGTTGATTAGCGATATCGCCACAGGAATTAACTTAAAGGCACAAGGAAATCAATGTGAGGTATCTTATGAGCTTCAGGGGCATTTTTCATTGAATGCAGAGCCATTGCTATTGCGGGCAGTGATTGAAAACATTTTAATCAATGCGGTTAACAGTAGTATTGGCGGAAAAGTAACATGTTCAGTTACTTCCGAGGGTATTCAAGTGACTGACAACGGTGTCGGGTTAAATAATCAGTCTAGAGGCTACGAAGGTTTTGGCATTGGCCTTTTAATTGTTAAAGATGTTTGTCAAAAGTACGGATGGCAATTTAGCCTAGAAGACAACAAAAAAGCGGGTATATCTGACTCTGGGTGCACCGCCAAAATTCAATTTTAACCACTCAAAAACAACAGATTTAGACCATTTTGTTAAATCTGTTGTTTTTACTACATTTCTACTTATATTTTGTGTAGAATCTTACCCCATTTTTAAAATCACCATAAGTCTAGTCAAAGCACGTTTTACGATGCTTTAGCGCTGTTTCAGAGGAACTCATGAACTTAGACGATATTATTTTGCAAGCAGAGCAAGCGATAGCTGCTGCAACCGATCCTGCTGAGCTGGATCAAGTTCGCGTGAGCTTTTTAGGTAAGAAAGGTCAATTTACCGAGTTAATGAAAGGTTTAAGCCAATTACCAAAAGAAGAAAAGCCGAAAGCGGGCCAAGTTATTAACCAGGCAAAACAACAAGTACAAAAGTTGTTAAACGAGCGTGGTGAATTTCTTCGCAACGAAGAGTTAAATAAGAAACTAGCAGCAGAAACAATTGATGTAACATTGCCAGGTCGTGGCGATGAAATCGGTGGTCTTCATCCGGTATCACGCACAATTGAGCGCATTGAAAGCTTTTTTGGTGATTTAGGCTTTTCAGTTAAGCAAGGCCCAGAAGTTGAAGATGATTTTCACAACTTTGATGCGTTAAACATTCCTGAGCATCATCCAGCAAGACAAGATCACGATACTTTCTACTTCAACCCGAAGTTAGTATTGAGAACACAAACTTCTGGAGTACAAATTCGTACGATGGAAGCGGAAAAGCCACCATTGAGAATTATCTCTCCAGGTAAGGTTTATCGTAACGATTACGATCAAACGCATACACCAATGTTCCACCAAGTAGAAGGCTTGATGGTAGACAAGAACGTATCTTTTACCCACCTAAAAGGTATTTTGCACGACTTCTTACATCACTTTTTTGAAGAAGACTTAGAAATTCGTTTCCGCCCATCATATTTCCCATTCACTGAACCTTCAGCAGAAGTAGATGTGATGGGTAAAAACGGTAAATGGTTAGAAGTATTAGGTTGTGGCATGGTTCACCCTAATGTCCTTAGAGCTGTAGGTATTGACCCAGAAGAGTACACGGGGTTTGCCTTTGGTATGGGTGTCGAGCGCTTAACTATGTTGCGTTATGGCGTGAACGATTTACGTGCATTTTTCGAAAACGATCTTCGATTCTTGAAACAATTTAAGTAGGACAACTCAACATGAAATTTAGTGAATCTTGGTTACGTGAGTGGGTTAATCCTGCCAATTCGTCTGAAGAATTAGCACATCAAATTACTATGGCTGGCTTAGAGGTTGACGGTGTTGACCCTGTCGCTGGTGAGTTTTCTGGTGTAGTTGTGGGTGAAGTTGTTGAATGTGGACAACACCCAGATGCAGACAAATTACAAGTAACAAAAATCAATGTTGGTTCAGCATCTGAAGATGGTGAACTTTTAGATATCGTATGTGGTGCCGCTAACTGTCGCTTAGGTCTAAAGGTTGCGGTTGCTATGGTAGGTGCTGTACTTCCTGGTAACTTTAAAATTAAGAAAGCGAAATTACGCGGTCAGCCGTCTTTCGGGATGCTTTGTAGTGAGTCAGAGTTAGGCTTAGCTGAATCTGCAGATGGTATTATTGAATTGCCATTAGACGCACCAATTGGCACCGATATTCGTGAATATTTAGATCTTAACGATGTAACTATCGATGTAGATTTAACAGCAAACCGTGGCGATTGTTTAGGCCTTAAGGGCTTAGCGCGTGAAGTGGGTGTTTTAAATAGTTTAGAAGTTAACGAGCCTGCAATTACAGCAGTGGCTCCTTCTATTGATGAAACACGTGATATTACTTTGTCTTCACCTGAAGCATGTCCTCGTTATTTAGGTCGTGTGATTAAGAATATTAATGTCAAAGCGCAAACTCCGTTGTGGATGGTTGAGAAGCTTAGACGTTGTGGTGTTCGCTCTATTGACCCTGTGGTTGACGTTACAAACTACGTGCTTTTAGAGCAAGGCCACCCAATGCATGCATTCGATTTGTCAGCAATTGATGGCAATATTAATGTTCGTTTTGCTAACAAAGAAGAAAAGCTAGTACTTCTTGATGAAAATGAAGTGACATTAAGTGAAGAAACACTGGTTATTGCAGACGATAACAAAGCGTTAGCGATGGCGGGTATTTTTGGTGGTTTACACTCAGGTGTTACACAGTCTTCAACTGATATCTTCTTAGAAAGCGCATTTTTCGCTCCACTTGCGATTTTAGGCAAAGCACGTCAATACGGCTTGCACACAGATGCGTCACATCGCTACGAGCGCGGCGTTGACCCACAATTGCAACGCGATGCTATGGAAAGAGCAACTCAGTTATTACTTGATATTGTAGGTGGTGAAGCAGGTCCTGTCGTTGAAGCGGTTTCTGAAGAACACATTCCGGCAACGAAAGAAGTAACTTTGCGTCGCAATAAGCTTGATGGTCGCATTGGGTACCACATTGAAGATGCCAAAGTGACTGAAATCTTAGAGCGCTTAGGGTTTGATGTTCAGTTTGAAAATGACGTTTGGACTGCGCAAATTCCAGCGTACCGTTTCGATATTTCGATTGAAGAAGATTTAACGGAAGAAGTCGCACGCGTATTTGGTTACAACAATATTCCAAATGTATCACCAACAGCTACGTTGACTATGCGTGAGCAAAAGGAAGCGAATCTTCCGCTTAAACGCCTTAAGCAGACTTTAGTTGCTCGTGGCTATCAAGAAGCGATTACGTATAGTTTTGTTGACCCGAAAGTTCAACAGATCTTGCACCCTGAACAAGAAGTGATGGTGCTTCCACACCCGATCTCTTCTGAAATGTCAGTAATGCGCGTAAGTTTATTTACAGGCTTATTACAATCAGCGGTTTACAACCAAAATCGTCAACAATCTCGAGTGCGTTTGTTCGAAACAGGCCTTAGGTTTATCCCTGACAATAGCGCTGAGAATGGTGTTCGTCAGCAAGCTATGTTTGCTGGTGTTATCACTGGTGGTCGTCATGCTGAGCACTGGGATTTGGAAAAAGCGACGGTTGACTTCTTTGATATGAAAGCTGATGTTGAAGCGTTATTACAACGTACCGCAGCAGCTAGTGAATATCGTTTTGAGCAAGCAACACACAGTGCAATGCACCCAGGTCAAACTGCTGCAATTTACCGTGGTGAGACTCTGGTGGGTTACCTTGGTACCTTACATCCTGAAATTGAAAGAAAACTTGGCCTAAATGGTCGTACGGTTTTATTTGAATTAACTTTGGCGGAAATTTCAGCACTTGAAATTCCTACAGCCTCAGATATTTCGCGCTTTCCAGCCAATAGACGCGATATTGCTGTTATCGTTGAAGAATCAGTTGAAACAAAAAAAGTGTTACAACTCATTGAAAATGTTGGCGGAAATTATTTAGTTGATCTAAACTTGTTCGATGTATACCGAGGCAATGGCATTGAAAACGGTTACAAGAGTTTGGCCATTGCGTTAACGCTACAAGATAATGACAAGACGCTTGAAGAAAAAGATATCTCCGACGTTGTTAATCGTGTAGTTGAATCGTTAAAAGATGAACTTAATGCATCACTGAGGGATTAAGCAATGGCGCTAACCAAAGCAGAAGTAGCAGAACATTTATTTGAAAAAGTTGGCCTAAGTAAACGTGACGCGAAAGATATTGTCGAAGAGTTTTTCGAAGAAATTCGTGAAACTTTAGAATCCGGTGAGCAGGTGAAACTGTCGGGCTTCGGTAATTTTGATCTACGCGAAAAAAGTGAACGCCCAGGTCGTAACCCTAAAACAGGTGAAGATATTCCTATCTCTGCTCGTAAAGTGGTTACGTTTAGACCAGGTCAAAAACTTAAAAGTCGCGTCGAAGACGGCAACGGTTAGTTAGCTAACAAAGAAAAGGTTATTTCGATAGCCTTTTCTTGTTACCAGCAAAAATCGTGAGCGATTTAAAAACGACGCCCAATTCTGGTGACGTCGAGGCTTTCCTCAAAAGTGTTGAAAATGAAACGCGTCGTAACGACGCGTTTATGCTTTTAGACTTATTCAAAAATATCACACAATGTGAACCACAAATGTGGGGGTCATCAATTGTTGGATTTGATCGCTATAGTTACCGAAATAGCAAAGGCAAAGAACAGCAATGGATGATAACCGGCTTCTCTCCACGCAAACAATCGATGACCTTATATATTATGCAAGGGTTTGATGGTTACGAAGAGCATCTTGCGAAATTGGGTAAAGTGAAAATCTCCAAATCTTGCTTATACATCAATCGACTAAGTGATATCGATATGAGCGCACTAAATTCCTTTCTAACAATGACTGTTGCTGACATGCGAGAAAAATACCCAGTTTAAAATACTGGCTAATATCATTATTAAAGCGATTGTTATTCCTTTATCAAGTCGATATTGTCTCGACCATGATTTCGCTTGAATATTTTGCTGAGCAAGGTATTGAAAAGATAAAACACAATACTGATTAAGACGGCAAAACATACGCCTGTTACAAGAGACTCCATTGTTAGTGGTATCGACATCTTAAAGTCGGCTAGTGTTTGCTGCGCAATTGATTTATCTGAGTAAAGCGCTAAATGCTGAACTTGGGTTATATAATCTGGTACGGTGATTTGGCTAATTAGAGAATAGAGGTAATCAACTCTCTCTACTAGCTGTTGGACGATATGGCCGGTTTCGTTAATAGCCGCTACGTCACTTTGTTGATAAGTTTCGATAAGTTTGGTGATGTCGCCATTAAAATGAGCCTGAGCGAGTTGTTCATACATGGCCAAGTTAGCTTTTGCTTCTTCATAGTGACCAGCGAGTCGTTGGCTATAAGCGTAAATAAAGGCAGGAAGTTGGACCCCGATAATAAATGCGGCGGTGAACAAACAGCGGTCGATGGTATTTTTTAATAATGCCAGCACGTTACAACATTCCTAATTATTAATGTGTCTTTGCACTTAGCATATCAGTGAAAGACTAGCTTGGCTTGTGTTTGTTGTAACAACTGGTTAAAGTGCCCAAAAGCCAAGTAAATAGATTAATATGCGTCGTTCCAGTACTACTCATCAAGAGCCAGAGAAATTTAATTGGCAGGTTTTCTCTTCACTTATTCCATACCTGTTGGAATTTAAAGGGCGTATCTCCTTAGCCATTGGATGTTTAATCGCAACTAAATTAGCCAGTGTCTATCTACCATTTGTTCTTAAAGACATAGTCGATACCTTGGACAAGCAATTAGAAAATAACGTATTACTTGTTCCTTTTGGCTTAGTAGCAGCCTATGGTGCTGTAAGGCTCTCTATCGTGCTGTTTGCAGAAATTAGAGATACTTTATTTGGTCGAGTAACAGAGCGGGCCATTAGACGTATTGGGTTATCAGTTTTCAAGCATCTTCATAGTTTAGAGTTAGACTTTCATTTAAATAGGCAAACAGGTGGTTTATCAAGAGACATAGATAGAGGCACGTCTGGCATTAACTTTTTGATGCGCTTTATGGTGTTTAATATTGTACCCACCTTGTTAGAAATTTGTTTGGTTATCGGTATTTTATGGTTTAACTACGGTATATGGTTCTCAGTATTAACAGCGGTATCAATTGCAAGTTATGTAGGTTACTCGGTGATTGCGACCGAGTGGCGTACTCGCTATGTTAGAGCTGCCAATAAAGCTGATTCTTCAAGTAACACAAGAGCAATTGATAGTTTACTTAACTACGAAACCGTTAAATATTTTACTAACGAAGAATATGAATCGAAGGCTTATGATGAGCAACTGGCTACTTGGGAAAAAGCTAAAATGCAAAACAGGTTATCTTTGTTTGCATTAAATGGCGGTCAGGCGGTAATTATTTCTATTTCGATGACTGCGATGCTTGGTTTGGCTGCCTACGAAGTCACGTATGGCAATATGACTTTGGGCGACTTTGTTTTAGTGAATGCCTTCATGATGCAACTCTTTATGCCTCTTAATTTCCTTGGCTTTGTTTATCGTGAAATTAAAGGATCTTTAGCGAACATTGAACAAATGTTTTCTCTGTTGAAAAAAGAGCCCCAAATTAAAGATCAACCAGGTGCTGAAGCGCTGCTAATGAAAGAGGGTAATATCAGCTTTAATAATGTCTATTTTTCTTACCATCAAGACCGCGCAATCTTACAAGGGTTAAATGTCGAGGTAAAAGCAGGGCAAAAAGTGGCAATTGTAGGCGAAAGTGGTTCTGGTAAATCAACCTTAGTCAAATTGCTATTTCGTTTCTACGATTGTACAAGCGGTGCTATATCCATTGATGGACAAAACATTGCCAATGTGACGCAGCATTCACTTCGTCACAACATCGGTATCGTTCCACAGGATACGGTGTTGTTTAATGATTCTTTGTTAGAAAATATACGTTATGGCGACCCTGAAGCCTCAGATGAACAAGTAAATCAAGCCATCGAACTCGCTCATTTAAGTCGCTTTGTTGAGAGTTTACCTGACGGTGTTGATACCCAAGTTGGAGAGCGAGGTTTAAAACTTTCAGGCGGCGAGAAACAACGGGTAGCAATTGCACGGACTATATTGAAAAATCCAGCTATTTTGGTGTTTGATGAAGCGACATCTTCGTTAGATAGCCAAAGCGAACAAGCGATATTATCTGCTATCAAAGAAGTTTCACAAGGTAAAACAACCCTCGTTATTGCGCATCGTTTGTCAACTATTGTTGATGCTGACGTTATTGTCGTTATGGCAAAAGGTCAAGTGATAGAGCAGGGTAGCCATGACACTTTGATCGAAAAGCAGGGGCATTACAGCAAAATGTGGCGTCTGCAACAAAGCAGTTCGTCAGAATAAGATAACCTATTAAATATTCAAGAAGTATCTAAATGATAAGTAAAGAAAGTGCTATTGCACAGACTAAAGCGTGGCTAGAGCACGTTGTTATTGGTTTTAATTTTTGCCCTTTTGCGAAAAAAGAGTTTGTAAATAACACTATTGAATATTCCGTGATAGATACAAGCGACTTCACTCAATGTATTGATGGCGTTATTGAGCAGTTTGAGTTACTCGATAATAACAACCAAATCGAAACTAGCTTAGTTATCTTAGTTAATGGCTTTGACTCTTTTGAGCGATACTTAGACTTAGTGGATGAAGCGCAATGGAAATTAGAAAGGTTGGGTTACCAAGGAAAGTATCAGTTAGCGAGCTTCCATCCAGATTATGTTTTTGAAGGTGAAGATCCTAATTCTGCTAGCCACTTCACTAATCGATCACCTTTACCAGTAATCCATGTAATACGTGAAGAGAGCATGGCTAAAGTATTATCCGTGTATAAAGATCCTGAATCTATCCCTGAAAATAATATTGCTTTTGCCGAGGCCAAAGGTAGTGAATTTTTTGCAGAATTGTTACTTAATTTTAAGAAAAAGGTTGAGTAAACAGTCATATTTTTTTCCTATCTATAGCCGTTTAGGTATAATCGCTTTCAAGAATTATTGACAGTATATGTCAAACAATAACTATTGAAGGTTTGTTAAGTGGAAGAAAAATCAAAGTTGCAAGTAGGTGGCAGCATAGAAAAAGCGCTCAAAGGACAATATAGCATTAATGTCAGTGCGGTTCTGAAAGAGGCTTGGCAAACAAGTTTACACTCTAGAAAATCAATCAATTTAGGCTTGTTGTTTTGTCTAGCAATTAGTTTGGTGGTGGTATCTATTGGTGGTCATTATGCCGGTGGTATACAGGCTCTGATGACGCATGAACAATATGGGCCAGGTGTTAATTTAGCTTTAACCTTAGTTGTTTCACCATTTATTGTTGGCGTAGAGTTGATGGGTGTTTTTCATGCTGTTGGTATTAAAACCAAAGCAAGTATGGTGTGGAACTTCTTAAATAAAGCCGCGTTTGTCACCCTATGTGCGTTATTAACTTCTACTTTCACGTCGTTAGGCTTTGCCTTGCTAATTGTTCCTGGTGTTTATTTAGCGGTTGCTTTGTCCCTCGTATTACCTTTACTTGTGCTTAAGAATTTATCACCTCTTAAAGCAATTATCATTTCTTTACAAGCGACACGATTTCAGTGGCTTAACTTATTCTTAGTTTACTTCGTGCTAGTGTTAGCGCTCATCTTTACTTTGCTACCAGTTGTAGCTACACAAGGGCAACCTATAGGCATATTAGGGTTAGCTGTTACTATTTTCTTACTCAGTTATTTAGCGCCTATGTTCTATAATGTAAAAGGAGTGCTTTACCGCGAAATCTTTGGCATGGAATTGAGTGTGGAAAAAGGTGAACACTCAACACATGATGGAAATTTCTTAGCGTAATATATTTAAAGGAATGTTATGCAAAAAGTGACTAAACGGAATGCGTTGCAAAAAACGTTTCAATATTCATTTGTTATTGTGATCGGTATTTTGTTTGTTGTGGCGCTGATCCGTCCGTTTACGCAAAAGACAGTGGATTCAGACGAATTGAAACGCAAGGAAGATCAAGCAATCCCAACTAAGCCTGATATAGAGAAGCCACTTCATAATGTTGATTTACCTGATTTTGCTGCAATTAAAGATGTACGAGAAAAGAAAAAAGCTTTTTTCGCATTTTTACGTCCAGCGATAGAGCAAGAGAACCAGAAGCTTCTGTCTTTAAGGCAACAATTAATCGAGTGGCAAGGCATGTTAGCGGCTGGTGATTCCTTATCTACGTCAGAAATGACTTCAGTTAAATCTATAGCTAAGCGATATAAAATTAATAGCAAAGCGGCTCCTGATGTTTTACTTCAGCGCATGATTGACCAAATTGATATTGTTCCTCTTGAGCTGGTTTTAGTGCAAGCTGCGAATGAATCTGCTTGGGGAAGTTCTAGATTTGCGCGAATCGGCTTAAACTTTTTTGGTATATGGTGTTATCAAAAAGGCTGCGGCATGGTGCCTAGCGGTAGAGATGCAGGCTTAAAGCATGAGGTTGCTGCCTTTGACTCAGTTAATGAAGCTGTAGGTCATTATTTATATAACATCAATACTAATGGAGCATATAAAGCGCTGAGGGAAACGAGAAGACAGCTACGAAAAGAAAACCTTCCGTTGGATTCAGCTATTATAGCAACCGGCTTACTGGCTTATTCAGAGCGTGGAAGCGACTATATTATTGAGATTACAGAGATGCTCAGGCATAACGCGAGATACTTTTAGTCACTAGCATAATTTTAATGATAATAAAAAACCGCCATTAGGCGGTTTTTTTGAATTTTAGTGGAAGGCTAGA
>CBDAVN010000011.1:0-46640 GCA_965200905.1 Psychrosphaera sp.
GCAAAATTATTGTATGAAACATTGGGTAGCCGAAAAGCTTTCTCACACCTTATTGAGCTATTAAAAGGTCGTATGACTGAGTTTACCGAACAAAGTGGCCTAGTGGTGGATGACAATGACATTGCTGATGCGGCAGATTATCTAAGTGAAGAGATCTGTACTGAAAGCGTGGAGTTTGTCAGCAGTGCCAAATCCCAGAAGCTTATTGAAGCATTAGAGCGACAATTAGCAAAGCACTCACGTTCGTTAGCGGATATCGTCAATAGCGAAGGCGACTTAGCGCAGCAATGGCATTTACTTGAATCATGGGTTAGTGCGTTAATCGAACAAGCTGGGCTAGAAGGATATGAACACTATATTCCTGAGGTCATTGCGTTAATTCTTAAAGCAGGCAATGAGCCTATGAAAAGAAGTAACGTTGAGCTTGATGTTCAGCTTAGTAATCTACTTAGCGAACATGACAACATCAAACAAGGTCAGTTGTCGATTCACCTTGATGAGTACACACAAAGATTAAACGCATTTTGCCAGCAAGATGTGGCAGGTTTCGAGGCTTATCAACGCAACCGAATGACAGTGATTGAACAAACTAAGTCACAGTTGAGGCTGGAGTCATTTTAAACCAAGGCCATTAAGCTCGTTTGTCCGAAACAGACTGATTGATGAGGTTTATTTGCCTATCATAGGTGATAACTTAGCGAAACAAATGGGCACATTAGGTGACAATAAACGTACCGACTTAATGGGCTTGTTATTACTTATCTCGCCACCAGGCTATGGTAAGACAACCCTTATGGAATATGTAGCAGACCGTTTAGGCTTGATCTTTATGAAGATCAACTGTCCTTCTTTGGGTCATGAAGTCACTTCAATTGACCCAAGTACAGCGCCAAATGCAACCGCTCGACAAGAACTAGAAAAGCTAAATCTAGGACTTGAAATGGGCAATAACGTGATGTTGTATTTGGACGATATTCAGCATACCGATCCAGAATTTCTGCAAAAGTTCATTTCCCTGTGTGATGGCACAAGACGAATTGAAGGGGTGTGGCAAGGCCAAAGTAAAACCTACGACATGCGCGGTAAGAAATTCTGCGTATGTATGGCGGGCAACCCTTACACAGAGTCAGGGGATGTATTTAAGATCCCAGACATGTTGGCGAACCGTGCCGATATCTACAACTTAGGTGATATTCTTGGCGGTAAAGAACAGCAGTTTGCTTTGAGCTATATTGAAAACGCATTAACATCAAATCCTGTGTTGGCAAAACTAGCACTTAGAGACATGAAAGATGTCTATAAGCTGGTGGCTATGGCACAAGGGGAAGAAGTCAGTGCTTCCGATCTTAGTTACGATTATTCAAGCGCTGAGATCAGTGAAATGGTAGCGGTATTAGAACGTTTGTTAGAAATCCAAAAGGTGGTGCTGAAGATAAATCTGCAATATATTGAATCGGCGGCGCAAGCCGATGAATACCGTACCGAGCCTCCATTTAAGTTACAAGGCAGCTATCGAAACATGAATAAGATGGCAGAGAAAGTGTCTGCGGTAATGGATGACAATGAATTGATGCAATTAATTGGCGACCATTACATTGGAGAAGCTCAAACGTTAACCTCTGGTGCAGAAGAAAACCTGCTTAAGCTGGCTCAACTTCGGGACAGAATGACTGATGAAGATGAACGCCGTTGGGCGGACATTAAATCTAGATATCAGCGCAAGCAAGAATTTGAAGATGACTCAGACCCAACTATGTTAGCCGTTAACCAGCTATCTAAATTGGCCGCTTCAGTGGAAAGCTTAGGCAAACAATTTAGCAACAACTAAATAAAAATAACGAAAATAAAGGACAGGGAAATGAAAAAAGCTCTACTAGTTAGCGTGCTAACTGCGACTTTGGCAATGACCTCGAGTGTTAGTGCAGAACAAGAAACAGTGACAGAAGCTAAGATCAAACAAGCGATGAAACTGGACTATAGAACAGACAAAGATCGAGAACGAGACAATAACCGTTGGGCACCATACGCACTTAAATTTATGGGGCTTGAAGAAGATATGAAGGTTTTTGAGTTTGGTCCCGGAGACGGCTGGTATACCAAGATCTTGGCACCCGTGCTAAAGGAAAAAGGGCACTTGAGCATTGGTTATCCTGAAACTTGGTTAGCTGGCTTAGACGAACTAATGAAAGCGGCACAAATGGCAAACGTGCGTCGAGTTAATTTGGATATGAAGTGGGACAGAGAAACTCGAGCGTTTGACTTCAATGGCATTGATTTTAAGAGCAAAGACTTAGACATGTTTTTGAACATAAGAGAGTACCATAACTTGCACGGCGAAGAGCGTGCGGAGTTTAACCAAGCCGTGTTTAAGGCGCTAAAACCTGGCGGCATCTATGTGGTTATTGACCATACTCGTAGGCACATGCAAGCAGATAGTCCAGAAAACTGGCGACGTGAAGACCCGGTAAAAGTATTGATTGAAATTCAACAGGCCGGCTTTGAGTTGGAGAAACAATCGGACATGTTTTATAAGTTAGACGATAACTTGGAATACGAAGTGGGGCGTAAAACGGTAGCAGGTAATACGGATAGATTTTTCTTCGTGTTCAAAAAGCCAAAGTAGGCTGTTGTTGAATGATAATAAATTTATCCAAGTTATTGATAGTAAAGAGGTTAATGTGCATAATGCACGCGTTAAAAGATCTTTAAACATGGAAACATAAGGAGTATATATGTTAAGTAAAATGGTAGTGAAGCTTTATTCTGGTCTTTTAGAAGTTGGTTTATGGCTTATGTTATTAATTGGCTTAGTTGCGGGATACCAAGGAGGCGGCTTTTTCGGAGCTATAATGGGCGTTGTGGTCGCTGCGATATTTGGTGCGATCATTTTCGGTGCATTCTTAGTGCTAGATGATATCCGTAAGCGCGTAAATGAAATTGAAAGTAAAGAGCGCACTTAACCCAAGCACTTATTGATGATTGTTAAAAGGAGCCCGCGGCTCCTTTTTTTCTTTTTACTACCTTGTGATCGCATTTGGTTAACTTATACCAATCCTCATAAATAATCAGTCACTCAAAAAGCAAAAGTGATTTTGCAAAATGCAATGCGTAAAGATAACTTCCGCCTTAACAAATACAGGAAAATAAGTTAATTATTTGTTTTTATTAGCATTTACTGATTGGTACTGATCTTGAACTTAGTCTACCTAGGGATTTAATTTGGAGTACCTAGGTTATGAACAAGTTAACGATTATCTGTATCAGTGCTTTCTTTTTACTCGCTTCCAATGTGAAAGCAGGTCTCATTGATTTTGAAACAACCGCTTCAGGTGGCGTGCCGACCGACAATGCGACGATAGAGTTTACCGATCTATTTATGGCGGGATCGGTAGCAGTTAGGTTTGGTTTTGATGCTGACTTTGATGGTGTGTTAGACACGAAAGCTGTATTTGAAGAAGTGGGAAACCTTGATAAAAACGGAGATACGGGGTTTGCTAGACCATCCTCAGCTAGAGATACTGCAGCGGATGGTTATCAAGCTCAACTAGGTAATTTCTTCTTAAGACAATATGATCCATATACGCCTTTTGGCGTCTTTACTATTTTGTATGACTCGCTTAATCCCGTCACCGAAGCCTCTGGCGAAATCTGGGATATAGATGGTAGGAACCGTGCAACGGAACGTTTTTTAGTAAAAGCTTTTAACGGTGCCACTTTGCTTGCATCCATCGAATCGCCATTAGGTAACAACAAATCTCTTGATGGTAAACCTTGGGTATTTGGCTTTAACGGATTGAGTAATATAACGAAGTTAGAAATTACTTTCACTGGCACTAAGACTCGTGGTATTGGACTGGCTTTCAATAACTTCTCCCCCGTTGAAGATATTAGCCCAAGTGCAAATGTTCCTGAGCCTTCTAGTGTTTTATTATTTTTAGCTTGTGCCGTTGTTTTTATGTGCAGAAAAAAGCGCAAAATAGGTTAACTTTGAGATTTGCTTAAACTTTAACTTAGGTTTAGTCTGAAATTCTCCTTCATTACCATTTTATAGTGGCAGCAGCATGGTTGTGTTTGAAACAGAAAGATTAATTGTTAGAAATTGGCAAGACTCTGATAGACCTGCTTTTTACCAGATGTCAGCGGATCCAGATGTAATGGCGTTTTACCCTAATCCGTTAACTGTACAAGAATGCGATAATTGGCTTAATAAAGTTAGTGAGTTGACTGATAAGAATGGTTATTCCTTTTGGGCTTGTCAGCTTAAATCAACAGGGGAATTTATTGGTTTTGTCGGCCTTAATAAACCCGATTACCAATTGCCGTTTTCTCCATGTACAGAGATAGGTTGGCGTTTAGCGAAAAAACATTGGAAAAACGGTTATGCAAGCGAAGCTGCAACTTATTGTTTAGGTTATGCTTTTAAAAAGTTAGGGTTAACAGAGGTCGTTTCATTTGCGGTCAAAAGTAACGTCAATTCAATTAAAGTAATGGAGCGGATTGGGATGGTGAATATGCACGCCAACTTTATTCATCCTGATATAGAATTAGAGCATCTAAAGGAACATATTCTTTATAAAATAGCTGTTCAAGAGTACAACAAAATGCTCGAATCACATTCAATACAAAACAACTTCGACATTCTCTAGTTAGCCTGCTAACTTAATTGTAGCTACTGAAGAATCGCAGCTGAATTTAGAAGTTCGCTCAAGTTTCTTCTTACCTCAAGATAAGCGTTCGAACATACACGGTTAGGTTTAAGGTGGATCATGGAAATTGGAAGACTCTTAGTTAATCTGTGTTCAAAAAACTTAGAACAATCAAAGCAATTTTATACCTCATTATTCTCCTTCAGGGTCGATTATGACAGCGATTGGTTTGTCCATCTTATTTCCAATGGTACAGGGTTAGAAGTTGGCATCATTTCACAGTTGCACGAAGTTGTGCCTGTTGAAGCACAAGGCTGTATCTCTGGTGTATATTTAACTTTCGTAGTTGAAGATGTTGATAATTTATATGAAAAAGCGAAACAGCTGAATTGTCACATATTGCAACCTCCTGAAATGACATTTTATGGCCAAAAACGCATGTTGTTGAGCGCACCTGAGGGGACTGTTTGTGATGTCTCATCACCAACTAAAGCTTAACAAACTTACGACTTAACACACCTGGACTAAATAAGTGTATTTAGATAACTGATTGAGTATTACTTAGATGGAGAAAATTGATGCCAGATATTATTCATCGAATAGAAGTAAAAGCCGATATTCATGCTGTTTATGCAGCTTTATCTAGTGAACAAGGTTTAAAAGGCTGGTGGACCACTGATGTTAGTATGAAACATGCTGCAGTAGGCACTGTTATAGAGTTCCGATTTGGCAATGGAGGTCCTGATATGGAAATACTCGGACTTAAAGAGCCGAACTTGGTGCTTTGGAAGTGTATAGCTGGGCCAGAGGATTGGGTAGGGACAGAGCTTTCATTTTCCCTCAAAACATCAGGAGAAAATACAGTAGTTTACTTTGCACAACGAGGCTGGAAAGAAGAGAGTGAGTTTATGGCACACTGTAGCTGTAAATGGTCACAGTTTCTGTTCAGCCTTAAGGCTTTTTTAGAAACAGGGGGGGGTAAACCTTACCCTAATGATACTGCGTTAGGAGAATGGGGGTAATAAGCCAATGCCTTTATAGAGATATATAAAATGGCCTTATAACATAACAATCAAGTGATATTAATGAAGCTTTGTTCGCTTTTCTAAAGTGCATATGTTGCCTACCTTATCAAAAGTTGGCTTGTTAATGAGAAAGTCTAACTAATCATTTCAGCACGCTTTAATCTTCTTCTATGCGGCTTGAATATAGTCGCAATATCTTAGCAGAAGCTATCTACTAACAAATAGTAAAGGGCGTTACTCTCCCTTTGCGACTTTTAGCCAGAACTCTACTCAGTGATTATCACATAAGCATTAAGCATGTTAGTTGAATTATTAATTAACATTAGGTGTTTTTTGTTGATTTAATTTAATACCACCTGGCTGTTGCTTGAATTTTAATCAAAACATGAGGGCTTAAAAAAATCTTTTAAAAACTATTGGTCTAGGTCTCATTTTATTTCTTATTTTTGTTTAATGTTGTTAACTTTTTCTTGAATTGCACTACCTTTTTTATAAAATGCAATGCATAAGGGGAGGACTTTACAAGTGGTTGCATTTTAATTGTATGTTGCCGTAATTTTATTCGTTGGCATTCACTTAAGGTGTAATAATTTTTTAATTATGGGGAGTGTGAGTATGACCAAGCTGATAACACTTTGTAGTGGCATTTGCTTATTATTTGCTAGCAATTTAAAAGCTGGTGTGATTGATTTTGAAACAACTGCGTCGGGTGGAAAACCAACCGATAATGGCGTGATAGAGCTGACGGATACATTCAAAGCGGGCTCTGTTGGAGTGCGTTTTGGCTTTGACAGCGACTTCGATGGTATTTTGGATAGCAAAGCCGTGTTTGAAGACGTTAATAATGTCGATGCCAACGGCGATTCAGGTTTTTGGAGTTTAAGTAACGCAAGAGATAAAGCTGCACCAGGCTACACCGATCAGCTAGGTGACTTTTTCATACGCCAAATGGACCCTTATCAGCCTTTTGGTGTGTTCACTATTTTATATGATTCTTTAAACCCTGTTACCGAAGCTTCTGGTGAGATCTGGGATATAGATGGCACTCCAGCGGCGACAGAGCGCTTTTTAGTAAAAGCATTTAATGGTAATAATTTATTAGATTCAATAGAGTCACCATTAGGCGATGGCAATAGCCTAGATGGCAAACCTTGGACGTTTGGTTTTAGTGGCTTAAGCAATATCACTAAAATAGAAATTACCTTCACAGGAACTAAAACTAGTGGTATTGGCTTGGCATTTAATAACTTCTCACCAGTTGAAGATATTAGCCCAACGACAAACGTACCTGAGCCATCTAGCATCTTATTGTTTGCCTTTGCGGTAGCTGGCTTGTTAGTGAGAAAGCCTAACTAAGCGTATTTCAGCGTTTTCAATCTTGTTCTATTGCGGCTAAATATAGCCGCAATTTTTTTGCTTAGAGCAATCTAGCAAAGTCTAGCCTTCTACTTTCAACTCTATTTTATTGTTTCCTTAATGTTTATTTACATTGACAATACTTTCATTGCTTGCGAGACATACCTGTCAATTGTTTCATTGCAGGATGAAGTGCTGGTGGACAGCAGCCAGATCAAAGCTTGATAATTGTACTATTGTATTTCCTTTGTACGAATGTAGCTGCATTTACTCATTTTAATCTGAGCTCATTTATTAAGTCGTTGAAGGTATCATAGAGTCAGGTAGGGTTACTGGTGCACTTACTCGCTGAAGTCAAAGAGGAACTTTAAGTTAGCCTTGCCCAGTCACTTGCTATACAAAGAGAAGCGAGCGACAGCTCACCTCTCTATATATTTTCGATAAACTATTTAAGATATACAGGTATAGTTAGGAAGCTTTTATCTAAATAAGTCTCCCATCCTAAAGTTTTAAGCTCTCGCTTCCCGTTCTCGTCTTCCCCATAAGTAATAATTTGAACTTCACCGTCAGAATAGTCTGTCAAAGTATCACTAAACTTATAATGAGTACCGTCTTGGTAAGGTATTATTTCAAAATATGAATCCACTGTTGGAGCACAACTAGCATTACCTCCGCAAACAACAGCGAGCTCAATAGTGTAATTTTCATTATTGTGTAAAACTAAACTGGAACTGAAATTTAAAGAAACCCATGTATATTCTGAACTTGGCTCTAAAGACCTAGGTAAGTAAGCATATGTTAGCTCAACACCACTTTTATCCAATAATCTCATTTTTAACTGACCAGGAGTGCCACTCTTTCTGAGTCGAGCCACTAATTGATTATACTGTTTTGATTCACTGCCTTTATATACAAAAGTTTGCCTAACTTTTTGAATGTTGTTTTTATCACTAGTTGTATAAAGCTTTACTGTATTATTAGCGTAGACCTCAGTAATAGGTGTGCCCTGATATTTACCGAGTTCTGTACCTCCATATGTCAGCTCATAAATAGGAGTGTTCCCCCATGATGGTTGACGTCGATCAGAGGTAGCATTTTTCCAAACTACGTTAGGGTTAATAGTTCCTTGTTCGGTATGAAAATTAACCCCAGCTAAGATAAGTTCATCATTAACAGTTTGAGTTTGAGCATTATCTGTTTTCAGTACATTCACAGAAACAAAGTTACACACTGGCTTTAGAGAAGTGTCACTGCATTTCGGGTTATTATCGTCTAGGTTTGCAAAAACAATATGATAATGCTTTCCTTTTTCAGCAGTAAAACCCCCATTATTAAAGTCAACCTTAGGGAAAACATTACACGCATGACCCTTGCCTGGTTTTCTACAATCTAAGCTTGATGGTCCCATTAGACTTTCACCTTGCAAAGTAACAGTTTCTGTTAATGGCCCATTTGATAGGTTTGGAGAGCCATTTATATCTTCAAAAATATAGACTTTAAGCTGGCCTCCATCACCTTCGTAATAACCAGGTTTTGGATCCCCATTTGCATCGGAAGATGCATTATTTTTATTGAACCAACGGACTGATGTAATGGGCCCACTATATTTTGCCTTAATACGAAAACTAAACGCTACATCCCATTTATATCCTATTTTAAGGTTATTTAAAGAGTTAGCTTGATACGGTGTTCCATAGTAGGAAAGTTCAGTTGATTGGATGTTTATGGAAGTTAATAATAATGCGGCTATTGATAATTTAACTTTTGTGAACATATTTCTAATTTCCTTTTAAGTCTATAAGTGCTGATCTCAATTGAGCTTATATTATTTAATATTAAAGGTGTTTTCCTTTCAACTTCTATTTCATTCTTTGAATTGTTCAGAAATAGATGAAAGATATTTTCATGCTGATTTAAATGACATTGAAATACTTTGTGAACGCATTTAGAAATAGCGAAACCAATATACTCAAGCTTCTTTAAGCCAGTAACTAATAGCGGTTGGCTTTGAAGGTGCTCAATAGTTATAAGTAAACTATATGAAAGGTATGAGGAGGGTAAGCCATTTTACACAGGGGACAGAGAAGCCCTCATTTTTCAGGTTGAAGTTGTTTATCTTCTCACTTATTTCATTAGCAAGTTTTAGATAAAGCAGCTGGAAAATATCATATTAAAATCTCAACCATACCTTAAATGTTAAAAGTCCATGTGTCTGTCTTTGCTTAGAACTAGTCATTACCCAATAGCAACTTTTAACACTTCTGTTCAAAGTATACTGGAGGAATAAAGTGTTTTGAGCTGGGAGTTTTCATCTTTATGTGTTCATTGTTAAACACAGTTAAGTTTTAAATAATTAATTTTATTTAACTTTTTATTCGAGCTGTCGATATCAGTTTTGTTCTAGCCCCAAACGTCACTAAAGCTTCAATTTATGCTTAGGTGCTTTACAAATTGTTAGTTAGGAAATCGCTATAAATTAAGCTTTTCTCTTGCCTTTGTTCATTTTGTCGATAGAGGGAAGATATGCTTAAAGTAATAGTCGCAGGTTAGAAAAGTAGTGATAACTGTTTGCTGAAATTGCAGGCTTATATTTATAAAAGGAATGCTTTAATGAAATTTTTTACACGTCTAGGTTTGGTGTTATGCGGATTAGTATTGTCATTAAGTGCTAATGCAGGACTTATCTCTTTAAATTTTGATGATATTAGTGGCAATGGTACGCAATGGGCTTCGGATCGCTATCTCGCTAGCCATGAAATCAAATTTGATGGTATTGGTGGCCGAATGTATGCCTATGATGACCCTTCTGGTAGTGAGTATGTGGCAACGTCTGGATTAACTTACATATACTCTGGCGGCTCTCTCATTGGTAATGGTGCTTTTACCGTTACATTTTTCGACAATGGTGACTTGGGTAGCTTAGGTGTAACCGACTTTTTGCAGTTTGATGTTGTCGACTATGCTCGCGAAACTTTACACCCATGGAGTTACCGTGTTTTTGATATAAATGGCAATACATTGTTTAGCAACACTGGTACAGGCTCTGGAGAAACTGTTAAAGTATCAACGGATACCGCACGAATTCACGGTTTTACCTTCACGCCATCAGTTGACACAGAAGGGCTAGATAGTTTTGTTTTTGAACAAGTAGTTTCAGCAAATCCTACTAATGTACCTGAGCCATCTAGCATCTTATTGTTTGCCTTTGCGGTAGCTGGCTTGTTAGTGAGAAAGCCTAACTAAGCGTATTTCAGCGTTTTCAATCTTGTTCTATTGCGGCTAAATATAGCCGCAATTTTTTTGCTTAGAGCAATCTAGCAAAGTCTAGCCTTCTAATGTTTTACAAGCCCTTTTATTAATCTCACTTTTCTATAATTGTCTTTATTCAGTTGTTCTATGCTGTCGGGCTACATTGAATAGCATGTTTGCATAGTCATAAAAAGGATCTAAGGTTTAAAGACAAATACAAAATTAGCTCATTGTAAGCTGTTTTGAGCGACCTTCTCTTCCCCTTCACACTCATGAAAGGATGTTAAACGTGTTTTTTAATAAAAATAAAACTATGTTGGTTGATATTATTGTCGGCTTTGCCACTACATTTTTTGGTGTTTTTCTAGCCGTCGCTGTTGATAAAGCAATAGCAAATTCCGAAGCAAGAGAAGCAAGCCTAAAAATGATTTCTTTACAACATAAAATGTGTCTTCAAGAATATGAAAAGTTAACCGTTATCGATATTACAACAAGGCCTCTTCAGTTACCGCGCTTTGAAATGATTGCATTAATGCCAACCTTTCTGCAATTTCTATCAGACGATGTAGAAACAAAAAACTATGCTAACTTACAAAGCGCAACGGTTGATTTATCAATGTTAGATCGGCAGATAACCGATATTATGGTAAAGACCCCAGGAGTATTTTTCCTCGAGCCTATCAGGCACCCAAGGGATACTGATGAGGACTGGCAGTATACAATGGCTAGATTTAATGCAGATAAACATCAATGGAAAAAAAATACAGAATTGCTGCGCATTAACGTTAATAGCTATACAGCCGATTTCAAAAAAATGTGTGAACTACTAGCTGAGTTTAAATTGAAAAGCTAGTTAGTTTATATTTGAGCTTTAATAAGCTTGCTAGTGGAGTCGAAGTGCTAAATTTCGGTTCCCTTTTCATATACATTCTTTGTTAGCCAATATGGTAGTGATTTGACTAGCCTATCAAGCCCTTATTATTTGAATTTAAGGGCTTTCCTATGTCTGTTTTAAAGACAAAATACCTCTTCTCAGTCAGTTATTTTGCTTTGCATTAATGAATTAAGTTATTGAACAATCAGAAACAACTATTAGTTTCCTTTATAGAAGACAATTATAAGCCTTCATTTTTATTTTCTATAACAGCCCGACAAGATGATTGTTGTGCACAAAATGCACAATAAAAGTACAAAAATCAGAAAAATAAGTACGCAATCATCTAGGGGACAGATCCATGCATAAGAGCGCTATTTTATCTAAAGCTATTCAGCTCGCTATTTTAACAGTTTCAACTGCTTGCGCAGCTAAACAAGGAGAATTAGAGGGGCAAAAAGAGCAGGCGGGACTGGAGAAGATCACGGTTACCGCGAATAAGAAAGTACAGTCTATCCAGCAAATACCAACATCTATTCAAGCTTTCTCAGGAGAGCATTTAGCTAAAAACAATGTTTCTAACTTGTTAGATATTTCAGAAAGTTTGCCTAATGTGCACATTACTGAGTCTTCAAGTAGTAAACGTATTGTCGTTCGAGGTATAGGCTCGGGTACTAACTCAGGCTTTGAGCAATCTGTCGCTATGTACAAAGATGGAATTTATTTTGGTCGAGGGCATCAAGCTAAATTTCCTTTTCTAGATATGCAAAGGATTGAATTAGTAAAGGGCCCACAAGCTATTATGTTTGGTAAAAATGCGACGGCAGGTGCTTTGAGTATGATCACTAATTCCCCTACCTATGAGTTTGAAGGGGAAGTAAATGCAACTGTAGGTTCCGATCAGCAACGCAAGCTTAGTGCTGTTTTAAACTTACCAGTAACTGACGATTTGGCTTTTAGATTAGCTGCATTTAATAATTCGGAAAATGGTTATCTTTATAATCAAGCTCGAGAGCAAGATGAAGTAGATACCTCTTCAAGTGGAGTTAGACTCTCTGCATTATGGCAACCAAATGCTAGCTCAGAATTTGATTTTAAAATCGAACATGGGCAATTTGACTCCGAAGGGTCTCGTTACCAGTACATCATTGATAAAGAAAACAGAAGGCGACAAATTGCAGCGGATCCCACTAATCCAGCAAATGTGGGTTATCGAACGTTTCTATTATCTGACGATTCAGGGTTAGATTATACCAGCTCAGTTTCGGGGGCTTCTCATCCTGGAGGGTTAGACGAAGTCAGTGATACCGATTTACTTAATGCAAGTCTTCAATATGTCTACTCTGTTGATGAACATGAGTTTACTTCTGTTACCACTTACAGTGAGTACGACTGGAACTCTACTTTTGATGCGGATTACTCAGAAGTTTCTTTGATTAAGCAAATCTACATAGAAAACTACGAGCAATTTACTCAGGAGTTTCGAGGAAGTGGAGTTTTGGCAGAAAACTTAGATTATATTGCTGGAGTCTATTTTCTTCATAGCGAATTAAAACATCCTAATGATGTGTTGTTAGGTGCGTCGGTACTTATCCCTGATTTACAGGGAGTATCTATTGGCACAATAGCTCAGTTTGAACAAGAGCAAAGCAGCTACTCCGCATTTGCTGCGTTAAATTGGACGCTGTCTGAACAATGGAAATTAAACTTAGGCCTGAGGTACCAAAATGAAGATAAAGAAGCAACCAGTGAGCAGGGCGTTTACACCTTATTCGCAGAGCAAACTCCAGAGCCGATACAAGCTTACGCAAACTCTATAGCACCAGTATTGGCGACAAGTTTATCAGGGGCTGGGCAGCATAAGTTTTCAGTAGAACGAGCTGAAAGTCACCTATTGCCCAATGTTAGTCTAGAATATCACGGCTTTGATCAGACCTTAGTTTTTATCAGTGCTGGCAAAGGCGCAAAAGCGGGAGGCTTTGATGGTTCAGGTTTGAACTCCTCGATGGGAGATTCACCCGACCACTGATTCAGGTTTTGAGTATGAAGATGAAACAGCAACGAATTTGGAATTTGGCTTTAAATCTGAACTGATAGACCAAGTATTTGAGTTGAACGCTACTGCTTTTTATACCAACTATGAAAACCTACAAGTTTCTGAATTCAATGGTAAAGCCTTTGTTGTAAATAACGCAGCTGAAGCAAAAGTCAAAGGGCTTGAGTTGGATTCACGTTGGTACATCAATGACAGCTTTGATTTAACCGCTAGCTTTGCTTTATTGGACTTTGAATATGAGAAGTTTACGGGGGCATCGCCTACTGTTTATCAGGCTGAGCTACTAGGTATGGCTACTCAAGACCTCTCTGGTGAAACTGGGGCATTTGCACCTAAATACTCGGGCAACGTCAATCTTAACTATCACTTAGATATGGCTGGCGGGTATTTGCTTGATACGACTTTATCAGTTCAGTTTACCGATGATTTTTATCTTGAGCAGGACTTAGACCCTATTGCTCATCAAGATGCATATCAGAAATTGAATATTCGTATTGAGTTAACGAGTCCAGGGGATTATTTTTCAGTTGCTTTGTTAGCGAAAAATTTGACTGACAAAATGACATTTTCACAAGCTAATGATGTCCCTGTCTTGGCTTATGCCCATCGTTTTCTTGTTGAAGCACCTAGAAGTTTACACCTTCAAATGACCTATAGATTTTAGTTTTTACCACTATTATTTAGGCAAATTAAGCTGTTCAGCAATGTTGAACAGCTTCTCTCTCATCCAAGTATTAACTGGATCTTGTTCCGCTTGTCTGTGCCAATACATATGAACTGGCAACACTGGAACTTGAAAAGGTAGAGGGATAACTTGTACAGGCATTTTCTGCTGCAGAATGTGAGCGTAAGCATTGGGCATGGTCAGCAACATATCGCATTGGCTGATCACATTGGTGGCGGCGAAGTAGTGTTCGCAGCGCAATGCAAATTGTCTTTTTTTTCCAAGTTTAGCTAATGCCATATCGACTAAGTCTACTTTGGAATCTTTTAAGGTCACTAGAACGTGTTTCGATTTAACGTAATTCTCTAATGTTGGTGTTGTCAAAATTGGATGTTCGTGACGACAAATTAACGAAAAGCGCTCGTTACAAACTAATTGGTGTTTAATGTTATCGGATGTTGGCGTAAGTACATCTATCACGATATCCAGCTCTTGCTGTTCTAGTGCCGTCTCCATTTCCAAACGAGTAGTCTGCCTGCTATTTATTGTGATGTTTGGTGAGTTAGCTAATAGGTCTGTAACTAGGGGAGGAAAGAAAATAGACTCTAAAATATCGCGAAAGCCAAACTTAATTTCCCTTTTGGTGTTGACGAATATCAAAGTCACTTTGAGGTATTAACGTTTCGTTTAGCGCAGTTAAAGCTTGCTCAACCTTTGGCATGATCTTTTGACAATAAGTTGAAGGCACCATTTTTCTACCATGTCGAATAAATAAAGGGTCGTTGAAACTATCTCTTAACCTTGCCAAAGCATGGCTGACTGCAGGCTGAGTAAGGTGTAGCTTATTCGCTGCAGCAGTTATTGAGCCTTCCTGATAGACAGTTTTCAGTACTAAAAACAAATTTAAATCTATCTTACTATGCAGCATATTTATATTAGACCATTAAATTACATCACTTTTATTAGTCTTGTTGATATTTAGACTGAAGTCAATCTGATTAAAAGAGAGACAATTCCATGCAACAGGACTCAATAGAACAACAAGTATTAAAAATGACGGTGGGTGGGGATAAGTTCAACGTGCCTATGCCGCCAAAATTTACAGATCTAGAACAACAGCGTAAATATGAAAAGCAACGTTTAGCCGCGGGGTTCAGAGTTTTCGCTAACCACGGCTTTGACGAAGGTTTAGCAGGGCATATTACAGTACGAGATTGTATTGAACCGGAAACATTCTGGGTAAATCCTGTTGGCGTCCACTTTTCGCAAATTAAAGCGTCAGACTTAGTAAGAGTTACTCACGATGGCAAGATCATTGAAGGCAATATGCCAATCAATAATGCCGCCTTTGCTATTCACTCAAGAATTCATGCGGCAAGGCTAGATATAAATGCAGTTGCTCATGCACACACAATTTATGGCCGAGCTTTTTCTGCGCTAGGCCAGTTACTACAACCTATATCTCAGGATGCCTGTTTGTTCTATGAAAATCACAGTTTGTTTAACACCTTTACGGGGGTTGTCGCGGACTTAGAAGAGGGGGATTTAATTGCCGAAGCTTTGGCTGAGCACACAGCGGTCATCTTGCAAAACCATGGCTTGTTAACCGTTGGCAAGTCGCTTGATGCTGCGGTTGCAAATTTCTGCATGATGGAAAGTTGCTGTCAAAGTCAGCTACTAGCTCAGTCTGCAGGCGAGTTACAGCTGATTGACCATGATACGGCTATCAAAACCAAACAAGCCAATGGCTCAGAGTTGGTCACTTGGGGCAATTTCCAGCCTCTTTATCAAGTTGCGCTAAGACAAGATGACAGCTTTTTAAAATAAACCAAACAAAGGTTCACATAAGTCGGCTTGAGGCTAGTCTAAATAAAAACCATAACAATACACTCCGAGCTAGATAGAACATTTAGCTCGGAGTCCAACAACCTAGTAATACCTCAGCACGGATAACTACAAAAACAACTTATGTAGAGCAGAAAACATGAAAGAAAACAAAGTGATGTTGCTGAGGAGAGGGTATGAAGCAAATCGACATTACAGGTGTTCGTACATCTGAAGACATTAAACAATTGGACATATCATCAATTACAGAGCAGAAGTTGCCAAGCTCTCTGTATCGAGCTATTCAAGAGTCGGCACAATACTGTCCCAATCAAATCGCAATAAAGTACATTCTCGATGGTGACGTTATCAGTGAGCACCAGATCCCCTTTGCCAAAAAGGTGTTACACAAGGCTATAAAGTTAGTTAAAGGTCAAGAGTTTGCAGCGCCTTATCGAGAAGTAACCTACTTGCAACTAGCTAATAAGGTGACACAAACCGCGAATAGCTTGAGAAGATTAGGTATTAATAAAAAGGATGTAACCTCTATTCTTATGCCTAATTTTCCAGAGGCTTATTTTAGTCTTTGGGGAGCGTCAACTGCCGGGATAGCCAATCCAATTAACCCTTTATTGGATGAGAGCATCATAAAAGAAATTATGTTGTCATCAAACACCAAAGTACTCATTGCATTAGGCCCTTTACCTGGCAGTGATATTTGGCAAAAAGTGTTAGCTGTTAAAGATCAAATCCCAAATTTAAAAGCGGTAATAAGTGTATTTGGTAAAGCTATCCCGGCTGATAAACAAAACAAGGTTCCTGTATTAAGCTTTCAAGATTTACTACAACAAGAGCAAGCCGAAGAGTTAGAGTTTGAAGAGCCTAAACAACAAGATATTTGCGCTTACTTCCATACAGGAGGAACAACAGGTTTACCTAAATTAGCTCAGCACACTCACTTGAACCAATTAACCAATGCCGCTCAGGTGAACTTAATCTCGCCTGTATCACCTGGTGACACTATTTTTGTCGGGTTACCTATCTTTCATGTAAATGCAGCTGTGGCTACGGGGATAGGGCCAATAATGAATACCTCGACCATCTTGCTAGCTGGACCTGCGGGTTATCGCGGTAAAAATGTCATGGCTAACCTATTAACATTGATAAAGAATTACCAAGTTAGTCTAATAATGGCGGTACCTACCGTTTATGCAGGAATTCTTGCCGAACTTGAAAAACGTAGCGATAACAATATTAGTTTGCCGGAGCTTAAGTTGGCAATTAGCGGCGCAGCTCCGCTTTCAAGCGAATTACAGAAAAAGTTTATCCGTCAAACGGGTATTAATTTGATCGAAGGTTATGGTTCGACCGAAAGCTCTTCTGTTTGCAGTTTAATGCCAGTGCGGAGTATAAACGAAGAAGCATCGGTTGGCTTGATCATACCAGGTATGAAAGTAGCAACGGTAGAAATAGATAATGACGGTCAACTAATAAGACAATGCTCCGTTGGCGAGGTCGGAGAGATTGTTATTTCTGGTAATAATGTATTTCCCGGCTACTTAGATGAAGCTCACAACAAAAATTTATGGGTCAGATTAGAAGACGACATAGATTATGTTCGTACTGGAGATTTAGGGCGCTTTGATAAACATGGTTACCTTGCTTTAGCTGGGCGTAAAAAAGAGTTGATCATTCGAGGCGGTCACAACATTGATCCTAAGATGATTGAAGACATTGCAATGAAACACCCAGAAGTTCAGTTGGCTGCTGCAGTACCACGTCCAGACGTATACTCTGGCGAATTACCCGTTTTATACGTTACAAAAACGCCAAACAGCGCAATTACCAGTGATGAGTTGATGGTGTTTATGCAAAAACAGACGCCTGAGCGAGCCGCGATCCCTAAGCTTGTTAACGTCATTGAACAGATGCCCTTAACTGCGGTAGGTAAGATCTTCAAGCCTGATCTAGTATGTGCTCAAATTGCAAGCGTAGTCACTCAGGAGGTTGGCAAAATTCTTGTTCAGGAAGATTTCAATGTTTATGTAAGCATAGACAAAACGCTTGGTATAAAAACCATTATTGAAATACCTGATGAAAAGCAAGGCGAGACTGAAAAACTCGTGAAGTTGCAACTAGTTGGGTATGCGTTTGACTATCAACTGCAGTTTGTACCGACGACTACACAGGCGATTTAGTATGAGTAATTCAATTATTATGGACCTATTTTTACCCATTGCGCTTGCCTTGATCATGTTTGGTATGGGGTTAGGGTTAACGAAGCAAGACTTTACCCGCTTATGGCTTACACCAAAACCAGTGCTAGTTGGTTTGTTAGGTCAATTGATAGTATTGCCCATTGTGGCTTTTGGTATTTGTATTTGGTTTGAATTATCGCCAGCTTTAGCTATTGGAATGATGATCTTGGCTGCAAGCCCCGGCGGTACTATGTCTAATGTATTGAGCCAACTGGCACAAGCCAACTTAGCCTTGTCCGTTACCTTAACCTCGATTTGCACCTTGGTTTGTGTTTTTACTACTCCTTGGTTAATTCACTTTTCGATTCAACACTTTGCTGGGCACAATGCGCCAGAATATTCGTTGTTAGGTACGTCAATAGGGCTTATCACCATTACCTTGATACCTGTTTTATTCGGTGTTTGGTTCAGGCAATGCAAAGCTCAAATCGCCATTAAATTTGAACTGCACTTTCGTCGCTTTTCCTTAATTTTTATGATCATAATGATAGTTGCGTTAATGATAAAAGAGCGTCATTTAGTTGCGAGTTCGTTCCAACAAGTATTTGCAGCGAGCATGACTCTGAATCTGTTGTCAGTGCTTGTTGGTACTATCATGGCAAAATTATTTTTATTGACGGATAAAGATGCGCTGACTTTAGCAATTGAAGTCGGCATCCAAAATGCGACGATGGCGATGCTCATTGCAGTTAGCTTTTTACATGAACCCTCATATGCCATCACGGCAGGTGTTTACGGCTTGACCATGTATTTGGCACCGTTGCCTTTAATTGTTTGGCAAAAGTTAAAACAAAAGCGCGCAAAGCTTCAGGTTGTGGTTGAATGATCTGAGCTAAAAGCGGCTTTTATACGTTCTCTAAACCAAGTTAATGCTTCGTCACCTGAGCTACTTTGGTGCCAATATAAGTGAGTGATCACTTTGGGTAGTTCAATCGGCATTTCTAGTACGGCTAAATCAGTGTCTTGGATCTGATTGGCGATCATGCTTGGTAAAGTTAATAAATAAGGGCTTTGTTTTAGCATGAGTTTTGCCGTTTGATAGCTTTGGCAACGGATATCGATCTGTCGATTTTCTCCTTGCTCTAACAAAGCGTAATCCTCTAGCACTCTGCCTGTAGCACGGCTGGAAACCGCAATATGCTTTTGCGCTAAATAATCTTTTGCAGAGAGATTTTTAGCGCAATGGTGTCGTTTGTCCATCAACACGCAATAGTCATCGCTCGATAATATAAGATGCTCAATTGGCAGCTTTATAGGCAAGGCAACATTAATCGCAGCGTCAATTTGTTTAGCCGCAAGTTGACGAGCAATATCTTCTCTAGGCGTTCTGACACTAGTTAGTTTTACCTTAGGAGCTTCAGTCAACAAGGATTTTTGTAACTTAGGTAGGACTATTGGCTCCATCGGCTCAGGTTGAGCCAGCCTGAAGGTTTGCTGCGATTGAGCCAAATCGAATTCTCCACAGCTTTGTAATACTTGTCTAAGTTGAATGAGTGTTTCTATTAGTTTAGGCGCTAATCTTTCACAAGCTGGCGTGGGTAACATTTGGCTGCCTTGCCTAATAAATAGTTCATCGCCAAGTGTTTGGCGCAATCTTTTCATGGCATGACTGACAGCAGAAGGGCTAATAAATAAACTCTTAGCTACCGCTGTCATATTGCGCTCTCGATACAAAAACTCAAAGACTTTTAATAAGTTTAAATCCAGTTGCTGAATTTTATTTGGGTCAATCATTTAGCTATCACCAGCAGTTTCAATTTAATGAATAACATTCACAGTAGACTATCAATATACTTCACTTCATTCACTTTGTTTTTTGTTCTAGTCTGAGTCTATTCAGTAAAGGAAATCAATTATGAACTTCGAACCGAGTGCAAAGAGCCAAGCCTACTTAGCTAAACTAAAAGCCTTTATGGCCGAGAATGTATACCCAGTTGAACAAGAGATTTTAGCCACTAATCGAGCGTTAAACGAAACTGCTGATTGGACTAAGTGGCAGCTACCAGCACAAATTGATCAACTAAAACAAAAAGCAAAAGCAGCTGGCCTGTGGAACTTATTTTTACCCGATGCTGAACTGGCAGAGGGGTTAACCTGTTTAGAGTATGCACCATTGGCTGAGGAAACCGGTCGAGTTTTGTTTGCGCCAGAAATATTTAACTGTAACGCTCCCGATACTGGAAATATGGAAGTTTTGTATCATTTCGGTAATGAACAGCAAAAACAACAATGGTTAACGCCGTTATTAGCTGGAGAAATAAGATCGGTATTTGCTATGACAGAGCCGGATGTTGCCTCATCTGACGCGACCAATATGGAAGCAACTATCGAAGTCGATGGTGATGAACTGATATTAAATGGTCAAAAGTGGTGGAGCACAGGTTTAGGTCACCCTAATGCTAAAGTGGCTATTTTTATGGGCTTATCTAATCCAGACAATGACAAACATTCACAACATTCTATGGTGTTGGTGCCATTGGATACCGAAGGTGTTGAAATCAAGCGCATGCTTACGGCTTACGGTGATCATGACGCGCCTTATGGTCATGGAGAAGTAGTGTTTAGCAATGTCAGAGTACCGAAGAGTAATTTGATCATGGGCTTAGGTAAAGGCTTTGCCATTGCTCAAGGTCGTCTAGGTCCCGGGCGAATTCACCACTGTATGCGAGCGATTGGCGCTGCTGAACGAAGCTTAGAATTGATGATAAAACGAGGTATGAAACGCGTTGCGTTTGGTAAACCTATTATAAACTTAGGCGGTAACTTAGAACGAGTAGCACAGGCTCGTATGGCGATAGACCAAGCGAGATTATTAACCTTACACGCGGCTTGGAAAATCGATACCTTGGGAGTGAAACAAGCGATGACTGAGATATCGAGTATTAAGGTTGTTGTGCCTAATATGTTGCAACAAGTTAGTGATATGGCTGTGCAAATGTTTGGTGGAGCTGGAGTATGTTCAGATCACCCTCTGGCCAGTTTTAATCAGATGGGACGAATTCTCAGGTTAGCTGATGGCCCAGATGAAGTGCATATGGGTATGGTCTCACGGCTAGAGCTAGCAAAGTACAAGTAGGCAATTATTATGAAAAATACCAGATATTTGATCACTGGTGGGGCTTCGGGGTTAGGTAAGTCTTTAGCACTAGCATTAGCCAAACAAAACTTAGCCGAGTTGAAGATTTGCATCGCCGATGTCAATAATCAACGTGGTGAAGAGACGGTCAAAGAACTAGCTAGCTTGGGAGTGGAAGCTTTTTATCAATGTTGTGACATTACCAATATGCAAGATGTTAATGAGCTATATAACGCAGTTGATATTAAGTGGCAGGGCGTCGATGTTGTTTTTAATAATGCAGGAGTTGCCACAGGTGGCTCATTGCAAAGCGAGTCTATTGAACAGTGGCAATGGATTTTGGATGTTAACTTACTTGGTATGGTGCGAGTGAGTCAGGTTTTCTTAGAAGGGTTTAAAGCTCAGGGTCATGGACACTTTGTAAATATAGCATCACAAGCAGGGCTAACACCTATTCCTTTGATGAGCAGTTACAATTCGGTTAAGTCAGCGGTGGTGGCTTTATCAGAAACAATGAAGTTAGAGCTTGCTCAGTACAATGTAAATGTCAGTGTTGTTTGTCCGAGTTTCTTCAAAACCAATTTGGATGAATCGTTACGAACAGCTGAAGTTGCGGTCGGTAACATGATGAATAAACTGTTTCAGCGCGCAAAGTTATCTTCAGATCAGGTGGCAAATACGATCGTAAAAAAAGTTAATCAAGGCCAGTTTTTAATATTGACCCACAAAGAAGGCATTAAAGCTTACCGGCTAAAAAAATTAATGCCGATGAATTGGTATTTATCGATGATGTTGAAACAAACAAAGGCTCTATTAAAAAGAGGCCAATCACTAAGCAGGGAGCAATAACATGGACCAAGCTATTTTAGACCAAGCTAAGCAAGTTCGCTCAGGTGAAGAGCTTCCTACTGATAAGATAGACACTTGGTTGAAGCAACAGTTACCTAACTTATCTGGTTCGCCTGCGGTAACTCAATATTCTGGCGGAGCGTCAAATTGGACTTATTGTTTAGATTATGACGACAAATCGCTCATTTTACGCCGTGGTCCAGAGGGAACAAAAGCCAAAGGCGCGCATGATATGGGCCGAGAATTTCGTTTACAAGAGGCTTTGCAGCCCGTCTATCAATACGTTCCGCAAATGCTAGCCTTTTGTGAAGATGAAAATGTGATCGGAGCCGACTTTTATGTGATGGAGAAGTTAACCGGCATTATCCCTCGTAAGAATTTGCCAACAGGAGTAACGACAACACCAGAGCAAACCGAGCAACTGTGTAAAAACGTATTAGATTGCTTAGTTGAATTGCATAAGGTTGACTATAAAAAAGCTGGGTTAGACCATTTAGCAAAAGGAGCGGGATATACAAAGCGCCAAATACAAGGGTGGTCAGAGCGCTATAGCAAAGCAAAAACATGGAACGTCCCCTCAGGAAAGTTTGTTATTAACTGGCTAAAACACAACATGCCAGCAAATGAAACCATTTGTTTAACCCATAACGACTTCCGCTTTGACAATGTGGTATTAGACCCAAATGATTATACCAAAGTGTTGGGGGTGCTCGATTGGGAGTTAGCTACATTAGGTGACCCTTTGATGGACTTAGGTAATACCTTAGCCTACTGGGTCGAAGCAGGAGATGACTTTTTAGCACAAGGGAGCCGACGCCAGCCAACGCACTTAAAGGGCATGTTAACTCGTAAGCAAGTTGTTGAGTATTACTGCGACAAGATGGCAATAAAGGTAGATGACTTTACCTTTTATGAAGTCTACGGTTTATTCAGGTTAGCTGGTATAGTCCAGCAAATTTACTACCGCTATCATCATGGCCAAACCAACAATCCGGCATTCAAACATTTCTGGCTATTTGTTCATTATCTATTGAGACGTTGTAAAAAAGCGATTAAGGCACAAGGACGCAAATAATGGCGGCGATTTATTTAATAAGGCATGGACAAGCCAATACTAAGTCCGCTGAATACGATATGTTGTCCGAATTAGGTAAGGAGCAAGCTAAGCTGATAGCGCAACCCTTGGCCGATAAATGCAGCTCTCCAGATCTTTTAACTATAGGTGGCATGAAGCGACATCAACAAACCGCTGACTTAGCCCTATCGTCTTGTCAAATTGATGGCAATAAAACTTTGATAGATTTAGGCTGGAATGAATATGACCATCAAGCCATATTGGCGGGATTAGACCAGAAATTGAGAACACCTCAGGGCATTCGTCAGTACTTTATTGAAAACAATCTGCAAAAACATCAATTTCGTTCAGTGTTTATAGAGGCCATGAATAAGTGGATGCAGTCAGGTAATTGTCAAACCTATCCTGAGTCTTGGCAAGACTTTCAGTCTAGGGTTGAGAAGGCTTTTGACTCTGTCTTAAAAAATACTGAACAAAACCACTTTGTTTTCACATCTGGTGGGCCAATAAGCCTAGTGGTATCTAGATTATTGGGGCTTGAGAAAGAACAGTTTATGACGATTAATTGGAATCTAGTCAATGCAGGTATCACTAAAATTTTAGTTAATAAACAGACAGGACAATTGAGCTTGTCTTGTTTAAACGAACATACAATCTTTGATAACGCAGAGCATAGAAACAAGCTCTCATACACTTAATTTCGGCTGTAAATACTAATAAAGAGAAATCACATGCTAAGAAACAATATTTTAATAACGGGAGCAAGTTCAGGGTTAGGTAAGGGGATGGCGATTGAATTTGCCAAACAGGGGGCAAATCTAGCTTTATGTGCCAGGCGGGTTGAAAGGCTTGAGCAGCTCAAACAAGAACTTGAACAAGTGAACCCTAATATAAAGGTTTATATTGATAGCTTAGATGTAAACGATCACGAAGCCGTTTTTACTGTTTTTGATAAGTTTCAACAACAAATGGGTTCATTAGATAGAGTGATAGTTAATGCAGGCATGGGAAAAGGAGCTTCTATTGGTACTGGCTATTTCCATGCCAATAAACAAACGGCAGAGACTAACTTTGTTGCAGCAATAGCACAGGCGGAAGCGGCAATAGCTATTTTTAGAAAACAAAATGCGGGTCACTTGGTGACTATCTCTTCCATTAGTGCTGTACGTGGCTTTCGCCGAGCAATGACAGTCTATGCTGCCACCAAAGCTGCGATAACCTCTTTATCAGAAGGGATCCGAATTGACGTGATGAATACGCCGATAAAAGTCAGCTGTGTTCACCCTGGTTTTATTCGAAGCGAAATCAATGAAAAAGTAGAAAAAGTGCCATTTATTGTCGATACAGAAACAGGTTGTAAGGCTTTGGTTAAAGCAATTAACAAAGAAAAGGCCAACAGTTATGTACCATCATGGCCTTGGGCTATTTTGCATTGGATTTTACGAGTAGCCCCACTGTCTGTGATCCGAAAAATGAGCTGATGTAATAGCTTTGCTTAATTAGACGAGCTTAGAAATGAAAGTGAATAATAAACTAGTATTTAATGTCGGACCGACACTTTAGCCTCATAGCATTGATGCTCAAAGAGCATAACCCAGTCTTGGGTTATGCCACCTTATCTACCCACAAGCATTTTGGAGCAGGGCGCTTCAATTCTTTTTGTATTCACTCAATAAAACCTGAACTCTTATTTGCGTAAATTTCATCGCACTTTTTTTGATAAGTTACTATTTTTAAAAATAAGTATTGTGATTTACTAAAGTAGTGTCTATTTTTTTTACAGTAATAAAGGTACGTTTATTGTTTTTTTTGTTAAGTTATTGTTTTAAAGTGTTTTATTTTTATGGTTTGCTTTTTGCTTGAATCATTTTTTGTATGATGGAATTACTAAAAATTAGGATGTATCAGATTGAAAAGTAATAAGAATAATAAAAATAAATCACTTCTTTTAACCGCACTATTCGCTTTTTTACCTTTAAAGTATGCTCAAGCCAATATTATATCATTTGATTTAGAGCCTAGTTCGGGGTATGAAAGGGTATCAGAGCTCACTATTGATGGTGGAAGAAATGACAATACCGTCTGGACAAATATAAACACTGAGCGATTTTCAACACAAATAAACTTTGACTTATTTTCCGAGAATAATAAAAAACAAACTCCTGATGAACATCACTTTGTATCTGGTGGCAACGATGTAATTTCGTGGAGGACTACATTTGACTATGCTCCGCAAGATATCTATACGCCATTTTCGGCCGAATTACTAGGAAAGGTAAATATAGAAGACTACGAAGATTCAGGTGCTCAATATTTTATTATTGCTAGGGAGTCATATTATCCTGAAAGAAACTTAAATGTAATGGAGGACATTTCGTTTTATCGACAGATATCCGGCTTTACAACAATTGCCACAGATGATAATAGAATTCGAACTAAAACTAGCTTTGTTTATTGGCAAACATTTACTATCGATTTACCCAATCCACAGTCTTTCGATAAAAGAGCTTACTTTGATTCATATTCTACAGACCAAATACTTGCAAGTTTGTCTGGTGCATCTGTCAGCTTTCGAGAAATAATTATAAGAAAGAGTTTTGGGGATAATGTTATTGGCCAATTAGAACCTAGTTATAAATCTGTTACTAATGCTTATACAGGACATGGAACTTATAACTACCGAAGTGTAAATGTGCCTGAACCTACAACCATTGCACTCTTCTTACCGCTTACGTTGATGTGTTATTGGTCGCGAAAACGTAAATGGCTAAATAAATCAAACTAGTATCGTAATTATTTACAATCTAGCTGCTTAAGCGGAAGAACTATAGCTGGTGTTTTTCAGTGTATTCGAAATGTTAACCAGCTATATTTTGTTCGTTTAGCTGGGCGTGACCAGCTCCTTTTATGACACAGAGTAACCTTCATCTTTAAGCTGGTTTGTACATTAATGACTTCACTTACCATCTAATATTCTGCTTCAACAGAAGTAATACGGTAAACCCCACCGAAGTTAAACACCACATTATGCTTTAAAGCACAAAATGTATGAGAATAAGTGAAGTTCAATCTCAGTTTCAATATTTTCCCACTTTCTCCCACTAAATTTATAATCAATTCAATAGACTAAAATATAAGGGATCTTTTCGATCAATTTCCCTTAGTTTTAGCCTTGACTTTCCTATACATCAAGGCCAAACTTCATTTTTGTGGGAAGTTGTGGGATAAAGTGCAATAACTTCCTAAATAGATGTTAGAACAGTGGATAAAATAACCACAAAACGGAGAAACCATGTTTCGCGGTGCCAGTTCTCTTTCGCTAGATAGTAAGGGACGGATGTCGATACCTAGTCGACACCGGAGCTTGTTGCTGTCTGAGTCGGAGGGAAAAATGATCTGCACTGTGGACTTGCACCAGCCTTGTTTACTGCTTTACCCGCTTTACGAGTGGGAAGAGATCGAGTTTAAGTTACGCCAACTATCGTCAATGAATCCGCATGAACGTCGCGTGCAACGTGTATTACTGGGTAATGCACATGAGACGGACATGGATAAGAGTGGCCGTATTTTACTGCCAGCAACTTTGCGTCAACACGCTGGGTTAGACAAAGCCATCATGATGGTAGGTCAGCTGAATAAATTCGAACTTTGGTCTGAGCAGCAGTGGCAGCAACAGCTGGCGGAAGATATTGAAACTGAACTAACTGGTGATTTTGAATTAACAGAAAGATTAAAAGATTTTTCTCTTTAATCTGTATTTTTATTTAGTAGGGCAAGCATGACTGAAGCACACGTATCAGTATTATTAAACGAATCTATTGATGCGTTGGCAATTAAGCCAGACGGTATTTATATCGACTGTACTTTCGGTCGTGGTGGTCACTCAGGTGAGATCCTTAAGCAACTTGGGCCAGAAGGTCGACTGTATGCGATCGATAGAGATCCTACCGCAATTGCTGAGGCAAAAAAGTTTGCCGACAACCCATGTTTTAACATTGATCATTCACCATTTTCAGAAATTGCTGCTATTGCAGAATCGCACGGTATTACGGGTAAAGTTGACGGCATTTTAATGGATTTAGGGGTGTCATCACCTCAGCTTGATGAAGCCGACCGAGGCTTTAGTTTCATGAAGTCTGGCCCATTAGATATGCGTATGGACTTCAGTAAAGGCATTACAGCAGCTGATTGGTTAGCTAAAGCGGAAGAAGACGATATTGTTTTTGCACTAAAAACCTACGGTGAAGAAAAGTTTGCTAGACGCATTGCTCGCAAGATCATTGAAACTCGTGTTGAGTCACCAATTACCACAACGGATCAATTAGCGGATTTAGTCCGTGCTACTGTGCCAAAAAGCAAAGTAGAGAAAAAACACCCAGCAACAAGAACTTTCCAAGGTATTCGCATTTATATCAACAGTGAACTGGTTGAGATTGAGAAAGCGCTGGATGCTAGCTTAGATGTATTAACAACGGGTGGGCGATTGTCTGTGATCAGTTTCCATTCGTTAGAAGATCGTATTGTAAAACAGTTTGTTCGTAAGCAGTCACAAGGCAAACAAGTGCCACGAGGCTTGCCAGTAACGGAAGAAGAATTAAACAAAGGGATCAAATTAAAGCCTGTTGGTAAAGCAATCAAACCATCAGAGCAAGAGATAACAAAAAACAGTCGTGCGCGCAGCTCCGTCCTTCGAGTGGCCGAGAGGTTGGCAGAATGAAAACAATAATCGATAGCCATCTCGCCAAATCCATACTTAAAGATGTAGGTAAGTACAAACTTACTATGGGGCTATTATTGCTCAATGTGGCATCTGCGGTTGCCGTAGTACATTGGGCACAACTTAATCGACAAATGGTGATCCAACAAGACGTCCTTTTACAACAAAGGGACGATATCGACTTGCACTGGCGCCATTTATTACTAGAACAAAGGGCTTTAGCTGAACACAGTAGAGTTGAGCAAATTGCCAGAGATAGACTCGGCATGGATCGCCCATCAACAGATGAAGAAGTAGTGGTAACCATTCCATGAATGACTGGTTAAATAATAAATCTAAGTCTAAAACCAAGAAGCCCAACAAATCCGCTTCTTCAAGAAAAAGCGGGGCGGCAAAGAATAACAAACAGGCTAAGCAAATTGCTAAGCCTATGTTTAACCGTTGGCGTTTTCAGTTTGTAATTGCTTCATTAGTGCTGGTTTTTGGCGTGTTGGTTTCGCGCGTAGCTTATTTGCAGATCATCCAGCCTGAGCGTCTGATCAAAGAAGGCGACAATCGGACGGTAAGGATCAAACAAACTTCAGTGCAACGCGGTATGATCACCGACCGTAATGGCGTTGAGCTAGCGGTTAGTGTGCCTGTACAAACCATTTGGGCGGATCCTAAACGCGTACTTGAATATCCAGAATTCGAAACCGACATTCGTTGGAAAGCATTAGCAAAAGTGCTTAATGTTGAAGAGCAAGAGCTAATCGCTCGTATTACTAACAATGCGACCAAACGCTTTATTTATTTGAAGCGAAAAACCAACCCTGTTGTTGCCGATTATGTTGAGCAACTTAAGATCCCAGGTGTACGTTTACGTGAAGAATCAAAAAGGTATTACCCAGCAGGTGAGATCACAGCACACGTAGTTGGCTTTACTAACATTGATGGTAAAGGCATTGAAGGTGTTGAGCTTAGGCATAATGACTGGATGGTTGGCACCCCGTCTAAGCGTAAGATCATTAAAGATGCAAAGGGTCGTGAAATTGAAGTGCTAGAAGAGCAAAAAGGCCACGAACCACAAAACATTGCGTTAACTATTGATCAAAGAATTCAATCTGCCGCTTATTTGGAGTTGAAAAAAGCAGTACAAACCTTTGAAGCGACCTCTGGTTCAGCCATTGTCGTAGATATCAATACAGCTGAAGTACTAGCTATGGTGAACAGCCCGTCGTTTAACCCTAACAACAGAGTTAATGTACCCGTTCATCGGTTCAGAAATAGAGCAATTACCGACAGCTTTGAACCTGGTTCAACTATGAAGCCAGTCGCTGTTATTGGTGCGCTAGACTACGGCACATACGGAACACTGGACTTAGTTGACACTTCTCCTGGTTATATGCGTATTGGCGGTAGCCGAGTATCAGACCCGCGCAACCGCGGCCAAATCAGTTTAGCCGATGTACTTAAATATTCATCGAATATGGGTTCTAGTAAGTTAGCCTTATCGATTCCAAAGGAAAGTTTCTTAGAAGTATTTTACCGTTTGGGGTTAGCTGATAGCAGTGGTGTTGATTTAGTGGGTGAAAGCACAGGTTTATTCAACGCACAAAGACGCTGGTCAGATATAGAAATTGCAGTTTTATCATATGGTTACGGTATATCAGTGACGGCTGCACAACTAGCTAAAATGTATACAACAATAGGGGCTGGAGGTATTAGTCGTCCTATCACTATTGTGAAAAGTGATTTAGAAAAGCCAGCAGAGCGTGTGCTTGATCAAGAAGTCGCACTTGATGTGTTAAACATGATGGAAAGTGTGATCAGTAAAGAAGGCTCAGGTAAAACGGCGATGATCAACGGTTATCGTTTAGCGGGCAAAACAGGAACAAGTATTAAAGCCGTAGCAGGTGGCTACGGTAATGACTATGTTAATATTTTCGCAGGAGTAGGTCCTGTGTCTCACCCAGAAGTGGCGATTGTGGTTGTTATTAATGAGCCAAAAGGCGACTACTATTACGGTAGTGAAACTGCAGCACCAACTTGGGGGAGGATCATGGAACAAACATTAAGAACACTGAATGTCGCTCCAGATGCAGTAGGAGATAAGAAGATCCAAGTGGCAGAATTAATGCGTGGTACCAATGAAGTACAATGATTGGCACCAAATAGAAACGGCATTAGAACAGGCGCAAATTAAATTAGCGCCTGCAGCTCGTTTAGTACAAGACTCAAGAAATATCGTAGCGGGAGATGTGTTTGTTGCCTTAAAAGGCATTGAACAAGACGGTGGCGCTTACGTAGAAAAAGCATTTCAAGCAGGTGCGATCGCAGCTTTAGTTTCAACTAACTGCGAGCAAAGCTTATATCAAGATTTAATTGCTAAAGGCGAACAAGTCTTAGTGGTCGATGAGTTGGAAGACAAACTAGCTCAGATTGCTAAGAACTTTTATCTCAAAGGTAAAACCGTGCCTATGCCTATCATAGGCGTGACTGGAACTAACGGTAAAACTTCAATCAGTCACTTACTTGCTCAGTTAAGTCAAATTAGTTTAAAGCAAGAAGCTGCGGTTATTGGCACTATGGGCGCAGGCTCAATAAATGCGTTAGAAGCTACCAGTAATACAACTCCCGGGGTGACTGAAATTTATCGTTTAGTACGTGAATTTTCAGAGCAAAACTTTGGCTCTATGACCATGGAAGTTTCGTCACATGCGCTTGAGCAAGGCCGTATAAGAGGTTTGGATATTGATGTTGCTATCTTTACCAACCTAACTTTGGATCACCTTGATTATCATGGTGATATGGAAAGTTATTTCCTAGCAAAAGCTAAGTTATTTACCTGTTATTCACCAAAGTGCGCCGTGATCAATTTAGACGATGAATATGGCGAGCGCTTAGCTGAAATTGTTTCTGAGCATTCTCGAGTTATTGCTTATGGTCAAAGCGAAAAGGTTAAAGCATATTCAGACCATGTTTTTATCAAGTCGTTTGAATGTCACAACAAAGGCTTAGTGCTTGAACTTGAATGCCAAGTGATAGGTGCTAAAGAGCAGCCGCAATTATTGTTACCAATTTACGGTGAATTTAATGCATCGAATATCTCTGCGGTTTACGCCACGGCGCTGGCATTAAACTGGCCATTACAAGCAATTCAGTTTAGTCAATTATCGGCAGTGCCTGGTCGTTTAGAAATGTTTGTCGAGCAAGGTTTACCTGTTGCTATTGTTGATTATGCCCATACACCAGATGCACTTGAGCAGTCGTTAAAGGCGGTACGTAAGCACTTATCTGGCGAGTTGTATGTTATCTTCGGTTGTGGTGGTGACAGAGATACCAGCAAACGTCCTATTATGGGCGAGATTGCAGAGCGACTAGCGGACAAAGTCATTGTGACCAATGATAATCCAAGATCTGAATCACCAGAGCAAATCGTTAAAGATATTGAAGCTGGCCTTAAAGGTAGCGAGTACAAGGTGATCTTTGACCGTAAAGAAGCAATTGAGTATGCACTCACTCACGCCAAACCTAATGATGCAATATTAATTGCGGGTAAAGGCCATGAAACCTATCAAGTTATAGGCGATGAAGTTGTCAACTATGATGAGCGTGCTTTTGTGGCGGCAAAAATTAAATCGGTGGCGGCTAATTTAGCTTCAGGAGCTCAACATGATTAAAGTCAATTTGAGCTGGTTACGACAAGTATTAAATGATGCAGAGGTTTATAACCTCTCAGCAGAGCAACAACAGCAAGACATTGATTATGTCGTGACTGATAGCCGCACTATTAAACCAGGCCAAGTGTTCGTTGCACTTAAAGGCGAGAGCTTTGATGGCAGTAAGTTTGTTGAGCAAGTCGCTGAAAAAGGTGCCATTGCTGTTGTTGTTCATGAAAAACAAGATATCGATATCCCACAGTTTGTTGTTGCGGATACATTAAGAGCATACGGAAAAATAGCCTCTGCCATTGGAATTGAATCTGGTGTGAAAACTATCGGGATCACAGGTAGTTCAGGCAAAAGCACAGTGAAAGAAATGTGTGCTGCCATTTTAGCTCAGCGTGGCAAGGTCATTGCCACCCAAGGCAACTTCAACAATGAAATTGGTGTGCCTCATACCTTAATGCGCTTTGATCCAAGTTATGATTTTGCTGTAGTTGAACTTGGTGCTAATCACGTGGGTGAAATTGCATATACCCAATCGCTAACCAAACCTGATGTTGCTGTATTGAATAATGTTGCAGAAGCCCATTTAGAAGGCTTTGGCGGTATTCAAGGCGTGGTAAAGGCGAAAGGCGAGATCTTCCAAGGTCTACAAAAAGCAAATCAAACTCCTACCAGAAATGGCGTAGTTAACACTGCAGTAGTGAACGCCGATTCAGAATACAAAGAAGCTTGGCTACCTAAGCTTGCTGAAGTGAATACTTTACAGTTTAGCTTAGATGAAAACTTGGCAGGGCAGGACAACTTTTTAGTTGCTACGGGTGTTGAGATTGATGAGGTAGGCTGTGCCAGTTTTACTTTAGTCCACGGTCAGCACAAAACTCAAATAGCGCTTTCTTTACCTGGCCATCACAACGTGGCTAATGCGTTAGCGGCGAGTGCCGCTTGTTTAGCCATTGGCGCTGAGTATTCTGATATCAAAGCTGGTCTGGCCTGTATGCAAGCGGTCAAAGGTAGAGTAAACTTATACAAGGTCAACGACCACTTAACCTTCATTGATGACAGTTATAACGCCAATGTAGGTTCAATTAAAGCGGCGAGCCGTTTACTGGCCAATTACCAAGGCAACAGAATTTTAGTCCTTGGCGATATGGCTGAACTTGGTGATGAGTCGGCGTTTTACCACCGCCAAGTTGGCGAATTTGCCAAGGCCCAAGGGATTGACCAATTGTTTGCTTGTGGTCAGTTTGCAACCTATACCTGTGAAGGGTTTGCGGGTGAAGCCCAGAGTTTCACCCAACAGTCAGAGCTGATAACGGCTTTGACTAACGTTATTAATAACGTATCAGCGTCAACAACCTTGCTGTTTAAGGGATCTCGAAGTTCAAGAATGGAACAAGTGTTCCAAGCGTTGTTTGAACAATTCAATAATAATCATAATAAAGGGTAATGAGATGTTAGTTTGGCTGGCTGAATATTTAACTCAATTCTATTCGGGATTTAATGTATTTTCCTATCTCACATTCCGAGCTATTTTAAGTGTATTAACTGCGATGGGCCTGTCTTTGTATTTTGGCCCGAAATTAATCCGCCGTTTGCAGTTAATGCAAATTGGTCAGACGGTTCGCGATGACGGCCCTGAAAGTCACTTAAGTAAATCAGGTACGCCTACTATGGGCGGTTTATTGATCTTAGGCTCAATTGTTATCAGCATTTTGTTGTGGGCAGATTTAACCAATAAGTATGTCTGGGTCGTGTTAGCTGTCGTTGTCGGTTATGGCATCGTTGGCTTTGTCGATGATTATCGCAAGGTTATTCGCAAAGATAGCAAAGGTTTAATTGCCAAATGGAAATACTTTTGGCAATCAGTGATCGCGCTGGCTGTCGCTGGTTTTTTATATGCAACCTCTACCGATGCCGCAGAGACAACACTATTAGTCCCTTTCTTTAAAGAAGTCCTGCCGCAATTAGGCCTGATGTACTTGGCTGTGGTTTACTTTACTTTAGTCGGAACCAGTAATGCCGTTAATTTAACGGACGGCTTAGATGGTTTAGCGATTGTGCCTACGGTTATGGTTGCAGGTGCTTTGGCGTTATTTGCTTATGTCACAAGTAACGTTAACTTTGCTGAGTACTTACATATCCTATACATCCCTCAGGCGGATGAACTTACCGTTGTTTGTACTGCTATTGTAGGTGCGGGGTTGGGCTTTTTATGGTTCAACACTTACCCAGCACAAGTATTTATGGGCGATGTTGGTTCGCTAGCGTTAGGCGGGGCATTAGGTATTGTCGCCGTGTTAGTTCGCCAAGAACTAGTGTTAATTATTATGGGCGGTGTTTTTGTAATGGAAACGCTGTCAGTGATCTTACAGGTGGGTTCTTACAAGTTAAGAGGTGAGCGCGTGTTCAAAATGGCACCTATTCACCACCACTATGAATTGAGTGGCTGGCCAGAACCGCGAGTTATCGTGCGCTTTTGGATCATTTCACTTGTGTTAGTACTGATTGGTATTGCAACTCTGAAACTAAGATAGGCCTGCTTATGGTAAATGTTCAAGATACAGCGTTCATTCAGGAATTAAAACAAAGCAAGGTTGCAGTAGTTGGGCTAGGCATGTCAGGCATGTCTACCCTGAGGTTTTTATTGAGCCATGGAATTAAACCTAAAGTATTTGATTCTAGACTGACCCCGCCAATAGCGGATAAAGACCAAGAGTTCATTAATCAAGTCGAGCGTATGTTCGGTAAGTTTAAACAGGATGAATTTCTTGAGTACGACTATGTCATCATCAGTCCAGGCATTAGTTTAAAAGAGCCTGCGATAGCAGAAACCTTAAAGAACAACGACAATGTATTTTGTGACGTTGAGCTATTTGCTCGTATCAACAAAAAGCCTGTTATTGCGGTAACTGGCTCAAACGGTAAATCTACAGTTGTCGCTTGGTTAGAAGATTTTCTTTGCCGCCTTGGTAAAAATGCGGTGGCTTGTGGTAACTACGGCGTACCTGTATTGGATGTTATTGAGCAAGGCTACAACGGCAAAGAAGTCGATGTGTTTGTCATTGAGCTATCTAGTTTCCAATTGGAATCAACCCACTCTTTAATGTGTGAAGCGGCAAGCGTGCTGAACGTTACGCCAGACCATATGGACAGATACGACTCCTTCTCAGAATACAGTAAAGCTAAGCTGAACATATATACCCATTCGAACATGTGCTTGTACAACAACGATGACTTTTCAACCAAGCCTCTGTTTGATTGCAACTCGGTACACGCATTTGGTACCTCAGCGCAAAGCCGAGCTGAGAATTATTGGCAGTTTGACAAACAATCAGAAAACTTTTTATTAAACAACGAAGTCGTTGGTAATTTATCGCAACTAGCCTTGTCCGGTAGCCACAATGGCTTAAATGCCATCGTAGTCATGGCATTGGCTAATGCTATCGGAGTCGATGTAAAACAAAACTTCCAGCAGTTGAGTTTATTTCAAGGTTTACCTCATCGTTGTCAAAAGGTTGCCAATATCAATGGCGTTGACTTTATCGATGACTCTAAAGCGACCAATGTCGCTTCTACGCAAGCGGCGTTATCTGGCTTATCCAAATCGGACCAAGCCAACATTATTCTTATTGCTGGTGGTGACGCTAAAGGCGCGGACCTTTCTGAATTACGTTCAGATATTCAAGCAAAAGTGAAAAAGGTTATAGCGCTAGGTAAGGACAAGTTGGCGTTCACTGAATTCTTACAACCTGAACTGTTGACGCTTGTTACGGCAATGCCAGAAGCGGTACAGCAGGCAAGTGAACAAGCAAACAAAGGCGATATAGTTTTACTTTCGCCTGCCTGTGCAAGTATTGATATGTACAAAAACTATCAACAACGAGGCTTAGACTTCAAGACTAATGTGCTGGCGTTAACGGGAGACAAGCACTAATGAGCAGAATTGGTTTTGGTTTAGTCAGCTTGGCTAAGCCAAAAGAGAAGCTACCAGATAATAGTCCTTACGATAAAGGTCTATTATTTTTGGTGCTTGCGCTCATGTGTTTTGGTTGGGTGATGGTGACATCGGCTTCTATGCCAGTGTCAGAAAAGCTCTACAACAACGAATATTACATCTCATTTAAACATGCATTTTTCATTTTTGCCTCAGGCATTTCACTAGCTGCTGTTTTGCTGTTTAAGATGGAGTGGTGGCAAAAGTTTAATATGCATTTACTGTTTGTTGCTCTTATCTTATTAATCGCCGTTTTGCTTGTTGGCAATACCGTAAATGGTAGTCGTCGTTGGTTGCCTTTAGGTATTTTTAACCTGCAAGCAGCGGAAGTGGCAAAGTTATTCTTTTTCAGCTTCTTGGCCGGTTATTTGGTTCGCCAACATGAGCAGCTCAGAGAAAATGTGATTGGCTTTGCTAAGCCGTTAGTTGTATTTACCTTATTTGCTATTTTGCTTTTGATGCAGCCGGACTTAGGTACAGTGATTGTAATGTTCGTGACTACCGTCGCGTTGCTATTTTTAGCAGGCGCTAAGATCTGGCAGTTCATTGCATTAATAGCTAGTGGCTTATTGGCGGTGTTTAGTTTGATCTTGCTAGAGCCTTACCGTATGCGCCGCGTGACCTCGTTTATTGACCCTTGGGCTGATCCATTTGGCAGTGGCTATCAGTTAACGCAATCTTTAATGGCTTATGGCCGTGGTGATTGGTTTGGACAAGGACTTGGCAACAGTATTCAAAAATTAGATTACCTACCAGAGTCCCACACTGACTTTATTGCAGCAGTTGTAGCCGAGGAGTTGGGATTTATTGGCTTATCGGTATTGGTATTACTGCTAGCGGTATTGGTTTACAAAATTTTAAAAGTTGGCCGTGAGGCGATGGAAAAAGAACAGCACTACAACGGTTTTTTTGCTTACGCTATTGGTGTTTGGATTGCTTTTCAGGTGTTTGTCAATATAGGTGCAAGCGCAGGTATGTTACCAACCAAAGGCTTGACCTTACCTTTTATTTCTTATGGTGGCAGTAGCTTGATTATTTTTAGTGTTGCCATTGCCGTAGTACTTAGAATTGATCACGAGCTTCGTGTGTTAAAGCAGGGAGCAGAAGATGGCAAATAAAACTCTAGTAGTGATGGCTGGTGGCACTGGCGGGCATATTTTTCCAGGGCTTGCCGTGGCACAAAAGTTTAAGCAACAAGGCTGGCAAATTCACTGGATTGGTACCAGTGACAGAATGGAAGCGGATATTGTACCGAAACACAATATTCCAATTCATTTTATTGAAGTAAAAGGCGTGCGAGGCAACGGTATTAAACGTCTGCTTACTACGCCATTTATGTTGTTAAAAGCACTATGGCAAGCTCGAAAAATATTGTCTGAGCTAAAGCCTGATTTAGTCATTGGCTTTGGCGGTTATGCGTCTGGACCTGGTGGCATAGCGGCAAAAGCGCTAGGCATCCCTTTGGTTATTCATGAGCAAAATGCAGTCCTAGGAATGACCAATAAGTTTTTGTCGAAATTGGCAAATAAAACCTTATTGGCATTTCCGTTAGCGAAAAACGAAGGCGATAGCACGAGTTGGCCCGTGGTTGGTAACCCGGTAAGAGAACCAATCGTTGCTCTTAATAAAAAAGCCAAAAATAAACTAAGCAAAGACTCGCTAGTTAATGTGCTAGTGATAGGTGGCAGCTTAGGTGCCAGAGTGTTAAACCAAACCTTGCCGAGCATATTCTCTGAGCTAGCTAAAAGCTATCGATTAAAAGTGAATCACCAAGTTGGTAAAGGTAACTTTGATGCGGTAAATGCCGAGTATTTAGCCAGTGAGCAAGGTAGCAACCTTGAATTTACCGTAAATGAATTTATTGATGATATGACTACTGCGCTAAAAGCTGCGGATCTGGTAATATGTCGCTCAGGTGCATTAACCGTTTCGGAATTAGCAGCATCCGGTAACGCAGGTATTTTTGTCCCTTTACCTCATGCTGTTGACGATCATCAAACGGCCAATGCAAATTGGTTGGTAGAACAACAAGCTGGCGTGCTGGTTCAGCAACAAGCATTAGAGCAACAACTGCCTCAGGTATTAGCAGAACTGTTAGCTCAGCCTGAAAAAATAAATACGATGCAGCAACAGGCGGCTGCAATAGCGAATTTAACCACAACGGATACTATCTATCAGTTGTGCCAAACGTTGGAACAAACGAGTTGAGTATAAAAGATAATTTTGTAAACCCGGCCATGCGCCGATTACAAACCATACACTTCATTGGTATTGGTGGCGCTGGTATGGGCGGCATCGCAGAAGTGTTATTAAATGAAGGTTACCAAGTAGCGGGTTCGGATATTACGCCTAATGCGGTAGTGCAAAGGTTAAGAGAACAAGGTGCACGTGTTCATATTGGTCATGCTGCTGAGAATTTAAAAGATGCAAGCGTAGTGGTGGTATCAAGTGCCATCGATGAAACCAACATTGAGATCATCGAAGCTCGTAAACAGCGTATTCCTGTTGTTCGCAGAGCTGAAATGCTAGCTGAGCTGATGCGCTTTCGCTTTGGTATCGCCATTGCTGGTACTCATGGCAAAACCACTACAACGAGTTTAATTGCCAGTATTTTTGCCGAAGCGAAAAAAGACCCAACTTTTATTATTGGCGGTTTACTTAACAGTGCCGGTACCAATGCGAGATTGGGCAGCAGTAACTACTTAATTGCTGAAGCAGATGAGAGTGATGCGTCATTCTTACATTTACAGCCAATGATCTCAGTGGTGACCAATATCGAAGCTGACCATATGGAAACCTATGGTGGTGACTTCGAGCAAATGAAGAAAACTTATGTCGAGTTTTTACATAATCTGCCTTTCTACGGAGTCGCCACTATGTGTGGTGATGATCCTGTCGTACAGGAGTTGATTCCTGAGCTGGGTAGACGAGTGGTTACTTATGGTTTCGATAAGCATAACGATTATGTCATTAGCGAGTTCGAACAAACTGAAGCAACCAGCCGATTTAAAGTAAGTTATAACGGTACTGAGCTTTATATCTCTCTAAATTTACCGGGTACTCATAACGCATTGAATGCAGCGGCAGCTTTAGCGGTAGCTCATGAAGAAGGTATTGAAGATAATTATATTGTATCGGCGCTAGAGAAATTTGAAGGTATAGGTCGAAGGTTCCAACAGTACGGTGATTTTGAAACCGGTAACGGTGTTGTTAAGTTGATGGACGACTACGGCCATCACCCAACAGAAGTAGCGGCAACGATTAAAGCGGTTAGAGCTGCATGGCCAGAAAAACGTCTAGTAATGTGTTATCAGCCTCATAGGTACACAAGAACTCGTGACCTTTATGATGACTTCGCCAAAGTACTATCAGAAGTTGACAGTTTATTATTGTTAGATGTTTACGCGGCTGGTGAAAAGCCTATTGCTGGAGCTGATAGTCGTTCGTTAGCGCAATCGATTAGGCAACGTAATAAAGTCGACCCTATTTTTGTCAAAGAGCCTGCCGATCTGCCTGCGGAATTAGCCAACATTTTGCAAGACGGTGATGTAGTGATCACCCAAGGTGCGGGCAATATTAACTCGGTATTAAAAACATTAGTAAGTTGTGAAATGAAAGTTGAAAAATTGGCTGAGGTGACTGAGCTATGAGCATGAGCCAATTTGGTAAAGTAGCCGTGTTATTTGGCGGTGAATCGGCAGAACGTGAAGTATCGCTGAATTCTGGTAAGGCAGTTTTAGAATCCCTACAAAAACAAGGGGTTAATGCACATGCTTTTGATCCTAAAGGACAGGATGTTCATCTTATTAGCGAACAAAATTTTGATCGAGTCTTTATAGTATTGCACGGTCGCGGCGGTGAAGATGGTTCACTGCAAGGCGCCCTAAATTATATGGGGATGCCATTTACTGGTTCTGGTGCTCAAGGTTCAGCGTTTGCCATGGATAAAGTTCGCAGTAAATACTTGTTCTTAGGTGCAAACATACCAACGGCACCTTTTGTTGTGGTGCATAAAGGCGATGAGTTTAACTGCGAGCAAATTCTAGCTCAGCTTAATCACAAAGTAATGGTTAAGCCTGCTAATGAAGGTTCCAGCATTGGCATGTCTGAAGCGCATAATGTGGAAGAGTTATTAGCCGCTGTTGAACTTGCATTTACTTATGATGAAGAAGTATTAATTGAACAATGGATAACAGGCAGAGAAGTGACCGTTACCATTGTTAATGGCAAAGCATTGCCTGTCATTGAAATGCGTACTCCGCATGAATTTTATGACTACGACGCTAAGTACTTAAGTGGTGATACAGAATACCTCTGCCCAGCACCTTTAAATGAAGAATTAACTAAGACAATACAAGATGTTGCAGTAAAAGCATTCAGAATTGTTGGGGCCAAAAGTTGGGGCCGAGTTGATATCATCATAGGTCAAAATGGCGATATCAATGTATTAGAAGTAAACACAGTGCCAGGCATGACTGAGACCTCATTAGTACCGAAAGCAGCCGCTGCTGCTGGTATGAATTTTGAGCAGTTAGTGTTGGCTATTTTGACGGATAGCATGGCGTGAGAGAGAAAAGCGTTAAAAAATGGCAAACTTCCGGGTTTTTAGTTGGAATTGTTTTCTTTTTAACGGTTATTTTCTTTATTGTTTGGGGTTATAATGCGCTGTTCGATTGGGCACAAAATAAAAATGATGCGCCGGTCGATGAAGTTGTGGTTTACGGTGACTTTGGTTACTTAGATAAAACCAAACTTGAAGCGCAAATTCGAAAGAAATTAGATGGCAGCTTTTTTACCTTAAACGTCGAAAAGTTGCAGCGTGAAATAGAGCAAAACCCTTGGGTTTATGGCGTGTCGATTCGAAAAGAATGGCCGCAAAGGGTTAAAGTTTATGTGGTTGAGCAGCAACCGTTTGCAGTATGGAATAACGATTTATTACTGAATAACTTTGGCGATGTGTTTTATGCCAACGGTATTCAGGTTGAACAGAGTTTACCTAGGTTGTATGGACCAGAAGGTAATGAAAAGGATGTACTGCAAGGTTATGTCAATATGCAATCATTATTGGAATTGCATAACTTCAACATAAGCGAACTTGTGTTATCAGAGCGTTATGCTTGGCAGTTATGGCTTGAAAGTGGAATTCAGCTAAGTCTAGGCCGCGAAGATAAAATGACTAGGGTACAACGATTTATCGATTTGTATCCTTTGCTTAGAACCTATGGTGATAAGCAAGTAGCAAAAATAGATTTGCGTTATGACATTGGTCTAGCTGTGTCATGGCAACAACAAAATAACAATTAATAAAGTGCGATAAGCGAATAATATGAACTCAAGCGCAAAAGCCAACGATCGTAACCTAATAGTAGGTCTTGATATAGGTACTGCAAAAATTGCCGCAGTTGTTGGTGAAATTACTCCTGACCAAAGTATCAGCATTGTTGGTGTCGGTCACCACGATAGCCAAGGTATGGATAAAGGTGGAGTAAACGACCTTAACTTAGTCATTGAATCTGTACAGCGTGCAGTCAATGAAGCTGAGCTTATGGCCGATTGCCGCATCTCATCAGTTTATCTTGCCATTAGTGGAAAGCACATAGCATGCCAAAATGAAAGTGGCATGGTGCCAATTAATGATAGCGAAGTAACAGCAGATGACGTTGATAACGTCATTCACGCAGCCAAAGCCGTGCCTATGGCCGCAGAGCGCAAGATGTTACACGTGTTACCACAAGAATTTTCAGTCGACATGCAAGAGGGTATCAAGAGCCCTGTTGGCATGTCAGGCGTTCGTATGGAAGCAAAGGTTCACATCATCACTTGTGCCAATGATATGGCAAAAAACATAGTGAAATGTGTAGAGCGCTGCGACTTGAGCGATGATCAACTTATTTTTGGCGCATTAGCCTCAAGCTATTCGGTATTAACCGATGATGAAAAAGAGCTAGGTGTGTGCGTCGTTGACATGGGTGGCGGTACATTAGATATAGCAATTTATGCTAACGGAGCAATTCGACATACGGCAGTATTACCAGTTGCAGGTAATCAGGTAACCAATGATATTGCTAAGATCTTCCGCACCCCAATTTCGCAAGCAGAAGAAATAAAAGTTAAATATGGCGCGGCTTATCGTAATTTAGCCAGCCAAGAAGAAAGTATTGAAGTTCCTAGTGTCGGCGGTCGACCTTCAAGAAGTATGTCTCGTCATACTTTGGCAGAAGTTATCGAACCGAGATACCAGGAGATATTTGAATTGATTTTGGATGAAATTCGAAAGTCTGGGTTAGAAGACCAAATTGCAGCTGGCATCGTGTTAACAGGCGGTACGGCAAAAATGAATGGCGCTGTAGAATATGCAGAGCAAGTCTTCCAAATGCCTGTTCGCGTTGGTACACCAGTCGGTGTGAAAGGACTAACTGAATATGTGCAAGACCCAAGCTATGCAACCGCAGTTGGCTTGTTGTTATATGGAAAGGAAAAACAACAATCTCATGATGAAGAGAAGCCGAACAACTGGTGGCAACGAATGACAAGTTGGTTCAAGGGCGAGTTTTAAGATTTTTAGACGGAGAGTGTGACAATGTTTGAGTTAATGGAAAATCATAACGAAGAAGCTGTCATCAAGGTATTTGGCGTTGGTGGCGGTGGTGGCAACGCAGTTGACCACATGGTAAAAGAGACAATCGAAGGGGTTGAGTTCATTGCAGCAAATACGGATGCGCAAGCGTTACGTAAATCAGAAGCTGGTTTGACTTTACAACTTGGCGCTGAGGTGACAAAAGGCCTAGGTGCGGGTGCAAACCCTGAAGTTGGTAGAGATTCAGCAATCGAAGATAAAGAAAGCATTGCTGCTGCAATGGAAGGTGCCGACATGGTATTTATCGCAGCTGGTATGGGCGGCGGTACAGGTACCGGTGCAGCGCCAGTTGTTGCGGAAGTAGCACGTGAGTTAGGCATCCTAACAGTAGCAGTAGTAACTAAGCCTTTTGCCTTCGAAGGTAAAAAGCGTCTAGGCTTTGCTGAGCAAGGGATTGAAGAGTTAGCACGTAATGTTGATTCATTAATTACTATCCCAAATGACAAATTATTGAAAGTTTTAGGGCCAAAAACCAGTCTACTAGATGCATTTAAAGAAGCGAACAACGTTTTATTAGGTGCGGTACAAGGTATTGCGGAACTAATAACTCGTCCGGGACTCATAAACGTAGACTTCGCAGACGTAAGAACCGTTATGTCTGAGATGGGCACTGCAATGATGGGTACTGGTTCGGCTTCTGGTCCAGACCGTGCGCAAGAAGCAGCAGAAGCAGCGATTGCTTCACCTCTGCTTGAAGATATCGACTTAGCTGGTGCAAAAGGCATCCTAGTTAATATCACAGCAGGCATGGATATTAGCATTGAAGAGTTCGAAACGGTTGGTAACACAGTTAAAGCATTTGCTTCAGAAAATGCAACGGTAGTTGTTGGTGCTGTGATCGATATGGACATGCAAGACGAATTAAGAGTAACCGTTGTGGCAACCGGTATCGGTGGCGACAAGCGTGCAGATATCTCTTTAGTTCAACCTGCGCCATTAGCGGCAGCTGTTGGTTCAAACCAAACAGTAGCACAAGCAAAACCTGCTACTCAGCCAATTCAGGAACAACAAGCATTGTTAGAGCCTGAAGAGAAGAAATCTGAAGAAGCAGATTATTTTGATATCCCAGCTTTCTTACGTAAGCAAGCTGACTAAAAAATAAACGGTTGTTAAGTGCTCGGATCTGGTGTAGGATCCGCCGACTTTTTTATAACACATAAATTGTGAGAAAAAACAAATAGATGATTAAACAACGCACAATCAAGTCGCCAGTTACATCAATTGGTGTTGGTCTACATAAAGGTGAAAAGGTTACCTTAACTCTTCGTCCAGCTGCGGAAAACACAGGTATTGTGTTCCGTCGTGTTGACCTTGAGCCTGTAGTTGAGTTTGTTTCAGCGCCTGAATTGGTCAAAGACACTCAAATGTGCACTTGCTTAATTAATGACGAAGGTCAGCGTTTATCTACCACTGAGCATCTAATGGCGGCGATTGCTTCTTTGTCTATCGATAACCTAATCGTTGAAGTAGACTCAGCTGAGATCCCTATTATGGATGGTAGCTCACTACCATTCATTTACTTGTTACAAGAAGCAGAGATCATTGAGCAAAACTCATTGCGCCGTTACATCAAAGTAACCAAGCCTATTAAAGTTGATTTAGGTGATAAGTGGGCAGAATTGCGCCCTTATGACGGTTTTAAGATCGACTTCCAAATTGAGTTTAATCACCCAATTATCTCTGAGTCATCACAACGCATTAGTATGGACATCACTGCTGATAACTTCTTGAAGCAGATCAGTCGTGCAAGAACCTTTGGTTTCATGCGTGATATCGAATACCTAAGAGCCAATAACTTAGCGTTAGGCGGTAACATGGATAATGCAATCGTACTTGATGAGTACCGCGTATTGAATCCAGATGGTTTACGTTATGATGATGAATTCGTTAAGCACAAGATCTTAGACGCGGTTGGCGATCTATACATGACAGGTAAACCTCTATTAGCAGAGTTTGTAGCATACAAATCTGGCCATGACCTAAACAACAAAGTATTGGTTGAGCTGATGAACAACCAAGATTGTTGGGAATACGTTACATTCGGTGCAGAAAGCCCAGAGTTAGTAACACAAAGCCTACCGCAGTTAGCATAAGCGCTAAATAGCCAAAAGAGTAAATAAAAAAGCAGCCAACCGGCTGCTTTTTGTTTTCATGGAAGAAAGTACATCGAGTCACCATGGATGGTATTAGAGTCGTGTGCTTATATGGACATAAGTTGCCTTCATGGAAGAAGGTATATCTGAGCAACAAGGACGTTTTAGCTCAGATGAGTCGTGGTGTCATGGATGACAAAGAACGGCGGCCTTAATGGATGAAGGTACACCGAAGCTAAAACAATATGCTCCTACATTGTTTCCTTACCCTACGTCCATGTAGGGCAACATGGATGTAATTGTCTTCGGTGTATGTCAGTTCAAAGCACTCCGGTATTCCATTTCCTCATGGATGACAAAGAACGACGCCTTCATATTTCCTGCTTCGAGTAGATATAACCTAACCTTTTTATAAGCTAAGCCCTTGTAATTTAAATCCTTAAATTTTAATGTGTGTATTTAAATTAACAGTGTGAGTGGTATGGATAACTTTATAGTACAATTTGAACGAGCTTTAGAGCCTAGTTTTTGCGATCAGTTAATAAATAAGTTCAACTCAGACAACCGAACCGCGCAAGGGAAAACCGGTGCAGGTGTCGATAAGATAAAAAAGAATAGTACAGACTTAGCTATATCTTCTCACTCAGAATGGCAACAAGAGTGTCTAGTATTGAATCAGATTTTGAAAAATGGCCTTATTCAATATGCAAGGTTATACCCACACTTCTTGATTGGCGCGGTGTCTGCCAAATATAAATGTGCTCAAACCGGCGATATAAAAGATATTCAAGCACAAGATATCCAGAATATGTCTGATCAACAATTAGCTGGCGTGATTGATTACATTTATCAACTAGAACCAATTAATATGCAAAGGTATGAGGCTAATGTCGGCGGTTATCCTCATTTACATTCAGAGCACTTCCCACATCCAACAGATCCAACTCAGCGCTCACTACACCGAGTATTGCTTTGGTTAATTTACTTGAATGATGTCGAACAAGGTGGAGAGACAGAGTTCATTTATCAAGACGCTAAAGTTAAGCCCGTAACAGGAAACTTAATTTTAGCACCCTGTGGTTTTACTCATACTCATTGTGGACACCCACCACAAAATCAACAAAAGTATGTGTTGGCTTCTTGGGTTGGGTTTAGGCCAGCAGGGCAGATTTACCGCTGAGGCTGTTAAATTGACCTCAACTTTGAGGTGGGTGTCTGCTTAAAATCTTTACTAGAGATAAGCTATTACAGCAACCGACCTTCTTTCTTAAAGTAGTAATACTCGGCGATAGCAATCAACAATAAACCGGCAAGGGTATAAAGGGATAACGCAGTAAACATCAAATACTCCAAAATGTTTTGCTAGTTAACTTACCCGTGCAACTTATAAGGTTAATGTTACTGTTCGGTTACGGTTTAATGACGGTTTCTTTATTTAGTAGTATCAATGGGAATACCTTGCTGCTTTGAGTTTTTGCTAGTCTGTAAACCTTGCCTTGCAGTGTCTAAGATCTGTAAATATATCTTTCCTTTTTTGCTATAAATTTCAATTTTTCAAAAACTAACTGCCCTTTCTAAGCTTTGTTATATTCGGCTGACACTATCAACAGAACCCTAGCTGCCACCTAAACTAATAATAAATTGTGGTTGGCTAGTATTAAGAGACAGACGTTTTAAAGAGAAGAATATGGCTGATTTATTTGATAATCCAATGGGCTTAGACGGTTTTGAATTTGTCGAGTTTTGTGCTCCAGAAAGAGGCATTTTAGAGCCTGCATTTGAAGCGATGGGCTTTACTAAAGTTGCGGTACACAAATCTAAGCAAGTTGAATTGTGGCGCCAAGGTGATATTAACTTTATTACTAACTATGAGCCAAAAAGCCATGCTTATTATTATGCACAAGAGCACGGTCCATCAGCTTGTGGTTTAGCATTCCGTGTTAAAGATGCACAGTTCGCATACACAGAAGCGCTAAACAAAGGAGCGCAACCTGTTCATATTGAGACGGGCCCTATGGAGCTTAGATTGCCAGCTATTAGAGGCATTGGCGGTGCAACTTTGTACCTGATCGATCGCTATCAAGGCACCAATACTATCTACGACATTGATTTTGAATGGATTGAAGGCGTGGATAGAAACCCAGAAGGTTGTGGTTTCCACACATTAGATCACTTAACACATAATGTTTACCGTGGTCGTATGGATTATTGGGCTAAGTATTATGAAGACTTATTCAACTTCCGTGAGATTCGCTACTTTGACATCAAAGGTGAATACACAGGTCTTTTATCAAAAGCTATGACAGCGCCAGACGGCAAGATCCGTATTCCTCTAAATGAAGAAGCGGCAGGTGGCGGTGGCCAGATTGAAGAGTTCTTAATGCAATACAACGGTGAAGGTATTCAGCATATTGCCTTTGCATGTGATGACTTAATTGCTTGTTGGGATAGGCTTAAGAAACAAGGCGTTAAATTTATGACTGCGCCTCCAGCAACTTACTACGAGATGCTAGAAGAGCGTTTGCCTGGTCACGGTGAACCAGTAAACGAATTGCAGCCGCGCGGTATTTTATTAGACGGCACAACGGAAGGTGGTC
>CBDAVN010000012.1:0-49377 GCA_965200905.1 Psychrosphaera sp.
CTTGGCAACAACTTACTCAAGATCCGAATGTTCCAGTAAGTCAATTTGATACAGTAAACCAACGTAGAGTTGTCAAAGTGGCACTACCAGATAGGCTGACCGCACAGTCTTGTGTAGATTGCCATAACTCTCATCAAGGCTCGTCGAAAAATGACTGGCAACTTGGTGATGTTCGAGGCATTGTTGAAATAACTGTGGATGTGGAAACCGCCTTAGAAAGAGCTAATTTTGTTAGTTTAATGATGATACTGTTCAGTTGTGCAGGTTTGTTAGTCTTAGTGTTATTTAATTTGCATTTAGCAAAAAAATCGTCAATCCTTTACGCTCAATAACCACTGCAATAAGCGCTCTGTCAGAACGCCGTTTTATAGATACCAACTCTAAAAATAATGACTATTTAGAAGTCGCTGCCTTAAGTAGTGCCTTTGTCAATTTTCAAGGCAGTGAGCGCAAGCGTCAGGCTTTAGAAAGTGAAGTTCACAGCTGGCGTATTTTGATGGGTTAACCCAGATGCCAAATAGGGCGTCAACGGTTAAGTTTTTAGCCAGAGAGCTGAAAAACCTAGCAGGTGAAAAGTCGCTGAAACTCCTTATTGTTAATATCGAAAAGTTCAATGAGGTAAATGATACTTTTAGGTTATGACATTGGTGATCAAGCTTTGATAACTGTGGCTAATCGTTTACATGCGGTGTGCAAATGTCACTTTGTATCTAGGTTTAATACAACCGAGTTTGCCATATCTTTTGTCAGCGATGATGTTGACGATTGTCAGGCGTTAGCAGAGCGGATCCTAACTATAGTGGTCGAGCCTATTTATGTTGAAGAGCACGAGATCAGTTTGTGCATTTCAATCGGTTGCACTCAAGTCAGTGATAATCGTTTATCTGTTGATGAGTTGGTATCACAAGCTAACATTGCACTGCACCAAGCTGTCCAACATCATGCAGAAAAAATTGTATCTTACACAAGCACGCTATCACAAACTTTGTTGGATAGGGTCAGTATGATCAAAGAGCTGAAATTGGCGATAGAAAACAAAGAACTAGTGCCTTATTTTCAGCCTCAATTTGACTTACAAACTAATGAGCTAGTGGGAGCTGAAGTACTATTGCGCTGGCTTAAGCCTGATGGCACTTTAATTCCTCCATTCCAGTTTATTCCCATTGCGGAAAAGTCTCGGTTGATCATACCAATAGGGCGCTTAGTATTGAACGAAGCTTGTCGTTTAAACAAGTTATGGCAAGACCAAGGACTCAAGCCATTTAGAGTGGCCGTAAACGTTTCTGGGGTACAATTTGATGAGCAAAGCATTGTTGAAGAAGTACAACAAGCGTTGCAGTCTTCTGGATTAGATGCCAAGTGGTTAGAGTTAGAAGTAACTGAAACCGCATTAATGTCGGATATTCATGAAATCGTCCGAAAATTAACTGAGTTAAGAAACTTGGGATTAGAATTGGCGATTGATGATTTTGGTACGGGTTACTCATCATTAAACTATTTAAAACAACTACCTATACACAGACTCAAGATAGATCAGTCATTCGTTAGAAACGTGATCAATAACGAAGATGATCAGGCGATTATAGAAACCATTTTGAACTTGGGTAAAACCATGAAATTGAAGGTATTAGCTGAAGGCGTTGAAGGTGAAGCAGAAGAGCACTACTTGAAATCCTTGAATTGTGATGAAGTCCAAGGTTTTTTACTACGCTAAACCTATGTCAGCGGATAAATTTAGAGAGTTCTTAGTTACTTTGAATGAGCAATAAATAGAATTAGGCCTTCCTATCTAAGCTTTTTAAGTGCCTTTTGTGCATTCAAGTACTTGCAGAGCGTAATACCAATACTTCGAGGTGATAACTCTTATCTTCCCATGCTGATGGTTGGATCGCAGAAGGTTATATTTTGCATCTTTCATTAGTTTCCCTTAAATATATTCCAGATAAACTTTCCTATTGATAATTAGTTCAATAATTGCGCATTGTAATTGTCTGTATGTATGGTTATATTATAACCATACATCGTACTGGTGTTGATGGCATCAGTTTATAAAAAAACAAAATAGGGGATATTGCGATGTTTAGTAAAACGAGTGTTATAGGTAAGTTTGTCATTGTTCCTATGCTGTTAAGCTTGTCACTGACAGCTAAGGCTGGGGTTATCGACTTTAACGCGTTGGACGACGGCAATTATGCTAAGGTCGGAGATACAAGTTTTTCTCTGGTTGGTGATGGAGTTACAGGTGATCCAGTAAAAAATAGCTTTTTTGGCTCAGGCTACTTGTTCAACTCCTCACAACCATTTTTGTTTCCTACCAATTCCATTTTACGCGTCGACTTTGCCGGTGTAGTTGATAATTTGTTATTTGATTTTAATGGCTTTGGTCCTGAGTCCAGTTTAATGAATTGGGCGTATTTTTGATCTTGATAATAACCAAATTGCCATTGGTAGTAATTTATCTGCTGGCTTAGCCAACTATGATTTGTCGAGTTATTCAGGTATTAGTCGTCTTGAATTTTTTAATGGAGGCGGTGGCGTTAACCGATTTTTTGGCTTGCAAAAACTAAGTTTTCAATCAGCAAGTAGTGCTGTATCGGAGCCTGCAGGCATCATTTTAGTATCGTCTTTGCTAATGTTGGCTTACTTTCGCCAACGTTTTTCGCTTGTAAAGTAAAGCATTCGCACTTGTAAAATAGGCATACGAGACTATTCGTATGCTTTTTTATTTTCAATTCTGAACCGTAAGTGAGCGGCTCAATCTATCTTGAGGTGCATTATCGCATCGAACATCATAGCCACGATGTCGCTGGTTTTCTAATATCCTTGCCTTTATGTAAGTCCTAAATTTCCTTTTGTAAACCAAATGCTTTTGACATTTATTATTAAGCACCTATTTGTTCAGTTCCTGTTTTCTTAGTGCTCATACAGACAGTGCTATTAGATAAAACTCAAACGATGAGAGAACAGGCAACCACATGTAAGTCCTACTCAATTCATAAGCTTGGCTTCAATGAACCAAGGGTAGGGCGCAGGCGTTAAATTATAGAGTGAGAGAAAAAAATATGTTTTTAGTGCAATAAAAACAAAAAGGACCTAACTGTAAATACAGTTAGATCCTCTTATAAAGCTCTAGGTTTACCTAATTAACTTTCGACAAAACCAAGTCATAAGCTTTGCCATCGGTTGTAGTTATAGTGAACTCTGTATTATCACCGACAACACTGAAATTCGTTATTTCAGTCATGGTATTGTCCAGCGCCCATTTACCTTTTAAGGTAACCGTCACTTGCATTGCTTGATTGTCTCCCCACCTTGGAGCGCTAGCAGTAAAGTTATGATCTGGGTTACTTAGACTCAGGTGAACTTTCCCATTTGCTTGCGGGTCGGCAACGATTAATAACGGCGTATCAGTCGCTTTAACATAGCTACCAGCGAGATCATTGCTTGGATTAAAGACAACGTAGCCTTCGGTTATGCGTTGGTCGAAACGAATGATGTGAGCATTATCATCCTGCTGTAAGACCAGATAACTTTGCTGCATTTGCACATTCATCGCGAGCCTGAACATATCCATTTTGCTTGCGTTTGGTTTGATCACATAATCATACTTCACCGCTTGAGGTGCTGTGCCATGATCTATCCAAGCTGAAGCAAAATCACCACTTGTTAAGTCGTTAATGTCATTATACTTATGGTTAGGCGAGTTTTGGTTTTGAATACGAATCTCAACATTACCACCGTTTTTGACGTAGTAGCCGGTGCCGTACATATCAATTAACCAGTTTCTGTCGGCGGTTAAGGTGTTGCTGTAATTATTGCCAGTCTTATCAGCTCCGTTTTCAACAAGGAGTTGAGGAGCATCAATTAAGCTTTGTTGGAATAGGTTAGTCGCAATGGTGTTTTGACTGTCGTCACTGTTAATACCAGAGCCCAGCGCCACTATCATACCGTCACAAGCAAACATAGATTTCTTAAAGGTAAAGCTATCATCATGCGTTGGTGAAGTACTTCCTCTTTGTTTAAAGTCTAAACCATAAATACCACATTCACCTTCAATAGCATGGTCAACGTAAACCAAGGCATCATTTTGCTTATCAAATCGCAATGCGCCGGCAAAGGCTTTGTCGTTCCACTCATCTTGACGAGGTTTCGCTGCGACTAAGTCAGCCCATGACAAGTGTTTTGCTGGTGGTGCCAGGGATCTTATTCCAATCCCAACCTTGCTCAGTGTACCCTGTAGAGCCCTTAACACTCACCGCACTGTTGTGCTCATTATCTGGTAGTTGATAATTGATAATGATGCTGCCGTAACTTTGATAGCGACCATAACGGTTGGCGTCTTTATAAATTTCACTGCCCCAGAAGTATTTACTCAACCCTTTTATATTCGCAACCCAATTATCGGCACGGTAAGTCCCCATAGGCCTGTAGTTAAATTGCCAGAACCCCCATGGATTTGCCTCTTGGCCTGCATTTGCGGTTGTATCATTTGGCTGGAATAAACGGTTATAAGCTTGATGGAAGCCAATGTCACCTGTGGTATTAGCCAAACTCAGCAGGCTACTTGCCAATGAAGGAGTAGAAAATGGATTTCTGCCCGACAGTGAAATTGGCATATCTCGATTGGCATGTTGCACGTTGTAGCTGTTGACTATTTTTATCAAGGTATCCAGTTTGTCTTGGCCAATTGCAAAGCTGGTGTTTTGTAAATTCTCCACCGCTTGGCTGATTGATCCTATGGCACCGTACACGTAGCCTGGATAGGTGTGTGTTGTGATGGAAGCTTGAAAAGTCAGGTTTTAAGCCATTCTCACCGCGACTGTACATAGTTAACCAAGTCTCAAGATGTTTTTTATAGCCATTTAGATACTGAATTCGAGTGTCCGCATCGTCAATGTGTAGAATGATACCAAGGGATAAAGGCAACTCTAGTTTTGGCGTGATCAACGTTACTGACATTCTCAGAGACAGGCTGCCAAATTTGCTCTAGAGTGTTGTACCAAGCTACAGCGTCGAAAGCCTGTTGCCATAGACCTGCTTCTTTAAGCGGCGCTTGCATTAAGAGGATGGCATCGTTTATAACGGCGTACACGGTAGCCAACATGACTCATATTTTCCATCATTGAGCCGCCAGCAAAGCCTTGATCTAACATGTAGCGTATTAAATTAACAAAGTATTCTTTACTAACTTGATCGCCGTTGTCTAAATACTCCCGAGCAAAAGACCATTAAGTAGCCATCTAATACGTCACTCTTGATCCCAAAGTCCTTGTGAATATGTCGAGGTCCGAATAACGGCACTGAAGCTGTTACCTTATCCCCATCAACCACGAGACCTAATTTGTTATATTCATTAATTGCATCGGCAAGGGTGGTAATACCTGAACTTCTTTTACGCTCAGACGCTAGTGCTCTTTCCCTATAACTGGTTTTCATTTGCTCGGCATCTGCATTTTGCGCAGTCGTTGCAGTTGTTTTCGGGGCCCTTAGGATACTTCTCATAAACAAGCATATCGGTCCAATGGTTGCGGTAGCCCGTTGTAGCCATTGGTACTTGGTAATCGCCGCCTTGCACTAATGTTTTAGGCGCGGTGAAATCAACTAAATCTATCAGTAGCTTGCCTCGACAAGTCGATTTAGGTGCTCTGATCTTCATGGTTGTTAAGTTTTGGCTCGATTTGCTACCTGACATATCAGTACGATATTTCACGCTCGCAGCGCGCCAACCTTTGAAGTTTAGATTTACGGGATAAAAGTACTGTAATTGATCTTGTTCATCAAAAAATTCGATGCGCAGATTGTCGTGTTCAAGTGGTTCTTCGTTATACAACCCAGATACGGAAGCTGGATTGATGGAAGTTGGTGCGGTCTATCGCGTTTGGATCTAAGCCTTGAGTTTTGAATATCGCTAACAGTAATCGTATCGCCTGCTACCCAATCCCATTCTAGCGAGTTGTAGCCATGTTTACTACGTTCATTATTTAGCGCGAGCATACCTTTTTCTGCTTGCCACTCTTGAGGAACCTCGGTTTGTTCAAATGAAACAAAGTCATTGTTGCTCAATATCGTAGGTGAGCTGCCTGTGCCAGTCCCTGCGTCATCACCTAAGTTACACTGTGCCAATTGATTTTGCCAAAGTGTTACTGCATCTTGGGTAGAAGCTGCGCCTTTGAAAAATTGTACGTCATCTAAGACACCATCGAAGTTTTCACGATCTTCAGGTGTACCTGCCACTATATCTTTAACACCAAGACGCCAAGGCCTAAAGAAGCCTGTAGTAGAGTGATCGCCTGGAGTATAATCATCGCTTGCTGCCAGTAAACCATTAACAAATAAGCTTAATTTCCCTTCATTACCATTTACTGAGACAGTGACATAGTAGAATTGACCAGGTTCAAAGGTGTCTGTTGTTGTAACCTGTTTGGTACCAGTAGCGGTTCTGTGTTTGAAGTTAAATGTCTTATCGGCATTGTAAAACAAGCCTTGGTGTACACCCCAACGAGTAATAACTCCACTTCGATGACCCAAAGCACTATTTGGTTTAACCCAAGCGGATAGGGTTGGTAATTGTCTTCATGCAGTAAGTCGAGTTCCGAATCGTCAACATTATTGATATCGACATAACTATCAATACCGTCAAATGCTAAGCCCGTATTATTTCTAGCTTCTACCCAGTTGGCATCGTACAGTCTACCGTCATTGCCATTACCAGAACTGTCATAAGCCGTTAGGCCATTGTTTTCGTCTAGTTTTAAATCAACGATAGTTTTTAACTCGCCATGCACTCGCCATAACTCATCGGCTTCTGCAGAGCTTAATGCGCCATCAAAAAATGCACTTCGTCAATCAAGCCGGCAAAATTTTCTCTAGCTTCTGGTGTGTTGGCATCTGGATTTTTAACACCTAAACGCCAAGGTCGGAAAAAGTTTTGCACCGATTGCTGAGGTGAGTAGCTCACCTTATTATCTTCTTGGCCATTGACATAAAGGGTCATTTCACCATTCTCGCCATCAACAGTAACGACGACATGATAAAATTCATCAATAGGGTAGGCTTTGCTGGAGTTTAAGTTTAATGTGCCGCTTGGAACACGATGCTTGAAGGTAAAACGTCTGATCATCGTTATAAAAATAAACCTTGGTGTACACCCCAGCGAGTAATAACGCCACTGCGGTGGCTTAAGCTCGCTGTTGGTTTGATCCACGCGGCAATAGAAAAGTTTTGTTTATGTATATTGTAAAGCTTGTTGTTACTGTCATTGGCTAAATCTGCATGGCTATTATTACCGTCGAAGGCCATTGCACTGCCACTTTTCCCCGCAAACCAAATCGTATTGTTCTTCAACGTGGCATTGTTGTTATTACCACTGGTGTCATTGGCAAGGGCTCCTGAACCCTCATCAAAATTAAGTTTCACTACCTCATCCGCAAGTATGTCTGCATGGCTATTTGAATGATTCAGTAATAACAGTGAAACAACTGCTGCCACCCTTGTTTTTTTGTATTTATTCATGGCGAACTCTTATTTTTATTGTGTTGGTATTGATAAATAACGTTACAAATATATGTTGTCAGACAACATGTAACAATACCAATGTATTGCATGATTAAAAAATAATCAAATTAAGTTTCGTAATTTGTCTGAAGTGTATGAGGGAGGTTGTTTTACCACTTGGACTGCTTAGCAAGGTTTGCCGAGATATTAAGTAAGTTGATGTAAGCTAATGTAAGCACGAGTAAGCTTCTATATTCGCTACAAACTTATTCAGGTACATTTTTTCGACGGTTAGAAAAATATAGTTTTGTTGCGTGTCACTAATGGCAGCATAAAGAAAAAATGGGATGTAGTAATGTTCGAAACTAAGATCAGCGTATTTTTAGTGACGCTAAATGAAGCCAATACTATCGCTGATGCAATAAAATCGGTCAGTCAACTGGATGAAGTTATTGTGGTCGACTCTGGCTCAACAGATGGCACTGTTGAAATTGCTCAAAGGCTGGGTGCCAAAGTCGTTCATAAAGATTGGTTAGGTTTTTCAAAGCAAAAAGATTACGCTTTGTCGCTTTGCCGTAATCAATGGTGTTTTAATTTAGACGGTGACGAAGTGTTATCGCCTCAAGCCTTGCAAGAAATAAGACAACTCGTAGAGACACAAACTGCAGATGCCATTCGAGTGCCTTTTGAAGATATTTTTATGGGGCAACCTATGCATCCTAAAGCAGCGAAAAGAAGTATTGTCAGAGTTTTTAACAAAGAAAAGGCTTTCTACCCGAAAGATAGGTTAGTGCATGAGAACCTAATAGTGCAGGGCGTAGAGATGCGCACAAGCTTGTGTATTGATCACTTTGGCTATGAAAACGGTTGAAAAGCTGGTGGAAAAACAAAATAAATATTCCTCTTTAGGGGCACTGCAAAAGCAGCAACGCAATAAAAAAGCATCGAGGGTTAAAACTTACTTTTGTGTTTCCGTTAATTTGGTTCAAGTCATTTATCCTTAGAAGGCATTTTTTATCAGGAACCCGCGGATTTATTCACTCTAATATCGATGCCATGTATGCGTTTTTTAAAGGAGGCAAAACTCTACGAGCATAACTACATGGCTAAACAAAAAGACGAGTAATATGAAATATCTATTATGAGTAAATCATTTTCTTATTGTCTCTAGTAGGACTGTGTTTATATACAGTTTCATATTCGACAGCGTTCAAGTAGTCATCCAGTAAAAGATAAACCTTAGTTATTATGTTAAATAATAATTGTCTTTTTCTGGATTTCTTAACAGATAGCAATAATTATAAAACTACTTAGTTCATGGAGCTGTATATTGCTTTAGAGCAATAAACTCATACTTTACAGCTTGATTATTTGTAATAACAAAAACTATTCAAACTTAAAACTCTGCTCAAAAAGTACAGCATATAGGTGAATTATTTAGCCAGTATTTTTTATCGGTATCTAACTAGTTAGCAAAAGCATTATCAAAGTAAGGCAACCAGATGCCTTACTGGGCTTTCAACTCTTTGTAGAAGTATTTATGAATACAAGTAATGCCAATGCCGAAAAGCTAATTTAGTTGTGTTTTTCGTAAAGTATCGAAGACTTACTTTAGCTTTTATACAGTACTTAACAACACAAAACTACTTATAAAAACATCGTGCGCTACGTGCGTGAAATTAAAAATTGTGGGGGTTAGTTCGAATATAGGTCCGTAGCGTCGCCTAAAAAATAACAGTCTAATGTGATCGAAAAGCAACTTAGTCGCATAACTATAAAGTCGTTCTAAATCAGAACAAGATGTAAACTTATAAGTTATGGGAAGCTGGATATGGTTCAGGTTACAGAAAAGTGCGAAAAGAATTGTTTAACAGTATTAAAAGCAATTCGAAGAAGTAAGGTTTTACCACCAGGTATCAAGTCAGCAGCTGTAACATTTGTTGTTGAGTATCACACAAAAGATCAGTGGACTCAGATAAAAGACATTTTACAGCTAGCACCAAGTAAAAATATCGAACCATACTGGAACGACATATGTAAATTGGTCAGAACCCTTTAGATAAGGTTTCAGACATTGTGCGCTATGTGCGTGAAACACAACTGAGCAAGGTCATTAGTCGTTCCAAGTAAAATATAATATACGCATAATGTATATTATGTTAAATATGATATTCTGTTATAAAGCTTTCTTTTTCTCAGCCCTCTACTTTAGTCTCGATTTGATACTCACCGCTTCTAAATGTTAATAACTCTTGCGTAAATTTAGGTCTATATCAAACCCGCTTCTTTGCCCTTTCAATAAAATATAACTGAACCGTACCTGCTAAAAGTGTAATAAAGCGATAAACAAGGTTTATTGATTTTATCAACAAGCTTGCTAACGTAGTTAAGGTACACGGAGTGTTGTGGTTGTTTTGTTTTACTCCTATTCATTAGCAAAACAAAAAGGATAACTGCCATGTCACTTAAGATCACAAGTTGGAATGTAGAACATAGCGCCAAACTCATTGGTTCAAAGGTCACTCAGCTCCATAAAGATAGGAGAATACGAGTTGCGGATACTATTGCTGAAATTAACCCAGATATACTTTGTATGCTTGAAGCGCCAAATAGTGAGTCAGGTATCATCGCCTTCTGCAGAGATGTTTTAGCTAATAAATGGAAACCTATACTATTAAATAATGGTGATTACCAAGTTAAAGGAAGCCAAGGGATTTGGTTTTTAGTTAGAGACTCCTTGGTTAGTCAATGTAGGCTCCAACCTCCGAGTGTTTGGCAATCTTATGTTGGCCACAAAAGCTGGCCTGTTCACTATTGGGGAAAAAGCCAAGAAAAAAGCCATAGTCATTATAGACACCCTCAAGTTTTAATATTTACTACGGATGACGGCCAAGAGTTGGAGATCATCGGCCAACACATGAAATCCAAGATAAATAGAAACACGGTTTGGTTGGATAAGGATAAAAGAGTATTAACTCCGAAATATATCAATGAAGCGCTGAAAGCCAGAATTAAGCTTGCTACTGAAGCTCGAAATATCAGAGCTTATATAGACGCTAGGTTTGAACAAACCTCTGAGCCTGCAATTGTTGTCTTAGGCGATGCCAACGATGGGATTGGCCAAGATCACTTCGAGGAAAAGTATATGTTTTTTGATCTGATCAGTAACTTGCAAGGAAACGTTATGCATTCTGAACGTTTCTTTAATCATGCCCTATTTGATTATCCAGAAAAACTCAGGTGGACGGCAAAATACTCTAATCCAATTACAGGTAAAAAAGCCAAAGATAACCCTTTGTTGATAGACCATATAATAATGAGTCAGGCTTTAGTAAATGGCTCTTTTTTTCTGCAAGCCAAGTCTGGCGCAGGGAAAGTTGAACATCTAGCATTTGATAGAGGAAACTCCGGTGCAACAGCGAAAAGAATTACGAGTGATCACCGTCCCATATCTATCACATTAAAAAGCTAGAGTTCTTTGAATAGCTCTAAATACTGCTTAGCCCTAGATAAAACTCTGGGGCTAATCCTTTATCTATTTAGATTTGGCGACTACCAGCTCTCGCATCCACTTATGGGCAGGATCTTGGTCAAAGTAACTGTTCCAAATTATCACGTACACGCCCTTTTGCATTTGCACCGGAATATCGACTACCTCTAATTCGTAATGTTTTACTATGCTTTCTACTTGCTTGAATGGTGCGAATAGAACTAAGTCAGTGTTTTCACATAGTTTGAATGCACTGTGGAAATCGGGAACTTCTAAAACTATGTTTCTCTCTAGTCCATTTTGTATCAGTATTTCGTCGACTAGCCAATGTCTGTTGCCTCCGCCTGTTACTTGAATGTGCTTTTGCGCTAAATAGTCTTCAATTGTTAGGTTGTTAGAAGCAACTGGGTGCCCTTTCCTTACCACACATGCTGCGTGGTCTCGGCTTAATTCTGCGTAACTTAATTCTTTTGGCAAACTTGAAATATGGTTTACTGAACGCGTATCCATTTCCATGCACTTAATGGCAAAGTCGATGTCACATCGAAGGAGTCTTTGCATGGTGTCTTGGCTCCAAGTATTGGTTTCGAGTTTGATATGAGGTGCAACGTCTAGAAGAATTGGCATAAACTCAGGTAAGGTGATCGCGTAGGCAACTTCCATCATGTCAAACTTGAACTTACGGTTGCAACTTTCTGGAGCAAATGACTCAGGAAGCGTCATTTGCTCAATACTTTGGATTATAGGTTTTAGCTGAACTGCTAATTCAAGTGCTTTTGGCGTTGGTATCAGTTCTTTACCTGCTCTTATAAAAATAGGATCGCTAAACGCTTCTCTAAGTTTTGTTAGGCTTTTGCTTACTGCAGACTGAGTGACATAAAGTCTTTTTGCTGTTTTGGTTACGCTTTTTTCTTGTAGCAAGGCGTCTAGAGTTTTAAGTAGGTTTAGGTCAAATTTATCCTTCATAGGTATTCCTAGTGGGAATGCATTAATTGATTATAAATCATTTTTAGTCATGGTTAAGCCGCAATATAATGCACTCATTGTTTTTTTATTGTCGATACTTCCTTTGAATAATTTACGCTTAATACTATTGCTTATCCCTTTGGTGATCCTTGGCCCTCTTGCTGTAGACATTTTCCTTCCTGCTTTACCTACCATGGCAAAAGGATTGGACGTTTCCCCTACTCTTATGCAATGGACCATCACGGTTTATATGTTTAGTTTGGGTGTTGGTCAGCTCATTTTTGGCCCTTTATCGGACAAGTTAGGTAGAAAGCCCATCTTTATGTTTGGTTTGCTGCTTTATGTGGTTACTGCGGTATTTATTGTTTATGCAGGTGATTACGTTATTCACATTGTGCTTAGAGCCATTCAAGGCATAGCCTCTTGTGCCATCATGGTTGCTTCATTTGCTAGTGTTGCCGATAAAAACGACGCCAGTGAAAGCAGCAAAGTTTACAGTTATTTAAATGGAGTGATCTTCTGTATTCCAGCTTTGGCACCAGTGTTGGGTCACTATTTAACAATAACTTATGGCTGGCAAAGTAACTTTGTATTTATGGCTGTTTTAGCAGTCCCCACTATTTTAATGACTGCAGTACTTTTTGAGGAAACGAAGGAGCAAAACACAAGGCCTGCTAATTTTCCTCGTATGGTAGATTTTAGGCAAGTTCTGTCTTTGCCTATGTTTATGTTACACGCTGGTATCGTTATGTTAGCTATGGCTGTAATAATGGCATTTGTTAGCACCGCGCCAAACGTGTTTGTTGAGCAATATGGTTTATCGGAAGCATCCTTTACGCTTTGGTTCAGCATTAACGCAAGCGTTACGATTGTAATGAGTTTTGTTACGGCAAAGCTACTGAGCCACTTTAAAGTAGACACTATTATTTACGCTGGTATGGCGATTGTTATTGTATCTGGCCTGATGGTATTACTGCTAACAAGTAATGAAAACATCTTGACTTATATGCTGCCAATTATTGTAGGTACTGCTGGTGTTGCTATTTTGCTAGGTGCATCGATAGGCAAAGCTCTAGCGCCGTTTTCTAAAAATATCGGGTTAGCAACAGCAATCATTGGTTGTATTCAAATGAGTGGCGCTTCTTGCATTGTTACTTTGGTTCAGTATTTAGGTATGGCGCCAGTGACTCAAGTGATTGTTTTTTCTCTTTGCTTTGTGCCTTTGTATTTAGCTAAAGCTAAGATGCAAGCTAGAAACGAGCAAGAACTGACTGAAGTGCCGGCTCGTTAATTTTGTTAAAGCCAGCCTTAGATTTTTCTGTACGGGTTGGCTTTAGCTGTGACTACCGTTAACTAGAATTCGGAAATGTTTAGATAATTCTATGACTTCTTCTTTATCTTTCACAACGTCGTAGCAACGCTGTTCGAAGTAGACCTTACCATCGGTAAGTAAAGATATGCTCTGCGGTAATGTTTGCGTAAGCATGCTCTCTATTTGGCTAATAATAAACTGCTTAACATGTTCTACTTCAACTGCAAATCTAGGCCTGTCTTTAGCGACGGATAAAATTGGCCTATAACTGTCGTAGCCTCCGCCGATTAAGCCTGAACATCTGACTAGATGTAGGTTTGAGCATACTTTTTTTAGAGCATCTTCGCCTTGAATAACTTTCTGCCCCCTTTCACTGTTTGATTGAGGTTCGGTTTGTGAGGTGACTAGCCCAGATCCAATCCCGTCAAACACTCTTGTTGATGAAACAAAAATTAGATTGTTTATTTTGAGCTGGCCTAGGTTCACTTGTTGTTCTAATCCGTCAAAGATATTAGTCCAATCCCATAAACCTTTTGCTTTGGCAGAGGAAATACAAATGAGCAACACCTGTATTTTAGTTGGCACGGTAGCGTTTTGACTATATAGCCCTTTTTCTTTGTCTAAACGTAACACATCCACTTGATGGCCTTTGGCCCTTAATGCTTGTGTTACTCTAGCCCCTATTCTGCCTTGGCCACAAATTGCTAGTTGCGTCATTTTCTTCCTTAACTCAGGTATTTTATTTGCTTTATTGTTATCAATTGTAACCCTTGCGGCTTAGCCATTACATATGTAAGTTCAGTGCGCTAAAATTTCGCCACTTTTTACTCTAGGTATGTGGATAATAATGAAGTTTAGGTTGTTGCCTGTTATGGCTGCGGTAATGTCTATTGTCGGCTGCGACAGTGATGATAAAAATGCAGCGCCAATTGTTTTTACCAATACTGTTACCGCTCAGTTTGAGCAAGTGTCTCAGTTTACTGTTAATGCGACAGATGCTGAAAGTGATCCTTTGCAATATCAGGTAGTAAAAGCGCCAAAAACGGGCTTACTGGAAAATAAAGGTAATGGCCTTTTTGTATATACCCCAGTCGATCACCAAGTAGAATCTCAGCAGTTTACACTAGAGATAAGCGATGGCGTTAACACAGTGTCACAAACAATAAACATTACTATTGTGGATGAACGTCCTTTTGTGGTTGAGTCAACCTTACCTGTTGATATGGCACAGCAGATACCACTAAACACGAGTTTCACAATTAAGTTAAATTCAGCAATAGCAACTTTGCCCCAAGTTGATAATAAATGTTCATCGGTACTTTGGTTAGAAAGTGCAGACAATAATTGTATTGCAGCTCAAGTGTCTCTGGGCGATAACAATAAAACCGTTATTTTGACCCCTGCTGTTGAGCTAGCTGCAAATTCATCGTATCAGTTAATGCTAGATGAAAAGCTACAAAACTTTGTGGGCAACACATTAACCACGAGTCAAGCGTTCAGCTATAGAACAGCGCATAATGAATTGGTTATTTCTGAAGTTATGCTCGACCCAAACCGATTTAAACAGCGCTGGTTAGAAATATACAATGGCACAGATAAACCGGTTTCTTTGTCTCAATACACTATTCGCACTGAAGCGATTGATGAATTTGGCGCTAGAACGGAAAATTACCACTTTTCTTTACCTGACATTTCTCTTGCTGTAGGTGAGCATCTTATTGTGCAAAATGACACCTACTACTATAGCTGGCAAACTGGTTTTGTCGATGGCCCTGGCATCACGATCATTGCTGACGGTGATAAAAGGATGTTTTGGGATGCTTCTGGTCAAGTAGCGTTAGTTAAGGCAAAGCAAGTTGTTGATGCGGTCTATTTTGGTGAAACAGATAGTTCTGACAGCGATTGGAATGGTGCTGCGGTAGCCACAAGTTATGATAGCAACTATATAACTCGCTCTAGGTTTGCAACAGATACTAATAGTGCCAATGACTGGCAATTAACCTTGTTCCCTACAGCAGGTTATTATAATGATGTAGAGTGCCAAGATGATGCCGATCTGGATGGTATTCCTGATTGCTCGGAGCAAGAAGGCAAAACTTATGCTGGTTTGCCGCTTTATAAATGGGGAGCAAGACCAGAACAAAAAGACATTTTTCTAGAAGTTGATCACATGGACTCTGATGATCTTGGTATTGTTCCTCAAGTCGAAGCCATAGATAAAGTTTGTAGAGGCATTTAATAAAGCTGGGTTTTAAACTCCATCTTGATGCCGGCAACTTATTTGATACGGATAACTCAACGTCGAAATACAACTTAGGTGGTGGTAACCAAGTGCCTTTTGTCAATACTATCCACTTTTCTGACTCGCCAGCTCGAGCGAGTATTTTCCAGTACAAGCATAAATATTTCGACTTGAAACGCCGCAATGCTTTTCATTATATGTTGTTTGCTAACAGCCAACGAGATGATGGCGCTGCGGGGTCGTCTGGTTATGCCGAGATAAACGGTAATGATGCTCTGATCACTTTAGGAGGCTGGGGGTTATCGAATCAAACGGATGCAAGTAAAAACTACCTGATTAATATTCAAGCATCGACCATGATGCATGAGTTAGGTCACAATTTTGGTTTTTATCATGGCGGCCAAGACGATGTGAACAATAAACCTAATCATTTAAGTGTGATGAACTATATGTATCAACTGCAAGGCTTGCCTACAATAGGAAATGACGAAGGGGATAGAATGTTATGGCGGGTTCATCCATTTAATGAAAATTGCACCTCTTTTGACTATGTAAACGGTCCAGATCAAGATTACCGAACATTTCAATATCAATTATTCACATGGCAAAAGTGTAGCTTTGGATGAGTCAAATTTGCTTGAATCTGTTGGTTTTGGCCATCAAAACTCCAACCCAATTGACTACAATTGTTCAGGCTCTATTGACCAAGAACCCGTGACATTAGACTACAATCAAAATGATTGGTTAGGCGACGTGTTTTATGACTTCGATGAATGGTCGGGGTTAAATTTGAGGTTTAATATTGATTCTGCTTCAGCAAGCTTTCGCGTATCTACAGAACAAGTTGAGTTAGAAGAAATCGCACCGAGCCCTGCGCTTTTAGAACAAATTAAGCAAGCAAAAAGTAACTAGTTTGATACGAAAACTGACAGTAAGGTAAACATGGGTTTGTTTTACTGTCAGAAATGAATTGTAATTATGTTGTTGATATATAAGAAATATAAAAGTGTCGCGTTACTATTTGTCAGCTGGTGGCTGCCAATAAGAAGCTAAGATAGTCGTCTCGTTGCTGCCATTTTCATATTCTATGGTTAACAGCCATTGCATATTTGGTTCAGAGCACATGCCTAAGAAAATATCAGCTTGGTAAACAAACTTATCGGTTGCTTCTGAGACCCGTTTAGTTACCACTGGTATGGTGCCCATGTTCATGTTTATTCCCTCTAGTTTGACGCTAGCGATTTCAGATCTGGCTGACAATGTCATTTTGTAGTTTTGTTCTACAATTATGGCTCGGGTGTTAATTTGTATTTCGCTGTTTTCTGTACTTAATTGTAAACATTGATCCGGGTCAATTTTACAATCAATTATCTGTTGCTGTTGTTTTGGTGAACAAGCCGTTAAAGCTAGTAAAAATGTGGTGTTGATGAAATATTGTGTTGCTATAGTTGTTTTTTTTGTACAGCTGCATTTTTTTACTCTTGATCTAAGACAAGTTTTTGTTGTTACTGGGTATTATTTTAATCCCAAAGACTTTATTATTCACCCTGCCCAAAAGGCTTAGTTTCTTGTTTCTATTAGAAATACGATTTTAGGCCGACTTAACTTTAAATAACAACATTTTCACATGTAAGTGGAATCAAACTATGACAACATCTAACATCGCTCATCCAGAGTACAACTATAAGGTGGTTAAGCAATTCGCTTTGACTACTGTTTTATGGGGTATTATTGGTATGACAGTTGGTGTGTTAATTGCCGCGCAGTTAATATGGCCAGCTCTCAACTTCGATACTCCTTGGTTAACATTTTCGCGTTTAAGACCGCTTCATACTAATGCAGTTATCTTTGCATTTGGTACAAGTGCCCTATTCGCTACTTCATACTACGTTGTTCAACGTACGTGTAAAGTAAGACTAATTAGCGACAAGATTGCTGCTTTCACCTTCTGGGGTTGGCAAGCTGTTATCTTATCTGCTGTTATCACACTGCCTTTAGGTCTTACGACTTCTAAAGAATACGCAGAGCTAGAGTGGCCAATCGATATTTTAATTACTATCGTTTGGGTTGCTTATGCTTACGTATTTATCGGTACGGTAGCGATTCGTAAAACAAGTCACATTTATGTTGCTAACTGGTTCTATGTAGGCTTCATCATTACTGTTGCAGTTCTTCACTTAGTAAACAGTGCAGCTATTCCTGTGTCTATGTTTAAATCATATTCTATGTACTCTGGTGCAGTAGATGCGATGGTTCAATGGTGGTACGGTCACAACGCGGTAGGTTTCCTACTAACGGCTGGTTTCTTAGGTATGATGTACTACTTCGTACCAAAACAAGCTGAGCGTCCGGTTTACTCTTACCGTCTATCAGTTGTTCACTTCTGGGCACTTAGTATCATTATACATTTGGGCTGGTCCTCACCACTTACATTACACAGCACTTCCAGACTGGACTCAGTCTCTGGGTATGGTTATGTCTGTGATCCTATTTATCCCTTCTTGGGGTGGTATGATCAACGGTATCATGACGTTATCAGGTGCATGGCATAAACTTCGTACTGACCCTGTGTTACGTTTCCTTATCGTATCTCTTTCTTTCTACGGTATGTCAACGTTCGAAGGTCCTATGATGGCTATCAAGTCTGTAAACGCATTATCGCACTACACAGACTGGACAGTTGGTCACGTACACTCAGGTGCATTAGGTTGGGTTGCAATGGTTTCTATCGGCGCACTTTACCACTTAATCCCTCGCCTATATGGTAAAACTCAAATGGCTGACCTTAAGCTAATCAATACACACTTCTGGTTACACACAATCGGTGTTGTTTTCTACATCGTTTCAATGTGGATCTCAGGTGTAATGCAAGGCTTAATGTGGCGTGCTGTTAACTCTGACGGTACTCTTACTTACAGCTTCGTACAGAGTTTAGAAGCTTCTTACCCGTTCTACTTCGTTCGCTTCTTGGGCGGTGTATTCGTAGTAGCTGGTATGTTGGTTATGGCTTATAACGTAATTAAGACAGTTAGCGAAGCTAAACAAGCTCCTGCTGGTCAACCACAAGCAGCATAAGGAGAGTTATTACTATGGCAACAAATCATCACGAGAAGATTGAAAAAAGCGTTGTTTTAATGTCGCTTTTAACTGTTGTAGCTATCAGCTTTGGTGCGTTAGTAGAAATTACTCCGCTAATGTTCCAAAAAGATACAACTGAGCCTGTAAAAGGCATGAGAGCGCTAACTGCACTAGAAATGGAAGGTCGCGATATTTATATCCGTGAAGGTTGTAACAACTGTCACAGCCAAATGATCCGTCCTTTCCGTGCCGAAGTTGAGCGTTACGGTCACTACTCTGTTGCTGGTGAATCAGTTTGGGAACACCCATTCTTATGGGGCTCTAAGCGTACTGGTCCTGATTTAGCACGTGTTGGTCAACGTTACTCTGACGATTGGCACTACGCGCATTTAATGGACCCTCGTTCAGTAGTTCCTCAGTCGAACATGCCATCTTTCCCTTGGTTAGATGAGAATGTATTGACTGGTGAAGATACAGCGAAGAAAATTTGAAGTATTTAATACCTTAACGAAAGGCAAAACTCATAAAGACGAAAACGGTGAGTATATTCCTCTGTATTCTGCAGAAGATATTGCTGGTGCAAAAGCAGCTGTTGAAGGCAAAACTGAAATGGAAGCTTTAATTGCATATTTACAACAACTTGGTACGCACCTTAAGTAATTTATTATGGATTACGGAACTTACCGAGGCGTTTATACGTTAATTTTATTAGTTTTGTTTTTGGTTATCGTTTACTGGGCCTATAGCAAAAATCGCACTAAGAAGTTTGACGAAATTGCAAACTCTATCTTAGACGATAACGACGTAAACGAAAAACCGTCAATTAAGGAGTCATCAAATGATAATGACTAGCTTTTGGAGCGGATGGATCATCGTCCTAACTCTGTTTTCAATAATTGCAACTTTTGCAATTATCGTAATTAACTTAAAAAACTACACTCATGTTGATGAGGGTGAATCAATGGGTCACGAGTTCGACGGCATCGAAGAACTTAACAACCCATTACCTAAGTGGTGGACTTACTTGTTCTACTTCTTACTAGCTTGGTCAATCTTCTACTTAGCTGCCTTCCCTGGTTTAGGTAACTATGAAGGTTTCCTAGGTTGGAAGAGTTCGAACCAAAGCGTACGTAGTTTAGCTGAATCAAAAGAGCTTTCTAAGATAGCTAAAGAGCAAGGCTTAATGGTTGAACTAGACCAAGAATACAAGCGTGCAGACGAAGTTTACGGACCAGTATTCCAAGCAATGGCATCTAAGCCAATGTTAGAATTAGTCCAAGACGAAGAAGCACTTAAAGTAGGTCAACGTTTATACCTACAAAACTGTGCACTTTGTCACGGTTCGGATGCTCGTGGTTCAACTGGCTTCCCTAACCTAACTGACAAAGACTGGTTATATGGCGGTTCACCTGAGAAGATCAAAGAGACGTTAATGCATGGTCGTACAGCGACTGGTATGGCGGCTTGGTCTGGTGCTTTAGGTGGTGAAGAAGGTGTTGAAGCGGTAGCTGAATACGTTCTTAAACTATCTGGTCGTAAAGTTAACGATAAGTTAGCTGAAGCAGGTAAAGCGAAGTTCGGTCTTTGTGCAGCATGTCACGGTATGGACGGTAAAGGTAACCAAACGCTTGGTGCCCCTAACCTAACAGATAATATCTGGTTATACGGTGGTTCTAAGAAAGCGGTACAAGAGTCTATCCGTAACGGTCGTGCTGGTGTAATGCCACCATGGAAAGATGTATTAGGCGAAGATAAAGTTCACGTTATCTCTGCATATATCTACAGTCTTTCGAACTAATTCACTCTTTATTAGAGTTTAGATAAAAGGCCTCTTAACGAGGCCTTTTTAATAGGTTAAAATTCTGAAATTAAAGCAGAAGCAGTTATATAGGAAAGTAAATTTGCCAGCCCAATTTTACTTCTTGCACTCACGCTAGATAAGTTTCCTTTCTTATTTAACTACTCCGGTAAAAATTTAATGCAAAAAGATGCTTGGTATAAAAACCCTTGGGTTTGGCTAGTTATATTCTTCCCTTTATTGGCCGTGGTAGCGGGTATCGCTACTGTGATCATTACGAGCCAGAATCAGCCTGAGATGGTGGTCGATGACTACTATAAAAAAGGTAAAGCCATCAACCAAGAGTTGACTCTGTACAATAAAGCTCAGCAGTTAGGTGTGGTTTTAGAGTTAAAATCGCAAGGTGAGCTCATTGAAGTTAAGTCAAACCAAAAGTTGCCTGCTATTAAAGTAAAAATGATCCACTCTACCCTAGCGGAATTAGATTTTTCTATGGTATTAACACCAAACGCAAAAGGCACTTTATCTGGCTCATTGGAGCAGGAAATTAATGGCAAATGGGAAGCGGTACTGATGCCAATGGATGAAAGCTGGAAAGTAAGACAAGTGGTGGTGTTTCCTACAGAGTTTTGGCAAAAGCTTAATTAATTATGTCGTTAAGTAGTTGTTATCACTGTGGTTCAGAAGTACCGAAGAGTTTTGAACACATTAAGGCTGAGGTCGATGATAAACAGTACGACGTCTGCTGTTTAGGCTGTAAAGCGGTCACTGAGCATATTTATGGCAGCGGTCTTGGCAACTACTATGAATTCCGTTCTGACTTAGCCAATAAGCCAGATGACGGTGTTGAGCTAGAAAAATACAAGGTCTTTGACGACGATGACTTTCTTGATTTAGTTTCAGCTTCGCTAACGGAAAATAAGCGTAAGATCACTTTATCTGTTGACAATATCCACTGTGCCGCATGCAGCTGGTTAATCGAGCACTCTTTGATGTCGTTATCCGGCATCGACAGAATTAATGTTAATACCGTTAACCAAAGAGCAGACATTACTTGGCGAACAGATGAAATTGATTTATCCGTGATCTTGAACCAATTGGCGACGATTGGTTACCCCTCCTCGCCTTTTAAAGTCACAGATACAGAAGAAAGCCTAAAGCGACAAGATAAGCAGTTTATCAAGCGTTTAGGCGTTGCTGGGTTATTTACCATGCAAGTGATGATGCTTGCCTTTGCTATGTATTTTGGCGCGTTTGAATACATGGAGTCTCATCAACAAGGCTATTTTAAATGGCTGAGTATGTTGCTTTCTGTGCCTGTGGTCTTTTATTCCGCTTTACCTTTTTTGTTTGGTTGTTTTTCTTCAATAAAAGCCAAACGATTAAATATGGACGTACCCGTTGCTTTCGCGATTTATGGCGCTTTTTTTGCCAGCTTATATCAATTGATTTTAAACGGTCTAGACGGTGCTCATGGCGAAGTGTTCTTCGAAAGTATATCCATGTTCACTTTCCTGCTGTTAATTGGTAAGTATTTGGAGTTCAGAGCGAAAAGCAAAGCCGTGTTGTCCAATGCTAACCTTAACAAAACAATCCCTACGGTAGCTTCTAAGTTAGTTGATGGCGAAGCTGTTCAAGTTTTAGTGAAAGATTTAGTTATTGATGACATTGTTGTGGTCAAGCCCGGTGAGCACATTGCGTTTGACGGCAGAGTGATTGACGGCACAACAAGTGTTAATGAGTCCGTATTAAATGGTGAGTTTGAGCCCGTCGAAAAAACATTGGGCGACAATGTATTTGCAGGCAGTATCAATAATGACGGTGTTATTCAAATTCGGATCTCAGCGATTGGTGAAAATACAACGCTATCTCACATTGGCCAAATGCAATCGGATTTTGCAGCACACAAGCCTGAATATACTGAGTTTGCTGACCGTATTGCCCATTGGTTTGTTTTAAGCCAATTAATTTTAGCGGTACTAACCTTCTTCATTTGGTTTTTCTTTGTCGAAGCTAAAGATGCGCTTTGGGTCAGTCTGTCGGTTTTGGTAGCAACCTGTCCTTGTGCCTTAAGCCTAGCAACGCCTACAGCGTATACTTGTATAATGTCGGCATTGAATAAAAAAGGTATTTTAATCAAAGAACCGAGCTCTTTTGATAAGTTAAATCAGATCAGTCACATTGGTTTTGATAAAACGGGTACGTTAACCAAAGGGACTTTCGCGGTACAAAACGCCATTTACCTAAATACAGTGGATAAGCTTTGGTTAAACTCTGCGATAAAGCAAATTCAAAGTAACTCTGAACACCCTATTGCAAAAGCTTTTATTGATTTAGACAACGACAGTATTCGGGCCGATGTTAGCCAAGTAACTGTTGAAGTAGGTAAAGGCCTAATTGCAATGACTGAGTTAGGTGAAATAAAGATAGGAAGTAGCAAGTATTTGAGCGAACGAGCCAATAATAGTGCTTCCAATGTATTCGTCTTACTTAATGAGCAGCTCGTTGCTGAGTTTATGGTATCCGATCACATTAAACCTGAATCTAGGGTCGCAGTAGAAAGTTTAGCCAAGCGAAACATTAATACTTTCATGTTAACCGGTGACTCTTCTGAACAAGCTGAAAGTGTAGCTAAAGAACTTACTATCGAAGAGTTTGAAAAGTCTTGTACGCCTGAGCAAAAAGCACAGCATATAATTAAGTTACAAAAGCAAGACTCATGTGTTGCCATGGTTGGTGATGGGATAAACGATGCTCCTGTATTTGCTGCTGCAGATATCAGTATTGCTATGGGCACAGGTGCGGATATTAGTAAACAAGCGGCCGACATTATCATTTTAAATGGTAATTTGAATGCCATTGATGATTTATTGAAAGCCGCTGCGGATACTAGAAAAACGATTAAAAATAACCTGAACTGGTCGCTAATCTATAATTTACTAATATTGCCAGTTGCGATGTTTGGCTATGTTGCGCCTTGGGTCGCCGTTATTGGTATGTCTGCTAGCTCAATTCTAGTTGTGACTAATTCGCTGAAATTGTTAAAGATAAAGTAAAATGAATGTAATTTATTATTTGATCCCCGTCGCTATTATATTTGTCATAGTTGGCGTTATCGGCTTTTTTTGGGCAACCAAAACAGAGCAATTTGATGATCTAGAGAAACAGGGCTTATCTATTTTATCTGATGACGATATCAAGCCTAAAGATACCGACGAAAACAAGGATTAAACCTTGGAGCTTTTGTTCACGGCATTGGTAATGGGCTTTCTTGGCTCAGGTCATTGTGTTGCTATGTGTGGCTCGCTAACTATGGCGCTTGGTTTTTCTATACCAAAAGAAAAACACTTCATTACCTATGCGTTTGTTATTAGCCTAGGCAGAATATTGGGTTATGCAGCCATTGGTGTTATTGCTAGTTTGCTTACTCAGTCTATTATCTCCCTTACTCAAGGCGGCATTTTGTACCTATCGGTATTTGCGTCTATATTAATGATAGGGATAGGTTTGCATATCGCAGGCTTAAACAGTTGGGTGCTAAAAACCGAAGTACTGGGAAAATATATCTCAGTTCTAGTCGAGCCCATTAAAAAACGTATATTGCCAATTGATAGCATAAAAAAGTGTTTGTTGTATGGCCTGTTTTGGGGCTTTCTACCTTGTGGTTTAGTCTATACTGCACTTAGTTTGGCAATGACATCTACAACGCCGCTAATGGGTGGGTTAACCATGTTATTCTTTGGTTTAGGTACCCTTCCAACTTTAGTCGGATTGACAGCATTTAACACTAAATTAAATGGCATTTTAGCGAAAACTTATGTAAGGTTTGCATTAGGGACAACGGTTATCGTTTTAGCCCTAATTCTTTTATTTAATACAATAACTAAGTTACAAGTGCTTAGTTAATATCGGGTTCATATCATGGCACTAAACCAACCTAGAAGTTGCGGTGGTGGCTATTCTATTAGCTGCTCAAACTGTAGTCTAAACCAATTATGTATACCTTTTTCACTGGACGAGAACGAGCTTAGAACCTTAGATGATGTAATCGAGCGCAAAAAACCGTTCCATAAAGGTGACTGTTTGTTCGAAGCAGGTCAACAGTTTAAATCTCTATTTGCTGTTCGCTCAGGTAGTTTTAAAACTTACCTAGTTGATGATCAAGGCGTAGAACAAATTACTGCATTTCACCTACCTGGTGATGTAATTGGTTTTGATGCATTATCAAACAAAAATCACAAAACCTACTCTCAAGCATTAGAAACTTCAATGGTATGTGAAATTCCTTTTACTACCATGGATGAATTGTCTGAGCGTATGCCAAAGTTACGTGGTCAAATTACTCGTTTAATGAGTAATGAAATCTCAGCCGACCAAGCGATGTTTATGCTACTAAATAAAAAGTCGGCGGATGAAAGAATTGCAACGTTTTTGACCTCTTTATCTGACCGTTTTGGTGAGCGTAATTTATCGCGCCAGTCTTTCAGATTGACGATGACTCGTGGTGAAATTGGTAACTATTTAGGCCTGACTGTTGAAACAGTTAGCCGTATCTTCTCTAAATTCCAAAAATCGGGTTATATATCTGTGGATGGTAAGTTAATTGAAATTGAAGATGTTGAAAAGCTTAGAAATTTAGAAGCTGTTTAATTGGAAAATACTTGATCCAAACCAATAATTAATCGCTCACTTTGTTTTAATTTGGCTACAATAAAGATGTGATATAAGAAGCATCTAGGTCAAAGGACAAATTAAAATAAGGTGAGTTATATGAGTCATTTTAGCAATATTCTGGTCGTTGCCGACCCAACAGTAGAAGAGCAAAAGGCATTAGCTCGAGCTAAAGAGCTAGTCTCAAAACACCCTGCTAAGTTAACCCTGTTTTTATCTATTTATGATTTTTCCTATGAGATGACGACTATGTTGTCTCCTGAAGAAAGAGACTCAATGAAAACGGCGGTGATCCAAGATAGAGAAGCTTGGTTACAAGAACAACTAGATGTTATTGGATTAGAAGCTGATATAAAAGTTGTTTGGCACAATCGTCCTTACGAAAGTATTATTCAACAAGTACTATTAAATGATCATGACCTTGTCGTCAAAGGCACTCACGAGCATGACGTATTAAAGTCTGTGATCTTTACACCAACGGATTGGCATTTACTTAGAAAGTGCCCAAGTTCAGTATTATTAGTCAAAGAACATGAGTGGCCAGAACATGGCAAGGTATTAGCCGCGGTAAGTGCTGGTACTAGAGATGAAGCACATGGCGCTTTGAACTCAGAGATCATATCTCATGCTAGCTTTATGGCGAAGCTATTAAATTCAGATACCCATTTAATCAATGCTTACCCGCCTACGCCAATGAACATTGCAGTAGAAATTCCAGAGTTTGATCCAGGTGAATACAACTCTAACCTGAAACGTCATCACCGTGAAGCCGTTGCTGAGTTGGCTGATGAGTTTGAACTTAATGTCAATAACTTGCATATTTCAGAAGGTATGCCAGAGGATGTTATCCCTAAAATGGCAAAAGAGTTAGATGCTGAGCTGTTAGTCATGGGCACCGTTGGCCGCAGTGGTATTAGTGCAGCATTGATCGGGAATACTGCAGAGCATGTTATGGATAACATAAATTGTGATTTGCTGGCTTTGAAGCCTCCTGGTTTTGAAAGCCCAGTAAAGCTTAAATAGTCGATAGCTTGTTTACCGATATAAACCGCTGCTGTTTTTAAAACACAGCGGTTTATTTTTATTCCTATGTCATTATAATGCCCGCTTCGATTTGAGAGGGTTTATGGCAACATCACAAGAAGCAAAACAAAAGTATAACTTTAACAAGTTACAAAAGCGTATTCGACGTCAAGTTGGTCAGGCGATTGCTGATTACAACATGATTGAAGATGGCGATAGAATTATGGTGTGTTTATCAGGCGGTAAAGACAGCTACACTATGTTAGATATACTAATGAGTTTGCAAAAATCTGCACCTATTACGTTCGAATTAATTGCAGTAAACCTAGACCAAAAGCAGCCGGGGTTTCCTGATCACATCTTGCCAGAGTATTTAGCTGGAATAGGTGTTGAGTATAAAATAGTGACAGAAGATACTTACTCTATTGTTAGAGATAAGATCCCTGAAGGTAAAACAACTTGTTCGTTATGCTCCCGTCTTCGTCGTGGCATTTTGTATCGGACTGCAAAAGAGCTTGGAGCAACGAAAATAGCACTTGGTCACCATAGAGATGATATTATAGAAACCCTATTTTTGAATATGTTCCATGGTGGAAAGCTAAAGTCGATGCCGCCAAAACTGAAAAGTGATAATGATGAACATGTTGTGATCCGCCCTCTTGCTTATGCAAAAGAAAAAGACATTGAAAAGTTCTCAGCAGCAAAAGCATTCCCTATCATTCCTTGCAACTTATGTGGCTCGCAAGAGAACTTACAACGTAAGCAAATTAAAATGATGTTAAATGAGTGGGATAAACAGCATCCAGGTCGCATCGAAAGTATGTTCAATGCAATTAAAAATGTTGTACCAAGTCATTTAGCAGACACTGAGCTGTTTGACTTTAAAGGCTTGAGCCAAGAAGTTGATGAAGGCGATACCGCATTTGATGCGCCAGAGATCCAACCTTTTGTCGCAGAAGAAAAAGAGCAAACTGATAGCTCAGTGCAATACGTTGAGCTTTAGTTATAGCAATTTGTAACTATAAAAAAACAGACTCGGGGTAGAGTCTGTTTTTTTCGGTCGAATATTAAATTATTTTTAAGTACTCTAATACGGCATCACATTGTTGTTCACTCAATTTAGGGCCTATCACGCCTTTTTTCTGTCGCCAATAAGGTAAACTTTGGTCGTACTCACTACTAAAGTGATGACCGGTTGCTAAGTTTCCATTTTCGTGGGTATCTAGCAAAAATAAGCCTTGTTTATCATACAATTCACCTTTTTGATTAAGCATTTGCCCCACCTTTTGATAATTTGTTGGCTGCTTTATTCCTAGATTTTTAGCATCGTATTGTTGGCTACCTAATTGTACAAAACGAGGACGAGTACCATCGGTTGGACAGATAAGATCTCTAATCGTTGCTACTGAGCCATTGTGTAAGAAAGGCGGTGTTGCCCATACACCATTTAATGGTCTTGCCTTGTAACCCCAACCTGCTTGGATACAGTTAGGACGATTCCCTTTGATACGCTCTTGCAGTTTCGGATCCGTGATTTGATTACGAATAAACCAAGCATCAATACCTTGTTCAACCGCTGCTGCTAAAGCATAGCCAAATGGTACATTGGCACCATCTTTTACCCAACCACTAACTAAGTCAATTTGATTGCTGTCATAAGCCAAAGGTGGTTCGTCATAATAGCCCTTTTGGTATGAACGAGTCATAGGAAACAAGGTTTCCTTGGTCAATTGATCAGCATCACGAACACATATCGCCGTATCAAGGCCCATACCTGGCACATTTTCTACAATAGTACCAGTGTCACTGCCACTTGTATTAATTGTGCGTTCGACCATAACACTAGCTTGAGCGGGATCGGTGCCGATTTGTTCAAGCGGAATTAATTTAAGTTGTAGCACTTTCTCCGGGGAGCTTTCTTTAAGACCATGATTTTTCCAAGTAATGTGGTCAAAATTGGTTTTAGCAAAGATCTCTTGACTATTAACGGAAGGTAAGTGACAACCCTGACAGTGCTTTTTATAAATATCCTCACCTTGTTTGGCTAAATCGGGATTTATTTCGGTTAGCTTCCATTGAGGCTCTTTTAGTCCATTAAAACCAGTTTCTGGTGTTGGCTCCTTACCTGATAAAAAGCTCTCCATCCAAACTAGATTCTCTACTGGAATTGAGGAAGAAAAGCGGTTGTCATCAGCCGGAGAATTGACATCAATCCATGCTTTAACCCCCATGGCCTCACCTACGTTACGAACCAGAGGACCCATTACCGAACCATCGTATTGCACCCAATTAAACCATGGTGCAGTCCATATATGTGGATAATTCACTGGCGCATCGATAGGAGCGATATTTTCTGGACGATGGATAACATCACCAAATAAACTGTTTCCGATGCGATTTAACGCATCTAGGCGAGTAAACCCTTCCGTCACTTCAATAATATCCCCACCTCCATCTAGTTGACTTTTTGCAAGAGCAAATAGCTCATTAGATAGTTTTAACTTGGTCGCAGGCCCATATTCTTTACCCAATACTCTTCGGGCAAAACGATCAAATTTGTGATCCATTGGTCCCAATTTGCTAGATAGAATCGTTTGTCCTAAAGTTGCAGTCAAAGCACTGCCAAACAGCCCTAAGTCTGTTGTAGCAGGTCCGCCTTCAATAATGTATTCCTGAGGGCCGTTGATGCCGTTGTCATAAACTAAATGCCCGGTATGGCAACCCGCGCAAGTAAAGCCAATTGCATTTACCTGATACGTTATACCTGCAAGGTTTTGTGAAGGTGTTCTGGCAAAGCCAATAGGCAACCCATCTGGATTGTGAACAGGGTCTTGTGTGCCCCGAATAAAGCCAAACCTCAAAATGTAGTCGTTATCCATAAACAACCCTTTATTAAAACCTAGAAGCGCGCCAAGCACTGAGTCATTTGGTTGTTCTAACGCTACAATCCATTCATAAGGCAATGGTAAGGTACGTGTGCCTTGGCTTAAATAATGATATTTAAGCGTTTCTGAGCTTGGTTTATTGGTTTGATTGCCCCAGTTTTGACTCAACCAAACTTGGTTCATCCATTGACCATTATGTTTAGTTTGAAGTTTTGGTAATTCAGGTGGTGTGAGTGCATCAAGCGCACTTTTTACTGAATTAGAGGTTAGTAAGAAATAAATAATGATAGCTAATAAGAGCAATCCTAAGGTGATAGAGACCTTACGAACAGGCTTTTCTACATAGAAAGTTTTCATGATTGGCCTCCTTCTTACACAGTTACACTGTTGGGCACATTTTTAGGGTGCATATAAAAATAAGGGAATTTACGAGCTTGATTACGACGGTCAATTTCTTCGCCAATCGCTGCAATTCTTTTTTGATGTGCTGCAATGGCAGCTTTAGCTTGTTCATTGAATGAACTACTTTGAGTACTATAGTCACCCACGCTATTGACTCGAAAATTAGTCAAAAAGAAGATCAATGCTTGTTCCATAGCCATACTCCAACGAGGGAAGAACTTTACTAGACCTTTTTCACTTTGGTAGTCACTTGGCTCTGTTAGTGGAGGCTCGTACGAAGAAAATGGCATGTTAGGAGCGTAGCCAGCACACTCATATTGCGCATAGTGTATGGATGAGTGGTGAGCTGTCGCGATGAAAATGATCTGGCCTACGATCTTAGCTAATTGCTCAACAGTACTAAAACTGGTTGGAAAATCGGTTAAACCAAAATTATTACACTCTTTCTTTCCGCCTAAGGCCGCGGCCCAGCTTTGCAACTCATAGTCTTCAACCACATCTTGATCGTTTTTATAGTAAACCGCTAAGATCTCTTTTGCGAACCGTTGCATTTCATCCCACCACAACATGCCGTCATCTCGATATGGATAGTTTAGTTCAGGGTTGTCCACTTGGCGCCTTTCTATATCTCTTGGCAGTTCATACTCAGTAAAGCTGAATTTGTTCATGCCTTCGCCCATAAATGCCACCAAGCTTGGATTATCACAAGCAAACATTTTACCAAAAGTCGGAATACTGCCATCAGGAGCAGGTTCGAACAGAGGGTTAACATTAATACTTAGAGTAATTTTAAGGTGTGGCTCCAACAGAGCCAGCAGAGGGTGATTTTTACCTAACTGGCTCCAAGATGCCAAAATGATTGACTCCATAACATAGTGAATACGAGTCGCATGGGTCCATAACTCATGGTGAGTTCCATCAGCAGCTTGGATGAAGGTACGCGCTGAACGCCAACGCTCATCGTTTGGTGTAACAATTGGGTTGTCATAATCGGTGTTACGAGTTACATCAAATTGTACAGCCACAGCCTGTAATAAACCGTCGGGTTTGAGCAAGTAAATAGCTATTGCGGGTGTGACGTACTTCCTTAAACCATCGACCTCACCTGGATTATCCATCAAAGGCTTTAACATGGAGTAATTAGTCATATAGAAACGTTTTTCTGTGAGCGCCTGCTGAAACTCTTGTTCACTCATATTAAGCATCTTACTTTCAAGCTTCATCGTCTCCGGGATTGGATTCGTTGCCGAAACCCCTTCAATGACCACTGGGTTCATACCTGCAACACGCTGATATCCTAGGTACTGATCTTCCAGAAAGTGTTTTCTTAGTGAGGGATTGGGAAATGGTGCATGTTTAAAAAAGAAATAGTCGTCGAACTTTTTGAATGGCCGCTTAAACACGTTAAATTTAAGATATTTGTAAAACAGACTAGGCAGGCTGGTTATCGTTTGTGCCATATTTAACGCTAAAGACAACTTATAACTTAACGGCTGTTCTTCCCTTTTGGGCAAATTATTGATGGTAGCAATTTGTCCGTCATAGGTGAGCGTATAAGCATACAATTTTCTCATATTGCGCAGATACAGCTTTCGCGCTTCCTCGTTTTCACTGTCGTACTGGGGTAACTGTAATATTTCAGGCATATAAAATGTTCCATTTTTATTTTTTGTTAGTCTAATTCCACTAGTGGTCGCAAAAAAAAGCCTATGAAATTACAGGCTTAATTTTATTCTTTTCCCTTAAACAGAAAAACGTTCTATTGTTTGGTTTAATTGTTGGACAACTTTTACAAGTTCTTCACCATGTTTTGTTGCATCTTTTGCCCCCGTTGCTGTTTCCTCCGCAACCGTATTAATTTCTTGCGTGTTAGCATTAATACTTTGAGTCACCATGTTTTGCTGATCAGCAGCACTGGCAATTTGCTCATTAAGGCCTAAGATGTTGTCCATTCCCAATTTCATCTCACCAATGACAGCCACAACAGTACTTGCTTCTTTAACACTTTCCGATGCTAGTTGCTTGCAACTGTCCATAGTATCAACAGCGCTTCTTGTGCTGGATACCAAAGAATCAATGGTATTTTGGATCTCTTGAGTGAAGTCTTGAGTTCGCTTAGCCAAGGAACGAACTTCATCGGCAACCACGGCAAACCCCCGCCCATGCTCGCCAGCTCTTGCGGCTTCTATAGCCGCATTTAATGCAAGTAAGTTGGTTTGTTCAGTAATGTCATTGATTAAATTCACTACAGAGCGAATATTCTCGCTATTAATTTCGATTTCTTTGATTGCATGTGCTGACGTTTCAACTTGCTCAGCCATGGTCTTCATTGAAGAAACCGCGTCGATTACAACTCGCTCCCCTTTTGTTGAAGCAGAGTTGCCAATTTGCGCAGCGTCATTGGCTGCATGAGCTGCCTGTGCGATGGAATCAGTAGAGCCACTCATTTCTGATACTGAACCACTTAGCTCTGCTAACTCATTCCTTTGCTTAGTCACACCTGCCAAGGTTTGCTCAGTTATAGTAGAGGATTTTTCCGCTGCAACTTGCAGTTCTTCCATTGCAATTCGAATATTGCAAATAAGTTTACGTAAGCCAACAACCATATTTTTTGTTGGCGGTTCGATATGTTCCCCAGTTAAATCAACATCAAGGTTACCATTAGCTATATGTTGGGCAATTTCTGCTGTTGACTCTAACTTAGGGATATTGGTTTTCATGGTGTAGAGGATCATAAAAATAACCGAACCAATACACAGAATATTCAGGGTTACTACAATAAACTTTACTACCGAAGCGGCTTGTCGTAAGCCACTTCCAAATACATCGGTCTGTTCTAAAGACCAAGAGATCATTTTTTCAAGTTGTTTGGTTTCGGTTGAAGATAAGGTCTTTTGTTTGTTCTGTAAAAACTTAATAATTTCACTAAGTCGAACAATATCTTCTTCTGCCAGATCTAACAGCAAACCTTGCCCAACTAATCGAAATAGTAACTTTTCTACAGGGAAAACGGCATTAATAACAAAAGTCGCTTGTGAACGAGCATATTTAGCATTCTTCAGTAGCACATCTCGACTTGGCTCCGGCTTATTTAGCTCGACGTCAAAATTAGCAACGGCTATAACATGCTCACGCTCCCAATAGGCGAAGTCAATAACTTTTCCCATTAAGCGTATTCCGAACATGATAACTAGCAGAGATACGACCGCTGCGGATACTGCTATAAAAAGCTTTTCTTTTAATGTTGTTTGTTTCATGTCTAATTCCCTGCATAGATGAAAATAAGTAGCTCTTATAGACTAATTCTCAAGCCCAAACCGAATAACACTTCTGTATCTAACTCAGTTGTTTGGCTTGCCTGTGATTCTAATCCAAGGCCACCTAGCAAAGCGTCAACGGTAGTTAAGCGTCTACTCTCGTTGTCACCTTGAGCAATGGATAAGAATGAATTTAACTGGAAGTTTTCCGATAGTTGATAGCCCATGCCGATACTAAATGTATTTTGCCAAATAACAGGAACTAAACTCATTTGCACAATTTTCATTACATCAGTGGCCAATGGGCCAAACCCAGCTGAGTCTGCCGTGCTACCAAGAGGAATTGAGCCAACACCATTTAGCCCGGCTAAAGTATTATTGGGGGTATCCAACAAAGGATTTTCAGCATAAGTATAGCCTACACGCAAAGTCAATTTATCAGTTCCTACGCCAGCAAACTGTGCGCCTATCATCCACAATAGTTGATCGTCATAAACATCTTGATAAGACTCGGCATCGCTCCAATTTTTTAACACAACATCCGTTTCAAATAACGAACCTTGGCCTAATAAGTTATCCATAGCAAAGCCTAAAATGATCTCGCTTGGTTGCTCAATCATTAAATCTTGAAAGCCTAATCCATTGGCTTGGATGATATTACTGAAGTCATATTGTAAGCTGGGATTTCCAAGCTAAACTTAATGCAGAGTTTTTACTGATTTGATAAACCGCACCTAAAGAACCGGCGAATGCTGTATCATGGACATTTGCTGTTGTACCGCCAAAATCACTTAAACCTGGATTGCCTAATGCACTATTAAGTGCAGTTAAACCCTCGGTGTTGCCCGTTGTCCCCAATTGAGCCAAGCCAAAGCCAGTTGTTACAGAAGCGCCAAGTGCCAGTTGTTTATTTACTTGCCAGGCTCCAGCGACATTAGCGTTAAGAGAAACGAGTTCAACCACTAGGGGTAAAGATACTGGCGAGCCCAACCCTAGTGCATTGCCTGCTCCTCCCATCAATGTGATAGGATCATTGCGAAAGTCAGCACCAATTCCAGCGTCTACTTCTAAGCCAAAACCTAATGAAACTGTATCGGAATATTCAAAGACAGCGCCAAATGAAGGCAAAATGTAATCATCCGCAGCCGAGATTGACTCATTGGAAAAGGTATCAATACCTGTAATGTTTGTAGTCTGAGTATTCTTCAATTCTGTTATTTGCAAAAACGTCGCAGATAGGTCGAAGTTATAACCAGAGAATTGACTCATTGTAGCTGGATTACCAAATATAGCGGATGAGGCTTCTTGCGGCTTAGTATAAGCTGCACCGCCCATTGAACCTGCAATAATATGATGACTTAAGTTTAAGTCGGTTCCAGAGTTAGAAGCTAATGCGCTAAAGCCCGTCATCATAAGTAAGCTTATACTGCTAAGTTTGAAATAGCGTGATGGTGTGGTCTTCATAATTCCTTTCATTTAAATTCCCTAACATGGTGAGTAAAATTATACACAGCAAAGGTTGGTAGAGTACTCGCTTTTATAGTTGAGCCTCTATCAGCCTTATTTTAATTGGTTCTGTGTTAATTAATAGCTAACATCAAAGTATAATGCAATTCACAAAATTCTCTTACAAATAATAAGTCTTTACAAGGTGTAGGTTGATGGCACTTTTATTACAGATTGCAAAAAAGCCTTCTAAGGTGGGTTTTTATTGAGTTTTTGAGGGAGGTACGATCAGTTAAACAGGAGATTTTACTGTCTGCATAAAAGGGAAAAAGCTGTGATATTTATTAGTATAGGGGAAATAGATACCTGTTATGTATCTTTCATACTTTGCTGATAAAGAGGTGAGCCTGAGCTCACCACTTATTTGTTTTGCTTCTTATTATTTAGCCCAAGTATCTCTTAAGCCAACCGTTTTGTTGAAGATCATCTGGCCATCAGCATTTTTACTGCCATCAAAGCAGAAATAGCCTAAGCGTTCGAATTGGAAACCTTGCTGAGCATCGGCTTCAACCAAGCTTGGCTCAATGTAACCATGGTTAACAACTAATGATTCAGGGTTTAGTATTTCCCTGTAATCTTCAGCTGCCGCCGGATTAGGCTCTACAAAAAGACGCTCATAATTTCTGATCTCAGCTTTAACTCCTTCTGATGCTGAAACCCAATGAATAACGCCTTTTGCTTTACGGCCATCTGCCGGTAACTTACCAAGCGTTGTCGGGTCATATTCACAATAAACGGTTGTGATGTTACCTTCTTCATCTTTGTCACAGCGAACAGCTTTAACAAAATAAGCGTTACGTAAACGTACTTCTTTATCTAGCACTAAGCGCTTGTACTTTTTGTTACCTGTTTCTTGGAAATCTTCACGTTCAATAAAGATCTCTTTCGTGAATGGAACCTTACGGCTGCCCATTTCTTCTTTGTTTGGATGATTCGGTGCGTCTAGCCACTCGATGTGATCATCAGCTACGTTTTCAATAACCAGCTTAATTGGGTCTAAAACCGCCATTGCACGAGGTGCGTTTTCATTTAAGTCATCGCGGATACACGCTTCTAACATGCCCATTTCGACCATGTTTTCCATTTTAGTAACACCAATACGCTTACAGAATTCGCGGATAGAAGCTGGTGTGTAACCTCTTCTTCTGAATCCAGCAATGGTTGGCATTCTTGGGTCATCCCAACCTTCAACCTGCTTTTCTACTACTAGTGAGTTAAGCTTACGCTTACTCATCATAGTGTACTCTAAGTTCAAGCGAGAAAACTCATACTGATGTGGGCGAGCTTCGATAGAAATATTATCTAGTACCCAATCGTACAATCTACGGTTGTCTTGGAACTCTAATGTACACAAAGAGTGAGTAATATTTTCAAGTGCATCCGAAATACAGTGGGTAAAGTCGTACATTGGATAAATGCACCACTTGTCTGCAGTTTGATGATGGTGAGCAAATTTAACACGATAGATGACTGGATCGCGCATACACATGAAACTCGATGCCATATCGATTTTAGCTCGAAGACAACATTCGCCTTCTTTAAATTTGCCATCACGCATTTCGTGGAATAATTTTAAGTTTTCTTCTGGTGATGTGTTACGGTACGGGCTATTTTGTCCAGGTTCTTTTAACGTGCCACGCATCGTACGCATGGTTTCCTGATCGGAAAAATCAACATAAGCCAATCCCTTGTTGATCAATTCCTCCGCGTAGCCGAACAGTTGATCGAAGTAGTTCGATGAATAACAAATATCACCATCCCACTCATAGCCTAACCAGTTAACGTCTTCTTTAATCGCGTTAACGTAATCTATGTCTTCTTTCTCTGGATTGGTGTCGTCAAAACGTAAATTACACAGGCCTTTATAGTCTTGCGCTATGCCGAAGTTTTAAAACGATAGACTTAGCATGGCCAATATGAAGATAGCCATTTGGCTCAGGAGGAAAACGAGTATGAGTCGTTGCGTATTTACCCGCAGCTAAATCTTCATCTATGATGTTTCTTATAAAGTTTGAAGGACGAGTTTCTGTGTCCGCCATTGATAACCCTTCTTATCTAAAACTGGAAAAATAAATAACGGTGGCAGTATAGCATTTTCATTACTGCTTTCATCTATTTAACTGAGCCTAACCGTATTTTTTGCTAATTTAAATTAGTCAAAACACCGAATAATTGGTGAATTAATTAAGTTATTTGGTGATACTGACACCTGTTTTCAAGTTTATCTTTTAACTTGTTGTTATTTATATAAAAAATAGTTGGCATTGGATTTGTTTGTAGCTGATGGGTAATAAACACTGGTATCAATAGAATGACAAAGGTGTTGTTATTTATAGGGAATAAAAAGAGAGAATATAATGAATAAAAATAACTTAATAAAAACCGCTGTTTTCGTTTCAACTTTCGTTTCTTCGTCGGCGTTCGCACATATCGAACTTGCAAATGAGCAATGTGATGTATCTCTAAATTATGATCTTTCTGTTTCTCCTGAACACATCCGGATCATTGATAATGACAAAACGATGATAGACATTTACAAAGACCAACTTTTGTTCGTCAAAGGTGATCAAATAGAGCTCAGCGCAGCAGAGCAGAAACTCATTGGGGATTATTCAGCAAGTATCAGACAAGCCGTGCCAGAAGTAGCAAAAATTGCTACAGAAGCGGTAAGCATTGCCTATCACGGAATTAACACTGCACTAGGTCAGCATGTTGATTTAGCAGAGACAGAAACCCGATTTAATGAATTGAAGAATAAAATTGATGAGAAGTTTAATAGTAAAAATGGCCACTACAGCTTTTATCAAGGCGAATTCAATACCAATGCAGATAATAAAGAGCTAGAAATGATGGTCGAAGATATTGTCGAAGACATGGTACCTAAGTTAATTGGCAGTTTAATGATGAATATCGGCAGTGCGATGTCTAACGGTGAAACCAGTTTTAAAGATTTAGAAAATCTAGGCGATAGAATTGAGCAAGAAATTGAAGGCAAAGCTGAAGCTTTAGAACAAAGAGCAAATAGATTTTGTAACCAATTAAAGCAAGTCGATAAAATGGAAGAGCAGTTAGTTGCAGTTAATTCTAAGTTTGCTTACTTTGATTTACTGAAAGTTAACTAATAAATCTACCTACAAAAGTTACAAGCCGCACAAAGAAAAATGCCGAGTATTATACTCGGCATTTTTTGTTGTTGGTCATATTATCTAATTTTTCATATGATACTTCATATAACGTTCAACCGTTTGTACCGTTGAATAAGTTTGCTGATCAACCTCGATATTGAAGTCATCACCTATCTCAGCTTTGCCTAGATTAGTTATGTTCAAGGTTTCTGGGATCAAATGCAGTTCAAAGCCATTTTCTTTAACATTCCCTACTGTAAGGCTACAACCATTAACAGAGACAAAACCTTTATGGAGTATGTACTTCATCCATTCTTTATCTACTCGCAGAGACATTTTGCAATTGTCTTGATTGTAACTAATATCCGTGATCTTGGCTTTGGTGTGAATATGCCCTGAAACAATATGACCGCCTAGTTCAGTACCAAATGTCATTGAGCGTTCGAAGTTAACTTTATGCCCTACTTCGATTTGGCTCAAGTTGGTTTTATTTAAGGTCTCATCAATTACGTCAAACTGAACTTGACCAACAACATCATTACTATGAGTTTCGAACTCAACAACCGTTAAGCATACTCCATTGATAGCAATGCTAGCACCAGTATTGAGCTTTTCGAGATACTCATTTGCCACTGATAAGGTGATCTTACGAAACTTATTATCTCCGTCAAAGGCGATAACCGTTGCTTTAGTTTGAACAATACCTGTAAACATGTTTATTTACCATTTGTTAACGTTGAGCTAGCCAATTTTGACCACAAGCTTGAAACGGTTGTGGCAGCAGCAAAGCCTAACTTTTCAGCAACGTTTTTCTTTATTTTGTATTCCACTTTATATAAAGCTTTATCATCAAGCTGTTGCAAGATAAAGTCGTCACTGGTTTTTATCTCATCGACTAATCCAAGCTCTAGGGCCTGCTTTCCATACCAATGCTCGCCAGTAGCGACTTTGTCAATATCAAGATCAGAGCGATACTCACTGACAAACTCTTTAAACAATACATGGGTTTCTTCTAGCTCTTGTTTGAACTTAGTTCTGCCTTCCTCAGTATTTTCACCCATCACTGTTAACGTTCGTTTGAATTCACCAGCTGTATGCTGCTCAATATCTATGCTGTTTTTCTTCAGAAGTTTATTGATGTTGGGCAATTGTGCAACTACACCGATAGAGCCAATAATTGAAAAAGGAGCTGCAATTATTTTATCAGCAACACATGCCATCATGTAGCCACCACTAGCTGCTACTTTGTCTACAGCAACGGTTGTGTGTAATTTAGCGTCTTTTAATCGAGCAATTTGAGAAGCGGCTAAACCGTAACCGTGAACAACACCACCAGGGCTTTCTAAGTTGATCAACACTTGATCTTCAGGCTTTGCTATTGAAATGACAGCAGAGATCTCTTCTCTTAATGATTCGGTTTGGCTAGCGTGCATATCGCCATTAAAGTCTATGATAAATAGTTTATTTTTACTGTCGTCTTGCTCTTGCTTCTTAGCTTTCTTAAGCGACTTATCAAAGGCTTTAGCCTCTTCCTTGTTAAGTAACGATTTTTTTAACTCTTGAATTTGCAGTTTTAATTCTTCAGATAAGTTGTCGACACTCAGCTCACCTTTGCCATGGGATTTGTTTTTACTTGCTGCGCCAACAATAACTGCTAAGACTAATGCAATTGATACAACGATAGTTATCGCTTTTGCCAAAAACAAACCGTATTCGTATAAAAATTCCAAGCTACTTCTCTCTTTTAAATAATTCTATTGGGCTATATGGAGCCATATTTATATTTTTAAATTGAAATAATAAAAAACCCGCTAAAAAGCGGGTTTTAACCTGACGTATTAGTTCTAATTACTCAGCACAAGTTGCATCTTTTAGTACGCATTTGCTAAGTGCTGCTTCTGATACTTGAACTGCAGCACCATTGCTCGCCAAGAATGAAATAAGCATTGATTGGTGTTCAGCGGTCACTAAGCTAAATAATGCCGAGTAGTTGCCAACACCTGTTAAAGCACCTGCATTTGGCGTTAACAATGAGCCATGTGAACCAAATTTGAATCTTGCTATGCCTCTTACCCCAGATGGAGAAACCATAGATTCTCCTATGCTAGCAAGACCTAATTGGTTAGCTAGACCTTCTGTACCTGCAATTTGCATAAGAGGATCTGTGCTCAGTGAATTAGGAATTACAGTATCTGATGGGTTAAGTTCACCATCACCAACGGTTTCAAACATTAGTGTAGGTGTTTGTGTAGCAGCAAGTAAACCAGAGTAGTTAGTTGGGTCACCCGCCTCAATAATCGCTTGAGCGGCAAAAGTAAATTGCGCAAACCCTGCATTCATTTGAGCGACTTGTGAAGCGTCGGCAGTTCTAACAAATTCCTCATAAGCACAAATTAATGCATCTGATTGCGCTGGAGCTTGGCCTGCACCAACTGCTGCAGCTACATCGGCACAATACGAACTTGGTGAACCACTTTGTAGGTTAGTTCCAACAACCGTTGATAAATCATCAATATTTGCTTGGATTAATGCTGATAATTCATTACCCAAACCGAATGTAACGGACGCTTTTACTAGTGGCGAGAAGCTTTGTGACTCTAGTAAGAAGTTACCAATTGATGAGCCAGGATTAGCTAATACAGTTGCTTTGATGTTGTATAGACCGTTTACTAGTGCATCAGTTGCTGCATTGCCTGTATTTGCAGGGGTATTGGCAACTGCAGTAAATGCAGTACCTGTTATAGCACCTAGAGAGTGGCCAATATAATAAACATTACTAGAATCAAACACTGCTAGGTCAGGTGCTAGAGGATTTGAGAAATCAACCATAGTGTTTACGGCAAGACGTAGTCTTAGACCATCAGCAGCTGACTGACGTAAATTGTCACGACCTGTAAGCAAGCTTGATAGGTTTAAGTAATGCGTGGCTGAAGTTTCAGTTGCACTAACAACAAACTGGTTTTCGCCTTCGCCCATTACTACTTTACGATCGCCATGTAAAGGATGGTCAATAGCAACAGTTGCATAACCCGCAGCCGATAAAATACCAGTTAATGCAAGCATATCTTCTTTCTTAGAAGTAATGCCGTGTTGCAACATAACAACTGGCCAGCCAGTAGCTGGCTTTTCTAAATCAGGCGTCATACCAAATTCTGGACGCACTATATTAGCTGCCGTTGTATCTGGAACTGTGATCTGCACAGGGATTGTTTGCATGCTCTTAGTTGCAGGAATTGGGTTGTACTTAGTTAAGTGGCGCCCCTTGTCAATTCCTAAATCAGTAAATTGACCAATTACAGGTGCTGGAATTTGCTGGCATAGTTGGTGGTTAGGGCCCGGTGTTCCTTGTGCTAACTGCTCCTGTGTAGCACCAGCCATAGTGATAATACTATCACATGCAGCTTCCCAACGGCCGGTTAATGGGTTTTCAATATCTAAGTAATAAGGAACCGTGATTTGAGCGCCATATAGTTTTGCACTATTGAACAGTAGATACGTTGGATCAGCTGGGTTTGCAGGGATTGCACTTTGACTAGCTAATGCCATAGCAACGGAAACTGGTGCATTAGGTAATAACACGTTGCCTTGGGCATCGGTAATATCTGTTCGGATCTGCGCGATTGGCGTTGCAACTGAAGTTGGATCAGCTTGTTGAGCTGCCGCTAAAGCCTGGGCGTTGAATAACTTAGTAATTTGCAGAGGGTCTGTTGCTGCAACACCTGCCGACTGAGTTGTGAATACTTGCGTATATATAACGTCATCGTTACTCGGGCCAAAACCTTCGATCGTATCTTCGTAGTTGTTAACTAACGTTTGTAATTGACGAATACCAGCTTGTGTTGCATTCAGCTCTTCTGCCGACAAATTAGGGTGTACTATTGGTGCCGTATTAATATCAGCTTGAACGGATGCCCAAGTCGATGATGGACCTAACGAATTACCATTTGTGTCTTTAATATTTTTGGTAAATACAACCGCATATGTCGTGTTAGCTTTGTAAGGCTTTAGAGGTACGATAGCGATATTGTTGCCCGACATTTGTGCAACAAAATCTACGCCGTATTGTAGTTGACCTACACCTTTACACAGTTGTGCTGCTCTTGAAATATCTCCACATTCAGGGTCAGAGAAATCAGGGATTGCTTTAACTTCATAAATGGCCACACCTGCTGGTAACGTTGCTGGGTCAATAGAAACAGACGTCGCTGAGTATTCAAGTGCGATAGTAAATGGATTTTGTAAGCCCCAACCGTCTAATGCACCTAGCGCATTTGTTGGGTTTGCCCAGTCTACGGAACCGTCATCATTAAATGTCTCTACGCCAAGTGTAAAGTCGGTTGAACTGAACGTTAAGTCGTTAGGTACTGAAATATTTGTATTGGCTGGGTCCCAAACGACTTTAATCTGAGATGCAATAGCAGCAGCGGTTGCGTTGTTTGCTGCTAGTTGTTGACTGTTTTCCTGCTGTACTTCTTCTAGCGTAGTGTCATCACATGCAGTTAGACCTAACGCACTAGCAACAGCTAGAGTAATTGTTAATTTTCTCATTTCTCTCCCCAGGGTCCTTGTTTTATTTAGACAATTTCTTCTGTCTTTATTAGTTTTGGACGTGTTTATAACAGCTTAGACCAGTTAAAGTTACCTGAGAATTTTTAAATTGGCTAGTGAATTATTTAATTGCGATGAAATATTTAAGCTTTAATGACACAAAGCCTATTTCCAAGTAGAATACGCGGCAATTATTAGACAAAGTTTGTATATTTATGAATCACTTAGACTTTATTCCTGCTAACAATGAGCTAGACCAAAAAGTAATTTTGGTGACTGGTGCAGGTGATGGAATTGGTAAAACGGCAGCGATTACCTTTGCCAAACATGGAGCAGAAGTAATCTTATTGGGTAAAACCGTTAAAAAGCTAGAAGCGGTTTATGATGAAATCGTCAATGCAGGTTGCAAAGAGCCATCGATCATTCCTTTAGATATGAAAGGTGCAACGGTTCAAAATTACAAGGATATGGCCGCAACAATCGAATCAGAATACGGCAGGCTTGATGGTATTTTAAATAATGCTTCTATGCTTAATTCATTAAATCCTGTTGAACATATATATGAAGGCGCTTTTGATAAAGTGATGAACGTTAACTTCAAAGCAACCTTTTTTATGACTCAGGCTTTATTACCGGTACTCAAAAAATCTCCTAATGGCTCTATTATTTTTACTTCTAGTGGTGTTGGTAAAAAAGGCAGAGCATTTTGGGGCGAATACGCGTTTTCTAAGTTCGCTACAGAAGGTTTAATGCAAGTTATGGCAGATGAATACGAGCACACTGCCCTTCGTGTAAACTGTATTAACCCTGGTGCGACTAAAACTAAGATGCGTGCTAAAGCTTATCCAGCCGAAAATAAAGATCAATTGAAGACACCAGAGCAAATCATGCCAACGTATGTATATTTGATGTCCGATCAAAGTAAAGACGTTAATGGCCAATCTTTGGACTGCCAACCGAAGTGATAAAAAGCTTACCACAGAGGACACAGAGACAGGATAAATAACCTTGGTGTTCTCTGTGCTCTTTGTGGTTCAATCTTTTATCTTTTATTAATCTGACGCTGCTTATGTTTCTTAACAGCTCGCTTTATACGGGCGTGTTCAGTGCGACGGTTCTTGGCATTGTCTTTTTTGATCACAGGGTTAAATTCTCTGAGCTCTCTAGATAAACCAACCTTCTTTCTAAGTTTGTTTAGTTCATCTAAATCTAACTCTTTCCAGCCACCTTGGATCAAACGACGATCTAAATTTACATCAGCGTAACGAACCCGAATTAGTCTGCTTACTGTTACGCCTTGAGATGCCCATAAACGTCTTACTTCACGGTTACGACCTTCTCGTAAACTTACGTTATACCAAGCGTTTTTATGCTTAAGGTTGTCATCTTCGTCAACAGGAGTTGGTTCGCCTTTTACTTTGTCGAATTTAGCGAGGCCATCTTCTAACTCAACACCTTGAGTTAAGTTACGTAATGCTTCACCTGTTACTTCACCAAATACTCGAACCGAGTATTCACGCTCGACTTCATACTTAGGATGCATTAAACGATTGGCTAGCTCACCATCATTGGTGAACAATAATAGGCCTGATGTATTAACGTCTAAACGGCCTATACCAATCCAACGGCTATTTTTTAGCGCTGGTAATCGGTCAAATACAGTTGGGCGACCTTCTGGATCTTTTCTGGTACACATCTCGCCTTCTGGCTTGTTGTACATTATTACTCGACAGATCTCTTCTTCTTGAGAACGCACTTCAACAACGTGACCATCTACTCGGATAGTCTCATTGCCGTCTACACGATCTCCAAGCTTGGCTACTTTTCCGTTCACACTAACTCGATTGCTAGAGATATAGGTTTCCATTTCTCTTCTTGAACCTATACCTGAACGGGCAAGTACCTTTTGTAACTTTTCACTCATATTATTCTTTCTCTAACGTCTCTGGCGTTTGGGTCTCGCTGGTCTGCGGTTGGCCCATAAATTCTGATTCTAATTTTTTCGCTATGGCATCTAGCGATTCAGGCTCTATCAACTCGGGTAATTGAGATAGGCTGGTTAATGAAAAGTAGTCTAAGAACACATTTGTTGTGCCATATAAAGAAGGTCTGCCTGGAACCTCTTTATGCCCTACTACTTTTATCCAACCTCGTTCTGATAATGTGCGTATTATATTCGAACTTACCGACACACCCCTAACGTTTTCTATCTCTCCACGTGTAATTGGTTGTTTATAAGCTATTAATGCCAGTGTTTCTAACAATGCTCGGCTATATTTTGCGGGTTTTTCCTGCCACATACGGCCTAAATAACCACCTAACTGTGGTGCAGCTTGAAAGCGATAGCCACTGGCGAGTTTTAATAGGTTAACGCCACGGGTTGAGTAATCATCTTCGATTTCGTCTAACAGTTGCTTAATTGCCGCTTTGTTAACTTTAATATCGGACAACACGGTTTGTTTTAATGCCTCAATAGAAAGCGGTTTGTCAGCGACAAAAATAGCCGCTTCAATCAATTGTTTTAACTGTTGTGGGTTTATCTTTTCCATCACTCTTGCTCTATCGGCCGGCATCTTACATGTATTTGACTAAAAGCGGCAGTTTGAATTACCTCTAATAAGCTTTCTTTCACTAATTCTAATACCGCAAGGAAGGTTACAACCACACCTGATTTTCCTTCAGTAACATCAAATAGGTCTTGGAACGGCAAAAAGTCCTTATGCTTAGACAATAGTTCTAGTATTTGACTCATTCTTTCTCTGGTGGAAAGTACCTCAGGTGTAATTTCATGATGAGTGAATGCTGCAGCTCTTTTAACGATTGCTTGAAAGGCTACGACTAACTCTTGAATATCAACTTCTGGATGAAGAACTTCAGGTTGCACGTTATCAGGCACATCAATATTAGGTGTATAAATATCTCTATCTTGTCTTGGTAGATTATCAATATCTTCGGCTGCTTGTTTAAATATTTCGTATTCCTGTAGTCGTCTTATCAGCTCAGCTCTTGGATCCTCTTCATTGTCTTCATCCAAGTGATTGCGAGGTAGTAACATACGGGATTTGATCTCTGCCAACATAGCGGCCATGACTAAATATTCAGCTGCTAGTTCTAATTTCATTTCTCGCATTAACTCCACATACTCCATGTATTGCAGAGTGATCTCTTGAATTGGCAGATCAACGATATCGAACTTTTGTTTTTTGATTAAATATAAAAGAAAATCTAGCGGACCTTCAAATGCTTCTAAAAACACTTCAAGCGCATCTGGCGGAATAAACAAGTCTTGAGGTTTTTCAATGACTGCTTCACCACGAACAAAAGCAAGCGGTAATGCTTGCTGAACCATTTGTGTAGTATCGGTATTTAGCTGCTCTGAAGCTGGTTGTTCTGACATGTTTGAGTGTTAGCTTTTGTTATGTTTATGCAAAAATACTAACGTCACCTTCACCAACACGAAGTACTTCTGGTTCACCTTCTGAGTAATCAACCACAGTAGTGGGAGTCTCACCTAAATATCCACCGTGGATAATTAGGTCTACTTGTTTTTCTAGTTGCAAGCGAATGTCATCAGGGTCAGACTCAGCAAATTCGTCTCCTGGCAGTAATAGGCTTGAAGACATTAAAGGTGCCCCCAACTCTTCTAATAGAGCTTGAGCGATGTTGTTATCTGGCACTCGAATACCAATGGTTTTTCTTTTTTCATTAAGTACGCGTTTAGGGACTTCTTTTGTACCTTTAAAGATAAAGGTATAAGGGCCTGGTGTTAGTGAACGTATAGTACGAAACGCAGAGTTATCGACACGGGCAAAATTAGCGATTTCAGATAAGTCTTTGCACATTAAAGTAAAGTTGTGGTGTTTACCAAGGGCGCGAATTTGAATGATCCTGTCCATGGCTTTTTTCTCACCCAGACCACAACCTATGGCATAACCAGAGTCAGTTGGATAAACAACAACCCCACCCTGTTGAATGATCTGAACCGCCTGACTTATCAAACGACCTTGCGGATTATCTGGGTGTATATGGAAAAACTGACTCATAAGTGCACTTCTAACTATCTGAATGTTAACAAAAACTATACACGCTAATTAACTCAAGCGCCATTTGGGATGTTGCCAAATTGGCCTACATTTTTCAGTCAATCGTAAATTCTTTCCTAGTTCTGTCCATTTTGCAGGAGAATGGAAGTCAGAGCCTTGAGAACAATATAAGTCATACATATTGGCTAAACGCGATAAATGCTCTCTTTGATTTGGCGACATTTGCGATAAACCAACTTCAATTCCGTCACCGCCATGTTCAGCGAACTCTTCGATCAACTTGGTCATCCATTTATTAGACATGTCATAACGAATTGGGTGAGCTAGAACAGTTAAACCTCCAGCCCTATGTATAATTTTGATAGCCGACTCTATGTCCATCCAATTGGGACTGACATAAGCACTTTTCCCTTTGCCTAGGTACTTTTTAAACGCAGCATCAAAATTACTGACAACACCCCTGTCTAAAAGCACTTTAGCAAAGTGTGTTCTACTAACAGCTTGACCTTTTGCTAATTGACTGGCCTGTTCAAATACATCTTCAATACCTTTTTTCCGTAACTTTTCAGAAATGGCTTTTGCTCTTAAATCCCTGTGCTTTAATTGTATATCTAGACAGCTGTTTAAGACCTCGTCTTTTGGGTCTAAACCTAAACCGACGATGTGAATTTCGTATCCGTGCCACTTAGTAGATATCTCAACACCGGTTGCTAGTTGAACTTTAAGGTTATTTTTTTCAATTGCCGTTTGCGCTTCGGCTAAACCTGAAACTGTATCGTGATCCGTAATTGCCAATACCCCAATTTGTTTTATATCAGCACGCATGACTAATTCAGCTGGGGTTAAACTGCCATCAGAGGCGGTGGTATGGCTATGAAGATCGTAGATCAAGATTTAGGTCACTTATGATTATGTCTGAAGAGCTTGAATTATCGCATGTTTCTGATTGTTACATCAATTCTTACTGGCAAATAATCCTTTCTGTAGCGCTAGATTTTTTGCCCATTGATTTTGATTTAATCTTGATATAACAATTTTATCTAGCATGTGAAAAATAGCAGTTGACAGATATTGCAGAAAAAGGTTTTATACACCCACTATAAATCTGCAAAACTTAAATTATTCAAAATAATATGAAATTACTTAACACGACAATCACTTCTACTTGGCAATGGTGGCTTTCCAGTTTCAGCGGGTGATATGTCTGTGCGTGCAGATCAATAAAGAATTATCAAACCCGCTTTTTAGCGGGTTTTTTTTTAGCGTTTTTTAGCAAGAGCAATCTTCATAAGATTAATAGGAAACAAACATGTTATTTAGCCAAATAACGACGGACATTGGTGAAGTAAACAGTATTAGCATCAAGGCTAATTATCTGAAAGAACCACTTACCTTGTTTGAGCAAGTGTTGCAGGATCATAAACATTCATTGTTATTAGAGTCTGCTGAAATAGACAGTAAAGATAATTTAAAAAGTTTAATGTTGGTCGACGCAGCGGTTAAGTTTGAATGCCATGGTGCAAAAGTTTATTGCACAGCTTTAGTCGACAATGGTTTTACCTGTTATCAATTATCTAAAGCATGTATTTGCTGAGCAAAACTCTACGTCAGTATTACAAGATGGCGACAATAAATTAATCATAGAATTTGCGCCGTGCGATATTAATATCAATGAAGACGAGCGATTAAAGCAAGCCAATGCGTTTGAGGTACTACGAAGCACGATTAATCGTATTAAATCGCAACCCGACAGTCCTTTCTCGTTATTCTTAGGCGGTTGCTTTAGTTATGACATGCTAGCTAATTTCGAACCTTTGCCAAATGTTGAAACGGGTTTAAATAGTTGTCCTGATTATATTTTCTACTTAGCTGAAACATTAGTGATAATCGATCACCAAAACCAAACAACTGAGTTACTAGGTAACGTATTTGGTGGCCAAGATGCTTATGCGAACTGTTTCTCAGTGGGTAAAAAATTAGAACTGTTAAACCAGCAAATCGATAAAACAAACGAACTATCTCAAGCTCAAACATTTGGTTTCCGACAATTAACTGAACACAGCAACAAACCGGAAGTATCTGTTAATGTGTCAGACGAAGACTTTAAACAGCAAGTTATCGATTTAAAACACAACATTGTTCAAGGCGATATTTTCCAAGTTGTTCCTTCTCGTTGTTTTAGTCTAGATTGTGCCGAGCCATTAGATGCGTATCGCCACTTGAAGCAAGATAATCCTAGCCCGTACATGTTCTACCTGAAAGCACCAGAATTTGAACTATTCGGTGCATCTCCAGAATCCGCATTGAAATACAGTGCTGGTTCAAATCAAGTTGAGGTTTACCCTATTGCAGGCACTCGTATTCGAGGCTTTAACCAAGACAGAAGTATCAATCACGACTTAGATTCAAGAATTGAGCTTGATTTGCGAAACGACAAAAAAGAAGTTGCCGAACATATAATGTTGGTCGACTTAGCAAGAAATGACGTTGCTCGTATTAGCCAAACTGGTACGCGCCATACCAAGGAGCTTTTAAAAGTAGACAGATACTCTTACGTAATGCACTTAGTATCTCGAGTCGTTGGTCAGTTAAGAGAAGACTTAGACCCGCTGCATGCTTATCAAGCTTGTATGAACATGGGCACTCTAGTTGGCGCCCCTAAAATTAAAGCAGCAAAGCTAATACGCGATACTGAAAAAGCAACGCGTGGTAGTTATGGTGGTGCCGTTGGTTATCTAAATGGGGCTGGCGATATGGATACCTGTATCGTAATTCGTTCAGCCTTTGTAAAAGATGGTAAGGCACACGTCCAAGCAGGTGCTGGTGTGGTATTTGACTCCGACCCTGATTCAGAAGTTCAAGAAACATTTAATAAAGCACAAGCCGTAATAAGAGCCGTGCAAGCTAGCCAAGTATTTACAGGGAACCATAAGTAATGAACAAGATATTCTTTATCGATAATCAAGACTCGTTCACTTACAACCTAGTGGAAGAGTTAAAAGCCTTGGCTTTTGATGTAGAAGTATACCGTAACACTGTAGAACCAGACTTTATTCTTGCTGAGATAGAAGCTGCTGAAAAACAAGGTAAATCACCTTTACTGTTTTTATCTCCAGGTCCAGGTAAACCTTCAGAATCGACTTGTATGATGTCTTTATTATCGTCATGCCAAGGCCGTTTCCCAATCATAGGTGTTTGCCTTGGTCACCAAGCTATTGCAGAGCATTACGGGGGTAAAGTGGTGTTAGCTGGTGAAACCGTTCATGGCAAATCATCTAACATTGAGGCATCTGACCACCCTATTTTTGCGGGTATGGGAAATATTATCCCTGTAGCAAGATACCACTCTTTAAAGGTAGATGCGTTACCAGACAGCCTATCAGTTGAAGCATCATTAGATGGTATGCCTATGGTCATTATGGATGAGGCTAATAAAGTAGCTGGTTTTCAATTTCATCCAGAATCAATTTTAACAACGGATGGTACTCGCTTATTAAAGCAAACCATTGATTATTTAATTCGCTGATAAGGAAATAC
>CBDAVN010000013.1:0-364411 GCA_965200905.1 Psychrosphaera sp.
GCCGTGACCACTTGGCCACCTAATCTGTGCTGGCTATCAACGTAATTTTGTAAGTTTGCTTTGGCTTGTTTAACAACTTGTTGTACGTCGGGCCCTTGAGCAACCGTCAGCTTAGCTGTGATGTCGTAAGACAAAATGGCCGCTGCTTTTACCGTAATTAAGTCAGTTTGTGGTCTCACCTCATCGGCTAGTAAATGATTAGAAACTACATCTAATAAAGCTTGGTCTGGTACACCGTCGCCAACCGTCGATAAAATAGTGACATCACCTCGCATTGGCGATGGACTATTAAAGCTCGCATCCTTCACTTTTGGGCTGGCACTGAGCGCTTCGAAAATATACTTACCTTCAGGTCCAGCTACACTAAAACCTTCTGGGGTTAATTGAATTCTGCGTTTGAACGCTTCGTCTGATTCACCCGCTAGTCGCTGAATATTATACAAAGGGTTAGCAGCGATATGGTCAAGCTGTGAACCTTTGGCAAACGCCAGCATGTTGCCAAGCGTTTGTTCATTGGCATTTGCTCGCACTAGAAACTCTCGATAGCTACTTGCTAATAGGTTTCGGTAAACCGGGTCAGAAGCGGTAAAATTATCAATGTCGATGCCGTCATTTTTTAACGCGGTTAATCTTTCTTGTAGAATTTCATCAATGGTTTTTTGTACCACGATCTCTGGCGCTGGAAGTTTAGATAAATCAATTTGGGTCATTGTTGGATCACTATATTTTCTAAGATAATAGGCTCACCATTGTTTAACAGTTGGCCAGTGAGAGTGAGTTCAAATTGCCTATCGTTTAATACATCGATAGTCATATTTTCGAGTTTAAAATCTTGCAAACCATTAACAGGGTTGTTAATTGCTTCGGTCAGTTTTACGTAAGCCGACATGTAAAAACGTTTGTCTATCGTTTGGTCTTGCAACAAATAAAAATCCGAGCCAAATTCTCGCTCTGCAACGAGTGAGCCTTTTGGTGTTTCAATTACATCTTTAATTCGCTGCCTTAGATAAGCTAGGCCCGATACTAGCTTGCCTGTTCTGCTGGTACCTGTTTTCATTAGCTCACCTTATACGAGCCAGCGCTTGAGCCGCTGGCGACAATAACTTGTGCATCGCGCATTATTGCTTCAATAACGGCTTCAACGATAGCTTCGACCATAACTTGTTGCTTTGCGTGATTACTATCCGTGACAAAACCTTTAGAACTGAGTTTGCCCATTGCTGCGGAAACTACGCTTGATTGATTTAACGCCATTTATTTTCCTGCCTTAACTTGCTGACTGCAGTCACTATGAGGACTGCCAGTAAAAGCACAAATGTGTGCTCCGGTTACTACTCCTGCACCGCCATTTAACTGAATGTCTTTGCCATTAGAGTTGATAGAGACGGCTCCTTCAGCATTTATTGTGGTGTCTTGTTCTACATTTATTAATGCATTGCCTTTGTACGTGGCGGTATAGTCGCCGGTACTTCGGTCATGTCGAACTTCCGAGCCATCGCCAAATTGCACGATGCAAAGGTCAGGGTTATCTGAAGGCGCAGAGTGGGCATCGCTGTAGCTTGCGGGAATGATCTCGCCCAAACTCAGATCACCAGGAGAAAGTACTGTTACCGCTTCTCCGACTTCTAACGGCCACCAAACAATAGCTCGACCAGCTCGAATAGGCTTCCAAGCCAACCAACCTGTTGTTAAACCTTCACCGTATTGCACTTTGGCGCGCTGTGCAGCATGATCAATTTCAATGACTTTGCCACGAATAACGATTTGAGCTAATTGCCTTTCCAACGCTTCGAGTCGCTTAAATACCGATTGCATATTCATTTATAATTTCTCATATTTATCAGCATGTGCTTTGCCGATCTCTGGCGCTTGACTGATAAAAACATGATCAGCAGGTGGACGTGATAAGGTCCAATGGCTGTCCACTGCGACCCGTTGCCACCACGAAACGACAAAAGACTCAATGCCCGCTAGATTACTGGTGTGATAACTAGGAAAACCTGTCATCAAGGTTGGCGTAGCAACATTGGGTAAACCCCAAGTATTTTGATTGACTGTTTTGATCACAACTGAAGCAAAATCTAAGCAGTCCACTTTTTCACTACCTGTGTTACCAGGTAAGATACAATGGGCTTGGTAGTTGACCTGTAGCCAAACAATACCAGCACTGCCTTTGTTATTTTGCTCAACCTTTATTTCATTGGTTTCAAGCAATAAGGTAGGTTTGCTGATTGATTGAGTTAATTTTGTTAGCTCAAAGATTGAGATGTCATCTTTAGCAACATTCGTTAATGCTTTGTCTAAGCGGTTAACCATTGCTGAGTGAATTTCACTAAAATCTGTGTTTTTCATCGAACCGTCTTCAAAGTGTAATTAATAGAAAAAATGGTTGGCTGAAATACTCAGCTAACTTATTGAGTGTCAAAGCTACCTATGTGGTAGACAATAAAATTTGGCCACGGACGATCTGGAGCGCTAAGTCTCTGCTTTTATCGGTCTAAGTGATCGTGGCTAACGTAGGTTTCAGCGATGTGAACTTTGTACTTTTGTAGCTCAGCCACCGCTTTTTCGGCTTTGCTCTCCGCTTTATCAATTTTCTTCCACAATAAGTAGAAAGCACCGCCAAACATGGACTGAATAAAGCCAAACAAAACATCTAATGAGAGTTCCATTATCTTTTCCATCTAAACTCAGATGCATGACTGCTGCGCGAAGCAAACCACCAACTCACTGCTGTTGCGGTAAGCGTAATGATGTTTTGGATCAGCATCTTGTATAATAAGTATTGTTGTTCAGCTGGTAATGAGGCGACACCACCAGTGAGCTTATCTAGCGCTTGGTAAATGTCGTATGTTATAAAAAGCAGCACTGCGGTAATGGTCGGTCTAACCATACTTTTCACCGCTTCACCAAATTGGCTTATCGGCTTTTGAGACTCAACAAACGCTTGTACTTCTTGCCTTTCCACCTGTTTTTCAGCTAGTAGCACATCCCTTTGCGTTGTGTGCTCAAGCATGTCAATTTCATGCTTGTTCAGTATTTTAACTTTTTCTCGTTCTTCTCTTTTGCTCAACCAGCCAAAAAAGCCGCCAGCAATCGCGCCAAAACCAGCAGAACTCAAAAAGTCACTAATTAAGGTAAAGTCCATTATATTTTTACTAATTCAAAATGGGGTAGATCTAAAAATCGTTCATCTTTAGTTCGGCCATCGCCATCCCAGTCACCTCCCCATCTTAAACGATGTGAGATCTTTCCCTGTTTATATAGCTCCTCAGCTATCCTTTTTAGGTAGCCTGCAAATACAGCAAAAGCCAGTCCATCTTCCCAATCGACATTTTGCATTTCAGCAAAATATGGGCCTGCATCTACCGCATAGGATGGCACAATGTTGTGCTTTGAGTGAGGCCATTTAACTTGGCTTAACCCAGCTTCATAAACATGGTTTTGTTCGCTTTGTTTTCTGTGCCCACACAAGATAGAGCAATCAACTGTTTTTATCGCTTCGTTAAAGATCAGTTGTAAATCAGGGTGACAAGTTTCTAAACGAGATAAAGAAGTTGGACCAAATTTAGGCATTTTCATCTTCCATAAAAAAAGCCCCAGTATTTAGCTGGGGCAAACAACAACATTGAGGAAATAAAATAAAACATGCCTAACACGCAGGCACAAAAAAGGCCAAGTCATCTAGTAATTATATAGATGGCTCAGCCTACCTGTATAAATATACAGTATGTCTAGACAAATGCAAGTGCTTTTTTTAATTTTTTATAAAAAAGTGAAAAGCTAATAATAAAATCAAGTTATTTACTTTCTTTATAAAAGACAAATGTCTGTGATATCTGGCGCTCATTAATCTAAATAGTTAGAAGTAGCCAGAATATGCAAGAGCACTTATGTCTAAAACACAGATACAAAAAAGGCCAAGTCATCTAGTAGTTATATAGATGGCTCAGCCTACCTGTATAAATATACAGTACGTCTAGACAAATGCAAGTGCTTTTTTTAATTTTTTATAAAAAAGTGAAAAGCTAATAATAAAAGCAAGTTATTTACTTTCTTTATAAAAGACAAATGTCTGTGATATCTGGCGCTCATTAATCTAAATAGTTAAAAGTAGCCAGAATATGCAAGAGCACTTATGTCTAAAACACAGATACAAAAAAGGCCAAGTCATCTAGTAGTTATATAGATGGCTCAGCCTACCTGTATAAATATACAGTACTTCTAGACAAATGCAAGTGCTTTTTTTAATTTTTTATAAAAAAGTGAGCATGGTTATAAAAAGTTGAATTACGCCGCTTCTTTTTTAGCAAAAAGATAGCCTTCTAGTTGAGCTACTGCGACATTTAACCACTGCTTTACATTGTCTTTATTCCAGCTTTTGGCTCGATCTGGTTTACGCCATTGCGGTTTTTTATTCAGTATTTCAGCAATGTCTCGGTACCCTCTCCTTACAACATAGTAAAGTTTAATCGCTTCGACCAAGGCTTCATCTTTACTGAATAATTTAGAAATAGCGGCATCTATCTGCTCTAATCGAGACTCAGGCACACTTAAACTTTTCCCCCCGACTTTTAAGTTGAAAGGTTGAGACTTGTAGCACCCAGTCTCACTATTAGGTGTGCAACTAGCAGCCCACCTGCCCCATACTGATAACTCATCATGTATTGAAAACTCTATATTCATAATATTCGCTCCTTAAATTTCTTTATCATTGAACCTTTATCTGTTGGTTGAAGGTTCAAGAGCCGACATAAATAACTGGCAATATTTGTATTCAAGTCGGTTTTAGTATTACTTTTAGGAATAAACTCCTAACTTCTGTCTGATCTTCGCTAGGTCTAAAGCGACTGTTTCTTTCGCTACTCTTCTATCGCCAAGCCACTGTTCAACCTCAAAATCTTTACCTAACTCTCGGTGAGAAGCTTTTGCCACCCCAAGCTTGTTTTTACAGCGGCTGACAATTTGCCCTAAGGTTGGCAACCATTCGCGGTTTTCTGATTCAAAAAACTCGATGCAATCTTTAGCTTGCTCGACACTGATCCGCTCTCTTTCAAACACTCGGCAAAAATAGTTAAAGTCTTCTGGCAGTTCTTTGCCTGCTTTGATCACTCCGTGTTTTTGGCTCCAACGGCCGTTAAATAACTTGTCCATAGTTACCCAAATTAAGGCCACCGCTTCACGAGTAGTTGAGCTGATTGATAACGGCGAAGACTTCTTGGGCTGATTGGGTAGTGGCTGCTGCCCTCCCCATTGAGACACTTGCTTTTTTGTCAGTTGGACTAAATCTTTCACTGTATTGCTCCTGAATTACTAACTCGTCCTGGTATCTGGCTTGATTCAAATAGGTGGAAGGATGTAAGCAAAACTTACTGTTTGGATTCCATGTTTGCGGCTCTAACCTGTATCGCTGCAATACATTGGTTAGCACTTTTAGTAAGAATTCATTGCTGTCTTTTGCTGTTGAAAATTGCTGAGAAAACTTTTTAAAAGTCGGTTGCTTGCCTATTTTTTTGGGGTAGCAGTTCCAGAAAATTTCAAAGCCAAGCTCTGGCGTTAAGCTGGTATGTAACTCTAATTTGTTTACGTTGTTACTCTGTAGTTCTAGATCCAGTTCTCTAACTAGTTCAAGCAACGTATTAGAAACTGTCGGCAAAGGCTTACCTTTGTTGGGTTTGACTGGATCTGGTACTGGAGCTTTATTGAGATCTCGATCTAGTTCTTGTTTTCTTTGCCACTTGTCATAATTGAGCAGTGTGATCAAGGCTCCTTTGTTACTCACTTTTTGGCAATCAATTTGTCCCAGCTTTTTAAATACAGCTATCGCTTTTTTCACCTGGCTTAAACTAATTCCCGTATCGTTAGCAAGCTGCTGATTACAAGTGAAAACTTGACCTCTGCCAATTGACAGGGTAATACCTTTATACGTCTTAGTTGTGGTCTGAAATTGAGCTCTTAATACTAATTCAATAAACACGGCTTTATAGTCGGCGTTTTTGTACCAAGGTTGTTCTCTCAATGAGCGATGCAATATGATGAAACCACCAGCGCTGTCGTGGTTTCTATTGTTACTTGAAATATCCGTTAATGACTTATGTTCAATAATTCGCTGCTCCATCAGTTTAATCTCCTTCGAACTCGAAGCGAATTATGCTAATAACGTCATACTCGCCTATATTTTTACGATACTTCTGTATAAGTTCAGTTTTAAGCTCCAATAAAGAGCCATAACCATGCTCAATAACATCAGATAACGTTAATGCCCCAAGTCTTACTGTCCTGACTTCGGTAATTTCGGCCATTTTTTGGGTTGGCCTTTTATCACATAACAACACTACCTCGGTTAATGTGTTGGTATTGTCCGCTAGCTTAATAGCAGTTCTTTTTTTTGTACTGCCAAATATCTTTGCAAATTCTCTAGTACTAAAGTTCAAAGCTGCAACGCTCATTAATATAACCCTGTATTTATCATAAAATTCCCACGGCAACTGATTGGACGGATTGAGTTAGTTGTCATTAACCTCCCCCCAAAATAGCAATACGCCAAACCAAAGTAGTTCTAATGGGAAAAGGTTTACCTACGAGCTCAACAAAACAGCTCAATCAGCAATTACCACACAGTAACTAGCTCTCTATTTAGTCATTTTTAGGAGCTAGCTTTTAAGTTGAGACAATTTTAAACACAAAAGTACAATATATTCTACTATTGTTTTATATAAAGTTTATAAATTTTAATGTTTTTATATGTGGATCTTGTACAACTGGGTAACTGTATATAATTACAGTGTTGCAAAATAATAAATAAAGTAGAGAATAATAAACAATTCGTAAGTATGGAGATGACTATGGGCTTATCTAAGTTAGCAGCAGAAAATGTGCGTGATATTATAAGACGCAGACATGTTGTGCCTGCTACTATTGCCAAAGAATGTAATCAGTCAGCTAGTATTCCTGGTGCGATTTCTAAAAGTTATATTTCCGCTTTTGTAAGAGATGAAAAACTGGATTCTATTAATCTAACAACCGATAAGTTAGAAACGATTGCTGCTTACTTTAAAATAGCACCTTGGCAGATTTTACATCCAGCTGGCATTGATTCAAATGGCCAAAGCAAAGCCACTGATGGATTAAATGATGAGGCCATGAGTCGAGCAGTAAAGTACTGCTTAGACTTAGCCAACAAGCTTGAGGTAAATGATAATGACTTCGTTGCAGCAGCTATCACTATGACTTACGAGTGTTTTGTCTCAAACGGTGACGAAAGTCAGTTGTCATTGAACTTAATTGAATTAGCTAAATCAAGCAGTAGTTAGACTATTTACCTTAGCTGAGATTCAACAATTTTATCTCTTTTTATCTTGGCTTCTAGGCTTTTTGCCATTCTCAATTTTGGATCTTTTTCTTTATCAGCTTGGTAATCAAGCAATAAAACCTCAAAAGATTGTCGTTCTAAAAACCCCAGCATTTTATTCTTTTTGTTTTGGAAAAATTGTAAAACAACAGTAACCAAAGCAATAAAGAATAAAATAATCAGTAAGTTAAACATTAGTCTTCCCTTCCAGTAAAATATAAAAGCAGTTGGGCTCCAATATCAGTTTTCATCAATTATACACCACTGTATAAATTAACAGTAATTTTATAAGAAGATCATCAAATATTTTTACGATTCGCTTTTATAAACACAACCTCTACCCATTTTTAATGAAATTACTGAATAAAAACAAAGATCTAAACTTTATATTTTGTTAGCTCTAAGTCATTGATACTCATACAGCGATAGCTTAACAAACCACTAATACTAAAAGTTTATTTCATTAAAGTTTAGACTGCATTTAATCACACAAGTAGATTATAATCTACATTTATTACAATATTATTTTATTGTTGGATATAGCGCACAAAAACACAATCAAAAACCCCAAAATAGGATAATAAAAACAATTTTCTTTTAGATATTTATTTATAGTGGAGATATAGAAACTTTAGTCAATTTTGAAATAAAATTAAAAATACTTTTTAAAACAGTTAATTAAAAACGAAATAGAGAAGCAATAGGAGGTTTTTGATAATTCTTTGTATCAGAATATGGCGCTATATAACCTTAATTCCAATTTAAGTTTACTTACAACAATGTTAATACAAGGTCAAGTTAAGTTAGTTTTGCTCCATAAATAAGGCGTTTTTACAATAGAAAAATAAAATAAATTAACTAACGCTTAAATATAATATTTAGCCTATTCAATAAAGCTATTAAGATTAATATAGAGAAGTACATACTCACCTGGCTTATTTGACTCTTATTAGTATTACCAATGAAAATAACAATATAATAAACACTGTCTAATTTACTGTTATTTAACACATAATTTTACACTAAAACTGTTTTATTTTTATTTAACTATACAAAAGAGGTTTATACTTTTATCTTGCAAACACAGAGCAAGTATGACTTTCCAGTTGACATAGCTTATGTTCGAAAGCTTTGAGTTTTCTGATGACAATACTAAATTAAATCACTAATAGGCAGTATTCAAAAGTAAATCTACAGGAGCTTGTGTCTGGGTTCGAAAGCTAACTCCGGGCACGTTAGCCTAATCAGTCACAAGCACAATTATTTACATCGGCAGTTACTAGGTAAGTTGCCTATTTATAATATGATGACCTAGCACCTTGATATTGTAAATTATCCAGCAACAGCATCGTGTAACTTACTTGCGTGCTCAGTTGCAACATCAAAATCGTATTCATCCATCGCTTTTTGAATATCCGCAATGTAACTGTCAAATTGGCTATCTACAGAGTAACTGCTTAATTCATCTAAGATATCTACTGCATCGGTATCATATTCTTGTAATAAGCCAATTAAGCTTGAGAGCTGAGCTTTGAGCTTAGTTTGGTTCACTTTATTGTTCGTACTTTTTGCTGAGCTCGTCGTTTCAAGGGTATGTTTAACCCCATTTATTGCAGTTAGCACAGTTTGTAATTCAGCCAACACTTGTTCTAGCTGTATTTGATAGTCATCTTGTTCGACACAAGCTTGTTCTAGTTGCCCTGCCAGTTGATATAAATTATGTGCACCTAAACTACCTGCAATGCCTTTTAAAGAATGAGCTTCTCGACTTGCAGCATTAGGATCTTCGCTACTAAGTGCGGCATTAAAGATTTCAGAAAAGTTGCGGTAGCTGGATATAAAACGCAATAACTGCTTCTTGTATAATTGAACATTATGATTCGTTGTTGCTAAGCCAGTTTCGATATCTATGCCCTCCAGTACAGTAAAAACTAACTTGTCGGTTGGCTCGGGTAACTCTGAATTAACATACAAATTTGGTGTCGGCTTTATCCAACTGGCTAATGTGTTATACATTTGTGCAACATTGATTGGTTTACCTATATGGTCATTCATGCCGCAGGCTTTTACTTGCTCTAAGTCCTCTGCCATAACATTTGCGGTCAAGGCAATAATCGGTAAGTTGTTAAATCTTTCTAGTTTTCTAATTTCTCTTGTCGCGGTATAGCCGTCCATTACAGGCATTTGACAGTCCATTAACACGGCATCAAAGTAATTCGTGTCAATTAGCTCCAAAGCAACTTGCCCATGCTCAGCAATCGTCACGTTCGCTCCAACATTTTGTAATAGTTCACAGGCCAGTTCTTGGTTCATTTCATTATCTTCGACCAGCAGAATATTGGCGCCTGTTAATGCATCTTCAACCGATAAATTGTTTTGCTTAATATGACAATAAGGTGATGCAACGCCTGCTCCGCCAGCTGCTTCTGTAATTGCTTCTAACATGGTCGATGCCGTTACCGGTTTACTTAGTGAGGCTGATATATTGAGCTGGTCAAACACAGTGTCAATGGTTTCTCTACCATAAGCGGTAACCATAATGATCTTCGGTTGCTTCGATATTTTTCGACTTGAACGAATTGCTGCAGCGGTATCTATACCATCCATACCTGGCATTTGCCAATCCATAAGTACAATGTCGATAGGGTTACTTAAGTTGTTCTGTTCCAAGTGAGTAATTGCTAACTCTCCACTATTCACAATAGTATAGTTAAGGTTTAACCCTGATAGTTGAGAGTCCATGATCTCTCGTGCAGTGTCGCTATCATCTACCGCTAGAATATTCAAATCTTGAATACTAGGATCCTGGCGCTTATTTTGTTGTTCCGCTTGTACTCCAAATTCAATGGTAAATATAAAGTCACTGCCTTTACCTTCTTCACTCTCTACCCAGATCTTACCGCCCATAAGCTCGGACAGATCTTTACATATTGCCAGCCCTAAGCCAGTTCCCCCGTATTTACGAGTTATCGAAGAATCAGCCTGACTAAAAGAGGTAAACAGCTTTTGTTGCTGCTCACTTGTCATACCGATACCATTGTCGGACACGCAAAACTGTAATTTACACTGCTTGTCCGTATGCCAGAGCGTTGATACCTTAATAATTATTTCACCGCCCATATCAGTAAATTTAACAGCATTATTGGCTAAATTTAGCAGTATCTGGCCTAATCTTAACGGATCGCCTACGAGGTAGGTTGGAACTTGATTCGGTACTATGTGAAAGAAAAGTTCAATGGCTTTTTCTTCTGCTTTAAAACCAACCACATCAATTAAATTATCAAGTACATCATCCAGACAGAACTCAATATTTTCAATCTCTAAACGTCCCGCCTCAATTTTTGAAAAGTCGAGTATGTCATTAATGATGCCCAGCAATGACTCTGCGCTTCTGTGTACTTTTTCAATATAATTTTGCTGTTTGCGATTTAATTCAGTTTGTAGTGCTAAATGGCTCATGCCAATGATCGCATTCATTGGCGTTCTGATCTCGTGTGACATATTGGATAAAAAGTCGGACTTGGCTTGAGTTGCACTCTCGGCTTTATTCTTGGCTTGTTTTAATGCTGACTCCATAGCTTTGGCTTCACTAATGTCCATATGTATGCCGAATACTTTAACCGCGCGTTGGCCAGACTCGTCTCGTACTGCTTTACCAACACTTAACAGCCACTTCCAAGAGCCATCAGCCGCTTTCATCCTAAATTCACAACGGTAATCATCAGTTTCGCAGCGCAAGTGTCTCTTTAACGCGTCAATGCAAGGTTCTACATCTTCAGGGTGAACCAATCTGAGCAACAACTCTGCATTTTCCCCATATTGAGCCAACAACTGTTGCTTGTCATAACCTAGCATCGTTGCCCAAATATCATTAGTTATTAGTTTGTTGGTGTCTGGATCCCATTGCCAAGCCCCTGTATTGGCACCTTGCATCGCCATATCCATTCTTTGTTCAGCTTCCGCCAGATCTTTAAAATATAAGCTATTGGAAACCGCCACTGAGGCAAAACTTGATACGATACGTAAAATATTCAGTTGCGAGGCGTCAAAGCCATTCTCTTCATCGCTCTGCACTGTCAATACACCCAGTAAGGAGTTACCTGCCATTAAAGGTTGGCAAACCACTGTTTTGGTATCTGCTCCGTTGAGGTTTGCACTTGCCTGCATGGCAAATTTATCCCAATCGCTAGGGCTCGTTGCAATAAACTCTTGTTTATTGTGAATCGTCCAAGATACGGGCTTACTAGGCCTTTTGGCGTTAAGTGAAAGACTGGCTTGTCTTTCTCCTCTTATCATGGCAAAAATAAACTCTACCCTTTTGATCTCAGGTTGATATAAGCCTAATGCAAAGGTTTGAGTGTTAAGCGAAGAGTTCAGTTTGTTAAATAGTAGCTGACCAATCTCTTCCATGTTTGTCGTTGCAGCTATGTCTTTACCAACATCGGCGAGAACGAATATATCCTTAGTCCGTCTCTCTACTTGCTGTGATAAATATCGCTGAGTCCTGCGATGTTCCCTAGCCCGGTTTAGGTAGATCATAAGAAATAGAATAATAATGCTCAAAGGGGTAAGAACTTTGAACCAAGTGGTTTGATACCAAGCCGGCACAACTTCAATTTTTAACACTTCAGATATTGGGTTCCAGATCCCGTGTTTATTACTGCCAATGACTTCAAATACATAAGTATCAGGTTCCATTCTGGCATAGGAGACACTTTGTGTTTGGCTAATATCACTCCAATCGTTCAAGTAGCCATTTAATCGAGTTCGATAACGGTTATCCTCACTCGCTCGATAATCCAAAGAAGCATAGGTTATGGTAAGTTGTTTATAGTGGTGTGGCAGTTTTAGTATTTTAGGGATTGGAAATATATTGTTGCCATCGACTTCAACTCCGGTAATAACTAGAGGGGCAATTTCTTCACTTATCTCAATTTTATTTGGGTCAAAGCCTGTCAGACCATCAATGCTACCAAAATAGATTTGTCCATCACTAGCACGTATTCCTGAACGCGGTAAAAAGTTGTTGCTTTGCAAACCATCGTTCACGGTGAAGTAGTGGAAAACGTTGTTATCTGAATTAAAACGATATATGCCTTTGGCTGTCGCTAACCAAAGTACTCCTTGTGTATCTGCAACCAGAGACAGTACAGCAAAACCTGTTCCTTCAATATCAATCTTAACGGGTTGAAAAGATTGGCTATTTACATCGTATTTATCAAGACCTCGATTGGTTGCAAACCAGATAGTATCTTGGTCAATTTGCAGCACATCATTAACATGAAAATCACTAATTTTTTGCTTATCTGTGCTAGGACTAAAGTGCTCTACTGCTTTGCTATTGGGGTCGATTTTAAACAAGCCATCGCCGCTGGTTCCGACCCAAACAAAACCTTGTTGGTCCATAAAAGCAAATTCTGAATCGACATTATTAAGGTAGTAATTAACTTGTTTAGTTTTGGGGTTCCAACGTGCTATTTTTTTAGCTTTGGTCAAGGTATACCATAACCAGCCTTGGTCATCATGGGTAAGAAACTCAATTGTTTTATCATTTCCTTGTGCCCAATCAAGCTCCATTTGACGAATATTGGTTGAACCTTGAGCCAAGTAATAAGAACCAAAATTGGTGCCCATATATAGGCCACCGTCATTATCGTACCCCATATTTTTTATCCGTAACCGGTTCAAAGCATCTAAGTTTTGCTTTGACATATTTGGCACAAAAGTATTTTTACCATCAAAGTGCACTAAGCTTCGTCCCGTTCCTAGCCACATACCACCATCTTGCTTTGGTATGATTGACATCACTTGGGAAAATAGCCCAGCTAACTTTTGTTCCGATAAATAATTACTCCAAGCTTTAAAAGCTGGTGGATTGAGATGGATCTTTTTAACGCCAGAGTATCGGGTTGCAGCCCATAGTAGACCATTGTTGTCTACCATAACTTGCCTTACGTCACGATTTTGCAGTAACGCCCAATGTCCCTCTTCACTGGCTCGAACAAACTTGTTGGTCGCTAAGTCAAAACGATAAATACCTGCAAATGTTGATAACAACAGGCTGTTTTCATAGGGCGTGATCTTAGTAACACTAGGCATGTTACCACCTGGCAGCTGAAACGCTTGAAACTGATTATTTTCGGTCGAGAAACGACCAAAACTGTTGCGAGTAGCCAACCAAATATTGTCGTTTTTATCAAAATGTAACACTCTAATTTCCGAGTGATCGAGGCCGCTCTCGGCTCCGAAACGTTGAAACTTATCACTGTTACCCAATTTTTTTGATAAGCCATCTGACGTACCTAGCCAAATGTTGCCTTGGTTATCTTCTGCAATGCTCCAGATCCGATTGTGACTAACTGAAGTTGGCTCATTGGGAGTATGAAGAAAACGCCTGAAAGACTGTGACTGACTATCAAATAAGTTTAAGCCACCGCCATTTGTGCCTAACCATATTTGGCCTGTACGGCTTTCGAAAATAGCTTGAATTTTATCGGCTCCGATACTGTTATCATTGCTCTTGTCATGTCGATAATGAACAAAGTCTTGGCTTTCTCTTTGGTATAAATTTAATCCGCCTCCCCAAGTACCAATCCATAGTCTGTCCTGACTATCAGAGAGCATCACACTCACGTTATTATTCGATAATGATCTCGCTTTGTTTGGGTCGTGAACAAAAGAGGCATATCCATAACCATCAAAGCGCTTGATACCATCAACCGTGCCAAACCAGATAAAACCTTGCTCATCTTTCACCACATCATAAATTTGCGGGTTAAGTAAACCTTGCTGCAAAGAAAGGCTTTCAATTTTTTGCTTGTTTGTTGTGACTGCAGTAGCGCTCAAATTAAAGCTGAGCGTGCAAAATAGAAATAAAAAGAAACGTAGCAATATCAGTTGATAGCTGCTAATAGCTTTGGTTGTGATCGTCGCTCCCTGCATTGTTTTCCCTTACTCTATATCGGTATCTTTAAAACGTTGTTGTACTTCTCTAACCTGCTCTAAACACTGAGTAAAAAGCGGTACAATATTAGGATCAAAATGTTGCCCTGCCTGTTGCTCTAGCAATGCTAAAGCTTCGTGTTCTGGCCAGGCATTCTTGTATGGCCGCTCACTTGTCAGCGCATCAAACACGTCAGCTATTGCGACAATACGTGCACAAAGGGGAATTTGTTCTCCTTTCAACCCATAAGGATAGCCTGAACCATCCCATTTTTCATGGTGATAAATAGCAATTTCTCGTGCCATTTTCAATACAGGTACATCGCTCTCACCTATGATCCTTGCACCAAACTCAGCATGCTTTTGCATTACTTCAAGTTCTTGCTGATCTAACCTACCAGGCTTTAATAAAACGGCATCTGGAATACCAATCTTGCCGATATCGTGCATAGGAGCAGCTTTGAACAAAAGCTCTACCCATTCATTATCAAGTTTGAGTTGCTGAGCTAAGAATTTGCAAAAATAGCTCATCCTTATTACGTGCATACCCGTTTCATTATCTTTATATTCGGCAGCTTTGCCTAGTCTATGAATAACTTCAATATGCGCTCGGTCTAACTCTTCAGTACGTTTGGCAACCAAAGACTCTAAATGACGGGCTTGGTCGTATAATGCCAGCTGGGCTTTGACTCTAGCAATAACAATGGGCGGGCTTATTGGTTTGGTAATGTAGTCTACAGCTCCTAAGTCAAAACCAGTTTGCTCGTCTGCAACTTCACTTTTCGCAGTAACAAATATGACAGGAATAGAAGCCGTTGTAATGTCTTGTTTTAGCCTTCGGCAAACTTCATAGCCATCCACGTCAGGCATCATGACATCCAATAAAATAAGATCAGGCTTATGTTTACCTGCAGCAATTTTAAGAGCGACCTCGCCATTCATTGCCGCTTTTACTTTAAAATAAGGCCTGAGCACCGCGCCAAGTACATCAATATTTTCTGGCGTATCATCTACTATCAGTATCGTTTGTTGGTGTTCTGACAACATATTCTTTCCTTTTAATACTGGGTATTGCCCTCACCCCAGAACTCATTCAGCTTTTTACTGACTTAAAGATAGTCGTACCAGCCAAATATTGTTAATTGTATTTCACTTACTATATCTCATATTGACAAAAATCTTTAGTCCGCTCCTGTACCGACTTGAGATCTGAATGATTTATAATAATTTGGCTACCCTTAGCAACATGTTTGGTCGCTAGCTCAACTTGTTTGCGCAATGCTTGATTTTGCTGAAAAATAAAATCTAGCGATGCATGGTCAATTTCATATTGGTATTGCCAAGAGGCAGCAAAACTTTTCAGCAGACACTCTGCATCAGCGCTAAAGTAGAGATCGACGTAAGCCTTTGCCAATGGCGGTACTACAACGCTTTGTTTTTGTTCTTGCAGCAAACTAATATCTACAGCATAGCTATGGTCTGCTTGTTTAGTTACATCGGCTTGGATGTCTGAAACTTTTACATAAAGCTCAGAGTGATTAAAAAACGCCAATCGTAAACGCGAGCTAACGGTAAAGCCTTGTTCACTTTTTTCGATAGTCAATGGGGTTTCGACATCAACAACTTCACTATCAATATTAATACTTAAAGACTTCAGCAATGTGCTGCGCTGTTGTGCCAGTTCCACGGGATTTAACTGTTGCTTCAAGACTGGTTGCAGCGAATTGTTCAATGAAGTTTGTTGCTGTTCAAACGACAAATAGCTCCAATAACCAAACAGTGCCAAAAGGACACAAAGCAATATTGCTAAAGCGACCCGAACAATAATAGCTTTGGTCGACTTTTTCTTACTTTTGTTGCTAAAGATCTCACCACTTTGCAAAGCCATTCCCCAACGTATTTAGTGGTTTTAGTGTGTGCATTATTCACTAGCCTTGATTGCTTTTCAACCGTTCAAAAACAACATAAGCCTTTATATCTCATAGGGTTATTCAAAATACGAATAAACAAATCTAAATCTAGTTCAATGGCACTGACACACTTGATAATAAAAGTGTTCGATAAATTACTATCGATTATGCACAAAGCCAAAAAGGCTAGATAAATAGTTTTAACAAAAACCCACCGATAAGCAAAATTTTTTCCAGAAAGCCACATTAATAAAAAATTAAAACCACAAAGCCAATAACAAGATGCTTTTTTAAGCATCAACTGTTTGTTTTTTAATATTATTTCCTAAAGTGAAATCTTTAATTACAAATGTTGCAATAGCCAAAGTGGATTTTGTCATGTACAAATTAACGCGAACATGAAAAGGAATAATAAAAATGATAAAAACAACAAAAGTGTCTAACGCAATCAAATTGGCATTGTTGTCAGGCATCACAATAACAACTTTAAACACCACCGCTGCTGAAGCAGCCCAAGATGCTCAAGCTAGTGAAGACGTTGAAAAGATCTTGATTACTGGCTCTCGTAAGGTGGGTCAGCTACCGACGGAAACTTTATCTCCTGTTGATATTCTAGGCGGCGACTCTATCCAAGAACAAGGCGCATTCGACCTTACTGACTCATTATCTAAGATCGCCCCATCAATCAACACTCAACGTTTCCCTATTGCTGATGGTACTGCTTTTGTTAGACCTGTCACTTTACGTAACTTATCACCAGACCACACATTAGTTTTAGTTAATGGCACAAGACGACACCGTTCTGCACTTGTTAACCTACAACTTGCTCCTTTAGGTACAGTTAACCAAGGTTCACAAGGTGTGGACTTCTCAACTTTCCCTTCTGGTGCAATTAAACGCGTTGAAGTACTAAGAGATGGCGCTTCTGCTCAATACGGTTCTGACGCTATTGCTGGGGTAGTTAATTTAATTTTAAATGACGCTAATGAAGGTTTCAGCTTAAGTGCTCAAACAGGCGAATACAAAGAAGGCGATGGTGAGCGTTATAGCGTTAGTGCGAATGCAGGTTTTGCATTAGGCGAAGATGGTTTCGTTAACGTTTCTGTTGAACATTCAAGTTCTGACATTACAAGTCGTGGTACACCAAGACCTGATGCGCAATCAGTGGCTGCAATTGTTGGCGCCGATCAAGTGCCATATAATGGCTTTGGCCAGCGTTGGGGCGATCCAGATATAGAGTCAACTAAAGTATTTATTAACGCCGGTTTAGAGCTTGGTAATAATACTCAGGCTTACAGTAACCTAAGCTATATGGACAATGATACTTTATCTGGTTTCTTCTATCGTACACCTGTTTTACCAACAGCAGCCAATAATGCAGCTATTACCCCTCGCGGCACATTATTTACAGATGCTGACGGAGATGGTCTACCAGATGCAGCACCACAGTCGTTAATTGATTCTATCCTTGCTAGTTCACTTGATCCATCAAACTACTTAACCGCTAACAGCTCTAGCCCAAGTGGTTACGTATTGCAAAACCCTATCCACAGCCAATTCCCAGGCGGTTATAGCCCACTATTTGGTGCTGGCATTAGTGACTATGCATTTGTTGCAGGTCTAAAAGGTGAAACAGAAGATGATTTCTCTTGGGACGTTCGTTTTAGAAATGCTGAAAACGAAGTTGAGTATGTACTAAAAGACAGTATAAACCCTAGTTTAGGTAACTTATCTCCAACTACGTTTAACCCAGGTACATTAGCGCAAGAAGAAACCAGTGTTAATGCTGATTTTGTCAAGGCTTACGACGCATTCAACCTAGCATTTGGTGCAGAGTGGCGTGAAGAAGTTTATAAGATCAGCGCAGGTGATGAAGCTTCAACGGCAACAGGCCCAACTTTTGTTCAGTTTGGTGTAGGTTCTGATGGTTTCCAAGGTTTTGCTCCTGAATCTGCTGGTTCATTCTACAGCCAAAGTATGGCCGCATATATTGATGTTGAGGGTGACTTAACCGATGAATTATCTGCAGGTATTGCATTGCGTTACGAAGATTATGATGAATTTGGTAGCACGTTAGATTGGAAACTGTCTTCACGATACGAAGTGAGTGATGAATTAGCAGTCAGGGCAACGGTAAATACAGGTTTCCGTGCGCCAACACCAGGTCAGATCAATACATTGAACGTAACAACAACGTCTGACTCTAGCGGTAACTTAATACCAAGTGGTACGTACCCTGTTAACCACCCTATTTCTGTAGCTCTTGGTTCTCAACCGTTAACACCTGAAGAATCAACAAGTTACAGTGTTGGTTTAGTGTACACACCAACTGCTGATACAACAGTTACAGTTGATTTATATAACATTGATATTGAAGATCGTATTGCTTTACAAAGCTTTACGATTGGCGACTCGGAGTTAGCACGCTTACGCGCAGCCAATATTGAAAATGCGGATTTATTAGCTGGTAGTAACGGTAACTTCTTTGTTAATGCATTTGACTCAGAAGTGTCAGGCATCGATTTAAATGTCCAAACTAACTATGAAATTTATGATGGTGAGTTAACGGTCGATTTCCGTCATAACTACAACCAACAAGAAGTATCTAGCGTAAAAGCAAATACCATTAATCAAGGTCGTGTATTTGATTTAGAGAATCAAGTTCCAGAGCACAGCTCCGTTGTTAGCTTCGATTACTCTTTAGACAAATACAACGCACTAGTAAGACTTAACCGCTACGGTGATTGGTCTTCGACAGGCGGTTTATTTGGCCCTGGTGATGGTTCAGATGCTTATAAATATGGCAGTGCTGTATTAGTTGACGTTGAGTTCTCAATGGACATCACTGAAAACGTATCCGTTGCCATTGGTGGTGAAAACATCTTTGATGAATACCCTGATAAAGAAAACAACGGGATCTTAAACTTCCTAGGTCAGCAGCACGCTATCACATCGCCATTTGGCTTTAATGGTGCGTTCTGGTACTTACGAGGTAAAGTTAACTTCTAAATATAAGTTATGGTTAAAAAAGCCTGGATTTGTCCAGGCTTTCTTTATTTTGACGTTTGTACAAACACAACAGTCTAGCCATTAGCTAATGCACTTTCTGGAGCAAGTTTTTATACTGCTGTGTTTGCTTAAATGCCTGCAAACCTTGATTGAAACTATTCAATATCAATCGTCCCTGTTCCGTCCTTTTAACCATTAAATGTAAGTTCGAATGAGTATTAAAAAAGGGTAACGGGTACATTTTTACTGGTGACGGCTGCAGTTTGTGTTTAACAATGAACTCCGCCACATCTTTATCGGCAAACACATACTCTACCCTGTGCTTGTACAACAGCTGAAAACATTGAACTAAATAATTAGGACGAACCAATACCAAGTTGTACTTTTCTATAATGTCTGCCATCGACCCCATGGCAAAGCCAAGTGGTAAACAGACCAGACTTTCCGCCCTTGGCATCATATCGGCTTTGGTCAACTCATTGCCATAAACCAACCCCGTCGAAGCATATAAAGGTTCACTAAAATAAAACTCTTGTTGGCGACGGGCATTCATAAAGTAAGGATAAGATGCTACAGCTTCGTTATTTCGAAGCGATGCCACAGCTCGTTTCCATGGTAAGAATTGAAGCTCAATGTTCGTCCTAGTGGTAGATAGTTTAAACGCACCGAGCACAATTTGACTGGCAATGCCTTTGTCTGATAAATGTTGACTAGCATATGGTGGAAACTCGCCTGATGTGATCACCACATTGTTGGCAAAAAGAGGAGTTGCGCAAAAACACAGGATGATAACAAAGATACACCTCAACACAGTCACCTCTACTTATGCAGAGGCACACAGTCTTTCAACGCAACCATTAACCTATGTGCACTTTCACCGCTCATTTCGTAGGGATCAAAAACATCGTCGCCGGAAAATCTTAAATTGATGTTTGTGGTTAAGCTCGACTCAGGAATAAACCCCATTGACCAATCATCAAACTCTCTTTCAATGATTTCTCGGTAATCAAGCATAATGATCTTGTCATGCCTAGAGTCTTTTAATATTCGATGATAAGTCTCATTGACTTTGGCTCGGGAACCTTCAAGGCATTGTAAAAATATCTTTCGGTTAAATCCCAACAAGCCGGTGACAAAGTTTTTCTTGTTGTTGTGTTTTGCTGACTCCAAGATCTTATTGAGATCATCTGGCTCAAAATCTGCGCTTATCGAACTTACATAAACAAGTCTAACTAAATACATTTTTTCACCTTACAAGCACCTAACAACGGCGCTAACTTTTAACGGTTGATTTAAATAATTAAGCGAAATAACCGTCACTATCTGCAACGATTAAACGCGATACAACTAACATCTACATTATTGTTAGTAGGTACAGAAATAGCAAAAGAAAAAGATATCTAGCAAAAAATACCTGTTAAATGATTAATTAGCTCAAGTTTGATCATTTTTTTCGCCAACACGTAAAATTATTATTGATCTTAATCTTTGCAGAACAAAATGGGACTGACGCAAAAACCTTGGGTAAATTTTATTGGCTTCCAAGCTTATTGGTGGTCATGCATTTTATTGCAAAACTACGCATTTTTTGTCTGCGCGATACTACTTTGTGCTCACTTATACTTTCATTGTTACGCCAAGCAAGAGCTAAAGTCGATAATCGTACTTGGAGTGGCGGGTTTTAGCATTGATTTTATTTTAGCCTTATTTGACTGGTTTCAATTCCATAATGAGCCCGCATATATACCACCTTTTTGGCTCCTGTTACTTTGGCTTGGGTTCGCCACAAACATCACTACTCTGTCGTCATTTTTCAACAAAAATTGGTTAGTGATGGCTTTATCCGGCGCCGCTCTAGCGCCACTTAGCTACCTTGCAGCTGCCAAATTAGGCGCAGTAAGTTTGCCATTTGGCTATCTATCAACTTGGTTAGTACTCATGCCTATATGGTTTTTACTTTTACCCAGCCTGTTTTTTTCCCAGTACAAAATAGAAGATACTTATGTTGAAAGGTAATCGTTTATTAATCTTACTACTCGTGCTTTTAGCACAACCGGCAAATGCTGACAAAGTGCTGGTGGACTACCCTAACTGGCCATCAATTGGTAAAGCAAAGTTGAGTGTACTTTGGTTCGATATATACGAAGCTGAGTTAAGCAGCAAAACGGGTTCTTACTGTAAGGACTGTAGTTTTAAACTGACATTGACCTACCTTAGGGACTTCGAAGCAGAGGAGTTAATTGACGAAACCTTTAATCAAATACCGGTACCAATTACTGAACAACAAGCATTCTCTTGGCGTCAATCGTTACAGCAAATGTGGCCTGATGTAACTGAATCAGATCAAATAAGTTTCGTTAGAACAAGCGACGGAACTAGCCAATTTTTCTTTAATAAAAGTTACCTTGGCACTATCAAAGACAAAGCCTTCGGTATTCACTTTGCCAATATCTGGTTAGCAAAAGACAGTGCTTATCCCAAGCTCGCGGCCAAGTTAAAAGGAGAAAAGAAATGAAGAAAGCACTGCTTGTTATAGCTAGTTGCATGGCATTGGTTAGTTGCAGTCAATCCCTCGAAAAATATAAAAACAACTCACCAAAGTTAGAACTTGATCAGTTTTTTCAAGGTTCTTTAGTCGCCCATGGCATAGTTCAAGACTTTTCGGGTCAAGTGGTTCGGTCATTTCACGCCGAACTGGTTGCTACCTGGCAAGGCAATAAAGGTTTGCTCGATGAAAAGTTTTATTTCAATGACGGTGAAATTGAATACCGATGCTGGTACTTAACAAAGGATGGCGATTCTTATGTTGGCACTGCAAGTGATGTTGAAGGCGAAGCTAAAGGCTCTGTCGTAGGCAATACATTGAACTGGAAATATCATCTTAATGTGAATACTGAGTCTGGAATACGAACCTTGTACTTGGATGATTGGTTATATCAAATTGATGACTCTACTTTGATTAACCGAACGGATATGAGCTTTTACGGTATTGATGTTGCTGAGCTTACTTTATCTATTACTAAACGTCCTGAGCAGAGCTTTGCAACCAGAGCAAACTGCAAACTTTAACCTTATTGGTTAAAAATTGATCCGATTGATATTGGTATTCCGTAGATCGCAATGCTACTTACAAACGTACAAGGTAAATACAATGAATATCAAAAGGATCAATCTTCTAATAATAACACTGCTTTTTTCATTCGTCATCACCGCTTGTTCAGATGATGACGATGAAGTTCACGCACCAACGCCAGTAGTTCAGACGCCACCCCCTGCACCCACAACAACGACTGTTGTTGACGCTGCAGTTGCCAACGGCTCATTCACAACATTAGTTGCGGCATTACAGGCCACAGGGTTAGATACCACCCTTGCAAACGAATCTGCTAATTTTACAGTCTTTGCACCAACCGATGATGCATTTGCATTACTTGGACAAGACACTATCGATGCATTGTTAGCCGATACCGATACACTGAGCAAAATATTAACTTATCACGTGTTAGACTCTGAAGTTAATGCAAGTGCCGCAGTTGCTGCCGCTGGAACCAAAGTGACAACAGTTAACGGAGCAGATATTGGTTTGTCATTAGATGGCGACAACTTGCTGGTAAATACAGCAACGGTGATCACCACAGATATTGAGACTGATAATGGTATTATCCATGTCATTGACGCTGTGCTTATGCCTCCAGCAGAAATGATGGCAAGCTCAATGAACATAGTCGAAACGGCCGTCGCCAATGGTTCATTTACAACATTAGTTGCTGCGTTACAAAAAGCCGGCCTAGACTCTGTATTAGCAAATGAAGATGAAATGTTCACTGTGTTTGCTCCAACTGATGCCGCATTTGCAATGATAGACAGTAACCTACTTGACGGTATTCTTAACGACTCAGATGCATTATCCGCAATACTGCTACAACATGTAGTATCTGGCGCAAGCGTTGACTCAGTTACTGCATACACTCTAAATGGTATGTCAGCAACCACAGCTTCAACGGCAGCCATTCCTGTTGCTATCAACAGCACTACAGACGCTCTTACTTTTGGTGGTGCTAACATAGTAATGAAAGATATTTACACAAGTAATGGCGTGATCCACGTTATCGACATGGTGGTCGTTGCTGATGTTCAACTACCAGAACCTTTCCTAACGGTTGCCGACGTAGCCGCCGCAAATGGTAGTTTTACAACTCTCGTTGCTGCCTTACAGGCTACAGGCCTAGATGCTGTTCTTGACAATACAGCAACTGACTTCACAGTTTTTGCACCTACAGACGCGGCATTTGCTCTACTAGGTCAAGAAACCATTGAGGCTTTGTTGGCTGACCCTGAGGCTTTATCCAATATTCTGCTATATCACGTCGTTTCTGGCGCAGAGGTTCTACAGGATGCCGCAGTAACCTTAGCTCAGTCAAGCAACAATAAAGTGTCGATGGCTAACCAGCAGATGACTGCACTATCTTATGTTAACTCAAGTTTGTTTGTTAATAAGTCAGCCGTGTCTACACCAAACGTTATGGCTGACAATGGCGTTATTCACGTTATTGACCAAGTTATTTTGCCACCAGCAATGAAAGGCATGCCGGATATGAATATTGCTGAAGTTGTCAGCTCTGATGGCAATTTTTCAACCTTACTGGCGGCTTTAACCGCTGCCGATTTAGCGTCAACCTTTACTAACGAAGATGCCACCTTCACTGTCTTTGCCCCAACAAATGCAGCCTTTGATAAAATACCAGACACGGTTTTGGATGGTTTGTTAGCAAATACACCAGCACTTACTCAAGTATTACTTCAACATGTTGTATCAGGTGCTGAAATTGATTCAGTTTCCGCATTTGCTGCCAATGGTGGTGCGGTAAATACGTTAGCAAACGATGATGTCTCAGTCTCTTTAGTAAACTTCAGTGCAATGATGGCAAGCGCAGAAGATGAAGTTATGTATGACGCCGCCTCTCAAAGTTTAGTCGGTGGTGCCAATTCATCAAAACCTGGTTTCGCTTTGTATGTATTTAATAACGATTTAGGCTCTGCAGGCAGTGAATGTAACGACGCATGCGCAACCAACTGGCCGCCTGTATTAGTTGCTGATGCCTCTGCATCCATGTTACCAGGAGTAAGCCTAATTGATAGAAATGATGGTACCAAACAAGCAGCATTTAACGGTAGACCTTTATACTTCTTTGCTGGAGATGCTCAAGCTGGTGATATGACTGGACAAGGGGTTAATAATGTTTGGTGGTTGGCAAAACAAGAGCAAGTGAGTTTGCAAATTCAAGGGGCAAATGTATCTATGTTTGATGTTTACACTAATAACGGTGTGATACATGTTATCGATACTGTCATTACAGAGACGCTTGAATAATACTATACCTATAACTCGAAAGTAGTGCAGAGAGCTGGTTAACGCTATTACAGTGTTAGCCGGCTCTTTTGCTAACGGGCTTGACTAAAACTGCAGCTATAGCAATAAATGCAGAAGAAACGAGTAAACAAGTGACCAAGCCATAAGACTGAAATAGAAAGCCAGATAGCACAGTACCAATCAGTCGTCCCATTGCATTGGCCATGTAATAAAAGCCCACATCTAAAGACACACCATCACTACTAGCTAACTCTACAATTAAATAGCTATGTAAGGAGGAGTTAATCGCAAACAAGACACCAAATATAAGTAGTCCTGCGATTATAGACAGCTGAATATAAAATTCATTACTCAACGCAATCGAAATAGCTAATGGAACCAGTGCCAATGCCGCAGCCCATATAAAAGCATCATTACCTGATGGTACCTTACCTTGTTTTTTGCCAGTAAAGTGTGGCGCTACCGATTGCACTATGCCATAGCCGATAACCCAAGATGCCATAAAAGCGCCAACCAAAGTATGGTCCCAAACGAACTCAGTGGCTAAAAAAACAGGTAAAGCAATGACAAACCAGACATCCCTAGCACCAAATAAAAACAACCTAGCGGAGGATAAAAGATTGATGTTTTTACTCTTGGAAAAAAGATCTTTAAATTTCGGCTTATTTTTCGCTTTACCAAGTTCGTTTTTTAACAAGCATAAACTCAGTAACCAGACTCCAAATAAGACTACCGCCATTAACATCATGGCCGATTGAAAGCCAAATAAACTTAATAAAACACCGCCTAAGAAAAAACCGATGCCTTTGAGCGCATTTTTAGAGCCAGTCAAAATTGCGACCCATTTGTACAAAGTGCCACTGGCTCCTTCCGGCACCAAAGTTTTAATTGCACTTTTAGCACTCATTTTATTCAAGTCTTTGGCAATACCAGAACATGCTTGAGCCAACATGACATAAGCAATAGAGAGGTATTCATTAGGCAAAGTGAGCATAACCAGTGCAATGACTTGCAACAGCAAGCCAATATTCATGGTTTTGTTTAAACCAATTTTTGCCCCGAGCCAGCCACCAATCAGATTGGTAACAACACCAAAAAACTCATAAAACAAAAATAAGCTGGCAATGGCTAGTGGACTATAACCTAGCTGGTGAAAATAAAGCACCACTAGCATTCTGAGCGCCCCATCAGTTAAGGTAAACGCCCAGTAATTGCCAGTGACAACTAAGTACTGTTTTATATCTTGAGATAACGCCATTGTATTGCCAAACACTTACGAACTTACAAGCCTACTTTTTTCACTAACTCAACCGTTCTGTTGGCATATCCCCACTCATTATCATACCAAGCGTAAAGCTTAAGCTGAGTACCATTTATCACCATAGTCGACAGTGCATCTATGATTGAAGAGCGAGGGTCTGTTTTGTAGTCTATTGAAACTAATGGTTTTTCTTCATAACCAAGAATACCTTCAAGGTCTCCTACCGCAGCCTCTTTAAACCACTCGTTAACTTGCTGCTCAGTCACCGCTTGTTCCAGCTCAAATACACAATCTGTAATTGAGGCATTGGTTAAAGGAACCCTTACAGCGTGGCCATTTAGCTTGCCTTTAAGTTCTGGGAAAATATGCGTTATTGCCGTGGCAGAGCCAGTTGTCGTAGGTATCAAGCTAGTACCGCAAGAACGAGCTCGGCGCAAATCCTTGTGTGGCGCATCAATGATAGTTTGCGTATTTGTGATATCGTGGATAGTCGTCATCGAACCGTGCTTAATGCCCGCTTTTTCCTGTAACACTTTAACCACCGGAGCCAAACAGTTTGTTGTACATGATGCTGCGGTAACGATTGGATGAATTTCTGGGTCGTAAAGGTCATCATTAACGCCCATGACTACATTTAGTACACCTTCTTCTTTTACTGGTGCAGTAACAACAACTCTGTTAACACCTTGGTCTAAATACTCTTGTAATAACGCCTTGGTTTTCATTTTCCCTGACGCTTCAATAACCACGTCACAACCTGACCAGTCTGTTTCATTAATCGTTTTATTTTGTGTGCAGCGGATGTGTTTTTCGCCAACAACAATTTCTTCATCTACTGCAGACACATTGTGGTGCCAGCGACCATGTACTGAGTCAAACTCTAGTAAATGGCCTAATGTTTCTGCGTTACCTGCCGGATCATTAATTTGCACGAATTCTAATTCTGGCCAATCAAATGCAGCTCTAAGTGCTAAACGCCCCATTCTGCCGAAGCCATTAATACCAACTTTTATTGTCATGTTTGTCTCCTAACAGCAATTATTTTGTCTTTGCGGACGGTCACCCATCGTATGTAATTTGGTTAAATTTGGTTGCAAGAAAGCCTTGTTCTCTAATGCCGATATTTCTAGAACTTGCTTTGCCCAATCTGCTAGTTCAGGATTGATTCGATAAAACACCCACTGCGCCTGTTTGTTGTCTTGCAAAAGACCGCATTTACGCAATTGCGCTAAATGACGAGACACCTTTGGTTGACTCAATTCAAGAGCTTCAATCAGTTCACATACGCACAACTCTTGCTCTAAAAAAATAAGCAATAAAGATTTCAATCTAGTGTCATCGGCAAGACATTTGTAAAAAGATACTGGGTTCATAATGATTCCTCTTTAATATATGAAAAATAATATATTCGGTATTTCATATATTCAAGCATTAAATTATTATTGTTTTCTAAACGATTGGTTTTAATATGGTAAAAAAATTGATTAAGTAAAAATTATGAAATATTCAAAACTAGGAAGTTCAGGGCTAGATGTATCAAGAGTTTGTTTAGGTTCGATGACATGGGGTGTACAAAACACACAGCAGGATGCAGATCAGCAAATTGCCTATGCACTAAGCAAAGGTATTAATTTTATTGATACCGCTGAGCTCTACCCGGTAGCTCCTTCAGAACAAACTTATGGTGATACTGAACGCATCATAGGTAACTATTTCGCAAAGCATAAAACACAACGTGCAGATGTAGTACTGGCAACCAAAATTGCAGGTCCAGGCTTGCCTTACATTCGTGGTGCCAGCCCAATTTCAGGTGAAACGGTAATACAAGCCTTAGATAATTCTTTGCAACGATTAAAAACAGACTATGTTGACTTATACCAATTGCACTGGACAAATAGAACTTCGCCACACTTTGCTAAGCATTGGCCTAACGACATTGACTTTAATAAGGTTAATCGTGAGCAAGAAACTCAGCAAATGCTGGAAATACTGCAAGCATTAGATGATTGTGTAAAAGCGGGCAAGATCCGATTCTGTGGCTTATCAGACGATACCACTTGGGGCATTAATCAATACTTGAAACTGAGTGAAAAACACAGCTTACCGCGGATGGTTTCAATCCAAAACGAATTCAATTTACTGCACACAAAAGACTGGCCGTACCTTATCGAAAATTGTGTTCACGAAGACATTGCTTATTTGCCTTGGTCGCCACTAGCAGCTGGCGCATTAAGTGGCAAATATATAGATGGCGCAAGACCAGAGGGCAGCCGTTGGAGCTTTGCGCAGCGAAATGGCCTATTCAGAGATACTGACCAAAGTAACGATGCAGTGAAAGCTTATGTAGCACTAGCCAAATCGTTTGGCATAACCCCTGCGCAATTGGCTTTAGCTTGGTGTGACAAGATAAATGGTGTTACCTCTACCATTATTGGCGCAACCACAATGGCGCAATTAGATGAAAATCTACAAGCATTTGATATTGAACTTTCAGAGCAACAAATGTCACAGATCACGGACATGATAAGGCAACACCCTAGCCCATTTTAACCTTGAAATATCAATATACGTGACTCTGTTAGCTTGGAGTCACGTACATATTTTCAAATCGTTGTTGTACTTCATCCCAACTAAGCTCTTCAATTTTCGACAAAATCGTCCAACTATGGCCAAATGGGTCAACAATGGTTCCAGCTCTATCTCCCCAAAACTGATCTTGCATCGCTCTTATTTCTTTACCGCCAGCAGCTATTGCTTGAGCGAATACGGCATCCGCATCCTCAACATATAAACAAATCGAAATTGCTGCACCACCTAAAGCTTCTGGGCCTAACATCGACATTTCAACGTTTTCCTCAGCAAACATAACGTGTGAGTCACCCACTTTAAATTCACCGTGCATTATGGTGCCATCAGGCATTGACAATCGACCAACCTCAATCGCGCCAAATGCTTTATCGTAAAATGCCAATGCCGACACCGCATCCCTTATGATTAAATAAGGTGTGGTAGTGTGAAAACCTTCTGGAATTGGATTAACGGCCATGCTTTTATCTCCCTAGTCATTTACTTTTAAATGTAGCAGTTAATCAATAAATTGTCGGTTTGACTTACTCAAGCTTTGCTTGCAAGTATAATGCTTTTATAATTGGCAAAAACATCAGCAAAACATTTCCATGCAGTTAGAAAACATCAATAAACAAAGGTATCGTAAACATTTAAATATTGTCATCGTTGCCGGGATCATCGCCTTAGCCAGTTTATCTTTGGCTATATCACAAAGCGCTATTTATCTATTTACCGACCGAGAAGGTACGCATTTTTGGCTAAATGTAGCAGGTGTTGCAATTGCTCTTTTGCTAATTGGTTCGGTGCTTAATCGATACAAAGATCATGATTTCATGACTGAGGTTTATTATGTTTGGCGCCTCAAGCAGCAAATAAACTATATCCACCGTAAAAACCAAAAGATCAACCAAGCGGTTGAACAAGATGATGTTAACGCTATTTTGATCATGGCTTTTTATTACAAAGCTTGTAGACAGCTTTATGAGTTAGACGACAATACCATTACTCTTAGTTCATTGACCCAAAAATCGAATGAGCTAGAAGTTAAAATTGAGTCACTGTCATTGACTATCGACGTTAACGATTATCAGCAAGACATGCTTAAATCTTACTAACTCCTACTTCAGCACCTGTCATCATTTGTTGGCGTTTTGAATACTATTCAATGCGCCTCGACACGCTAGTAATTATCAACTCGACGAGTTAAAGTCAGCTCTCAAAGATAACAAAAATAATAATGAGAGATTTATGCAACAGCACGATTGTTCACCTTTGACCGACTATATTGAGTATCCTGAATCGCAAATGATAGAGCGTTCACAGGACTTCCTAGACAACATGAAACGACGTCACAGTATTCGCAGTTTTAGTGACCGTCCTGTACCAAAACAAATCATAGAAAACTGTATAAAAGCGGCTGGTACTGCACCAAGTGGCGCAAACCACCAACCTTGGCATTTTGTGGCAATTAACTCTGCTGATGTAAAGAAGCAAGTTAGAGAACAAGCAGAGCTTCACGAGCAAGGGTTTTATCAAGGACGTGCAGGAGACGAATGGTTAGATGCATTAAAACCATTAGGAACAGATGCACAAAAGCCATATTTAGAACACGCGCCATGGTTAATTGCCATTTTTAGCCAAAAGAAAGGCGGTATTCATGCCGAGGATAACAATACCAACTATTACGTGCACGAATCGGTTGGTATTGCTACAGGTATGCTTATTACAGCATTGCACAATGCAGGCTTAGTCACTTTGACTCATACGCCAAAACCTATGCAATTTTTATCTAAAATTTGTCAACGCCCAGATAACGAACGACCTTATATGTTACTTATTGCTGGCTACCCGGGTGAAGACGCAACCGTGCCTGCACACGCGCAAGTTAAAAAATCACTGGACGATATTGCCAGCTTTTTATAAAAGTCAAATAGTTGACCAACGGCATAGCCAGTATGCCGTTGAGCATTTTCCTGTTTTTATCTTGATTACAAAGCCACTGTTTAAGATTAATTGTTTTTTCTTGTCACGCTGAACTTGTTTCAATATCAGTGCTTACACCTAACAATTCTTGCTCTAAAACTAACGCCAATGCCCTCTTCAGCTCAGCGTTGGAGTGTATTAATTTATTGAAAACCATAAATAAAATTGTCGCTAAAAAATAATTTAAATCAAAAGTACACTACACGGTTTAGTTTTGTTAGAATCTCTCCCTGTTAACGAGTTGTAATTAGCGATGAACATTTTGCTAACAGCTAGCAAGATTACAAACTGTATTGACCAACATGGCTAAAACCGCTCATTGAAAATAAAAACACCTTGGAGTACTACAATGCTTAAAAGCATGTTGTTGTTTATATTATTTACCTTACTTTCTTTAACGGCTATTGCAGTGTTGTTTGTCAACTTAGCGCCGCAATTTGGTGCTACTCACAACCAAACACATAAAGATAAAATGGCGCAATCGAGTCAATACAATGGCAAAAAATTTGTCAATCAAGTATTCACTAGTGCCGCAGGATCAGACACGGACTCAATGTCTGACGCACTGATAAAGTTTATCACTGGTGTGCCTAATCAAAAGCCGAGCAAAGAATTGGCGGTGTTAAAAGTAAATAAAGAACAATTTCAACAAAGCGATACGCCAATATTAACTTGGTTTGGCCACTCCTCTTTTTTAGTAAAGATGGCGGAGCAGACGTTATTTTTTGATCCTGTTTTTTCCCAAGTCGCAGCGCCACACAAACTGCTAGGTAAAAATCGTTACAACAAAGAATTCCCAATGACGCCTGAGCAACTGCCAAATATTGATGCCGTCGTGATCTCGCATGACCACTATGACCATTTAGACTATGACAGTATTTTGCAGTTAGATCACAAAGTGGCAGCTTACTATGTGCCAATGGGCGTTGGCAGTCACCTTGAATCTTGGGGGATCGACAGCGCCAAGATCATTGAGTTTGATTGGTGGCAAGCACATAAGATTAATGATCTTGAGGTCACCTTTACCCCTTCTAGACATTTTTCAGGTCGTAGGATCACAAATCAAAACCAAACACTTTGGGGAGGCTGGTATCTAAAATCTAAGCTGTATTCACTATTTTTTAGCGGAGATACGGGTTATGGCCCGCATTTTTCAGAAATTAAACAAAAATTAGGCGCTCCAGACTTTGCACTACTTGAATGTGGGCAATATAATATCGCTTGGGCAGATATCCATATGATGCCAGAACAAACGGTCACGGCAGCGAAAGATTTAGGCGCCAAAGTATTTATGCCGGTTCACTGGGCGTCTTTTACTTTATCAATTCATTCGTGGACTGACCCTGTCGAAAGAGCAATAGCTGAAGCGAAGAAACAGCAACAAGCTATTGTTACGCCACAAATTGGCGAGCTGATGACTCTGCAACAAGAGCCAGTACAACGCTCAGCTTGGTGGCAAAGTTACTAACTCTATTAGGAGGCAAACGTTATTAAGTTTATAAAGCAGTTCATTATACTTAGTATATTTGTCTCCAGTTTTGCCCAAGCAGATCCGCAACATCTAGTTTTCGCTTCGATCAATATCACCAATATCAGTGAACCTAAAACCGACTACAATTCAGGGCTGGCGATTGAATTGCTCAATAGAATGTCAAACGAGCTGAATTTCAGTTATGAAGTCAATTTTTATCCTTTAAGCAGAGCGGTCGACGTGATGGCAAGAGGCAAAGCAGACGGTTTGATTGGTGTTTACTACAGCGACAAACGCGCGGAAGTAATGAATTACGGTGCCGTGCCGATTTATCAAGATGAGATCCGGCTATTTAGCAAACCTAGCCATAACTTCCAATGGGATGGCGACCAAAAACAGTTAGATAACAAACGCATTGCACTTATTCGAGGCGGCTTTTACGGCCAGTTTTTAAATAAATACAAACACAATATGGAAGTGATTGAGGTTAACTCAGCCTCGCAACAGTTTAAACTGTTAGAAAAAGGCAGAATTGATGTGTCTGCTAATAACATCCGAACCGCGCCTATCATGATGTCAGAGTTACAGTTTGAGGGTAAGTTTATTTCGCATAAACCAGCACTTAACGTGATGCCTGGTTATTTTGCTTTTTCTAAACGGTCAAAGCACAAAGACATGTTGAAAAAGTTTGACCAATATATGCTGGAACTGGAAAAAACAGGTGAGTTAAAGGCACTGCAACAGCGCTTTAACCCACAAGAGTAACGAGTAAGTTACATACTTACTCGCTTGTATTGACGATACTCTGGCGTCCAGAAGTTTTTCTCAATCGCCGCTTTTAGCTGCTCATCTGAGATCTTCAAAGCATGACCTTGTTCCATTGCAACTTTTGCTACGTTGAATGCAATCGTCTTACTTAGTTCAGCTAAATCAGTTAATCTTGGTAGAAGTTCACCTTCCCCTTCATTAACTAAAGGCGAAGACGCCGCTAGCGTTTCACTTGTAGCCATTAACATTTCGTCAGTAATGATCTTGGCTTTAACGGCCAACACACCTAAACCAATACCTGGGAAGATGTAAGCGTTATTACATTGTGCAATTGGGTACTGTTTACCATTGTATTCAATTGGCGCAAACGGACTACCCGTTGCCACAATTGCATTGCCTTCTGTCCACTCAAGCACTTGCTCTGGTCTTGCTTCGATTTGTTTAATCGGGTTACTTAGAGGGAAAATTATTGGTGTATTATCGCCTTTGTACATAGACTTAATCGCATCTTCAGTGAACAGTCCCGGTACACCTGAAACACCGATTAAAATACCAGGCTGAGCGCAGTTCATCACATCTAACAAACTTGCATAGTCACCAGAGAACTGCCAATCCGTTAGGTTTGCTTTATTTTGTACTAAGGCTTGTTGGAACTCACGTAAGTCTTCCATACCTTCTGTTAATAAACCGTAACGGTCAATCATGAAGACTTGGCTACGAGCTTGCTCGTCAGAAATACCTTCAGCTTTCATTTGCATAATGATTTGCTCTGCGATACCACAACCAGCTGAGCCTGCACCAACAAATACGACTTTTTGTTCAGAAAGTTTTTTGCCTTTCTTACGACATGCTGCTAGTAAAGTACCTACTGTAACCGCAGCGGTGCCTTGAATGTCATCATTAAAGCAACAAACTTGGTCACGGTAGCGCTTAAGTAAAGGCATAGCGTTAGGTTGAGCAAAGTCTTCAAATTGGATCATGACACCAGGCCAACGCTTTTGCGCTGCGCTAATGAACTTATCAACGAACTCATCATAAGACTCTTGGTCAATACGCTTATGACGCTCACCCATATACATAGGATCATTCAGTAGTTTTTCGTTGTTAGTACCAACATCTAACGTAATAGGCATAGTGTAAGCTGGGCTAATACCACCACAAGCGGTATAAAGCGAAAGCTTACCAATTGGAATGCCCATACCACCAATACCTTGGTCGCCTAAACCTAGAATACGTTCACCATCAGTAACAACAATAACCTTTACTTTTTGTTTGGTTGCATTGCGTAAAATTTCATCCATTTGATCTCTTTCTGTGTAAGAGATAAATAGACCGCGGTTACTGCGGTAAATATCTGAGAAGTTTTCACACGCATCACCTACTGTAGGTGTGTAGATGATAGGCATCATCTCTTCGATGTTTTGCGTCACTAATTTAAAGAACAAAGTCTCGTTGCTATCTTGAATGGCTCTAAGATAAATGTGCTTGTTAATCGGGTTTTCAAAACTCGAATATTGCATATAAGCACGTTCGACTTGCTCATCAATTGTTTCATACCTAGGTGGTAACAAGCCCATCAAGTTGAAGTTAGAACGTTCAACTTTACTAAATGCAGTGCCTTTGTTTAATAAAGGCGTTTCGATTAGGGCTGGTCCCGAATAAGGAATATAAAGAGGGTCTATGTTTTTTGCCACTGGCTGATCCCAAAGTCTAATTGACGAATAAAATGGCCGCTATTTTATGATATATAAACTAAAAAAGCCGAGATTTATCTCGGCTTTTTCACTGGTAGTACCTGTTATTTTGTAGGGTTTTAGTTAATTTCCACCATGGCAAAACTCAATGCAGGGATGGTGATCTGCTGTTTGTTCAATTTACCATCACCATAGATAACTTTGCCTTTAGCTAGTATTTCGTTGTCATAGCTTATTTCATTGGTCGAAGAATTGAACACCAAGGCCAGCTTTTGCTGTTTGCTTACTCGAGTAAAAGCGAAAATGCCTGGCTTATCAGACGAGGCTAAGGTCGTTTGCATGCCTCTGCGAATGGCTTCGTTTGCTTGGTAAATTTCAGCGAATTCAGCGAACATCAAATACAATGGATGTTGTTGATCAAAGTTATTATCGGCTGTAGTTTTGTCTGTGCCTAATAAATCAAAACTATTATATTGCGCTACTTGTGACGGCATCATATCTTCACGCGCACCTTTATCACCGCCTTCACCAACAAAACCTTGCTCATCACCGTAATAAACAACGGGAATACCTCTGGCAAAGAACATCATCGCATTGGCTAATTTCACTCTAGCCAGTTTTTCTTGCTCTGAAGCTTCTGCAAAGGCTTGCTCCATATAGTAAGCAAAACGTCCTATGTCATGGTTACTGATGAAATTCATCAATAGATCAGCTGAACTATTGTGGTCTTGATACAAATGATCTAATGCAAACAGCTGCGCCAACTCTTGTGTACCTTGACCTCGGCCAAACACATTTTTGATGGCTAATTGCATGTGGAAGTCCAATACCGAAGGAATATCCCCTTCAGTAGTGAATTTGGATAATACCTTAGCGTCTTCTGAATAAACTTCTCCAAAAACAAAGAAGTTTGGTATGCCCTGCTCTTTGGCAAAATCAATAATAGTCGGGGTAAATTGCTGCCAGAACTCAATATTGACATGTTTTACCGTATCAATCCTAAAGCCATCTGGCTTAAACTTAGCAATAATATCCGTATAAATATCAACGAAGCCTTTGATAACTTCAGGGTTAGTCGTATCCAAATCATCTAGCCCCATGAAATCACCATGGATAGAGTTTTCACCTTGCCAAGTGCTGTCGCCTTGGTTGTTATAGTACTTAGGATCATTTAACCAAGCTGGAGTTTTTAAATTCTTTTCGTGTTCTTCAACGTATGGTGTATAACCTTTACCAGCTTCTTTATCGGCTAACGACACGTACTTACACAATTGTTCACTCGTACTAAATTGTTGACTAGCGTTACGGTGGCATTCTTCATACTTAATGACATCTGCCGTATGGTTGGTGATGATGTCAAAGAATACTTTCATGCCTTTGTCATGAGCAGAATCAATTAGTTCTTTAAGCTCTTTATTCGAACCCAAATGTGGATCGATTTGAGTGAAATCTAATGTCCAGTAACCGTGATACCCAGAAGAGTCACCCTGTACAGCTTGATTGCGCATTATTGGCGTTAACCAAATTGCGGTGATCCCCATATCTTGCAGGTAATCTAACTTATTGATCAAACCACGCATATCACCACCGTGATAATGACCGTTACTTGTTGGGTCAAATCCGCCACGGGAAATAGCTACAGTCTCAGAACCCTTGTCATTGCTCGGATCACCATTTTCAAATCTATCCGGCATAACAAAGTAAAAAACATCATCTCTGACGTCACGCGTTAAATATTCAGCTTGCGGCTCTGCTTTTTCGTTGGTCGAACAAGCGGTAATAACGGCTAAGGCAGAAGCCAGCAAACTGCTTCTTATGATCTGAGGTAATGACATGACAACACTCTTTATTGTTATTTATGGCAAACATAACGAAAAAAAAACCAATAAAGAAGCATCTTTGCGATGACTACGTATGTATAAAGGCTCCCCCTATTCTTTGAGGAACTTTTGGTAGTCAGCTTTGAGTAAGGTTTGATTATCCTGAAAAATGATCTCGCCTTGTTGTTCCAGTTTTTTATACGATTGGTTGATGCGTTGATAAAGCTCATTAGCTTTATTGTTATTGGCATTAATTGCTATTGGGTGACCATACAATCGGCTCAAACTGGTTTTGTAAATACGGTTTTCAGGTAATTGAAACAGTCTAAGTGTTGAGTCAAACGGATCTGCCAGTGTGATCACATAATCGACTCTATCGTAAAGTAATAATTGGATTGCCGCTTTAATGGTGCCCAGTTCGACCGTATAAAACTGTTTGGTATCCAATATTTCGGCGTATTCACCAAGGGGAAAGCCTCTTTTTACTGCGATCCTTGCCCCTTTATAGTCGACTAACCTTTTCGGTGGATTTGGCTTAAGCGCATATGCGTTCAAAGCAATAACCGTTGGCGGAACAGGAAATAACATGCTGTTTTCATCGGGAGTTAACGAGCCATAACTTATTACTTGTGTGTTAGGGTCGTTCTTTATCGCTGCTATTCGGGCATAAGGCATAACAATGTAGTTAGGCTGCAAATTAGCTTCTTGGTATATGCGTTTTGTCATCGCATAGTGAAAGCCAGAAATATTATTATTAGTGACTTGCCAGTAAGGTGGGTAATGCAACACATAATGATTAACTGTTTTTAACTCATCAGCAAAGCTAGTATTCGCTGAGCACAGAATACAAGCTAAGCCCCAAAGTCGCATGCACGCTTCCTTGGTAAAACATAAATATTTTAATTGCTGCAATAAAGTTAATAACATCAATACTCAGATTAGTGAAATAATAATTATTTACAATTGTATTAAACAATTAATTACTGTGCCCAGTTGTAATACGCCAAGTGCTAATTTACCTTGATCGAAAACAAAGCCTACACGGTTAACAAGTTGGACCAACAAACTATACTTATAACACTTTGTTTTTGCTTAATGCGTATTTTTAGTTAACTCAAACATAAATATTGGTTATATTCGACAGCAAGAGCAGCCTATTTATTGGTACTGTGTACCAAACAGAATTCAAAAAATTTGCCCGCACTTTATATTAATTAACAAGCTGAGTGCAGATTAAATCTGCATATATAATTTCATATAACAATAACTTAAATTTATGGTGGTAACATGTTAGCCAAGCGCATTATTCCTTGTTTAGACGTTCGAGACGGAAAAGTTGTTAAAGGTGTGCAATTTCGCAATCATGAAATTATTGGCGATATAGTTCCCTTAGCTGAGCGTTACGCACAAGAAGGCGCAGATGAGTTGGTATTTTACGATATCACCGCTTCTAGCGATGCAAGAGTGGTCGATAAATCATGGGTTAGCCGTATTGCTGAAGTGATTGATATTCCGTTTTGTGTCGCTGGTGGCATTAAGACCGTTGAGCAAGCTGGCGAAATTTTACAAATGGGCGCAGATAAGATCTCTATCAACTCGCCAGCTCTGTCAGACCCAGAACTTATTACAAAACTTCACGACACCTACGGTCAGCAATGTGTGGTAGTAGGTATTGATTCCTTTTTCAATAAAGACTCTGGTGAGTACGAAGTTTATCAGTTTACAGGGGATGAAACCCGTACCCAGAAGACGAGTTGGAAAACCATTGATTGGGTAAAAGAGATCCAACAACGCGGAGCTGGTGAAATTGTACTTAACTGTATGAACCAAGATGGCGTGCGAAAAGGTTACGACTTAGACCAACTACAAAAAGTGCGTGAAGTTTGTACCGTCCCTTTAATTGCATCAGGCGGAGCTGGCGAAATGCAGCATTTTGTCGATGCTTATCAAACCGCTAATGTAGATGGTGCACTAGCAGCATCAGTATTCCATAAGCAAATTATCGCGATTGCTGATTTAAAGGAATACTTAACCACTAATGGCGTTACCACTCGCAGCTAACGAGCTCTAAGCTTTTTCTAACGTGTAACGATCTAGCAACCTCAGTTTGCTCTGACTGACCTGCCAGATCGTTCATTCTCTTTATTGCTTTGCCTGAAAGATCTCACCTAACGCTCTAGATACCGATTCAGGTCTGCTAGGGTCTCGTAGTAAACCAAGTACTGAGTGACGTACTTCTGGCACCGCAACCAGATCAGAAAATAAACCGTTGAAGATCTCTTGGTCGTGGTGGCTGGCCAATTTATCAAAAAACATATGCAGCATGTCTTTGTCATTGAAATATGGCCAAAAGCGTCCAGTTAAAATAATAAAGAGCGAAACATCATTCACCATTTCACTGCCCAACAAATTCTGTAACTGTTGCGCAATGATCTTTTGTGCTTTTGAACCAGATAACGCGCGTAGCAAATAAAGCACTGATTCTTTGTCATTTTCCGCTAGTTTCTGCTGTAGTTGGTCAACTAACACTTCGGTTAGCTTTAAACTGATAGTTTGATGCTCTAAACATGCGCCCAATACAGACAGAATTTGTACACTTAAATCTGGCAGTATTTGGCAAAGGTTTTGCTCGTTTGATGCATCATCAATTCTACTGGCAAAGTCAGCAATGCCTTGAATAGAAAGTTCTTGCCATTTGTCTTGCTCTAACTGACCAGAAAAATACGCTTGCACATGCTCAAAGTAAATAGACGCAGATTGGCCTAAATCTTTTTTTACAGTGGCATTAAATGCCGCTTGACGATTTTGATCTGGAGTAAAGCTGTATGGATGATTATCAAGTGCGGCACTTTTTTCATCATTAGCTTCAACTAACTGGCTGCCCAGCTCCTTAATAACCAAAGAAATAAAGTGATCTCTTTGCTGTAACTTCAGCAAACCCATTTCATCTAAGTCAAACTGTAAAAACCAAATGAAAGAATGTGCTCTTGCTTCTGGCCCAGCGCTGTCCTGCTGCCAAAATACAAGGGCAAATCGCGCTTTTTGTTGGATTGGATATGGGTAAGGTTTCTGATTTTGTTCAATTAATTCAAACTCAGATTTACTGATGGTCTGGATTTTTCGACCTAAATCGTACACTCGCCAATTGGCACTGGCCGTTTGCATTAATGCCGCTAACGTTGGTACTGGGTTATTTGCTGAAGCTGAAGACACAGACATTCCTGTTAAATTCACATGCGTAAGATTATATACTATGGCCAGTTAGTGCCATAGCCACTTTAGTAAGAAAACTTAGTAAAAAATTATGAATAAACAGCAATCGCTTTTACCCCTACTGCAACAACTTGAACAAGTGCTCAAGCAAAACCAACTTTGGTCAAACCAACCCCCTAGTACTGAGCAGCTCAATAGCCAAACCCCTTTTGCTGCCGATACAATGTCATTTGAAAACTGGTTACAGTTTATTTTTATTCCGCGCTTTAACCAGTTAATCGTCAATAATATGCCATTGCCTAGCAATATGAGCATAACACCAATGGCAGAAATGCGTTTTGGCTCGAATTATTCAGATGTTATCGCAACACTTAAAACTATCGATGCCTTGGTACAGGAATAAAGACAAATGAGAAAAGTTGTGTTCGAACAAGCACCTGAACTAGAGATCTTGTATCAGGATGAGCATATTGTCGCAATTAACAAACCTTCCGGTTTATTAGTGCATCGCAGTGAAATTGATAAAAGAGAAACCCTATTTGCTTTACAGTTAACTAGAGATCAAATTGGCCAAAAAGTATTTCCTATCCATCGATTAGATAGACCAACATCAGGCGTTTTGTTATTTGCTCTAAGTAGTGAAGTAGCAAAGTTGCTATCCGAGCAGTTACTCAATAATCAAATTGAGAAAAAGTATGTGGCTGTTGTCAGAGGTTATTGTCAACAAACACAAACTATTGACTACCCGCTAAAGGAAATATTAGATAAGTTTGCCGATAAAGATGCACAAAAAGATAAACCTGCACAGGCGGCAATTAGTTACCTCTCTCCTATTGCCGTAGCGGAAATGCCTTTCCCCTCTGGCCGCTATTCACAATCTAGATATTCGCTCGTTGAGCTAAAACCTGAGACCGGGAGAAAGCATCAACTGCGTAGACATATGGCGCATATTCGACACCCAATCATTGGTGATACCAACCACGGTGACGGTAAGCAAAATGCTGCGGCTAGAGACCATTTAAACTTAGATAGACTGGCTCTGCATGCCTATTCATTGTCATTTAATCACCCTGTGACTGACATCCCCGTTACCATAAATGCAAAACTAGATGGCTCTTTAACCTTGTTATTTTCCGAGCTAGGTTGGTTACAACAATTTAGTAAATTATTAAACGATTAACATGATGTGCGGAAAGTAAACTTGTCGTTGTTTATTGGCATAAAACTGGCTTAAATTCACGCTTAATAATACAAGCGGCAAAATTTTGTAACTTAGCCCATCAAAGCACCAAGGAATTGAACATGAAGAAATACTTGAAAGTCATGCTTAGCGTTTTAGCGTTAGGACTTTTGGGCAATGCCAATGCTGCAGTAATTTCAGGCGATCACACAGTCAATGGCCAATCAGTAAACCTTTCTGGATTAGAGTGGCTATCTCTAGACTTAACAGCTGGTCTTAGCTACGTTGACTTGTTCAACACTCCTATAGATAGTTCAGGAACTGCTACTGGTCGATTCGATCAAGACTCTTTCAAAGGTATTGCTGGGCAAAATGTGGGGCAAGGTTGGCGCTTAGCGACAGTAAAGGAAGTGAACTCTTTACTAGGATCACTGTTTACATCAGCATTATTTACAGGTTCCAATGCAACTGTTGGTAATAGTAATGAATCTCGAGCAAACGCAACAGCGGCGCAGTGGTTTTTCAGCAACTTTGGAAGAATTGGTGGTAGATTTCAACCGAGCTTTTTCAAATATGGTCAATCTGAAGAATGCGGCTCAGCGCTAACTCTTTGCCATGCTGGCCTATTCAACAGTGGCACAACTACGGAGTACCAAGTGTCTGATGCCAATGATCAACTTAATTCTGCCGTTTTTAACTCTGGTAGTTTTTTAGTTAGAGCTACTCCAATCACACAAACAAACCAAGTGGCAAAGGTAAGTGAATCTTCTGCTCTTGCTCTATCAGCATTAATTTTATGTGGCTTTGCAGCTCGCACTAAACGAAAGCGTTTAAAAGACATTTAAGCATAGCAATACTTGAAGGTGGTAAAAGCTCCTGATGTTAATCAGGAGCTTTTTTTATTTCTCACTTTTACTTGAGTACCAGCTTCTATGACAACTCAAAAATAATAATAGAGACACCCACCTAAAAACCGATCGGCAAGCCGTTAGATCAACCTTCGGTTGCTAGATCACTAAGTGCTAGAAAAAGGAGCTAACTTCGGAGTTTAAAGAGAGGAAGTTAGAGAGACACCCACCTAAAAAACCATCGACAAGCGTTAGATCAACCTTCAGCTGCTAGAGCGTTAAGTGCTAGAAAAAGAAGCTAACTTCACGCTAGGCATTTTTCATAGGTTGCTAAGCACGTTCATTTTGAATTGATCAACACGGGGAGGTTTTATATTCAAGTTATGCTTTATGCGATCTCCTTTAAAAGCAAAAAGGCTTCCATCTGGAAGCCTTTGTCATTATTACTTTTTCTTACGCTTGTCTTCGACTTGCCATTTACCGTCGGTATACCAAGCTGACCAGCCGCTTGCTTTACCCGCAGCGTTTTCGGTCATAACGTATTGCTGCTTGGTCTTGCGACTGTACCTGATCACTGACTTATTACCATCAGGGTCTTTTGCAGGCGCATCAGCTAAGTAATAAAACTTAGGACTGATCCTGTCTCTAAATCGAGCTAACTCTTCAACTAATGGCGCACGAGTTTCTCTTGATTTAGGGAACGTCGATGCTGCCATAAAGATACCAGAGGCACCATCTCGAAGAACGAAATAGCCATCAGACTTAGTACATGGCAGTTCAGGTAGATGTACAGGATCTTCCTTCGGTGGCGCAGCTTCGCCATTTTTCAGAAGTTTACGAGTATTTTTACATTCTTCGTTAGTACAACCAAAGTACTTGCCAAAACGACCTGACTTCAGTTCCATGTCTGAACTACACTTATCACACTCGATAATTGGTCCGTCATAGCCTTTGATCTTAAACTCGCCTTTTTCAATCTCATAGCCATCACATGATGGGTTGTTACCACAAATGTGGATCTTACGAGATTCATCAATCAAATAGCTGTCCATCGCTGTTGAGCATTTGGGACAACGTTTCATGTGACGTAGCGCTTCCGTTTCAATCTCTTCTTCATCGGCATTAACTGCTTCATCGCCAGAAGTTAGATTCATCGTATTAGTACAACGTTCTTTTGGTGGTAAAGCATAACCAGAGCAGCCTAAGAATACGCCTGTACTTGCGGTACGAATGTTCATCTTACGGCCACATTTAGTACAGTCGATGTCAGTTTCAACTGGCGTGTTTTGTTTCATGCCACCTTCAATTTCTTCACCAGAAGCTTGATCTAACTTCTGCAAGAAATCGAGGTAGAAAGTATCTAGTAACTTTTTCCACTCTAAGTCGCCATCGGCAACTTCATCTAAACGACCTTCCATCTTCGCGGTAAAGTCGTAGTTAAGTAATTCAGTAAAGTTATCAACTAAACGGTCAGTGACAATTTCACCCATCTTCTCAGCATAGAAGCGACGATTTTCTAAACGAACATAACCTCTGTCTTGAATGGTTGAAATAATTGACGCGTAAGTAGAAGGACGACCAATACCACGCTTTTCAAGCTCTTTAACTAAGCTAGCTTCTGAAAAACGAGCAGTAGGCTTAGTGAAGTGTTGTTTTGGTAACAGCTCTTGCAGCGCAAGATGTTCACCAACTGCCACATTTGGTAACTCAATATTATCGTCATTGGCTTTCTTGATTGCAGCTTGAACACGAGTCCAACCATCAAACTTAAGTACACGACCCTTTGCCTTTAATTCAAAATCACCAGCGTTAACTGTTAGGTTAGTTACGTCGTATTCTGCAGGTGTCATTTGACAAGCTACAAATTGATTCCAAATTAGTTGGTATAAACGTACCGCGTCATTTTCCATACCAGATAACTGGTCAGCTAATACTGCTACGTTCGATGGACGAATCGCTTCGTGAGCCTCTTGCGCCCCTTCTTTACTACCGTAATGATTTGGCTGTGCAGGAAGGTATTTCTCGCCGAACTCACTTTGGATATACATACGACATGCGCCAACCGCTTCCGCACTTAAATTAGTTGAATCGGTACGCATATAAGTGATGTGACCTGCTTCATATAAGCGTTGTGCCATCATCATTGTCTTTTTAACACCAAAGCCTAATCGGGTACTAGCCGCTTGTTGTAGCGTTGAAGTGATAAATGGTGCAGACGGGCGACTCTTAGAAGGTTTGTCTTCTCTTGCTGCCACTGTGAAGCTCTGGTTTTTAATATTTTCCAGTACTTCATCCATTTGTTCTTTATTAGTTGGCTTAAACGTTTTGCCCTGTTGCTTAGCAACTTCTAATAAGATCTTATCTTTATTGGTCGTTTGCGTATCCGCATGTAAACGCCAAAATTCTTCAGGAATAAAGGCTTTAATTTCACGTTCTCGCTCAACAACTAGCTTTACTGCAACTGATTGAACACGACCTGCCGATAAACCTCGAGCGATCTTTTTCCAAAGTAGAGGTGACACCATAAAACCAACAACTCGGTCTAGGAAGCGACGAGCTTGTTGGGCATTTACCATATCGACGTTCAACTCACCAGGTTTTGAGAACGCCTGTTGAATTGCACTTTTTGTGATCTCGTTAAATACCACACGCTTGAATTTGTCATCTTTGCCGCCAATGGTTTCACGTAAGTGCCAAGCAATCGCTTCCCCTTCGCGGTCCAAATCGGTTGCGAGATAAACATGATCTGCAGTACTTGCTAGTTTTTTTAGTTCGGCAACAACTTTTTCTTTGCCTGGCAATATTTGATAATTTGCAGCCCAGCCCTTTTCAGGGTTAATGCCCATTCGAGTGACTAGTGCTTCTTTGTCTTTTTTAGCTTTAAGCGCTGCTTTCTGCTCGGCAGACATGCCTTTAGTGGAAACCCTTTCTGCGGCCTTTTTTGGCCCGCCAGAAGTAGGTAAATCACGAATATGACCAACACTAGACTTAACGACAAAGTCTTTACCTAAATACTTGTTGATGGTCTTTGCTTTCGCTGGTGATTCCACTATAACCAGAGACTTTCCCATAATTCCTCAATCACTTCGTAGGATAAATTGCTTAGATATACTAAGTAATAAGATATATATGCGATTTTATTCGACTTCAAGCGAAAATCGCCACCAATTTCTGCTCACCTTTTAGATTTTCTGGTTTAACTGCGTATAATATACACAGTTTTTACAAGCTAGAACGCAGTAAACATAGGCTTTTCAGAGTTTTTACTATTATTTAAAAAAAATTGGAAAGCCAGAACAAAATAAATTTTTATCCAGTTACAGCAGTAAAACGGATATTGAAGAAAAAAAGTTTACATTTTTTTCTGAATAAAAATGTAAAAAACGCTGCATTAATAAAGAGGAGTAATTTTTAGATGAAACAATTCGAAGCTAATTTTGATGGTTTAGTTGGCCCAACTCACAACTATGCAGGTCTTTCAATCGGTAACGTCGCTTCTTTAAACAATGCCAAAGACGTTTCAAATCCAAAAGATGCTGCTAAACAAGGTTTGAAGAAAATGAAAGCCTTGCATGATATGGGTTTAAAACAAGGTGTATTAGCACCTCAAGAAAGACCAGATTTATCAGCATTAAGACGTTTAGGTTTCTCTGGCTCTGACGCAAATGTATTAGAACAAGCAGCTAAGCAAGCTCCACAAGTGCTAAGAGCGGTTTATTCAGCTTCAAGCATGTGGACAGCAAATGCAGCTACCGTATCACCAAGTGCAGACGCTGCAGATAATAAAGTACACTTCACACCAGCTAACCTTACTAATAAGTTTCACCGCTCTCTAGAACCAGAAACAAGTGGCCGTATCTTAAAAGCTATGTTTAATAACGAAGCTCACTTTGCACACCACACTCATTTACCTGACAATGATCATTTCGGTGATGAAGGTGCGGCAAACCACACTCGCTTTTGTGGTGAATATGACCAAGCTGGTGTTGAGCTATTCGTATATGGTCGTCACGCATTTGATTCATCAAAGCCGGCACCGAAAAAGTTTCCAGCACGTCACACTTTTGAAGCATGTGAAGCAGTAGCTCGTTTACACCAATTAGACGACTCTGGCGTTGTCTACATGCAGCAGAACCCAGATGTAATCGACCAAGGTGTGTTCCACAACGATGTTATTTCTGTAGGTAATAAAAACGTATTGTTCTATCACGAGCAAGCCTTCTTAAACACACAAGCTGGCTTTGACGAGATTAAGCAAAAGTTTGCAGCTAAATCAGATAAAGAATTCCACTTTATCAAAGTTGCCAACGGCCAAGTTAGTGTAGAAGAAGCAGTGAAAACATACTTGTTTAATACTCAACTCGTTGATATCGGTAACGACGAAATGGCTATCATTGCACCTATGGAGTGTAAAGAAAGCGCTTCGGTATCAAGCTACTTCGAAGAATTAGTCACTTTAAACACGCCAATTAAGAAAGTTCACTATTTCGATGTAAAACAAAGTATGAGAAATGGCGGTGGCCCTGCGTGTTTACGCCTTCGTGTGGCGCTAAATCAGCAAGAGTTAGCAGCAACTAATCAGAATGTCCTAATGTCTGACGACTTATTTGCAACACTAAATACTTGGGTTGATAAGCACTATAGAGACGTACTAAGTGAAGACGATTTACGCGATCCTAATTTAGTTATTGAGTCTCGCACCGCATTAGATGAGCTGACTAAAATTTTAGATTTAGGTTCAGTATATCCATTCCAGCTTTAAGCTAATCCTCTAAAAATAAAAAGCCTTGCACACACACTTGCAAGGCTTTTTGTTTCAAATAGAGGAAAAGAAAACTAGACTTTACGGCTTACCACCTTTAGCTTTTTGTTTTGTTTCGATAGTTGCTTGCGTAACGTTTTGCAGTCACTTCGCCAATGTTTATATGCTTGTAACTTGCTAGCTCCCACAGGCATATTTTCAATCTCAAGATAACGCTCAAGCATACTAGAACGAGCTACAACTGGATTTAAATGTAATTCTGTCGGTTTGCTTTGCTTGAGGTAATAAACTAAATATGCAATGGAAAACGACACAAAGATAACACTAAATATATATTCCAACAGGCTTCTCCTCTTTCAGTAAACTGAGCACAACCAGTATTGCAACCGAGACATTAATTGCATTTATCATCAAGTAATACCAGTCGTTCAATAACGCCCCATCTAGGAATACTCTATCCATATATCTTGTTGTTTGTACAAACGCCAACATGACGTAAGCCCAAGCTACTGTATTAGTAATTTTAGCAAGGTTGACTTTAAGTACGCTATGAGTTTTGTACAGCAAAAAGACCATCAAACCATCCAATAGAATCCAGGTACCGTACCAAGCTTCCCTAAAGTTCAGAGATAACAATGGCTCACGAATAAAATTCATCAGAGCTTCCATTGCTAACAAAAGTGCAATGCAAATAACAGTACTATTAACGACTCTATATCTGTACACCGCTACAAATAACGCCATAAAATAAACAATAGAAAGACTATCATCTATGTACTCAAAAACTGAGTATAAGTGTTCCATTAGTTCTTTCCTTTTGGAGGCTCCTTACCTGCACCATTGCCATCTTTGGTAACAATTAGACAGCCTACGTTAAGTAGCTCACATAAAATATCTGCTTGTTGAGGTTTAGCGATGTTTGTAGCTCCAACTGACAAGCTAACACTCATAACCGCAATAGAGGCAAGAAAAGTGATTTTTTTCATATTTACTCCTAACTTTTCAAGAAATCTATTAATTAAAATACACAACACAAAGTTAAATGTAAAACACTTTATTCTATTTTAGGTTATTTATTTAAAAGAGGCACAAAAAAGGCTGCGTATAGCAGCCTTCTATTGTTAATTGTAATTACTGATTATAAGTATTCAGCAACCAGTAATTCTGCAATTTGAATACTATTAAGTGCTGCGCCTTTACGGATATTATCCGCTACAACCCATAGGTTAATGCCGTTTGGATGTGAAATATCTTCACGTACACGACCAACAAAAGTATCGTCTTTACCACTAGCGTGTGTAACTTGCGTTGGGTACTCAGTACTATCTGGAATAAGTGTTACACCTGGCGCAGTTTCCAGCACATTCTTAACGTCTTCTGCTGATACAGGCTGTCTAAGCTCAATATGGATTGCTTCAGCATGACCATAGAATACAGGTACACGAACTGCAGTTGGGTTAACACCAATGCTTTCATCACCCATGATCTTATGGGTTTCCCAAACCATTTTCATTTCTTCTTTGGTGTAACCATTGTCTTGGAACACATCAATTTGTGGGATCACGTTAAATGCCATTTGCACCGGGAAGTTTTCAGTTTCTACTGGACGACCATTCATTAGCTGAGCAGTTTGAGACACTAACTCATCAACTGCCGACTTACCCGCACCACTTACTGATTGGTAAGTACAAACGTTAATTCTATCAATGCCATAAGCGTCGTGAATCGGCTTTAACGCCACTAACATTTGAATAGTTGAACAGTTAGGGTTAGCAATGATATTACGGTTTCTGAAGTCTGCAATTGCAGCTGGGTTCACCTCAGGAACAACTAGAGGAATGTCTGGTTCGTAGCGGTAGTGTGATGTATTGTCGATAACCACAACGCCCTGCTCTGCCGCAATTGGAGCGTATTTAGCTGATGCTGAACCACCCGCTGAGAACAAGCCAATTTGTGCTTGAGTCCAGTCAAATTCATCTACGTTAATAACTTCAACTTCTTTGCCTTTGAAATTAACCGTAGTACCCGCTGAACGCGCGCTAGCTAGTGGGAATAACTGACCTACAGGAAAGTCTCTTTGCTCTAAAATTTCCATTAAGTGCTGGCCGACTAAACCTGTCGCACCTAATATCGCTATGTTGTATTTTTGCTCTGACATCTTCTTACTCTATTTTATTCCTACCCTTCTAACAGCTTAGCTTAGAAGAGTGTGTTTTTGTTCATTAGTATATTTACACTAACTGTAAAACTAACGTCTAGACGTCTAAATATCAAACCCTAATTGCAAATATTTTAGCGCTTTTTGGTCTGAACAGTTTGGTTGTTGCACCAGCTGCAATTTAACGCTGCGCCATTCGCGTCGAACCGGGTAATTTTTCCTTAGCCAATCGAAGCCTTTTTCTTTCAATAAGCCTCTGAACAGCGCGTCATCTCTACGTATGTCATAAATTAGATGAGTCAGAGCCTTAATTTCAGATTCATCACTTGGGAGCGAATTTAGCATCAAGTGTTGAATGTTATGTTGAGGTAATAAAGTGGATAAATTTTTATCTTTTGGCAAAGAAAATAGCTCACAAACTCGTTGATATAACATTTCAGTGCCTCGAGATTTCCCTTCCAAGCTATATCCCGCAATATGAGCAGTTGCTAAATCACAATATTCAATCAACTCAGGCAATGGGTTTGGTTCGTTTTCCCATACGTCTAATACTAATTTAATAGCCTGTTCGTTCTGCTGCTCTCTTCGCTGAACTTCATTAAGCAAAGCTTGGTTATCAATCACTTCCCCTCTACTTGCATTTACTAATACAACGTCCTCTTTTAACAAGGTGAGGTTGTCTTGATTCAATAAATGAAATGAAGGGTGTTTGCCTGTTTTTGTTTTTGGCGTGTGGAAAGTAACCACATCTGAATTGGCAAGTAGATAATCTAAATCGACAAACTCATCATTAGACTCCGCATCTTGTCTTGGCGGATCACAAAGTAGTAAATTGATGTCTAAAGCTTCAAGTTTAGCTTTTAGTGCTTTACCAATATTACCGACTCCTACAATACCGACGGTTTTGTCTGATAATTGAAAACCATACTTTTCTGTGAGTACGTACAGTGCGCTTATAACAAACTCAGCAACTGAAACGGCGTTACAGCCCGGTGCTGAGCTGAACGATATTCCCTTTTCAGCTAATAGTTTTTTATCAATATGATCTTCACCAATAGTAGCCGTACCGACAAACTTCAACTTATCTGCTTTGCTTAATAAGTCTTCATTTACTTTGGTAATGGAGCGAACAAGCAAAACATCAACGTCGGCTAATTGTTCAGCGGTAAGTTCTCGGCCAGGAAATCGAGTAATTTGGCCTAAATCAGAAAAGAACTCTTCTGCGTAAGGAATGTTTTCATCTATAAGGAAATGCATTGGAAACTCAGCATGTTACTAAACTTATAGCTGGTCATAGTAACACTGCTGTTCAGGCAAAAAAATAACCCGAACCATTAAGTTCGGGTTATTTATCGAGTTTATTTTGCTTGCTAAGGCAAGCTAAGGAAAAAACTATACTTTCTTAAATACTAACGTTGCGTTTGTGCCACCGAAACCGAAACTGTTAGACATAGCTGTGGTAATTTCAGCGTCTGTTGTTTCAGTGATGATGTTTAAGCCTTCCGCTTTTTCATCTAACGTATTTACGTTCACTGATGGCGCAACAAATTTATTTTCCATCATTAGTAAGCTGTAGATAGCTTCATGAACACCAGCGGCACCTAATGCGTGACCAGTCATTGCTTTAGTTGCACTGATCATTGGTGATTTACCACCAAATACATTTTGGATTGCACCTAGCTCTTTCACGTCACCAACTGGCGTACTTGTACCATGCGTATTTAAGTAGTCGATGTCGCCTTCAACTGTAGAAAGTGCCATTTGCATACAACGCTCAGCACCTTCACCTGATGGAGCTACCATGTCAAAGCCGTCTGAAGTTGCGCCATAACCTACGATTTCTGCGTAGATTTTCGCACCACGCGCTACAGCGTGTTCATATTCTTCAACAACGACCATACCGCCGCCGCCAGAGATAACAAAACCGTCACGGTCAGCATCGTATGTACGAGAAGCTTGCTCTGGAGTTTCATTATACTTAGTTGATAATGCACCCATAGCGTCGAACATACCTGCTAATGTCCAATCAACCTCTTCACCACCACCAGCAAATACGATGTCTTGTTTGCCTAATTGAATTTGCTCTAAGGCGTGGCCAATACAGTGAGCTGACGTTGCACACGCAGAGCTGATTGAGTAGTTAATACCTTTAATTTTAAAAGGCGTTGCTAGTGTAGCTGAACAAGTTGAGCTCATTGTTCTTGGTACTTGGTAAGGACCAACACGCTTAACGCCCTTTTCGCGTAAAATATCACAAGCGATGATTTGGTTTTTCGATGAAGCGCCACCTGAACCAGCAACAATACCCGTACGAGGGTTAGATACTTGCTCTTCTGAAAGGCCTGCGTCTTCAATAGCTTCTTTCATTGCAATGTAGGCATAAGCTGATGCTTCGCCCATGAAACGCATTGTTTTTCTATCAACTAGTTCAGATACGTCTAGGTCAATGTCGCCCCAAACTTGAGAGCGTAAGTTGTACTCTTTGAACTGCTCAGAGGCGCTGATACCTGATTTGCCTTGTTTAAGACTTGTTAATACTTCGCTTTTGTTATTACCAATACTTGAGACGATACCCAAGCCGGTGATCACTGCTCTTTTCATTATGTATTCCGAATTTGTTTTTTTACTGGGGGTATTCTACCCGTTAAATTATCCTAACTGGTCTAATTTCAGCGAACAAGTGTTAGCCGAATAAAAATTGCGCTTGATGTGCTGATCAAGATTCGCCTTTTCGTTAGAATAGCGGCAATTTACATTCATAGCGATACGACTAATGTCTCAGCACTTTGCTAAAGTCCAATTTAATGAAAATGGTACACCGGTTTCCGAACAGTTTGATGACATCTATTTTTCAAACGCAGATGGTTTAAAGGAATGCCATTATGTTTTTCTACAGCACAATCAATTGCCCGAACGTTGGCTTGATTGGCCAGTAGAGAAGCCATTCCACATTGCAGAAACTGGTTTTGGTACTGGCTTAAACTTTTTGGCGACTTGGTCTGCATGGCTGGCTTCTGGTGCAGCGGAGAAAGGCATAAAGTTAATATTTACGACATTTGAAAAGTATCCTCTAGCAAAAGCAGATCTTATTACCGCTCACCAAGTGTGGTCAGAAGTGGCAGATCTAGCATCTGAATTTACAGAACAATACCCAGAATACATTGAATCAGACACGACTTTCGTTTTAGCCAATGGCTTGATAGAGCTGAACATTGTTTTTGGTGATGTAAACGACAGGATACAAACTTTAAAACCACAGCACTGCATTAACGCTTGGTATTTAGATGGTTTTGCTCCAAGTAAGAATCCTGACATGTGGACTCAACACTTGTTTGATCATATGGCAAAGTTAGCTGCAACCGATTGCTCCGTAGCAACATTCACCGCTGCAGGGTTTGTTCGTCGAGGGCTTATTGAAGCAGGCTTTACGATGAAAAAAGACAAAGGGTTTGGTGTTAAACGTGAAATGATCTTTGGGCAATTAATAAATAATGACTAGTGCTGAGTTATTTACCAGTAAAGCGCAAAAACCAAACTCAATTGCAATTATTGGAGGCGGAATTGCGGCAGTTAGCGTAGCTGAGCAAATATTTAATGCAGCACCACAAGCTCAAGTCAGTTTATTTTGCCAAGATAGTGAATTAGCCAATAGAGGTTCCGGCAACAAACAAGGGGCAATTTACCCTCTACTACAAGGCAGTAAATCGGTCATTGCTGAGTTTTACGCTACTTGTTATGACCAAGCTATTGATTACTATCAGTCATGGTTAAATGCTGGACTAGAGTTTGAACACGGATTCACTGGGGTATTGCAGCAGGCAATGAAGCCCGAACTAGAAGACAGACTGTATAAAATTGCTCAAACATGGCCTCAACATTGTGATTATTTAAGTGTTGAGAAGTCTTCTAAAATTGCAGGCATCGAGCTGCCCTATCCAAGTATTTTTTTTGCTGACGCTGGTTGGATTTGGCCACAACAATTTTGCCAACGACTGGCTGATAAGTTGAGCAATCAATTCAATTTCACTATTAATTTATCTTGCCATGTATCAACCTTAACTAAACTTGATGACTGGCAATTACATGACAAAGATGAGAGGCAACTAGGTAATTTCGATGCTGTTGTTCTGTGTGCAGGTCATCAAACCAATCAATTTCTGCAATCACAACATGTGCCGTTACAATCAGTTCGAGGCCAGGTTTCTAGGCTGAATAGCAACACGTCATTGGCTAGTTTAAAAACCGTGCTTTGCCACAAAGGTTATATCACTCCTGCGCAATCTGAATATCAGTGTTTTGGTGCAACTTTCATCAAAGATGATAATGATGAGTCAGTTCGGATATCAGAGCAGGAAGCTAATTTAATTCAATTACAAAAGGTTTACCCTGAACAAGCTTGGGCAAGTCAGTTGGAGCAAAAGGATATTATTGGTAATAAAGCCGCGATCAGAGCAATGAGTCCTGACCATATTCCTATTACAGGTGAGCTATTTTCTGATGATTGGATCAGAGATAACGTTGATAACAACACTGGTAAACTTTGCCGTTTAAAACCGAGTCAACAAAACTATCCGGATTCAGACCTTAGAGGGATTTACACCATGACAGGTTTAGGTGCGAGAGGGTTAACAAGCGCCCCTATGTTAGCCAAACACCTAACCAGTATTATGTATGATCATGAAAGTCCATTTAATGAAAGGCTACAAAAAGCAATTAGTACTAAGCGTTTTCAAGTAAGGCAAATTAAAAAGCTTAAAAATACTTTTTAATGCTGCATATAAAAGACTAAACCACAGAGGGTAAAATTAGAGAGACACCCACCGAAAAACGATCAGCCAAGCTGCTCGATCAGTTTTCGACTATCAGATCGCTTCGCGTCAGAGGAAAGAGAGCTCGACTTCTTAAAACAGTGAGCTTTGAATAAATGAGGGATAAATAGACTCAGAGCAACACTGGATAATGGATTCACCACACAAAAGTATCATTGATACTTTTGTGTGGTTTGTACATTAGCTAATTGACTTGTAGATAACTGGTGTAGGCTCTGGAGCCTGTTCAGTTACCGTCAATGCAGCTAAATACTGTTGTGTCGCTAATTCTGCAGCTTCAGTAGTTGCGGCATGAACTCTTGCAACTGTTTGACCAGCTTCAACTTTAGTTCCAACAGGTAGAATTTCATCTAGGCCTACTGTGTGATCAATAGCTTGACCGTTAGCTGTTCTGCCACCACCAAGCTCAACAATTGACATACCAATCTGATAAGTTTGCATGCCAGCAATGTAACCAGCTTGTGGAACCTTAATATCTTGAACCACTTTCGCTTTGTTCATATGTTCCCAAGGCTTCTCTACAAAGTTTGCTGGGCCGTTAAGTGCAACGATGATCTTATCGAACAATTCAGCTGCTGCACCTGAGTCTAATGACCAATCAATCTTTTGCTGTGCTTCTTCAGTGTTTGCAACAAGGCCAGTGTTGATTAGCATTGCTTTAGCTAAGCTAACTACTACTTCATGAAGTCTTGCTTCTCTGTGATCACCACGAAGATATAAAGCTGTTTCATACATTTCTAATGCATTACCCGCTGTATTACCAAGAATTTGGTTCATATCTGTGATGATAGCTTCCGTCTTAACGCCCGCGCCATTTGCCACATTTACAATACTTTGTGCTAATGCCGATGAGGTTTCTAAATCTCTCATCATTGCACCGTTACCAACTTTTACGTCCATAACTAACGCATCTAAACCAGCTGATAACTTCTTAGATAAGATAGAAGCTGTAATTAACGGAATTGACTCAACTGTTGCTGTGATATCACGGATACCGTAAAGACGCTTATCTGCAGGCGCCAAGTTTGACGTTTGGCCAATAATCGCTACTTTTTGTTTGCTCACGATCTCTTTGAAACGCTCAATCGCAGGTTCAACAGTAAAACCAGCTAGACTTTCTAGCTTATCAACTGTGCCGCCTGTATGACCTAAACCACGACCAGCGATCATAGGCACGTATGCACCACACGCACCAACAATAGCAGCTAGCATAAAGCTTACTTTGTCACCAACACCACCAGTCGAGTGTTTATCAACAACTGGACCATCTACGTTGTACTGCGGTTGGTCACGCCAAGCTAATACTTCGCCTGAATGCATCATAGCTTTAGTTAATGCTACGGTTTCTTCAACAGCCATACCCTGCTGGAAAATAGCCATTGCCATTGCGCCTACTTGCGCATCGTTAAAACCGCCAGTTACCAATCCATCAACAAAAGTTTGAATTTGTTGTTCTGACAAAGTTTCGCCATTACGTTTTGTGCGAATAATTTCTTGAGGTAATAACATAAAACACCCTCTTTAAAAGACAATAAACCAGCGCCTCTTTTGCAACAGGCACTGGCTGTTAAAAATTAAAATAACTTAAGGAATTAAATTAAAAACTCAGGAGTGAAAGCATCTGGTAGCAGTTGCTCTACTGTCCAATGTTTTTGATTTCCTAAATGATTTGTTGCAATAACACTAGCATCGCTAGGGAAAAATTCACGGATCACCTGACGACATGCACCACAAGGAGGAGTAAGTTTTTCTTCTTCGGTGTAGATCACAATTGCTTGTAAGTCTTTGTGGCCATTAACGACTGCGCCACCAATGCTGTTTCTCTCTGCACATATGGTTAATCCATACGATGCGTTTTCAACATTGCAACCTGCGTAAATGGTTCCGTCTTTGGTAATTGAAGCTGCGCCAACATGGAATTTGCTATATGGAGCATGCGCGTTGTCATATGCTTGCTTTGCTTTTGTGATCATTAAAGCAAGAGACTCAGAAGACAGTTCGTTGTTTGTACTGTTTTCAGTTGTGTTGTTGTCTGACATATTTCTTATAAAACCTTATTACTCAACTCGCTCTATTTTATTCCCCCCAGTAAGCGACTGAATCATAAAACTGTTTAAAAATTAAACACCCTAAATTTTTCGGGTTGGTAAATTTATAACAATTTTCGACAAAGTAAAGGCCTGTTTTGTCAATTGTTCAAAAAGCCATCGAGTTTTCGTCGCCATGCCTTTGTTTAATTTAGCAAAAGCTTTAATAAACAAAAGCATGCGCTAAAGATCAGGCTTGGCTTAATTCTCTTAGTTTTTGCGTAACTGTAGTCCACACTTCTTCTGGATGCTGCCAGCGATTAACAGGCTCTAACCTGCCCTGTGAACTTTGTGGAAAGAATTGAAACTGACCAATATTGACTTTCGAGTCATCGCCGCGCAAAGCACTTCGGCACGCTTCTGGTAATACTTGCCAGTTTTGATAATCACATTGGCTTAGTAAAATAGGAAAAATTTTAGCTTTGCCTTGTTCACTCATCCCTAACGCTTTTGGCATCTCAACCGAGTGAACATAACTAGAAGCAATAAAACTCTGACTGACTAGCATGATCACTATATCGGCTTCATCCATCGCATTTTTAATACTCTGATCCCAATCTTCACCGGTTTCTATCATGCCGTCTTGCCAAACTTCAATGATCGATTCTCTTTCTAAGTTAACCAGATACTTCTGCAAGTCTTTTCTATAATTTATGTCATCATGGGAGTATGAAATAAAAACTTTCAGCTTTTGGTTTAAAGGTATATGAGTAAAAGCGCCAAAATCGCCTATAGCTAGTTGCTTGTTTGTCTGCTCTTGTTTACCAAAATTTATAGCTGGTAATACTCTGGTTTCTTTATTTGCTTTAGATAAATCACTAGCGTTGATATAACTGTCACCATCCAAGCTTAACCACAAGTCTTTTGGTGGACTCTTATATACCTTAGCAAAGATGCCATAAAATTTAGCATCTATATCAGACTGGTCCGCTTCTTTGCGCTTTGAGCTATGATTCTCTATCTTTTCATATTCCGAGAAATATTGCTTAAAATCGGTAATTAAATCCAAAGTATCTAAGTCAAAGTACAAGCTCAGTATCACGTTATAAACGTATTCGGTGTGCAGTTTTTTCTGCGTTATACATTCGTTATTAATGAAAACCTGTATTTGCAGGCGCTCATCGAACTTTAATTTGATCAAAACAAGACTTGGGTGATCTGTACATGATTCCAGACTAAACAAAAGCTGATCACGCCAGAATTGTTTATCATCAGGTTGTTTGCCAAAGTGACAAACTAGCTGATTAATCAAGCCTAAAGGTAAATACTCATGAAACCACAAAGTAAAGCTTGCTGAGCTTTGAAACCAAAAAGTCGATAGTCTATATCTTGCAGCTTGCTCTTCTGCTAGTGGCAAATAATTAGGGATTAAATATTCTTCTTTTCCTTCTTCATTACGGTGTTTGAATATCACCTTTTCCTTCTCGAGGATCGCTACCACATTACGATTGTAATTTTCAAAGTGTTTTGAAGGCACAACTCCTTTGTATTTTTCGATATTGTTTTTAGATAAGACTTCATCATGTACATAACGAGCAAAACCAATTGGATTTGACCAAACAAAGTTAGGGGCGACATTGTGATAATAGAGCACTAGACCTTGTCTGTGTAACTGAACTAGCTCCGACTTTAAATTATCAAGCTTGCTATTTTCATTTTTCTCAGCTGCTTTATAGTACTTTAACCAGCTCGTTACCCTTTCAGATTTACCACTAGCTTTATTTTTGTGACGGCTCAAGATCTCTTTCAAAAACTCACCGTACCAGACTTCATAAGACGCTTCTTTTTGATTTTCTTTTATTAGTTTGTTTAGTTGCGCTTTTAGATAACTCAAACTGGCTTGATTAACAAGATTCTCTTCATCCGCAGGAAAGGAGACGAAGTGCTGATTAATGGCTTCATCACAAGGCAGAAAACTCGTACGTTCAGTTGTATCGGCGTGGGTTTGAATAGCTAATAAAGGGGAGCTTGGATTTACTTTTTCCTCACCTTCCTGATTGTCGACATCAGGTTGTACTTTTGACAGTTTTTCTTCTTCAGCTGAGTTGTAAAATCGCCAGTAGCCTAACCAATACTCTACACAAAAGTGTCGATTCATTAGGTTATTTGTGTCTTCTCGCAGCGCGTTATGGTTGGTATCCGAATGCCACAACAAACAAGTTATGGCTTGTTGACTCATAAATACTCGATAAATGCCATGATAATAATCCTGACCGCCAAAGTCATAAAATAAAGCATCTGGTAGATTATTAACGTTTTGCTTTATAGAATATTTTTCTACATTAAGAACATGAGTGGACGGTGATTGCTGCTTTGGTTTTTTATTCTTTAGAAAGCTCACTAAGCTGGATTTGCCTGAGGCATGGTTTCCTAAAAATAAAACTTTGCTAGGTAAATTTATCTTTTCTTTTTTAGAACTTTTATTACCAATCCTTTGTAAAATTGTCTTAATGACGTCAATCCCGCTTTCATTTCTATCAATGACGATATCATGATTTTCCAAAAAGGGGTTTGCGGCAATATACAGCTCAGACAAATGCGTAAACGGCTTTAATTGGAAAATATTGCTAATTTGATTACGACAAACATTTAAAGAATTTAAATATTTTGCTGTTCGCAATGGACTTATATCCTTAACTTCATTCTTCTCTAAGTCAAGTTTTCTCAAAGCTGGTAAGGATTTAGCAAACGAAATATTTGAAATGTGACAATCATACAAAAGTAGCTCTTCCAGATGACTCAACTTACCAACAAATTCTATTAATTCATCGGTATCTTGATTGCCACCAAAAAAGCTTAACTTTGTTAAAGTGTTTCTATGATTCTCTAAGAAACTATAGTCATAAATTTTATCTACACCTCCGAGTGATAACCATGTAATCCCATCCAGTTTAGACAAAAAGTCAACGGACCCCAAACTACCTAATTCAAATAGCCTTATTGAAGTAAGACTCTTACACGATGCTAGCACCTCCAAATTTTGAAGACTGTAACAATGAGCTATACGGATAGATACAAGAGAGTTAGATAACTTGACAATATGTTCAGGTAAATATTCTAAATACTTAAAGCCATCTATTTGTAAACGAGTACTCTCAACTTCAATAGCCTCTTCAATCAACTCCAAAACAGCTTGATAATCTTCCTGATGCGATCCCATCTCAACTCTAAAACTAAAACAATAAACCTAGAAAACAAGATACAAGGTTCGAGTCACACAACCAATAGATAACTACGTCCCACACTAACAAGTGGGTAATTTTTATGCTATCTAAAGAGATTTATTGGATAAGAGTCGGATTAAGCCGACTCTTATAATAGGGTTATTAAGGTCTGGTCATCTGAACGATAACACGGCGGTTTTCTTGTCGGCCTAATTCGGTTTGGTTAGAGGCTATGTGGCGTCGCTCACCAAAGCCTTCAACGCTAATTTTTGTGCCATCAATGCCTGCTTCAACAAAGAACATTTTAATTTGCTCGGCACGTTTTTTTGACACTTCATAGTTGTGCCAACGGCCACCAAATGAATCACTGTAAGCTTTGACTGAAATGGACTCAATTTGGCTATCGTGTTTCAAGTATTCTTCTACTTGAGCAAGCTTCATCTTGGAGTCTTTATCTAACTCAGCGCCACCAAATTCGAAGTTTAAGGTAAGCTGTGAAATATCATCAAAGCTGAATTTAAGTAAGTTACTGCGACAATTTAAGAAATCGTAATACGGGTCTCTAAAGTTGGTTGCGGCTAAAGCAACGGCTACGCGGTCATGCCTGTTATGCCAGTCGGTATAGTATAACGTTGGAAAATACCCTTTCTCTAATTCAGTCAACATCACCCAAGCTGATCTTTCATCTACGTCACCATTAAATTGCTTACGCCATTGCATGTCAGTGATTGGCTTAGAGCCTTTCCCAGGCTTCCAGCGAGGTGGCACTGACTCTATATTGGCTAGGCTATAATCCGCAGGTAGTCGCATCATTTCAAGCTCGAACGCCAAGTTATCAATTTTGCCCGCTTCTGAACTAAAAACCGCATGACCATAGTTGGGGATCTCATGTACTAAATCACACTGTAGTCTAGTTTCAGTTGTGATCTGCCATTTAGAGTTTTCTAACCCGCTTTGATAACGGCGAAAGTCGGCATTTGCACTGGCCGTCATCAATACAATAAAACTGGTAACGATATAATAAACTGATTTCATAACACTCTATTAAACATAGTTAAGCCCTCATCGTCAGTAAATTGTCACACATGCTGCAATAAGGTAAACAAATAGTTCGATTTTTTATCTGTTAGACGTTTGCTATCTAACAGATAACCTATAAAGAATAGTAAGCAATATAAGTACCAATCATTATATCGGCGCGTGAGTCAGAACATTAATGCTAGATAAACAAGGTCGAACCATGTGATAATTCGATTATCTTTGAGATTGAGTAAATACTCCCAGTGACTGATAAAAAAACTGAGCAAAAAGCAGACCCAAATTCATTAAAAGGCCGTTTTAGAGGCTTTTATCCTGTCGTAATTGATGTTGAAACGGCAGGCTTCAACGCCAAAACCGATGCGTTACTAGAAATTGCTGCGGTCACCTTAAAAATGAATGAACAAGGTGAATTAGAAAAAGACCAAACATTCCATTTCCATGTTGAGCCTTTCGAGGGCGCCAACATTGAACAAGCTGCTATCGACTTTAACGGCATTGAACCATTTAACCCATTACGCGGTGCGATACCTGAAAAAGACATGGTTAAAGAACTGTGCAAAGAGATCAGAAAAGGTCAAAAAGCTGCAGACTGTAATCGTTCCGTGATTGTTGCCCACAATGCGACGTTTGATCACAGCTTCTTTATGGCTGCAGTAGAAAGACACAATTATAAACGCGCTCCATTCCACCCGTTTGTCACTTTTGATACTAGTACATTGGCTGCCCTAACTTTAGGCCATACTGTACTTGCTCAAGCTTGTACTCGCGCTGGTATTGAATTCAGTCAAGCTGAAGCGCATTCCGCTATCTACGATACGGAAAAAACGGCAGACTTATTCTGCCACATGGTGAACAAATGGAAGCAGCTTGGCGGTTGGCCTATTATCTCGGAAGAGAACTAAGCACTAGAATAAGGCTAATGCTGGAACGTTAAGCATAACTTTTTCAGCATTAACTCGTTACAAAAGTTAAGCGCAAAAAATGTTGATGGTTACAATATTGTGCTATTGTTGCCCCAATTAAATTTATATTAATAGTTAAAAAACGAAAGGTTATGACGGATAACAATAATTCAGGTGCACCTAGGGGCATCTATCTTTTACCAAACTTATTAACAACAGCGGGCCTATTCTCAGGTTTCTTCGCTGTTGTGTCTTCGATGAATGGTCGTTTTGAAGCTGCAGCTGTAGCCATCTTTGTCGCAATGATCTTTGATGGCTTAGATGGTCGAGTTGCAAGAATGACTAACACCCAAAGTGCATTTGGCGGTGAATACGACTCTATGGCTGATATCGTATCATTTGGTGTAGCTCCTTCACTGGTGGCATATAACTATGGTCTAAGCAGCTTAGGTAAGTTTGGTTGGTTAGCCGCGTTTATTTTTGTTGCTTGTGCGGCATTGCGTTTGGCTCGATTCAATACTCAAATTGGTACAGCTGACAAGCGTTACTTCCAAGGTCTAGCGTCTCCTGCTGCCGCTGCGGTTATTGCAGCCACTGTTTGGACAGGTGTAGAGTTTGGCCTTGATGGCCAAGACTACAGTATATTCCTAGCGCCATTAACGGTTATTCTTGGTCTACTAATGGTGTCTAACTTCAGATACAGCTCATTTAAAGAAATTGAATGGAAAGGTAAAGTATCTTTCATGGTAGTACTGCTAGTTGTATTGGTATTTACCTTTGTTGCTGCAAGACCAGCTGAAGTGTTGTTAGCTGTATTTGGTTTATACGCCATTTCTGGTCCTTTCATCACAATTAGAACCGTAAAAAAGCTAAAACTAGAGCACGTGGTTGGTGATGACGATGCGGACTTTAATGACGAGAGCAAAGACCAAAAGAAATAAAATTTAACACATAGTTAATAGAATTTGTGACAAGACCCTGCTACTAATAGCAGGGTCTTTTGCTTATAGGGATATAAGTATGTCTCGGTTTCATGGATGAAAAAGAGAGACGGCTTCAGGGAAGAAAGTACATCGGATCACCATGGATGGTATTAGATTCGTGTGCTTATAGGGATATAAGTTGCCTTCATGGAAGAAGGTATATCGTATTCACAGGGATATGAAAAATACGATGTCTCGGTTTCATGGATGAAAAGGAGAGACGGCTTCAGGGAAGAAAGCGTTTAATAATTACAAGGAGGTTTTAGCTTTGGGCAGTTACAAAATGTTAAAGGGAAATAAATATGAAGTGTCATGAAATAGATTACGAGATCATCGGCGAAAGTATGCAAATGGTTGAGGTAGAGCTAGACCCACAAGAAGCTGTTATTGCAGAAGCTGGTGCGATGAACTACATGGAAGAAGATATTGAGTTTGAAAGCAAAATGGGTGATGGCTCAAACGTAGACCAAGGCTTTATGGGTAAGTTATTTAGTGCTGGTAAACGTATGATCACAGGTGAGTCACTGTTCATGACTCACTTTACTAATCACGGTAATGGTAAGCGCCGATTAACTTTTGCTTCGCCATACCCAGGGACCATTGTTCCTCTTGATATGCAAAAGCTTGGTGGTGAGATCATTTGCCAAAAAGACTCTTTCCTTTGTGCTGCTATGGGAACCAAGGTTGATATTGCTTTTAACAAACGCTTAGGTAGCGGCTTTTTTGGCGGTGAAGGCTTCATCATGGAACGCCTAGTCGGTGACGGTATGGCATTTGTACATGCTGGTGGTACTGTCGTTGAAAAAGAGCTAAATGGCGAAACATTGAGGCTCGACACTGGTTGTTTAGTTGCGATTGCTGGTGATATTGAATACGACATTCAAATGGTCAAAGGCTTCAGAAGTATGTTCTTCGGTGGTGAAGGTTTATTCCTGACGACCTTACGTGGACACGGCAAGGTTTGGATCCAAAGCTTACCCTTCTCTCGCTTGGCTGAACGAGTTATTCAACACGCACCTAGTGCAGGAGGCTCAAGACAAGGTGAAGGTTCAATTCTTGGCAGTGTCGGCGATATGATTGGTGGTGATTAAATTCACTTACGAGTTATAAAGCAGGCAATAAAAAAGTCAGTACTAGGTACTGACTTTTTTATTTATTAAACTATTCGACTACAGCTTAAAGCATAGGCTGTAAATAAACCAAAATAGCCGCTGAGATAACCCCTGCTAAAATATCATCTAACATGATACCTAAGCCACCATGTACCTTTTTATCTAATACTGAGATAGGCCAAGGCTTGATGATGTCAAAGAAACGAAACAGGGCAAAGCCAATAACCACGTTGAGCCACGTAAATGGTACAAAACACATGGTTATGAAAAAGCCTGCGAACTCATCCCAAACAATCGCTTTGTGATCGTGTACACCAATATCATCTGCCGCTTTACCACATATATATGGGCCAACAAGACAAGTGATTAAGGTAAATAACCAAAAAGACCACTGTGGCGCATAGACAAACATCAGGTAAAAAGGGATAGCAGCCAAGGTACCGAACGTACCTGGACTAACTGGAGCTAAGCCGCTACCAAAACCAGTAGCTAGCAAATGAACTTTGTTACAAAGGTTAAACTTTTGTTCTGCCATCAATTAGCTGCCAAAGTGTTGGAAGCCTTGTCTCGAAGGCATTGGATAAGACTCACCGTCTTTAAGCAAGGTGATATTAGAGTTTGCTGCACCTTTGATTTGGCCAATACAAGTGTATTCAACACCCATTGCCGTTGCATTCTGCTCTAAAAAGGCCTTCTGCTCTTCTGGCAAGGTAAACAATAGCTCGTAGTCTTCACCACCTATTAAAGCAAGCTCAATCGCTTTGTCTTCAGGCAACATAGATTTAACTGAAGGTGAAATCGGTAGTTTATCGACAAATAGTTCAGCTGACACATCAGACGCTTTTAAGATATGAGCTAAGTCTTGCATCAAGCCATCAGATACATCGATTGCTGATGTTGCTGCGTGGCGAAGCACGTGACCAGCGGCAATACGAGCTGATGGATAATTGAACTTTTGCTCTGATAAAGCAGCTAAATTTGCATCTAAATCGATCTGACCTAGCTTATTTGCAACGGTTAATGCAGCATCACCTAATTGGCCAGTGACATAAACCCAATCACCAATTTTAGCACCGCTTCTTAGCAAGGCCTTTTCTTCGCGAATAAAGCCCTTAATACTAACAGTGACAGTCAGTGGGCCTTGGGTTGTATCGCCGCCAATAATTTGTACGTTGTAATACTCTGCAATTTCAAACAAGCCGTCAGTAAACTCTTTGATCCAAGCTTCATCTGAATTAGGCAATGTCATTGCAATTGACGCCCAAGCTGGCTCTGCACCCATGGCTGCAAAGTCACTTAGGTTCACAGCTAGACACTTGTGGCCGATTGATTTAGCTGGGGCATCCTTGAAAAAGTGAATGCCCTCAACCATAGTATCCGTAGCAACAACTAGTAAGTTATCTTCTGGTACTTTTGTTAATGCAGCGTCATCTCCGACACCTAAAATAACGTCCTTTCGCTTTGGACCGCGATCGACAAAGTAGCTATTAATTAGCTCAAACTCTTTCACTACAAAATCCTAATGTAAGTGTGCTTTATTGCAGAGGAACTCTTAAGTCTTTTACCGCTTTATCTAACACACCGTTTACAAAACGGTGGCTGTCATCTGCACCAAACTTTTTCGCCAATTCAATGCCTTCATTGATGGCTACTTTGTATGGGGACATCAACACGGTACTTAAGTTCATAAGCAGATAATCGAATGATTGCTTTTTCGATTTGGTCGATTTCGTCGAACGGTCTTTCTGTGTAAGGAGACAGTGCAACATCAAGCTCTTTATAGTGAGCCGCAACACCTCTTACGATTTCTTGGAAATAATCCACGTCAACTTTACTTACGTCGTTATCAAGCAACATTTGTTGTTCAATGTCACTTACGTGGTTTTGGCTTAGCTGCCAAGAGTAAATAGCTTGAACCGCTAATCCTCTTGCTTTTCTTCTTGCTGCTGGTTTCATACTTGTCACAAACCTTACAGTTGAGCCATTACGTTAACCATTTCAAGCGCGCCTAAAGCCGCTTCGCCACCTTTGTTACCAGCTTTTGTGCCAGAACGCTCGATAGCTTGCTCGATAGAGTCAGTTGTGATCACGCCAAATGATACTGGGATACCATAGTCTAATGATACGCTTGCTAAGCCTTTGTTACATTCACCAGCAACAAAGTCAAAGTGCGGAGTGCCACCACGGATAACCGCGCCGATAGCAATAATTGCATCGTACTTTTCTGACTGGGCAATTTTCTTAGCCGCAACAGGTAGCTCATATGCACCTGGAACGTATACTACTGTGATGTCATCTTGACTTACTTCACCATGACGCTCTAGCGCGTCAACTGCACCTTCTAATAAGGCATCTACAACAAAGTGATTAAAACGAGACACAACGATTGCAAACTTTTTGCCCGTTGCGCGGAAGTTACCTTCAATAACGTTCATTGGTAAACCTTTTCTTTACTCAAAATTTTGTGCGCGATAATAGCACTAATTAACTGTTAGTTATAGCTAGAAGTTTTGACTTAACTTCTAAACTATTCCGATACGTACTCAACAACTTCTAAACCAAAGCCAGATAATGCATGGTAGTTCTTGCTAGGCGCACTTAAAAGACGCATTTTTGAAACACCAAGCTGAGCTAAGATCTGTGAACCCACACCAACATTTCTCGATGTGCCGTTCCATTTAGCTGGCGGTAAATTTTCACCTAAATCTTCCGCTTCAAAGCGCTTAACAACGTTGATTAAGTCTTGTTGATTTTCTTGTTTGCCAAGTAAGACAAAAACACCGCCTTCTTGTGCTACTTTTTCTAAACCATCGTCTAGAGAGAAACTGCGATCGACTGAGCGATTAGAGCCTAGCAAATCGCTGAATGTATTTTGTAAGTGAACTCTCACTAAAGGCGCTTCTTGCTGCGCAATATCGCCTTTAACCATAGCAAAGTGAACTTGCTCATCAATCGTGTCTTTGAACGTATACAAGTCAAACTCACCATGGCTAGTCGGTAACTTACACTTAGCAATGCGCTCAACTGTGGTTTCGTTGTGATTACGGTATTCAATCAAATCGGCAATGGTGCCAATTTTTAAATCGTGCTTTTCTGCAAACACTTCTAAATCAGGACGACGCGCCATAGAGCCATCGTCATTTAAAATCTCTACAATAACACCAGCGTCGGTACGGCCAGCTAAACGAGCTAAATCAACCGCTGCTTCAGTGTGACCTGCACGAGTTAGCACCCCACCCTTTTTAGCAACCAGTGGGAAAATATGACCTGGCTGTACGATGTCGCTAGGCTTGGCATCAACTGCAACAGCCGCTTGTACTGTTCTTGCTCTATCAGCTGCACTAATACCTGTTGTAACGCCTTCAGCAGCTTCAATCGATACCGTAAAGTTAGTGGCAAATTGAGCATTGTTGTTATCAACCATAAGCGATAGGTTTAAATGTCTTGCGCGCTCTTCCGTCATAGGTAAACAAACAAGTCCCCTTGCATGTGTCACCATGAAGTTAATATGCTCAGGAGTAAGCATATCGGCAGCCATGATTAAGTCCCCTTCGTTCTCTCGGTCTTCATCATCCATTAAGATGACCATTTTACCGTGACGAATATCTTCAATTATTTCTTCAGGGGTATTTAACTTCATTTTTTGTCCCATTGTGTTTTGTAGGGTTAAGGGATAAGTCTATTTCAAGAAGCCAGTTCTGGCTAATAAGTCCATAGATACGCCGTTATCTTTTGTTTGTATTAGGCGTTCCACGTACCTTGCAATCAGATCAATCTCAACATTTACCTGACTGCCAACATTAATTTTATCTAGCGTGGTTTCACTACTTGTGTGCGGTACAATCGTTAACTTAAATTGGCTTTCGTTTACATCGTTGACTGTCAAGCTAATACCATCAATGGTAATTGAGCCTTTTTTGACTATGTATTTCTTCAGATCTACAGGTAGTTCAATCCAGATATCTTTTGCTCTGCCATTGTCGTATATCGCAGCGACGCGACTAACGGAATCAACATGACCACTTACCATATGGCCACCAAAGCGAGTGGTTGGCAACATGGCTTTTTCTAAATTGACTTGCTGTCCTGCTCGGTAGTTAGCAAAACCCGTATTTTTAATGGTTTCGTTTGATACGTCGGCCGCATAACCATCGGCAAATAGCTCAACTACAGTCAGACAAACGCCATTAGTTGCTATACTATCGCCCAAAGCAACATCCGTTAAATCCAGCCTTCCAGAGTTAACACGAACTTGAACATCACCACCTTTTGGCGTGATCTGGGCTATGCTGCCCGTTGCTTCAATAATACCGGTAAACACCCATCTCTTCCTATTTTGTATATATTAACTTTAAATCATTACCTAATTGCGTCACCTTGTGCAGATTTAGCTCTGTCACTTGTGACATTTGATCAAGAGGACCGATTGGTAACATCTCTTGCGCATTTTTACCCATAATTTTAGGCGCTAGGTAACAAATAAGTTCATCGTATAACGATTGTTCAATAAAGCTTGAAGCTAAGGTTGCTCCCGCTTCTACCCACAATGTATTGATCTCTTGTTGGGCAGCAAAAGCTAATAATTCGTTTAAGTCAAAACCATCGTCGTAATTTATTTGGGCTTGTTTGATATTTTCAATGCCTTGCAGCTCATTACTTACAAGATCATCAGCCAATTGTTTTCTAATTAAGATCACTTCTGATGAGGTAGCAAACAGCCTCAGAGTTTTGACATGTTCTGCAGTAATTAAGTTTTGGCTATCAAGGATAATTCGCTTAGGTTGGCGTATTTCCTGATTAATTTCATCAATCGGATAATCAAACGTTAGCTCTTCATTTCGAACATTTAGCGCAGCATCATCTCTTAATACCGTTTTAGCAGTTGATAAGATTGCGCAGCTTAAGGCGCGGTACTTTTGCACATCCGCACGGGCACTTGCTCCCGTTATCCATTTAGATTCGCCATTGTGTAAAGCCGTTTTACCATCTAAAGATGATGCCAACTTCAGTTGTACAAATGGCCTCTTTCTTTCCATCCGAGATAAAAAGCCGGGGTTGAGTGCACGAGCATCTTGCTCCAATAAGCCTTGTTCTACTTTTATTCCAGCTTGCTCTAACATTCTAATGCCATTGCCAGCCACTGAAGGGTTTGGATCAGTCATGCCAATTACAACACGTGCGACTTGAGACTTTATTAACAATGCCGCACATGGTGGTGTTCTGCCAAAATGACTACAAGGCTCTAGGGTAACGTAAGCAGTCGCCCCTTCTGCTTGCTGTTCAGAAAGTTGAGCGAATGCGTTTACTTCTGCGTGCCCAGTACCCGCTTTTTTATGCCAGCCTTCGGCAATGATGTTGTCATCTTTTACCACAACACAACCCACATTAGGATTCGGCGAGGTGGTGTAAAAGCCTTTTTTAGCTAGTTGAATTGCATGAGCCATATACTCATGATCTTGAATAGAAAATGTCATGTTCGAACTATTCGAATAAATTTGGTTGGATTTCACTCAGTTCTTGTTTTTTATCGGCTTGTTGACCAATTTTTGCGATTTCTTCGCCAAACTGCTTAATATCTTCAAATGAACGGTATACTGAAGCAAAACGCACGTATGCCACTTTATCAACCTGAACTAGACCATCCATGATCAGATTACCGATAAATTCAGATGTCACTTCTCGTTCACCTGTCATTCGAATTTCTTTCTTGATGCCAATGATCAACTGTTCAACTTGCTCTGTACTAACAGGCCTTTTTTCCAGTGCGCGTAAAATACCAGCACTCATTTTATCTTCATTAAAAGGTTCACGCTTACCATCGCGTTTCGACACTTTAGGCATGACTAACTCGGCGCTTTCAAAGGTAGTGAACCTTTCGTTACATACATTGCACTCTCGACGTCTTCTTATTTGCGCTCCGCCACTGACAAGACGGGAGTCAATAACTTTAGTTTCCGTTTCCGAGCAAAAAGGACAGTGCATAAACCGTAAAACCTCATAAAACCATCCACTACTTTTTAAGTAGCAGTACCAAGACAAAAAAGCCGCTGTGGATAGAGATTATCCAAAGCGGCTTGTAATAGTAACATAGCTCTTGCAGAACAAGAGCTTTTTCTTACATCAATTATGCGTAAACAGGGAAACGTGCGCAAAGCGCTTTGATTTGTTCTGCTACTTGTGCAATGTTTTGTTCGTTAGTGATGTCGTCTAATACGTCACAGATAAGATTTGTTAACTCAACCATTTCCGCTTCTTTCATGCCACGACGAGTAACAGCTGGAGTACCTAAACGTAGACCAGATGTAACAAATGGAGAACGTGGATCATTCGGTACTGAGTTTTTGTTTACTGTGATGTTTGCATTACCTAATGCTGCATCTGCGTCTTTACCAGTAATGTCTTTGTCGATTAAATCAACTAAGAAAAGGTGGTTTTGAGTACCGTTAGAAACGATTTTGTAACCACGCTCTTGCATAACTTCACACATTTTTTGTGCATTTTTAACAACTTGTTGTTGGTAATCTTTAAACTCAGGCTGTAATGCTTCTTTGAATGCAACTGCTTTTGCTGCAATAACGTGACATAAAGGACCACCTTGGCCACCTGGGAATACTGCAGAGTTTAACTTCTTGTAAACGTCTTCGTCACCACAACCAGAAATAATTAGACCGCCACGAGGACCAGCTAACGTTTTGTGAGTTGTTGTAGTAACTACATGTGCGTGAGGAACTGGGTTTGGATATTCACCCGCAGCAATAAGACCTGCAACGTGCGCCATATCTACCATTAGGTATGCGCCAACTTCGTCAGCAACTTTACGGAAACGAGCCCAATCAACAATACCAGAGTATGCAGAGAAGCCTGCGATGATCATTGCTGGTTTATGTTCACGTGCTAATGCTTCCATTTGCTCGTAGTCTAATTCACCAGTCTCTTCGTTTAGACCATATTGGATAGCGTTGTAAATTTTACCAGAGAAGTTTACGTGTGAACCGTGAGTAAGGTGACCACCGTGCGCTAAGCTCATGCCTAATACAGTGTCGCCTGGCTTAACTAAAGCTTGGAATACAGCTGAGTTAGCTTGAGAACCTGAATGCGGTTGCACGTTTGCGTAATCAGAACCGAATAGTTCGTTTGCACGGTCAATAGCTAATTGCTCAGAAACGTCTACATACTCACAACCACCGTAGTAACGCTTTGAAGGATAACCTTCTGCGTATTTGTTAGTAAGTTGAGAACCTTGTGCTTCTAACACTCTTGGGCTTGCGTAGTTTTCTGACGCAATTAGCTCAATGTGCTCTTCTTGACGTTTAGTTTCTTTTTGAATTGACTCATACAATTCCGGATCAAAATCAGCGATATTCATATCACGAGTTAACATTTATCCACCTCAAGCAGTTGGTTAGTTACTAACAAAGCAAAGCGTGTTTATCTTTCATCTATTGCAAGCTATGAAGATAAAACCCGCTCAAATAAAGAGCTGCTTATAATACTGACTTCTTGTTGAAATGCACTTGTTTAATTCATTAGATTTTCTTATGAATTAGAACAGTTCAATATCATGCTCTAGGTTGCTTTGAGTCTCTACTTTTCTAGGCTCGACTAACTCGTTGATTTCTTCCACTAATGAGGACAGTTTATTCTGTAAACTCATGATTACATTGTTGTTATCGTCGTGCCCCATGACGGTATCTTCCAGCATTTGACTGAAAAAGTTCTCTTGTTGCTCGGTCATTTGCAACTCGTGAAAACTCAAACTAATACGCAATACAATATCATCTATCAGCTTTTGCTTTTTCGCTCTGACATTTTCTACGCTGTGATGCAGATCGTGGATCACTCCTGACAGCTCTGTATGAAGCTTGCTCAATCTTTGTTCTCTGAGTAAACCAAGGTATCTTGCTTCCAATGCTTCTATAACAACCGCGATAACATCAATAAAGATGCCATATTGTTCTGATTCTTCCACGGGCGGGTTTTTAACTAATATCGACACATGTTTATCAGAAACGATTAACCGAGAGCCGAGTTTATTCAAACGCTTCCTATTATGGGCAAGCTCAAATACTTCTTTGACGATAGGACTGCAAATTTTAGCTTTATCATCGAAACTGCTGCTGCCAAACAAATTGGTGAAATAAACCGCTGACGCTATGCCTTGCGACTTTAAAAAGTCAAAGATACATTGCGCTATCCCCTGCTCTGTATTGGCAATATTAATCTGTTTAACCATATTGAGTACTGAGCCATAGCTAGAAGCTTGCGACATGGTCGAACTGACAAGTTCCGTCAACTCTTCACTTTGGTTATACAAGGTTCTAAATAAGGTGTCATAACGCAGTAAAGACTCAACTTTGCGAATGACTTGTTCAGCAGAAAATGGTTTGGCTATGAAATCATCGGCGCCCTTGTCAAAACAACTGATGATGTTTTCTCTGCTATCGTCGCCGGAAATAAAAATAATAGGTGGTGCGAAATCGCCAAACTCTTGTTTTAGCTGTTGGCAAATATCTCGACCGTCATAACCACCTAAGTTTACATCTAGTAGAATACAGCTGGGTTTTTGAGTTTTACAAAAGCCGACAATATCAACTTCTGAGGGCTCAGCTGCCACTCCGTCAAACTTAGAAGATAATAAGGTCACCAACAGCTCTGATATTGTCGAGTCATCATCAACAACTAACACTTTCCTTTTATTCTCAGGCATTCATTTATCCTTACATGAGAGTCAGAGTAATACCGCAACTAAAACAAACGAGCGTATAGAGTTACCAATCGATAGTAAGCTGCATGTAAAAGTAAACTTAGCTTAAAATGTAATAATTTCCACATTTAACAAGCAATTACTCTGCTTTCGCTTGAAATTGTATTTTAGCAGTTGCTTATGTATTCACAAATTTACTTCTTAATTGACGCTTTAGATTGTGTAACAAATAGTAAAGTCGGTAAGCTAAGGTCTCTTGTTCAATGTGTGAGCACCATTTACCAGTATGTTAAAAAACTATCTAATGCGTTATGTCGCAAGAGTCATAAGTAGTGACAGCATGAAGTCACTATCTCAAACACTTTGGCAGGCTCGTCAGAGCTTATTAGGCAGCAAGCCTAAGGTTAATGTATGGCTTAGAGTTGACGACCCTTATAGTTATATATTGGTTCAAGTAATGCCTGAGCTAGCACAGAGGTATAAGGTGGACTGGCAGTTTTTTCTTACTTCTCAGTTACCACAAGATATGTACCCTGAGGCCAAGATGTGGCATCAAAACGCGTGGCAAGATATAGCACTTCTGGCCCAACTTTATCAGATAAAACCACCGGCTTATCGACCTCAACTGCCGAACGAAAACAGTGCTACCACGGCAAAACTGCTCGAATTACAAATACAACAAGGTACTAACCCCGATTGGACAAAAGTACGTGAACTGTTTGAGCAATTGTGGATACAAGGACAAGAGCAAAGAGTTGAATTGAGCAAAGAACAACTTAACACACTAGATAAAAACGCGACCGATTTATCTAAAGCAGGCCATTACCTTAGTGCGACCATGCAATTTCAAGGTAATTGGTATTGGGGGCTAGACCGACTTGATCACTTAGAGTCTCGACTTAATGATTTAGGACTCAACAGCCAAGATAAAATCGTTGTATTTAATAAAACTTATACTAGCTTTTGCCAACCATATGAGCCTGAACAATTTAACAGAGCTCAAGCAAAGCGGCCATTAGAACTCTACTTATCAATTAGAAGTCCCTATTCTCACCTTGCTCTAGAGCGTTGTGTAAAGCTAGCTGAGCATTATGGCGTTTCGCTTATTATAAAACCCGTCATTCCAATGCTTATGCGTGGCTTGCCAGTCCCCAAAAACAAAAAGTTCTATATTTTTCATGATACCAAACGGGAAGCGAACAAATTGGGTATTGCTTACGGCTTTGTCGCCGACCCTCTAGGAGCTGGGGTAGAACGCTGCTATGCTCTTTTCCAATATGCACAGCAAGAAAATAAAGCTATCGAGTATTTACTGAGTTACTCTCGCGGAGTGAATGCCGAAGGGATCATGTCTGAAACCGATACAGGCCTTAAAATAATTGTCGAGCGCGCAGGTCTCAACTGGCAAAAGGCGAAAGCAATTTTACAAGACGAAGAGCAATGTAACTGCTGGCGAGAGTGGGCTCAAGAGCATCAGGATGAATTACAGCAACTAGGTCAATGGGGTGTGCCGACAATGCGGTATGACAACACAGTAGTTTGGGGTCAAGACCGCATTTGGCTAATTGAACAAGCTATTCGCCAACACATGTTGCAACCGCAATAAATTAACGATACTTAAAATAAAGCTCAATAGATAAGCCGGGCTGTTCTTGCTTGGCTCCAATCTTACCTTCTTGTGCTGTGAGCAACTCTTTAACCAAAGCCAAACCTATCCCTGTTCCCTGTGTTGCTCTAGTCAATTCATCGCCGCCACGATAGAACAGCTCAAATAGCTTATCTAATTGCTTTGCATTCACGCCAGTACCATGATCACGAATACTAAGAAGCAATGAACCTTCACCTTGTTTGACTAAAGAAAAGTTAAACTCAATCTTCTGCCTTTGTTGTTCGTTGATCTGACTCTTATTAAAGAACTTTATACTGTTATCAACAATGTTAATGACAGCCTGAGACAACACATCAGGATCAGTATAAAGCTCAATTTGCTCGGCATTTATTTTCTGGTAATTAAAGCTGACAGTAAAACCATGCTCATTTAAAACCGACGATAGTTTTGATTGCACTATATCTTCAACAACAGTCAATGGTAAGTATTCAGGCTGCACTATTTGTTGTGGTTGGCTGAGCTTAGCTAGCTGCAATACATTATCGACTAGACGCGTTAAGCGCTCACTTTCACTAGCAATAAACTGAAAATAGTCTTGCTGATGCTGCTCTGACAGAACTTGCCCAGAGGCCAGCATTTCAGCATACATTCTAATTGAAGTTACCGGCGTCTTTAATTCATGGCTGACCGATGAAACAAAGTTTAACCTTTGTTCTGCATGCTTAATTTGTTTTACGCCTAATCGGTAAAAGCCTAAACAACTCAGCCCCAAAGTAAGCAAAATAACGCTAAGCGCCCAAAAACTGTGAACAGAAGCTTCTGGAATTGGCAACGGTGGCGCGCTATAACGAATCGTGAATCCAGCATAAGGCCAGTGTAATTGGCCACTTGTTAATTCAAACTTAAAATCTTCACCGAGTTGTTCAGGTGCTAGCTTCTTTGCTTTGCCATCGGTCGTAACCAAGTACAAATTATGTACTTGCTCTTGTGCGGAGGTTAACTCAGCTTTTAGCGGTGTATTAAAGGGGATGTAATTGAATACCGACTTAATATATCGGTCTAAATAAACCAATCGATTTACCACATAACCTTGCAACTTTCTTTCGCCATTAATATCAACGATTCGATAGTAAATAAGATAATTGGGCACGTCTAAAATGGCATCAAACTTTTGTATTAGACTTAGTTCAGCTTGCGCCATTATCTCACTGAGTTGTTGAGACTGTTGTACTATGTTAAAAAGCCTAGCCGTCAGCTTTCTTCTTTCTAATAGCTCAGCAGAAATATTTGCGGTTAAAAAGTCATGACTTAAAGTTTGCCTGATCACACTTGGACAACCGGGGTTATTAAAATTAAGTGCTTGATCTATTTGGAAATAGCCGATTAAACCATAGGGGCCATTATAATACTCAGGGTTAGAAAGGGATGATAAAGCTTGAGTGCGTTGATTGGTTTCTGGGTTAAACTGGTATTGATAATAGTCAAATTCATTGGGCGCAATGCTATTAGCTAATACATTGTGTTTAAATATTCGTTTACCGATAGCACGAGTCACTTTTTCAGTTTGCAACTTCAGTTTCGTTTCTTGTTCTTTTTTGTATTGTCCGTGCAACAGATAAAAGATGGTTAACACAGTTACCAGTAAAAACGAGAAAAATAGCATAGTTAGTACTTTTAACCGCTTTAATCGTTGTTGGCTGTTTAACTCACTTTTTTTGCCAAATAGAAAGTTCAAGCTAGTCTCCCTGACAAAATAATTGATAGCCTTCACCTCTGTGAGTGACTAAATTTTTTGGCTGTTTCGGATCTTGCTCAATCTTTTTTCTCAGCTTAGCAATATGAATATCGACGGTTCGTGTATCTAAGTGTTCCGTTGACTTGTAACCCCAAATTTCTTTTAGTAACTCATTTCTTGGCACTGCTGCCGATTTATCTTTTAAGTACTTCAAAATCGCAACTTCTCTGCTGGTATACCTGTGTTCATGGCCGTAAGACTGGCCTGTTAGGCTATGAATACAGATATTAACTTGGGGGTTGATCTGTAATTTGCCGTCGAGTTTTTGTGAGCTGGAACGTCGCACTAGGGCTTTTACCCTAAGTACTAATTCGGAAGTGGAAAATGGCTTAGCAAGATAGTCATCAGCCCCAAGCGTTAAGCCTTGAATGATATCTTGTTCGGTATTCTTTGCCGTTAGCATCAAAATACCTTGTTGTTTAGAATGCTGGCGAATAGCATTGCAAATATCGAAGCCATTTAGTGACGGCAGCATGACATCTAAAATAATGCAATCGTAGTTCTTCCCTAGCGCTTGATTAAGCCCTTGTTGGCCATCGGTACAGCTATCCACGGCAAAGCCATGAAACACAAACAAATCGGTCAAGCCCCGTAAAATACTTGGTTCATCCTCAACAATTAAAATTAGCGGTTTGTCCGTCATAGTCCACTCTGTTGTATTTTATCTGGTCATTACTATACCAGTGACAGCCTGTTATCTGTGTAAACTTTTGTAAAAATATCATCAGCTTAGTTTTACATTCTGTGTCTATTTGCCTGTTGCTATGGACCTTAAGCTAAGAGCAACTTAATGAATGGACACAGATGATGACAGCAAAAATAAACAGAACAGGCATTAAACTAAAACGAACGATGTTAAATCTCACTGTACTAAGTTTGTTGGGGTTATCTTCAGGGTACGCTCTAGCTACTCCTGATAACACGGACGTTTATGAGATTAGCTACTTTGACCAATTTTCACCGCAAACCCTTTACGACATTCTACAAAATACACCTGACGCGAATAGTATTTTACTTGAACTAGCAAATACTTCACAAAGTCGCGGCTTCGGTTCATCTGGCGATCAGATCTTGATCAACAAGCAAAGACTATCAGGTAAACAAAACACCATAGATAAAGAACTGAAAAGTATTCAAGCAGATAATGTCGCTCGAATTGAAGTGATCAAAGGCAATAGTCAGGAGTTGGACGTACAAAGCAAAGGTGTGATCATTAATGTTGTGCTAAAAAGTCAGCATAATGACTCGGTTTTGTGGACACTAGGTGGAGAGAAGGCTTCTGGTCATTCTATAAACGCCGTCGGCTCTGTTATTTATGAGTCAAACTTCGACAATACAAACTATCGTGTCGGAGTAAATCATCAGGTTGACCCTACCACCATCAAGCGAACTGAATATCACTTTACCCCCGAAGGTGAATTGTTTTATACCAATGAGTATCACGAAATAGAAAAAACCAAAACGACTCGTCTTAGCACTAAGGTGTCTCATTCATTTGATGATAGCTTAAAGCTTCAAGTGAATGCCTTTTATGAAGATTACCAGCGAGACGAAACGATCAATAACGACATTAATTCGCAGCCTCTGGTAAGGCAAACCTTCTATGATTGGAGCCGAGACAAGTGGGAAGTAGGTGGCGATTTAAATTACCAAGCTAATTCGAATAACAATATTAAAGTTCTATTTATTAGCAATCAATTGGATGCCGATGAGTTGCTATGGCAGGTGTCAAATAAGCCAAATATGCCAACACAAGTGAATTATCGACAGCCAAGAAAATACAAAAGCACAGAGCAAATACTAAGAGCAAGTTGGAAACATAAACTAAGTAATAACCAAACTGTTGAGTCTGGTGTTGAACAAGCCATAAATCGCCGTGATGAAGCGCTTATGGTAAATCGAAGTAACTTTGAATCCATCGAGCGAAACGATATTGAAGAAAAAAGATATGAGTTCTTTGTGCACTACAACTATGAGTACAATGAGCAGCTAAAACTGCAATCTTCACTTGTCTATGAAGACTCAACCATGGATGTGGCAACCGATATCCACATTCTAACTAATAATGACAAATTAACTAGCCGTAACGCTAGAGATTTTTCGTACTTAAAACCTTGGCTAAGCGTGAGTTATGACATCAAAGAGTCTTATCAAACTCGTTTCAACTTTGAGCGTACAGTAAGTCAGCTATCACTTAGAGGGTTTGTGCCATGGTATAACCAATATGAATCAAGACTAGAGGCGATAAACCCAAACTTAAAGCCCGAAGTGCGAGACCGATACTCAGTTACTTTTGAACGAAACTGGCAAGTTACCACAGGCAGCTTGTCTATCACTCCTTATTATCATGATATCTCAGATTTAATCACTGAAGTTGTACTTGGCTCAGGCTCTGGCAACGGTAATATTGATAGCGCAAAAGAATATGGGGTAACTCTGAGTACAAACTTTGGCTTACAAAACTGGGGTTATGATAATACCTTGATCAGCGGCAGCTATACTTGGCGAGACAGTGAGATGAAGAGTCCTTTCACGGGAGAGACTACGCCCATTGAGCGCGCTAGTACCGACAGCTGGAATTTACGTATAAATCAAAATGAAATCTTACCTGGCCTGTCAGCTTCTGTGTCATTACAGAAAAAAAGTCCATATCAATTTAACTACTATAGCTTTCAAGGAAGGCTTTCTTCTGGCGTCAAAGCTAGCGCTTATATCGATTACAAGATCACACCAAAGCTAAAATTAAGACTCTCAGGTACAAACTTACTCAAAGCAAAGTACCGGGTTCATAAGCCTCGTCACCGTGGCAATTTTGCCAATACTGAATTTATTCGGGACGAAGTAAGAGATAATGATTTTGCACCTGAGTATTCTCTAACATTAACAGGTAATTTTTAGCGTATATCTTTAGCGGGTCGTTGACGCCTGAGTAACAGACCACCTACAATAACGCCTATTCATAATAACAATTATCTATAGGCATATTTTTAATGGCTGTTCTTCCAGATAAATTTATATTTTCAATGAATCGTGTAAGCAAGGTTGTTCCACCTAAACGCACGATTCTAAAAGACATTTCACTTAGCTTTTTCCCAGGCGCAAAAATTGGCGTACTTGGTTTAAACGGCGCGGGTAAATCTACCCTATTACGCATTATGGCTGGGGTAGACACAGAGTTTGAAGGTGATGCAAAGCCACAAGCTGGGGTGAATATTGGTTACTTACCACAAGAACCAGTTTTAGACGAAAGCAAAACAGTACGCGAAGTTGTTGAAGAAGCAGTAGCGGATGTTAAACATGCACTGACTCGTTTAGACGAAGTATATGCTGAATACGCATTAGAAGATGCTGATTTTGACGCCCTAGCAAAAGAGCAAGGCGAGTTAGAAGCAGTTATTCAAGCAAAAGATGGTCACAACCTTGACCACCAACTTGAAATTGCCGCTGATGCATTAAGACTGCCTGAGTGGGATGCTAAGATTGAACATCTATCTGGTGGTGAAAGACGTCGTGTTGCTATTTGTCGTCTGTTACTAGACAAGCCTGATATGTTACTTCTTGACGAACCAACTAACCACTTGGATGCGGAATCTGTAGCTTGGTTAGAAAGATTCTTACACGAGTACGAAGGTACTGTAGTTGCAATTACCCACGATCGTTACTTCCTAGATAACGTTGCAGGCTGGATCTTAGAACTTGACCGTGGTGAAGGTATTCCATGGGAAGGTAACTACTCTAGCTGGTTAGAGCAAAAAGAAGTGCGATTAAAGCAAGAAGAGCGCAGCGAAAAGTCTCGTCAAAAATCAATTCAACAAGAACTTGAATGGGTTAGAACGAACCCTAAAGGTCGCCAAGCAAAATCAAAAGCGCGTATGGCTCGATTTGAAGAGATGCAAAACTCTGATTACCAAAAACGTAATGAAACCAACGAACTTTACATTCCACCAGGGCCAAGGCTTGGCGACAAGGTAATTGAAGTTGAAAACATTACCAAAGGCTTTGGCGATAGAATACTTATCGACGATTTATCATTCACCCTACCTAAAGGTGGCATCGTTGGTATCATCGGCCCTAACGGTGCAGGTAAATCAACGTTATTCAAGATGATCTCTGGTGCCGACAACGTTGACTCAGGTAACGTAACCGTTGGTGAAACTGTTAGCCTTTCTTCTGTTGATCAGTTCAGAGACAGCATGAATGACAGCAATACAGTATTTGATGAGATTTCTGAAGGTAGCGACCTGATCCAAGTTGGTAACTATGAAGTACAAGCTCGTGCTTATGTTAGTCGCTTTAACTTCAAAGGTTCAGACCAACAAAAGCGTATCGGCGAGTTATCTGGTGGTGAGAGAAACCGCGTTCACTTAGCTAAGCTATTAAAAGCGGGTGGCAACGTACTATTACTCGATGAGCCAACCAATGACCTAGACGTTGAAACACTAAGGGCACTGGAGAATGCATTATTGGAATTCCCAGGTTCAGCAATGGTTATTTCGCATGACCGTTGGTTCCTAGACAGAATTGCAACGCACATTCTAGATTATCGTGATGAAGGTAAGATTGAGTTCTTCGAAGGTAACTACTCAGACTACGAAGAGTGGCTGAAAAAAACCTACGGTGCGGAAGCAGCAGAGCCGAGACGAATCAAATACAAGCGACTAAAATAAATCGCTAAAACAAAGGGACGCATCGCGTCCCTTTTTAATGACTGAAGTACAGCGCTGCACTATATTTACATTACAGCTTGAACTAATTGGATAATTTATTTGCAATTTAGGTTCGTCCACATATACATTGACAACGGCTCTGAGCAATTTATTGAGGTTAACAATGGAAGATAAACGCAGATTTACTCGCATAGTTTTTACCACTCCAGCATCGTTACAAGTTAATGGTCAGCTACACGCAACAAAACTTATCGACTTATCTCTCAAAGGCGCGCTCATTGAGGTTCCCACTGCTAGTAACTTAACAACAGGCACCCACTGTAACCTGTCGTTTACCTTAGGTGATGTTGATACCAATATTGACTTTGATGGTGAGATTGCCCACATAGAACAAGATAGCGTAGGTATCGTATGCAAAAAAATGGAATTAGAAAGCGCAAGTCACCTAAAACGTCTTATTGAATTAAATGTTGGCAACATGGAACTGTTATATCGAGATTTGGAAAACTTAACTTATCCAAGTCAAGAATAGTTTAGAACTAGGTTTATTTAAGGATAATGTCTAATAAGTTTCAGCCTCGTTATGACTGATAATATTCAAACGAAGCTCAACCAGTTTAACATCATCGCGCTGTTTCAGTTGTTGATAAACTTGGTATAAATCTGCTTGTTTGTCTTGTAACTTTATTTGGTAATATTCTTGATCAAGGCTATAGCTTACGGCATTCCAATCCTGTAACTTTTTCCGCCAGCGCTCATTTAACTCAGCTGTTTTATTAAAAGCGACAATTAATTCATTTTTTACCCGCCAAGCTTGATAATTTTCATCAACTACTTTTGTCCCCGGCAGCAATTTAGTCTCACCTGATAAAAATACCTTTTTATTGATCAAATATTTATATTTGAGCACTTTATTTTGCTTCGATTCAGCTCTAGCGAACTGTTCTAAAGTGACAACATTAGTTACACTTTTATTTTGTTGACCCTGCTCCTCATTTTCACTCTCCGTATTACCTTGCACATTTTTCTGTTCAGAGGTTTCTGATGTAGGAGTACAGGCATATAGAGGCATAATAACAATAAATGCCAACCATTTTTTAGCAGATACTAAATCAATCATTTCTTTTCCTTAACGAGCTAAATAAGGGATTATTTCCATCAAAGGTCTTGAAATGAAGCCTTTGCTATGCCTAAATCAAGAAGCTTAGTTATGTCTTAACATAAACTATATTTTAACAATAATAATAAAGTAAAGGATTGAGGAATGTTTAATTTCAAGCCAACAGCGGTTGCAATTTCCATTGCAATGTCTCTCACAGCAGCACAAGCTACCAGTCACGAAAGCGGATTAAATAATATCTATAAATCGGGGATGGGTAAAAACACAGAGCTTGTTCGTACAAATCAAAATAAACTATTAGAACAACCTACCATTTCAGGTATGCGTAGTCAGTTTGATAGCAACTTAAATCGCGCTACTTTTGTTTGGGGGGCGGCTAATCAACGCAAACCCAATTTAGGTGGCATAGCGATAGAACAGCAAGCGTCATTCGCTGCTGACTTTTATCTGAAAAGCCTAACTGGGGCAAAATTTGACGGTACAGGGTTAACAACCCAGCTAAAATATATTGATGAAAATAAAACCGGTCCCATTATTGCGAAATACAAGCAAGCAATTGAAGGCATAGAAGTCTTTAACAAAGAATACAATGTCATGATGGATCAAGAGCTGAACCTAGTTGCAGGCTCAGGCTACCTTTCACAAAATATTTCGTCGGGACAGATATGATCTTTGTTATCTCAATTTGGTTCGATGGAAACAGCCATTAAACAAGTGGTAAGCGACCTAAGTGGAGGTGACCTGAGCGTCGACCTGACAGAGTCCAAAAAAAGTGGTAGTTACAAGCACTTTGAAGCGACAGGCGAAGGCTCCAAGTATCAAATCGTTGGTCAACCTAGGGCTAAAAAAGTTTTCTTTGAACACAAGGGTAAGCACATTGCAGCTTATTATGTTGAAGCGCAAATTGCAGAAAAAGACAGTCTAGACTCCATTTATTACAACTATGTTGTTAATGCCAACAGCGGCGAAATTTTAGTTCGCAACAACTTAAAAGCACATTCATCTGAGTTTACTTATCGTGCATATGCCCATGAAAGCGGTTTCCCAAATGGAAGGGCCACACGGCAACGTTATTCCTAAACTAGATCCAAACACACCAGATAAAACAACCATAGAAGATGCACCTTTAGTTACTTTATCGCACTACTCTGCGATCAGTACTCAAGATCCGTGGTTAGCTGAGGATGCAACGACAACTTCTGGTAATAACGTATTTGCTTATGCCGATGTTGTTGCTCCAGGTTTATTCAACACGGGTGATATTGTAGCCACTACAACTTCAGAAAAAACATTCGATTACAAGTTAGACCCAGCGGAAACGGCAAACAGTATAGGTAACCGTAAAGCGGCAATTGTTAATCTATTCTATTTCAATAACTTTTATGCATGATTTTTATTATGACTACGGTTTTGATGAAGCTTCTGGTAATGCACAACAAAGTTAACTTTGGCCGAGGCGGGGTTGAAGGAGATCCAATCCATGCTCAGGCGCAAGATTATTCAGGGTTGAATAATGCCAATATGGCAACCCCAGCCTGATGGCGCAAGCCCTATCATGCAACAGTACTTATGGAATGACAAAGATGCGGTAAACGGTGAAGATTGGGGACTAACGGTAACATCACATACCGACCTTGGTTTATTAAGTTCAACTCGTCTAGCATCGTTTGGCCCTGTTCAGTATTCGGGTGTAACAGGCAAATTAGTTAGACTCAATGACGGCAACGACACAGACAGTGGCTCAATGACTGATGGCTGTGAAGAGGCTACTAATGCAGAAGAGTTAGCAGGTAACATTGCAATAGTTGATCGCGGTAGTTGTGCCTTTACACAAAAAGTATTAAACGCTCAAGCTGCTGGTGCCATTGCAACTATCATAGTTAACAACAACAACGATGGAACACCTGCACCAATGGGTGGCGAAGACGATAGTGTAACCATCCCTAGTATGGGTCTAAACTATGAAGAAGGTCACGCTATATACGACGCAATGACATCTAGCGATGTATCAGTAGAAATGTTTTCAACCTTCCCTCTTAAAGATTCAACATTCGATAACGGCATTATTGCCCACGGAATTGGGTCACTATATACAAAACCGTTTAGTTGGCAACGCATCGGGCTTGATCAACTTCCAAGGCCGAGCAATGGGTGAAGGCTGGAGTGATGTGCACTCACTTATTTTCCTTGTGAAAGATGCAGATCGTAACCTTGAAGGTAATAGTGCATTCCACGTTCCTTATGCAACAGGTACCTTCGTCGAGGACTTTTACTCTGGTATCCGCCGTGTGCCATACACGCCAAATATGGACATCAACCCACTGACATTTAAACATATCGAGTCTGGAGCTATACCTCGTGAAGACATTGCTCCAACTAGTGTTAGATCGCCACATGCTCCAGGTGAAATTTGGGCAACGGTACTATGGGATATCTATGTTGGCTTATTAAATACTTACGACTTTGCTGAAGCTGAAAAGCGTTTCGTCACTTATTTAATGAACGGTTATAAGATGACACCAATAGCACCAACTTACACAGAAGCTCGTGATGCTATCCTTGCAACTATGTTTGCCAGTGACAAAAAAGATTATGACGCGGCATTAGCAGCATTTGCACGCAGAGGTCTTGGTCTAGACGCTATATCTCCAGCAAGATTCAGTACTGATTTAACTGGTGTACAAGAAGGATTTGCAACTGAATTATCGACTTATTCTGCAAGTGAGTTTAAATTTAATGCAAATTACGATGGTACCCAGCTTGGCTTCTGTTCGTCTGACGATGTGCTTGATAAAGGTGAAACAGGCACGGTTTCAGTCTCTATCATGAACCGAGGTAATAAAACGCTTTCTGGTACCCAAATCCAATTTGTTGTTACCAGCGGTCACGATGTAACGTTGGCCAATGATGGTTTAGTAAATGTGCCTGATTTAGCACCTTATCAAGAGTTTACTACCGATGAGGTTATGTTAACCCTTAACGATGCAGCTATAGCTGACAACATTATTATCGAGGCTCGTTTCCCAGAGTTAGCTGAAGGCGACGATATTGTAGAACCTGCTGCTATGGTACTGGCATCTAGAGTGAACTATGGGTTCAAAAAACTAGCGAATACGACCAATAGTATCCATACCGAGATGGAAGATCTCGCTGTACTTAGCGACTTCAAAGAAAGAGTACTTCGCGGTGGAGATGACGCTAAAGGCACGCAAAGCATAGATACAACAAATGTTGGTTTCTTACAGAGCTTAGCCCCTGATGTAGACTTGGGCAATAGCGTCATGTTTTAGATAACAATGGCTTTACTTCAGATGTGGTGGTCGAAACAGACTATATGCAAATTGGATTTGAAGAAAGAGACGTCAATCAGCTTCTGGCATTTATTTATGTTAGAGCAAGGCTATGATGGTGGCGTTGTTGAAATCAGCATAAAATGATGGTAACTGGCTAGACGTGACACAAGCTGGAGCAACCTTTGCTGAAGGCTACACTGGAACGTTATTCGACCAAGAAGCGCAAGAGCTACGCGGTCGAAACGCTTACACCGGAAGAAATACAGACCTTGCTACGTTTGCTGGTAATATGGAAACAATAAGCTTTGGTGATTCACTAAATGGTCAAACGGTTCGTTTCAGGTTCCGTGTTGGCTCAGACAGTAATACAAGTGACTTTGGCTGGTTTATAGATCAATTCACCGCAACTAATGTTGTCAACGATGTATTCTCTGAAGTGATCACAGGTGAAACAGCTAGTTGTGACAACTCAGCACCAAAATTATCGCTTAATGTACCAAGCTCAGAATCAGAAAATGCAACGGGCAGTATTACTGCTTCTGTAACAGACAGAAACAATGATGCGATAACTTACTCATGGGTTCAAACAGCAGGCCCAGCAGCCACTATTACAACGGGTGACAAAGCAACATTAACCTTTAACCCTCCTTCGATTACCGCAGATGCAGAACTAACGTTTAGCGTAACGGCAAGCGATGGTAAAGTTGATGTTACCAAATCAGCAAGTGTTTCAATCACTAACGTGACACCTGCCGTTGAGCCTCAACCTGAGCCGAAAAGTTCGGGCAGCTCACTTGGTTGGGTATCACTGGCTCTACTACCAATAGCTTGGATGAGAAGACGTAAGCAAAAATAATTGCTTCGTTCCTTATGTCACCACTACCGTGGTGACAAATTGTTAACCTAAGGCTAAGTTACGACTTAGCCTTTTTTATCAACGTCAATTAACAAACTAGCAAAACTACAAAAAGCAACACTTCTCTAATATTGTTGCCCGAGATCTTTTTCTTTAATAGCTACCAAGCAAAAACACATAATGTCTTGGAGTATTTATGAAAAAAACAATGATAGGTTTAGCCATCGCGACAGGAGTTGCACTCGTTGCTCCGCTGGCTCACAGTCAAACATCAACCCTAAAAAGCACAGCACAACAGCCTAATTACAACAAAAGAATTATTGGCGGCAAAGAAGCCCCTGTTAACCAATACCCATTTATGACAGCACTAATACAACCTGGAGTTGAGCAAATCTTACCTTTTTGTGGAGCCTTCATTCCTAGGTGGCCGTTATGTATTAACGGCGAGTCACTGTATTGTTGGCAATAGCGCTGATAACGTTGAAGTTTGGATCGGTGGTCATGATGTAACTCAGCCATCTGGTGGTAAACGAGTCAAAGTGGCGCAAATCTACGAACACGAATTTTATGATAATGGTACGTTAGATAATGACGTCGCGATCCTAGAGCTAGTTGATGAAGTGACTGGGGTTACTCCAATCAATATCATTACCCCAGAGTTAGAAGCAACATTAAAAGAAGGCTTTGAATTCACCGTTATGGGCTGGGGCAACTTACGTACTGACGGCCAAGAGTTTCCAAACAAACTGCAAGAAGTTAATGTTCCTCTATACAATAGAGCACAATGTCTTAAAGAATATACTCAACCAGATGCCAGTGAATCAGATATTACAGAGCAAATGCTTTGTGCTGGTTTTGTTGAAGGTGGTAAAGAACTCTTGCCAAGGCGACAGTGGTGGCCCTCTGATCTTCCAACATGAAAACAAATGGTATCAAGCTGGTGTCGTCAGCTTTGGTAATGCTTGCGCTGCAGCAAATGCACCGGGCATTTACAGCAGATTTATCTAGATTCAACCAATGGATAACAGAAAAAACCGCAGGGGTATCCTATCAGCAAAACAGTAGATTAGGCTTTGTTGAAAAAACCTATGAAGAAGAAGCGGTATTTAATATCAAAAACGTTGCTCAAGCTGCGTATACAGTAACCAATGCAAGCATTTCAGCAACTGATAACTTAGAAAGTGCTGAAATTGCAGCGAATACTTGTACAGGCAAGATCTTAGCTTTTAACGACAGCTGTGATATCAAAGTTAATGTAAAAACAAATATGCTAGGCAAAGGTACTTTTACCTTACAAATCGATACGAATAACCCAGAAAACAAACAAGCAAGTATGTTTTTCTCCGCAGACTCGATTGAGCAAGAGACATTAGACATGCCATCACTAACCGGGGTAGATAAAGATCATGTCAAATGGTGGGGCGGTGGCGATGCCAATTGGCAAGTTACAACAACAAAAAGCAGTCAAGGCGACAACGCGGTATCTAGCGGCGATATAAGTCATTTACAATCTTCTGTTCTATTGGCAACAATAGACAGCGATAGAGTTGAACAGTTTTGATTTCAAATATTTAGTTTCTTCGGAAGATGGTTACGATGTATTACAAGTACTTCACAACAATAGTATCGTTGCCAATGCTTCAGGTACCAATCAAACCGAATTTGCATCAACCACTTTAAAGCTTGCTGAAGGTACTGATAGAATTACCTTTATTTACAGAAAAGACTCAACAGACGAAGATGTTATCGGTGATGACAAAGCTTATGTCGATGAAGTATCTGTGAAAATTAAAAATACAGCGCCAGTTGTAAAATTAGCACAGACAAGTATAAGCGTAGAAGAAGGTAAGTCATTCACATTAGACGCAAGTGGCAGTTCTGACGCTGAGAATGATCAACTTACTTACAATTGGCAAGTGATCAGTGCCGATAAAGTGCCATTAACTAACGCTGCGAACGCTTCACAAACTCTGACGGCACCGGCTTATAAAGATGCAAAAAGCTTGCGCTTTAAAGTAACGGTTACAGATGCTTTCGGCAGTGCTAGCAGTGCAGATGTTAATGTTACGATCACAGAAAAACCAAAGTCTGGTGGCTCATTCGGCTTCGCCCTGTTATCACTAGTGCTACTGGCAACAAGACGTAAATGGCATTAGTCTGGCAATATAATTTAAGGTTATCGATATGAAAATAATGAAGTTAATAACTGTAAGCATGCTAATGCCACTATTGGTCGCCTGTAGCAGTACTCCATTGTCACAACAGTTAACAGCTGATGAAACCGCTCAGTTAACTCCGGTTTATCAGATGACCTTAACTGGAACCAAGGTCAATTTTACTGTTAATTCACATGGTTGTACCATGCCTGAACATTTTACTTTGAAGCAAAATAAAACAAGTGACGGCAAAGTAGAGCTTGCATTGCTGAGGTTAAAACAAGACTGGTGTCGAGCAATGCCAAGAGCTTACCCAATCAGCTTCGACCTCAAAGCAAAAACACGTGAACAAGACTTGGTACTACTAAACCCGATTGACAAGAATAAGCCTACAAAATTTAAAGTTCACTCTAAAAACAACAATCGAAAATAAACAAGTGCGCTAAACCAATTGGCTTGGTTTAGCGCCAATAACCAAATGAGGTAGTTTTGCAGCGACTCTTTCTAGGTATTTATGGCTCAGTTTTACTAGCAATATGCTCTGGTATTGGCGTTGTCTTATGCCTCATTTTCAACGTTGAATCAATATCGTTACCAACAACATATGTCATCTTTGATGACGGGTACTTTGCACTTACTAACAGAAGGTGCGCTTCGCCAAACTTATGATGATAGGGAGAAATGGCTATCTCTAGCGGCATCACTAATGGGAGTTAAACTTACTGTTATTGACTCACCTTTTTTAGACGAACAAGCTAAAGTCATTAAGCTCAGTAATGATAAGCAACAAGAAAGCTACCAGTTGCTTACTAAACTTGGTGCTCAGCAAACTCTAGTAGTTGAACTTAGCAATATTGATGAACAAGTGATCAGCGCGACAGCTTTCTTAGTGTTAAATGAATTAGGTAGAAGCCCTGCTAAGCAACGTCAGCAAAAATTTGAACAATTAGTTGCACAGTTTTCTTATCCAATCGCAAGAATAAACTCAGCAGAACTTAACTTTGATTCTGAACAACAAGAAAGATTAGCAAGAGGTGAAACCATTGTGGTTTGGCAAACAGAGTTAGGACACAGCCTTTATATTGATGTTTATGCTCCCTGGGGCGACAGCAATGATGTATTAAAGCTTGGCGCCATCAACTTCTTTGAGCCATACCCGACCTGGCTTATTACCCTTGGCCTATTAATTGCTCTAGTGTTTTTAGCTATTTGGGTAATGATGATCATTCAAAAGCTATCAAACCAACTTATGTTGCTACAGCGTCAAGTCGATTCAATTGAACCTGAATATTTATCCCAACAACCGAGTACCCATAACCAAGATTTAGTCGCTCAGCTGAAATGGAAAATCGACAGTATGTCTGCTCGAATTCAAAAGTTGTTGGATCAAAAGAGTTACATGATCCGGGCGGTGTCCCATGACTTGCGAACACCACTTTCTAAAGCGCAATTTAGGCTTGAGAGTCTAGCCATTGAGTTAGGTAGCGAACACCCCAAATTGTTAGCAACAAAACAAAACCTCAAGCAATTGAATTTAATGATCGATGAATTATTAAGTTATGAAAAACTATCGCAAAGTCAGACCATTAAATTTGAGACAATAGATATAGTGACACTAACGAAACAAATTTGTGACGATAACCAACTGATTTACCCGAATGTGCAGTTTAACTTTGACAGCGATCAAAACAGTTTTAACGTCGAACTTAATCAGCCACTTTTTACTCGAATGTTGGAAAACTTAATCACTAACGCAGCTCGTTACTGCCATGAACTAGTTGAGCTGAAAATATCCACATTGCCACAACAAGATCACCTTGAACTGGCCATCCTAGATGACGGTGAAGGTATTTCCTCACAAGCTAAAGAATCGATATTCGACCCATTTTTTCAAGAAGAACAAAGCCGTAGCAACAAAACTGCTGGCTATGGCCTAGGCTTAGCAATTGTTAAACAAATAGTCATTCAGCATAATGCGCAGATCCAGCTACTAGATACAGCGGCAACGGGCGCACATTTCGTTATCAAGCTACCGAAAAAACAAGGTGGCCTGTGAACATGAACAGATTGTTAACACTTATTTTTTTGCTCATTCTGCCTCCTGTAATGGCCGATACGGGCAAAACACAGCCTGAGAAAAAACCGCTTAAGCAGGTGGAAAACAAAGCAGAAAAAAACCAAGAGCAACTCGATTGGGGTGATTGGGAGCAAAAGTTTAAACCACAACAAAGGTATGGCGTTGGCATAAAAGGCAAAGTACAAAATGCCATCAATGCCATGGATAAAAGTAACTTAATAAATGACAGTAACGGCGTCCAAACTAGCCCGGCGAGCAAACAAAAAAAATCAAATAAGACTTTAAATATCAAAAAGATGAAAGCTGAGCTAAAAGCCTTAGAAAAGAAAGTTGAGCAAGAGATTGACGATGATATTGACTACTAACTCAAAACCAAACAAAGGCGCAAAACACTTAATAACAGCATCATTGCTGCTGCTCAGTAGCAATGCAGTAGCAAAGGCAGATGTTATATCCGCATTCGAAAAAGCAATGCAGCACGTAGAGCTAGGTCAGTGGCATCAGGCTCAAGCTTTATTGAATTATCAACTTGAACTCTCTCCTTCTCACCACAGAGCAAGATTAGAACTTGCTATGGTTTTGATGCAATTAGAGCAATATGATCAAGCTAATGAGCATCTTAGCTCTTTGCTACAAGTACAGAATTTGCCAGAGGGGGTAAAATTCAACATTGAGCTAATGCAACAACAAATCCTTGCCACTTTGTCTTCACAACAACAAAAAGTCGAACAAAATAACAAACACACATTCTCTACCTCGGTCGGACTAGCGGCTGGATACGACTCGAATGTAAGATTTAGCTTTGGTGATTATTTTTTAGAAGACGATCCTTATACCGACGGAACATACATTGAGCTAGAAGACGGCTCGATTGTGTTCTTTGCTCCTGACGGTAACATTTATACCGAAGCAGGAGAGATCATTGACCCTAGCGAGCTCGGCATCGACTTTGGCCCGCGAGAACAAGACACAAACTACCTCGAAGCTAAATTGCGCATTGAGCACAATGCTAACTTTTCCGATATCAACTGGCACAATGTATTGTTGCTACAAAGTGCAGACAACAAAGACTTCAGCAACTTCGATAAAGCGGTGTATAAGTTTCAATCCGAGCTTAGCTGGTCGTTCTCTGAACGTTCAGAGCTTTATGGCAAGTATCAACACCGAACACTAACCCGTGGTGGCGCCACCTTGCTAACGAGTAATGATATCACCTTTGGTTACAACAGATTGAGCCACTACGGAACCTTTGGCTTTTTCGCTCAGTGGATGCAACGAGACTTTTCTGATAGAGAAACACAACGAGGCAATGTTACGTCATTTTTCGAAGGGCTTGACAATGATACCCACACCTTAGGTATCAGCTGGTCGAAGTTTTTCTTCGACCGTCGTTTATTAACGAAAGCATCGCTAGAATATAAAGACAACAAAGCAAGTGACGATTTTAACTATAAAGGTTATTCAACCAAGCTCACTGGTATCTATCGATTAGCTGAAAACTGGAACTTAGCCGGTTACTTCTCATATTTTACTCAGGATTATGGCAGAGACTTCTCATTCGATGCTGAACCTATTACGGACGAAAGTTATAAATTTGGCCTCAAATTGGACTACCAGTTTGCGCCAAACAAAGAAGTGTATTTTGGTTTTGATCGAGGCTTTAGAAATTCAGATGTCTACGGCAATATTAGTAGCCAAAAAACCAATGTAAAGCTTGGTATAAACATCACATTTTAATAAGAGGTAAGGAATGAACAAATACAGCTTAGTCATAGTTGAAGATGATGATGAACTAGCCGACTTGACCAAAGAATTTTTTGAACAATTTGAATTCATCTGCACCGTAGAAAGTAACGGTAAAGATGCAATTGACCAAATTTTACGACAACAACCTGATGTCGTGTTATTAGATCTAATGTTGCCTGATATGGATGGCATGCAAGTATTCCAACAAATAAAAGGACAGTACCAAGGTAAGGTTGCAATGTTGACCGCCCGTGGCGATACCATAGACCAAGTATTAGGACTAGAAGTTGGTGCTGATGATTACATATCTAAACCGGTAGAACCTAGGTTGTTACTAGCCAAAATACGAGCGTTATTACGCCGTGAAGACAATGTTCAAACGACACCTGAAACGTCAAGCAACATAATTAAAGGCGAGATCAGCATAGACACTCACAAACGAGAAGTTAGCCACAAACAACAAGCTATTGAGTTATCTACTTTTGAGTATGAATTGTTGCTACTTTTAGTTGAAAACAGCGGTCAAGTGGTTACTAGAGATACTATCTATGAGGCTTTATGGGGACATGAATACGATGGTCAAAACCGTCAGGTTGATATTTATATTTCGTCTCTTCGTGGCAAATTAGAAGTCGATAGCAGTCAGCCAACCTTGATCAAAACTGTCCGTTCAAAAGGCTATATTTACGTAGGTTAATAGTAAGGGCCAGAGCATTTACATTATTTAATAATATGCTCGTTTTATAACGAGCACTTATCGAACTTCCTTTAAATAAATTGCGAGTGTTGTTACAACGACCGCACCTTTTAATAGAATTCAAATTGTAATGGTGTTTTCAAGTACCTGCGACCATTTTGACCGACTGTTAAACTTTCCCCAGCGAACAAGTTACACTGAAGAGCTGGATAAATTAACTTAGGTAGACCAAGCTTTTGATCTCTAGTTTGACGCATAGTCACAAACGCATTTTCATCTGTGTTGGCAATGTGAATGTTAGATGCTTTTTGCTCTTTTACTGTCGTTTGCCAAGCAAAGTGATCCCGCTGCGGCGATTTGTAATCATGACCAACGTAAATCACGGTACCCTCATCTAACGATAATAGCGTCTTGATAGATTGCCACAGTGTTGCGGCATCTCCAGCTGGGAAATCGCACCTTGCCGAGCCAAAGTCAGGCATAAATATAGTATCACCGACAAATACTGCATTGCCAATGTGGTAAGACACACAAGCTGGCGTGTGACCTGGTGTTGCAATAACAGTAATGATTGATTCACCCAATGCAATCTTTTGATCGGCAGTTAACAAGGCGTCAAATTTATTGGCTTGCTCAAACTCTTGGGCAAAATCGAAGGTTGATGAAAAGTTATTGTAGACGTCTTTAATTTTTTCACTAACCCCTACTTTGGCTCCTGTTTTTTCTCTTAAATAAGAAGCTGCACTAATGTGGTCAGCATGAATGTGCGTTTCTAAAATCCATTTACATTCAAGCGCTAAATCTGTGATCCGAGCTAACACCTTAGCCGCACTTTTGTTGGAAAATTTCCCGGAAATACTATCAAAATCTAATACTGGATCAATAATGGCACAGTGCTTGGTTGCCTCGTCAATGACTAGGTAAGTTACTGTATATGTTTGTTCGTCAAAAAATGACTCTATTGTTTGTTTTGCCACTACATATTCCTTAACTATTATTGAATCGGTAATTCCACTGTATTTTTTATCGTTTCCATAACAAACCCAGCGGTAACCTCTAATAATTCAGTTTTGATTAATTTTTGGTATAAATTGTCATAATCGGAAATGTCTTCGACAATTGCTTTAACAAGATAGTCAACATCCCCGCCCATTCGATGTACTTCCATTACTTCGGGGATTAGCTCTACCGTATGTTTAAACTTTTCAGACCACTGTTGGCTATGTTTATTAGTTTTGAGTGAAATAAACACAACCAACTTTAAGCCAAGCTTTTTCGGATCCAAAACGGTGGTACGTTGTTTGATAATGCCTTCTTGCTCAAACTTTTGCATTCGTCGCCAGCATGCAGATTTAGAAATATTAACCAACTCTGCCAATGCGCCAACTGACAAACCAGCATCGCGTTGTATTAGCGTTAGTATTTGTTTGTCAATTTTGTCTAGTTTCATTTTCCTACCCATTTATTTCATTTTATAACACTCAAACGAAACGATTGTTTCTATTTCGACTTCAAATTAGCACACTTTAGAAACAATGTGCGCTTTTTACTGAGATAACATTTATCGGGTTTGAACTTATGTTGAAAATTGGGAAAGCAAAGATGAATAACTTGGTAGAGAAAATAGAAGCAAGTGTAATAGGTAGTGATCAGCTGTTTTCTACTGCATTTGGTCAAAAACCAATGATATATGCCGATTATACGGCGTCAGGCAGAAGCCTTAATATGATTGAAGACTATCTTCGCAATTGTGTGCTGCCATGGTATGCCAATACTCACACTGATACCTCTTTCACTGGTGCGCAAACAACAGCACTTAGAGAAGAAAGCCGCGAGATCATTCGCAAAGCAGTCAATGGCAGCGATAAAGATAAAGTCATTTTTTGCGGCCCTGGTGCAACCACGGGGATTAACAAACTCATTGATATTTTAAATATTAGGTTGCCAAAAGAACTCAATGAAAAATACAAGTTTGAACAACAAATACCTGCCGAGCAACGTCCCGTAGTCTTTGTTGGCCCTTATGAACACCACTCAAATGAATTACCTTGGCGCGAGAGTATTGCTGATGTTGTTGCGATACCACTGTCGACTAATGGCCAGATTGACACAGATATATTGGCAACAGAATTAGCTAAATATAAAGATCGACCGTTAAAAATTGGTAGTTTCTCCGCAGCATCGAACGTCACTGGTGTTATTAGTGATGTTCAAGGCATTGCCGCTATTTTAAAACAACACGGAGCATTGTCTTTTTGGGATTATGCTGCGGCAGGGCCTTATTTACCAATTGACATGAATGGTGAAACTGCCATCGACGCTGTTTTTATTTCACCTCATAAGTTTATCGGCGGACCAGGCACAACCGGAGTGTTAATCGTAAAAGAACACGTCTTAACGAATAAAGTTCCAGCGATTGTTGGTGGTGGTACTGTGCTTTATGTGACACCAGATGGACACCGATTTATTGCAGATCATGAACGCCGAGAAGAAGGCGGTACACCGGCCATTGTTGAGTCTATCCGAACAGGTTTAGTGTTTAAGTTACAACAAGAAGTATCACTTAAAACCATCCAACAAAAAGAACATGAGTTTGTTGAGCGAGCACTGGCTCGTTTCAATGCAATGCCAAATATTCAAATATTAGGCAACACTGACGTTGATCGCCTTTCTATTTTCTCATTTAGGGTCAAGCATCAAGGCAAAGATCTTCACTATGGATTTGTCACTGCATTACTAAATGACTTATTTGGTATTCAAGTTCGAGGTGGTTGTTCTTGTGCTGGCCCCTATGGGCATACCTTGTTAGATATGAGTGCTGACTATAGTGCTAAATTAGAAGCTCAAATTCAGCAAGGTGAAATGGTGTTGCGTCCAGGCTGGGTAAGGGCAAATTTCAATTATTTTATTACCGAGTCAGAATTTGAATACATTATTAACGCCATTGAGTTGGTTGCTGAGCATGGCTGGCGCTTGTTGCCGTTTTATCAGTTAGATCAGGAGAAGACGGTTTGGCGTTTTCAAGGCAAACATAATGAACTTGCTACTTCACTTAATGCTTTTTCATTCGCAGAACTAACAACTGAGACGATAAACAATAATTCAATACCAGATCATCAACAGCTGTTAGCTGAAGCCAAATCCGTATTAACCCAAGGCTGTTCGAGTTGGCATTCTTACCAGCTGCACCTTTCTGAAGGCGGAGAAGCTCTACGTTGGTTTAGCTTACCGCAAGAATGTGAACAGGATCTGGGGTAACAATGCTCACTATTTTGATGAGTTTGATCGCTGCTTTATTAATTGGTCTTTGCCTCGGTCTGCTAGGGGCTGGTGGGGCCATATTAACCACTCCCCTACTTATTTATGTTGTGGGAGAGCCAGTAAAACAAGCGATTGTTGAGTCTTTACTGATAGTTGGAGTGGTATCGAGTTATGGTACTTACTTGCAATATCGAAAAGGTAACATCGATTGGCACTCAGCATTTAAGTTAATTGGTCCCTGTGTTTTAGGGGCTATTGCTGGAACCAATCTAGCGGCTCAAGTTCATGCTGATATTCAACTGCTGACTTTTGCAGCTGTAGCGACAATTGCAAGTGTCTTAATGATCACCAATATAAAGCCAGCTGTTAAAGAGCATAGTTCTGACGGTGAATCATTGACACTAATTGTACTCGTTGGTTTGTGTGTTGGTGCATTAGCAGGGTTTGTTGGAGTTGGAGGTGGCTTTTTAATCGTGCCTACGCTGGTTTTAATCTTAGCTATTGCGCCTAAGAAAGCTGCTGCAACAAGCTTATCTATTATTACCTTGCAATCTTTTGCTGGCTTTTTTAGTGCGCAGTTCACATTGCCAGCAGAGCAACTTTTAATAAATTGGAACCTTATATTGTTAGTGAGCTTTTGTGGCTGTGTCGGCATGCAATTAGGTAGCTCATTGGACAAACATATCTCTGAGGTACTGTTACGGCGTATGTTTGGTATTTTCTTGGCCGCTATTGGCAGCGCTATTACTCTAATTAAAATTTAGGAATTATGTTTTGAATAAAATTAACTTAACACAAGAGTATTCGGTATCAGGTCCTTTGTCCCTGCAAGATATTCAAGCTTTGCAGCAAGAAGGCGTGAAATCGTTAATTTGTACTAGGCCGGATGGTGAAGAGCCAGAACAACTCGCTTTTGCAACAATCCAAGCCATCGCTGAAAACTATGGTATGCAGGTTTTCCATATTCCAGTCAAACCTGGCCAGTATAGTGAAGACGACGTTGCTAGTTTTTCGTCAGCATTAAGTGCAATGCAAGGGAAGAAAGTTCATGGCTATTGTCGCACTGGAACTCGGGCTGCTCATTTATGGTTGTTATCTCTGCTAAAACAGGGACAACAAGAAAAAACAAGACTACTTGAAAAGCTTAAGGCCTCAGGAATAAAAACAGATCCGTTGGCCAAGTATATTTAAGCTTTAAATTTCTGCACTAACTTATCTAAGTCAGCAGAAAGTGAGGTTAGATGATTCGCATTTTGCCCAGCTTCTTCTGAGATATCTGCAACGTCATCTGCCGCAACTTTAATTTCAACAACATTGCGACTAATGTCTTCTGCCACGACTTGCTGCTCTTCTGCAGCAGTGGCAATTTGCGTATTCATCTCACTAATTAAATCGACTGAGCCAGTAATGTTATCAAAGATCTCTTTTGCCTCTTCAGTAAACTTAACCGTTTGTTGCGACTTCTCTAAGCTGGTGTCCATATCAGCAGCAACACTTTGAGTCATAGTTCTCAGCTTGCTAAGTTGCACTGTGATCTCTTCCGTTGATTCGTATGTACGCTTAGACAAAGCCCTTACCTCATCCGCAACAACAGCAAACCCTCGGCCTTGCTCTCCAGCTCTTGCCGCTTCAATTGCAGCGTTTAAAGCTAACAGGTTAGTTTGCTCGGCAATACCACGAATGACATCCAAGATAGACGTGATATTCTCACTCTCTTCCCCTAACTGTTGGACATTTTCTACTGACTGTTGGGTCAGCTCACCAAGCATATTAACACTTTGCAATGCTTGGTTAATCAGGCCTTGTCCAGACTCTGCTGAATTTTTAGTTTGATTAGCGGAATCTGCTGCATTGGCGCAGCTGCTAGCAACTTCGTTGGCCGTTGCTGCCATCTCATTAACCGCAGTAGAAGACAACTCTAAGGCTTGTTGTTGATGTTTAATTGCTGAGTTCAAATTATTGGCTAACTCTGAAGTCTTATCCGCACTACCATGGACATTGGTTGAACTGGATTTAATCTCTTGCACCAACTGAGCAATAGAGCCTAAAAAGTGGTTAAAACTCTCTGATAATTTACCCGTTTCATCTTGAGTTTCGATAGCTAAGCGATGGGTTAAATCACCGCCACCAGCGGCAATTTCCTCTAATCTAGAGGTTACTGTAACAATAGGGCTAGAAATAAGCTTCGCGATATATACCGCAAGTGCAGCAAAAATAGCTAATAACACAGCGCTGATCACGACAATCAACCAGATCATATTATTTGCCGAACTAAAAACTTCTGAAGTTTGCATAAAGCTTACAAATTTCCAGCCCATATCCGGTGAAGTATAAACATTGGCGAGATAGTCTTCGCCGTCGATTTCCAGTTCAAACACACCTGAGCTAGAGCGCGCTAATTCTTTGTATTTACCACTTTGAATATCACCGATTTGCTTAAAACTGTTACCTGAGTGTTTAGCGTCAACAAGTACGTTACCTGTGTCTTCAACCAACATTAAATAACCCGTTTCACCAATTTTTATTCGCTTAACCATCTCCGTTAAGCCTTTTAGTGACACATCCATACCAGCAACACCAACAAGCTGGCCATTATTAGTGATGGTTTTTACCGTACTAATAATAGTGGCGTCATCAGGTTCCCAGTAATATGCTTTGGTGCGAACAGCTTTACCATTACCTTCAATACCAGTTCGATACCAAGGTCTCGGTCTAGGGTCATAGTTGGCTTGGCTTGGCCCTTGTGGCCACTGAATATAGCCCCCTTGCTCATTACCAAAATAGATATAAGAAATACCTTGGTGGCTATTGGCGAATTCATCAAACAGGGAAAAAACATCGCGCTCTATCTGGCTATTACTCAAAGGTGTCATTTGTTGACTAACAGCCACGTCCATATAAGTAGCAACTTGACTGTCGGCATTTTGCAATACCGACTTTTCCGTCAAATAAACTACATTTTTAGCAATCTCTCGAAAAAATACCTGAATAGCATTATCTATCTGGCGCACTTCTCGATTGCTGGCATCCGTGAAGTCAGCGTATGCCTTATCAATAAGCTGATTGACCATTAACACCGAAATAATCAACAAAGGTAAAGTGATAGTCGCGATAAACGCTGATATCAGTTTCTGGGATATCGTCATCAGAGCTCCTTAGCTATTTTTACCATAGAGCTAGTGCACACAAGGGGCATACACTAACTGTTTTGATCTACTAGATAATAGGATCATTGTTCGTGATCTGTATATCGGACACCCCCCCCTACCCTTTAGAAGTAATAACCTATGTTGATGTTTAGCCTAGAGCGCCATTTTACAGGGCCATTTTCTACCCCAACTCCTGGCCCACCAACAAACCACATATTTTTACCTGCAATCCAATCTATATATGTATAAAGCCCACCTTTAGCGATATTGCATCCCGTCACATTTTGTACTGAATCGGCTAACCCAGACTCATCCGCCGATGCAATATGAGTATATTCGTTGTAGCAAGTTACAGTATCAGCAAACTTATTGTTGACCGTAAAAGCCTTAGCTAAGTTTAATGAACTCAAGGTTGCTTTTGCTGCGATATGAAAAGGAAACTCGAATGCTGATAGAGCAATACGATGGTCTGCGGTGCCTAAGTTTTCAGCAACATCATGGTCATAATGCATTAACTGAGCCCTAACCGCCCAACTCCCATACTGACCAAGATAATGACCGCCTACTGCCCAATGATCACCTTTAGCAGTGGTTTGACTATTAATAAACTTGCCGAACTGCAAAGACGCGCCCAGTGTATGAGCCCCCTCTTGGTATTGAATACGACCGTTCATTTGACCATCTTCACGGTTGGCTTTGTCGGCAGTACTGGCAATATCAAAAGAGTATCGGTCAAAACGGCTACCGTCGTCGTATTCCGAATTAAAGAAGTACGCTAGGTCAGTCGACCAATTACCATTTTTGTTTTGCCACTTCACGCCAGTATCATAATCATCTTCCAAACCAAGGTAATAGGCACCAGTAAACCAGAAGCTATTAGATGCATAAGGCTCCATACCAAAAGGCACCTGAGTAACCCCAGCAATGACAGTATTATTATCATCTAATCGGTATCCTACCTCAGCATGGTGGACTGCATTAAAACCTTGGTACCAACGAAATTGACCGTCAAAGAACCACTCATCTTGGTTAACATCCACATCAATTCGAAATAGCTCCATCTCAAACTTGCCATTTGAGTCGTTGTCATAATCTTTCCAACTGTAATTTAGGCGCACAGCACCGCCTATTTTGACTTCGGGACTCGCAGCAATTACTGAGGTGTTAAACAAACTCGCTGTAAGCGGCAGTAATAATGAAATGGCTTTTAAAGGACGTAAATAGTTATGTTTTTTCAAAAGGATAGATCTTTGTGAAGTTGTTGTACTTTAAATATAACAGCTAACTTCAGTAAGTCATTATGAATTATTCGCATTTTGCATAATTTTATGCAATAAAAGACACAGTTAGCTTAAGCTTTGGCAAACAGCAAAGCTTAAGCTAGTTTTATTTAAAGCTGGTCCAACGCTTCAGATAAACGTGTAATACCAATCACCTTCATTCCTGGAATCGGCTCTTTTGGCATATTCGATTTCGGTACAATTGCTTTTTTGAACCCGTGTTTTGCCGCTTCTTTTAGTCTTTCTTGACCACTCGGCACAGGCCTGATCTCACCAGCTAAGCCAACTTCGCCAAATACCACAAGTTCTTTATCTAATGGGTTATCTCTAAAACTAGAAACCATAGACAATAACAAGGCTAAATCTGCACTGGTTTCGGCAACTTTTACTCCGCCGACCACGTTAACAAAGACATCCTGATCACCTAACATTAAACCACCATGACGGTGCAATACGGCAAGTAACATCGCCAATCTATTCTGCTCTAGGCCGACGGCGACTCGCCTCGGGTGGCCTAACTGCGAATGATCGACTAGCGCTTGGATCTCGACTAGCAAAGGTCTCGTCCCTTCCCATAACACCATTACTGAACTTCCGGCGGACTCTCCTTCCGCTCGATTTAAGAAGATAGCTGAGGGGTTATTTACTTCTTTTAAGCCCTGCTCTGTCATGGCAAATACGCCAAGTTCATTGACTGCACCAAAGCGGTTTTTATGGCCTCGTAAGGTTCTAAAGCGGCCATCGGCGTCACCATCTAGCATGACACTAGCATCAATACAGTGCTCCAAAACTTTAGGTCCAGCCAGTGTGCCATCTTTGGTTACGTGGCCAACCATGATCACTGCGATATTATTTTGTTTGGCAAATCTCGTTAAATAAGCAGCGCCTTCTCTAACTTGAGATACACTGCCAGGTGCGGATTGAACGTCCAATACATGCATAACCTGAATTGAGTCAACCACAATAATTGCAGGTTTAAGGTTTTGTGCATGAGTACATATGGCTTCAACATTGGTCTCAGCTAAAACATTTAATTTATTGGTGGGTAAACCCAATCGGCTCGCTCGCATTGCCACTTGTTGCAGGCTTTCTTCACCTGTCACATAAAGCGTAGACATGGTTTCTGCTAAGTAGCACATAGTTTGTAGTAACAGTGTACTTTTACCAGCTCCAGGGCTGCCGCCAATCAAAATAGCCGAACCAGGTACAATACCGCCGCCTAATACCCTGTCGAGTTCTTTAAAACCACTGGTAAATCTTGGTACTTCTTGTAAATCGATTTTATCTAAAGTTTGTACTTTATTATCAACCTGACCAGCATAACCTTCGAATCGGCTCGAAGCTTTATTTGATTTAGGTGCAACGCGGAATTCCGATACCGTATTCCAAGCGCCACATTCAGTGCATTGACCTTGCCAACGAGGAAACTCTGCGCCGCAGTCACTGCATACATATGCAATTTTTGATTTTGCCATTTATATTCCTGTAACCCATTTTCTATGGCATATTAGTTGCTTGGTTTAACCATCCTATTAAAACTAGTCAATTTTTTGAGTTTTATTACTGTTGACCAAGCGCTTAATTTTATATTATTGGCAATAGTAAGCTTTTATTTTTAAACAAAACAGAAAAACGATAAATAAATTTGGAGAAGTCGCGGTCAATGTCAGCGGATTTACAAGATTTCAAAGACATTATTGAAGAGTTAAAGTCAGTCATTAGTGAGCCTGACTTCGATCGTCAATTTAAGACTGCAACCGCAGACGTACCTAAAGCCAAACAGTTCCTGATCAAAATGGAACTTAAGCGTTTAGCCCAGCCTAGTAATCGTCAAATAGATCTGCGAGGCCACGTACAAGGTGAGCCTTTTACCTATGAACACAAAGGCTTAGTCCACCATCTTGATGAGTTAGCGAAAGATATTTTCGAAGATCAAATCGGTAAGTTTGGTCGCTATACCGTCGGCGCTTATGAAGCGGTAATGGCAGCAGAAAATAACAACCGTGTTTTACACAAAAAAGAGCAAGAACAAAGGTTAGCTGAGAAAAACAAGCAGCAAGAAAACGCTAAAAACAACAGCAATAACGCAGAAAAAGTCATTTCAGAATATGGTGTCGAAACCGTTCATTTTACCCAGTATGGCATCCGTCACGAAGAAAGAATGAACTTCAGCATCAATGTTGAGCTGCAATTTGGCATAGGCAATGTACTAAAAGCCAGCACCAGTGATTTATCTATCAGTGGTGCTAAAGTCAAGATACCCGCAAGCAAAGAAGTGGCTATTGGGCAAAAGCTTGCTTTGTATTTGACCGGTTTAGAAGACGAATACGAACTTGGCTTAAAAGACGGTATTCAATATGAAATTGTCGGTATTGATAGTGCGGATAACAGCGCTAACTATATCCGAATGAAACGAACCTTTTTAGAAGACGTTAATGCCTTTGACGATTTCTTAGAAAAGTTTATTAACGGCAATAAACGTCGCTATAAAGTAAACTTGGAAAATACCCTTGATGCTATTGTTATTAAAGCTTTTGAGCAGTATTACCTACCAAGAACCAATACCTTACCTGTGTTTTTGCGCCAAGTTCAAGGCCGTTTGTTACCAACAATGGTACTGGCTACGGAAAATAATAGAGCCAATTTAGGTTATTTTAGCGACGAGAATAACGCGCTAATATTGCAGCAGATCCTCAATCAAACTCGTATTGAAAAAGTGGTTAACTCCGATAAAGAAATAAAAGAAACCACATTATTTTGTTTTACTCACGCTAAGGCTGGACGCCTTTATTTTTATACTGCCACGACCGAAGAACTGGCAGAAGATGCAGAACTGCAATCACTATTTATTGGTTTTGGCAGCAGCAAACCTAGCTGGCAAACTTACAAGCTTCAAGTCGTAGCCACAGATGAAAAAAGTGCATTTATCCCGCTCTCTATTCCTGACAGCGCAGGCCCCGAAGTTAAAAAGTTAAATCAGCCACCATCGCCTAAAGTTAACAGCATGCTTAAAGACATTCGTTATGTCGCTATGTTGACGCCACTAGATGGTCAAACTTTTGCAGCTCAGTACCAAGACAATTACCAATGGGATAAATCTCAAGTTCAAGCATTAAAACAATTTGGTCATCCAAAGTTAAAACGTTACATAACCATCAATATAGAAACGATTGACTATGTCAACTTGCGCTCAGAAGACAGATACCTGTACAAAACTGCGGTAGAAATTGAAGTAGCGGATGAACAAGAACAAAGTAGTGGTGACAAGGATCAAGGCAGTACTCGAGACTTTTCGACTCAAGGGCTGCAAATAGTACTCAATGAACCAGGCGATTACAAAAAAGGTCAGATCATTCATTTATCTTTGCCAGATCTACAGAAGATAACAAAAGCATTCGACTTAAAGCAGCTACCTTATGAAGTCATGGCGGTGTCAAAATCGAAAACAATTATGAACTTAAGAGTGTATGACAAAACCTCAGAGCACAGTGCCAAGCCTTTCTTCAAAAAGTTAATTGAACAAAATAAGTCAAAACTGACCCCTGCTAAAATGGAAAGTCGTTACCCTGGTTTATCTAATTGTTTGCGCAATTTAGCAGCAAAAACCATCAATCACATGCCAATGTACTTCGCCAAAGAATCGAGCCGAGTTAAGGTCAATACAATTGGCACAAGTTTAGAGAACAATGCGTTAGTGCAATTGTTAAAGAAATTTAAACCTGCTTCTGCCGACGCCTCTTTGTACCCAATTCTAAAAGAAAACGCGGTAAGTGCGATATTTGCACCTGAACTCAACAATATGAGCCGTACCGACAGACCTAGTTATATGGACTTGTACGTCAGGTATCGTTTTAATCAAGAAAGCGAAGACAGCGCCTTTATCAGCCAATTTGATCAGCAGTTTAAATCCGCTGAGGCCAAACAAAGTTTCATTGAAGCCACTATTAATAATGACTGTTTGTTAGTTTATCGCATTTATTTGTCTCGCACAGGCCGACCAGATATGGACTTTATTTCTAAAGAACTGAACTACGTTGGTAATTATGCAATTCATCGCGCTAAGGAGCTTGAAGAAAAACTTTGGAGCGTGATGGGAGTAGGTGAAGTAGTCGATATCACTGAAGAAGTATTATTTAGATACAATACTTCAGCCGAGTTAATGAAAAAGCAGCGAGTTAAGAAAAACCGTATTACGCTGTAAATACTATCAAAAAAGTATTTTTCGCTAAAAAAACGCCGTCATAACTCGTCTTGAATTTTGCTTTAATAAGCTCAAAGCAATGGCGATAACTTTTCCGCAGCTACCTCACTAGCAAACTCTCTTAATAGTTTTAACTGTGGGCTTTCAGTCTGCCAATAATGCCAATACAAAGGTACATCAAGAAAATAATCGGCTGCCAAGTTCACTAACTCACCAGTATTAAACATATCCCCCACTTGCAATGCTGGTAACAAGCCATAACCTAATCCAGCCAGCATTGCTTGTTTAAAGCCTTCTGATGAAGGGCAAATATGCACATACTTAGGCTCTAAACAGCCAAGTGTCTTGACAAACTGATGCTGCAACTTGTCATTTTCGTCATAAACTAAACAAGGTAATTCTATTAACTGAGTAAGCTCTGTAATTTGGTATCTTTGAACAAAATTGGGACTGGCTACTACATGATATCGCATTGCTCCTAATGGCGTCACGGCACCCCCATTAACTGGCTCAGCATGGTCACAAATACAAACCATTACCTCCCCTGCTTTCATTCTTTTTAATGCCACTGACTGATCTTCTGTGATCAAATCAAAACGTAGATCAAAATCACACTTACTTGCAGGTATTGCTAATGCTTGCGGCAGCCAAGTAGCTAGCGAATCCGCATTCGTCGCTAATCTTATGGTTAAAGGTAAATTCGTTTCATCTTGACTTAAAGACTGGATATTCAAAGCAAGTTCAAGCTGACGGACTTGTTGCAAATGATTCATCAATCGCTTACCTAACTGCGTCGGTTGTGGAGGCTTAGACCTGACGATAACAGGTTCGCCCAATAACGACTCCAGTTGATGAATTCTGCGACTCACAGCGGACTGAGTAATAAATAACGCATTCGACGCTTTTTCAAAGCCACCTTCTGAAACAACGTAAAACAAGGCTTGTAATAATGAATAGTCAATCATGATTATTTTTCATGTAACAAAAAAATCATTCATTAGAGTAATGTAAAAATTGTATTTAAGCTAGTCACTCATTACTTATTTATACAGAGGTATCAGGGTGTCTTTCTTATCAGGAATGTTCTTAGGGTTAAGTTTAATCGTCGCTATTGGAGCGCAAAATATCTGGGTGCTAAGCCAGAGCATGGCTGGCGCAAACAGGCTGATGGTTGCAGGAGTTTGTATCTTATGTGATACCAGTTTAATTTTAATCGGTGTCTATTCGGCAAATGAGTTGCAACAGTTTTTACCGCAATTCATGCCTTGGTTTACTTGGGGAGGTATCGCTTTATTGTCTTACTTAGCCATAGGAGCATTAAGCCGGGCGATAACAGGAACCTCAGGGATGAGGCTAAATAAGGTATCTATTACTAATTGGTGGCAAACTGCGCTGACTGGATTTGCTATCAGCTTACTCAATCCACATGTTTATTTAGACACGGTTTTATTGTTAGGCAGTGTAGGAGCAATGCAACCAAACCCAAGCTTATTTGCTATTGGAGCCTGTATAAGTTCGGTGATCTGGTTTTGTGCGTTGGTAAGTTTTTCGCCAAAGTTAAAAGTTCTACTGTCCTCACCACTTCGTTGGCGTATATTCGACGGCACAATTGCAGTTATTTTATCAATTGTAGCTGTGCAACTGTATTTACTTAGTTGAAAAAGCGAGAGCTAAGCTCTCGCTTTGTTAACTGTCTTATAAACCGTCGACCGTAACGCCTGATAAAGCGCCCGGGCCACCAGCTTGATTGTCTGCTAACTTTATTTTTAGCCTTAAATCATTTGGCGCATCGGCGTGGTGTAAGGCATTATCATAAGTGATCTTATTCGCTTTATATAAAGCAAAGAGCGCTTGGTCGAAGGTTTGCATCCCCATTTCAGTGGACTTTTCCATCACTTCCTTTAAACCCGATAACTCACCTTGTTTGATAAGCTCTGAGACCATTGGTGAATTCAATAGGATCTCTATTGCCGCGGTTCTGCCTTGCTCATCGACTGTTGGTACTAACTGTTGCGCAACAATTGCTTTAAGGTTTAAAGCCAAATCAAACTTCAGTTTTTCATGTAATTCTTTTGGTACTAAGTGCATGATCCTATCAATCGCTTGATTGGCATTAGTCGCATGCAAAGTGGCCAAACAAAGGTGCCCTGTTTCTGCAAACGCTAGGGCAAACTCCATCACCTCTTTTGAGCGTATTTCGCCTATCAAGATCACATCAGGGGCTTGTCGTAGTGAACTTTTTAGTGCTGATTCAAAAGACGGGGTATCAATGCCAACTTCACGTTGAGTAACAATACAGTTTTTATGCTGGTGCATAAACTCGATGGGATCTTCTATGGTAAGTATATGACCGCGAGAGTTTTCATTACGGTGACCTAATAAAGCGGCAAGGCTAGTCGACTTACCTGTACCAGTGCCACCAACAAACAATACTAAGCCTCGTTTGCTCATCACTATGTCTTTTAGGGTATCTGGCAGGCCTAAGGTTTCTGTTTTTGGGCTCTCCATAACAATTCGTCGAGCAACCATACCCACTTTGTCTCTTTGCCAAAACGCCGAAATACGAAAACGCCCAGCATCATTAGCAATCGCAAAGTTACATTCCCTTGTTTGCTCAAACTCCTGTTTATTTTTCTCAGTCATGCATGAATGAACCAGTGCAGAAGCTTGTTCCGCGGTTAAAGCTTGTTCGCCTATTGGCGTCAACTCGCCATGTAATTTGACTGAAACAGGCAGACCTTCGGTGACAAATAAATCCGACGCGTCGAGCTCAACCATTTTATTAAAGATCTCTTGAGTTTGCATAACGAGTCCTTACTAAAAACCGCTACCAAAATCGCTTGGCGGTGTCGATTGACCAGAAGAATAAGTCGAACTTGGTGCCGAACTTGTAGTGCCAGCAGCAAAAGCTTTTTTATCAACCGCTTTACTAGTCGCTTCCGCAGCCGAAATAATGCCTTGGGTTTTGAGCTCAGTTAAACATTGATCCAAAGTTTGCATGCCATATGCTGCGCCTGTTTGAATCGACGAGTACATTTGTGCGACCTTATCTTCTCTGATCAAATTACGAATAGCAGGAATGCCCATCATGATCTCATGTGCGGCAACACGACCACCACCTTGTTTTTTGCAAAGGGTTTGCGAAATAACGGCTTTTAATGACTCAGACAACATAGAGCGAACCATGGCTTTTTCTTCACCTGGGAATACGTCGATTATACGGTCAATGGTTTTAGGTGCAGATGTGGTATGCAAAGTGCCAAATACTAAGTGACCGGTTTCTGCTGCGGTCATAGCTAAACGAATTGTTTCTAGGTCTCGTAATTCACCAACCAAAATAACATCTGGGTCTTCACGTAATGCCGAACGTAGGGCGTTTGAGAAACTATGGGTATCTCTGTGAACTTCACGTTGGCTGACTAAGCTTTGCTTACTGTTATGAACAAATTCAATTGGGTCTTCAATTGTTAAAATATGATCATGACGGCGAGAGTTAATATAATCAATCATCGCGGCTAAGGTTGTTGACTTACCAGAGCCTGTCGGGCCAGTAACTAAAACAAGACCGCGTGGGCTGTCGGCAATTTCTTTGAAAATCGCTGGAGCATCCAGCTGTTCAAGAGTGAGTACTTCAGAAGGAATGGTTCTAAATACCGCGGCTGGGCCTCGGTCAGTGTTAAATGCATTAACACGAAAACGAGCTAAGTCTTTTATTTCAAAAGAAAAGTCGGTTTCTAGGTTTTCTTCATATTCTTTGCGTTGTTTATCGTTCATAATGTCATAAATTAACGCTCGAACTTGTTTGGCGTCGAACTCAGGGACATTAATTCGCCTGACATCGCCATCCACCCTGATCATTGGCGGTGTGGCCGCAGAAAGATGTAAGTCGGAAGCATTGTGTTGTACGCTAAACGCTAAAAGTTCGGTAATATCCATAACTAGTAAACCTGATCAGATGACAATTTTATGTCGGAAAACAAAGATATACATAACATAGCAAATCGACTCAAGAATACCCAAGACAATATTGCCAAAGCCTGTGAAATAATTGCCCGTGACAGCGCCGAAGTACAGTTAATGGCAGTGAGTAAAACCAAACCTATACAAGCCGTTATTGAGGCATATCAAGCCGGACAAAGAATATTTGGCGAAAACTATGCACAAGAGTTAGCTGACAAGTCTGAACAACTGGCTCACTTAGTGGATATTGAATGGCACTATATAGGCCCAATTCAAAGTAACAAGACCAAAATGATCTGCCAAAGTAGTAACTGGGTAGACAGCTTAGATAGGTTAAAAATAGCCAAACGCTTAGACCAACACGCTAAGGAGCTAGGCAAAAAGCTGAATGTTCTTATTCAAGTCAATATTTCGAACTCAGAAACCAAGTCTGGCGTGTTATTGCAAGAGGTTGAACACTTTGCTAGTGAATTATCACAGCTTGAAAATATTGAACTTAGAGGTTTAATGGCAATCCCAGACAAGCATCAAGACAATAGTCAGCTGGAGCGTGAATTTAATGCCATGCACGCTTGTTATTTGTCACTAAAGCAACAATATAATCAAGTAGATACCCTTTCTCTTGGGATGAGTCAGGACATCAATACCGCCATCGCCTGTGGCAGCACTATGGTGAGAATAGGCACAGATATTTTTGGAGCACGAAATTGAGTAACAACGCAATCGCAGAATTGACCTTCGCCTTTATTGGTGCAGGCAACATGTCGGGGGCTATTTTAGGCGGCATGGTCAACAATGGCGTATCGCCAAAAAATATAATAGCCACCAATAGAAGCGTAGAAAAACAACAAGCGTTAAAGCAAAAATACGGCATAGTAACGGAGCTTGATAATTTACAAGCGATTGCTAAAGCCAAGGTTATTGTTCTAGGCGTTAAACCACAAATGATGAAGCAACTGCTGCAAGATTTGATAGCACAAGGCGCCGACTTTACCGATAAATTGATCATTACCGTGGCAGCTGGTCTTAAAGTGGAAAGTTTATAGCGAGATCTTAGGCTCAATCCGTATTGTCAGAGCAATGCCAAATACTCCGTCATTAGTTGGTTTAGGAGTTGCAGGCTTATTCTCTGGCACAGATACTAACGCCTTTGAGCAGCAAGTTATTGAGCAGGACAAACAAGTAGCAGAAGCCATTTTTGCACAAGTTGGTGAAGCGGTTTGGTTACAACAAGAATCTGGCATTGATGACATTTCAGCCGTATCAGGGTCAGGTCCAGCATACTTCTTTTTATTCATGGAACATTTAGCCGCTAAAGCAGAGCAACTTGGATTTAGCCCAGAACAGGCCAAAATGATGGTCATGCAAACAGCGTTAGGCTCTGCAACCATGGCGCAAGACTCAACAGAGAGTTTTGAGCAACTCAGGCTAAACGTCACCTCTCCAGGCGGCTCTACCGCTGAAGCAATTAAACACTTTCAGCAACAAGACTTTGAACAAATCACTTTCGATGCATTGGATGCGGCCATCAACCGTGCTCAAGCAATGAGTAAATTATAATTTCAGCAGGAACCTAAGGTTATGCAAGCAACACAATTTTTAGTTAATACGCTCTTCGATCTTTATTTAATGGTGGCGATATTAAGGGTTTGGTTACAACTAGTAAGAGCAGACTTTTACAACCCAGTAAGCCAATTTGTAGTAAAAGCAACCAACCCATTTGTCGTACCTTTGCGTCGCATTATTCCAGGCTTTGGCGGCATTGACTGGGCTGGTGTAGTGTTAGTTCTGTTTGTTGGTTTTGCCCAAGTAAGCACACTCCAGCTGATGTTTGGTCAGGGCTTCCCAGTTGAACAAATCGCCATTGCTAGTTTAATTTCGGTGGTAAAAGAAGTATTCAGCCTGATGTTTTGGGTCATGATCATCCGCGCTATTTTAAGCTGGATCAGCCAAGGTTATAATCCTATTGAAGCCTTATTACATCAATTAACTGAACCTTTACTCGCGCCGGTTCGTAAGTTTGTACCACCTATTGGCGGTTTGGACTTGAGTATGATCGTATTTTTAATTGCCTTGCAATTTATCCAATTCTTATTTCAAGACTTATTAAACGCATTGTTTTAGGAGTTAGCAATGAAATACCTACTAACTGCATTAGTGCTAGTATTTGCGAGCTTTAACAGCTTAGCAGAACAAAAGTTTGTTAAAGCCAATTGGGATGTACACTACATTGCTTTCCCAAGCGGCTTTCTAGAGCCTGAGGTGGCGAGACAGTACGGTCTGATCAGAAGTAAATACAAAGCAGTCGTCAACATTTCGGTATTAGATAACCAGAATAAAATGAAGGCGCAAAACCTTGCGGTTTCTGGCTCTGCTAAAAACTTATTAGGCCAAACTAAAAACTTAACCTTCACTAAGGTTGAAGAAGGCGAAGCAATTTATTACTTAGCTCAGTTTGATTATCGCAACGAAGAAATCGTTAACATCACGGTTAATCTGCAACAAGGTAACCGTAACGAGAAAATCGAGTTTAAGAAAAAGCTGTACGTCGACTAAGCTGGACTTTTCATTTAAAGAGGAATTCTAACGTTCCTCTTTCTCATTTTCTCTTATCTTTTCGACTACTTAACACTATCTACTTATCAGTTCTTGTTCTGGTCAAACCAATACAAGGGAATACCTGATGGTTTTTTCACGCTGTTTTCTTTATCCTCTGGCGCATTATTCAAGTTGTCTGACTTAAATGATGTTTTGGCTTTGTCATAAAGCTGACAAACAAGTGCATTAACATCAACTTAACCTATATTCGGAACGGTTAAGCTAGGATGGTCAGACTGAGCATGTACAAATAGTAAATACAACGGAATACAAGGAGAGGCAGTACAAACAGCTTGCGTTAATTGACTGGGTTTCAATACTAACGCCGAGATTGTCAAAGCTGAAAAATAACAGTCGCTTGGACTAAGGTTAAGCAAGAGCTAATGAAGTATAACTCGATCAAAAATCAAATGATGTTAACGGCTGTCGTGTCGTTACTCAGCATGATAGTGTTAGTGGCCAATCAAATATACTCATCGCGTATTGTCATTGAACTTCACAAAGAGCGCGTTCTGTTATTAAATCTGTCAAATCAATTACTGCAAATGCGGCGCTCTGAAAAAGACTTCATGGCTCGTTTAGACCCTGTCTATCTAGCAAAAGTAGCCGAAAGCTCAAAAGCGTTTAACCAAAAAATAGATCAGGTTTTCCACATAGCCGCAATACACGACTTGCCGACAAGCTATGCCGACACTATCTCTGAGCAAGTCACTCGCTATTCTAGTTTGCTCAATGAAATGGCTGAATTATTAACTTTTATTGGTTCATCTAATAAATCGGGACATTTACATAAATTAGCTAATACTGCTGAGCAACTATCAGCACAACTAGCGCTAGAACAGAACGAACGACAACAAATCACCTTGTTGCAGCTTAGATTAGCTGAAAAGCAGTTTTGGCAAAACAAACACTCTGACACCTTGTTACAGCACCAACAGCTGGCAGAGCTATTGTCACAGCAAATAACGAATTCAGAGTCTGAACATAAACAAGCTTTATTAGCTGATCTACAAACCTATTTGACTTGCTTCAACGCTCTGGTTAACGCCTATAACCAGTTAGGTTATGACCATAACTCTGGGCTGCAAAAGCAGTTTCGAGAAAGTGCTCACAAAGTGGAAAATGGTCTAAGTGAGCTCAATCAGCTGTTAACTCCGGTGATCAGACAGAAAGAACACAATGTTAACCTTGTTAGTTCGAGTATTTTACTGCTCAACCTGCTTATCTTAATTTTTGCCATCGCTAAGAACTTCCACCAGTTACGCCGTGCATTTAAGTCTTTTGATCAATTTTTCCAAGAGTCGAAACACGAAAAGACGCTACTGGACGTACAAGAAGTAACATTTGAAGAGTTCAAACAGCTAGCGCTTGTGGCCAATGAAATGATTGAAGAAAGGTTTCGTACTGAAGATGAGTTAAAACAAGCCAAAGATAAGCTGACTCAAACCAATGAACAATTATCTAAAGCCAATAAAGAGCTTGAAGAATTCGCCAGCTTAGACCCATTAACTAAGATTGCAAACCGCAGACAACTAGACCAAACACGAAAGAAAGAGTGGATGCGAGGGATCAGAGAACAACAAGAATACTCTGTTGTACTGATTGATGTTGATTACTTTAAAGCTTACAACGATAACTATGGCCACCAATGTGGTGACGAGGCATTAGTTAATGTGGCAAAAGCGTTAGTCCGTTCAACTAAAAGGCCAACGGACCTAGTTGCTCGCTATGGCGGCGAAGAGTTTGCTGTCGTTCTGCCAAATACTAACGCCAAAGCGGCTGCGGTATTAGCAGAGCAAATGTTACGTAATGTCGAGCAGTTGGCCATAGAACATGACTTCTCAGCCGTAACCGACCATGTCACAGTAAGTGCAGGCGTTGCCTCAGCAATGCCTAGCATAGATGAGCAACCTAGTGCTCTGTTTGCAAAAGCAGATAAAGCTTTATATCAAGCTAAAGAACAGGGGCGAAACCAAGTTGTGATCAGCGAGGGTTAATCTAGCAGTTCTAAACTTTTGTTACCCCCCTGATATTAAGCAATTTAGTTTTTATCGCTTTGACAATACAAAACCAACAAAATGAATGGCAACTAAACTCCAAAATACATTCTGCAGCGCTAAATGGACTTCAAGCAAAGAAGGAAATACATCTAAAAAGTCTTGTTTAACTGGGACAATATCAATGCCATAAACCGATAAAGGGATTTCATAATTATTTATCAAACCAAGTCCTGTGAACACGATTGCCAATAAGGACGAGTACATGCCGATATGAATGCCTTTGATAAAAGTCCGATGGCGATTACTTTTAGCTGGTAAACGACGAATGTTAGCGCCTTTTGCTTTTATGTAAAAAGCTCTAATCAAAGTAATAAATAAAATAATGAGGCCAACACTGGCATGAAACTCAACGGCTTCTTGTCGATGTAAAACAGGACCTTTTATTTGCCAGTTAGTGTAGTGCAACTGTGTCGACAAATTCAGCATTAGCAGCAACATGAGTACAGTTAACCAATGCAAAACTCTATCAACAATATAGGGGGTTACATAAGGTTTAAATTCCATTTTGAGCCAATCCATGCCGTAGAAAAACAAAGGCTATCTTAGTAGAAGATAGCCTTTGTGTATATTCATAATGAATAACTTACTGTGAACTAAAACCGAAGCCTCTCAGGTGCCTGTGTTTCACATCCCTGCTCTCTCCGAGTTCGAACTCAGCCAACATGGTACTTAAAGATTCACTTTCTTCATTTAGCATTTTAGAAATACTTTGATTGTCTTTAGTTCTCTCTGCAGCCTCTTTTGCAACTTGAGAAATACCTATCACGCTGCGGCTGATATCTTCAGCGGTATAGCCTTGCTGTTCAATTGCAGTAGCAATACCCGCGTTCTTTTCACTTACCGAGTCAATCTTTTCGACTATTTGGTTAAGTGACACATTGACATCTTTGGTGCTCATCGACACCGCTTCACCATTTTTCGCACTGAGTTGGATCACTTCAACTATGCTTGAGATCTCGTCTTTTAACGATGAAATAATATTGCTGATACTGACAGTTGATTCTTGCGTCTTCATCGCCAACTGTCTTACCTCGTCAGCTACTACTGCAAAGCCTCTACCGTGTTCCCCAGCTCTTGCCGCCTCGATTGCTGCATTCAAGGCTAATAGGTTAGTTTGCTCAGCAATATTAGTAATTACAGAAAGTACTGAGTTAACTTCTTCTGATTTTTGCTGCAAGGTATTGGTCTTACCCTCTGCTTGCGTCAGCATTTGCGCTAATTCACCAACATCAATGGCTACTTGCATTAACTGGTGCATACCTGACTTAGCAAGCTCGGCGGTTTCAACCGCATCTGTACTTGTTTCATCGGTATTTTGTGACAACTCATTGATAGTGCCTGACATTTCTTTAATCGCTTGGGCAATATCGGCAGTTTCTAGCATTTGCTGTTCCGAACCTTCATTTGCTTTAGTCGCATTTTTGTTGATCACCGCAGTCGTGTGATCCAAGGTTGAGGTTGAACCGACAACGCGCAACAGGACATTGTGAATACTTTCGACAAACGAGTTGATGTTAATAGCGATATCGGCAAATTCATCACCTTGTTTAGCATCAATTCGGCTGGTTAAATCTTTAGTGCTTTCAATTTGTGCAATTTGTCTTTGTAAAGACTTGGCTCGTTTAGTGACGCTCTGTACCGTCAACCAAGACAGAATAATAAGGAGCAACGAAATACTCGCACCAATAATAAAAATAGTGTAACGAATTTGAGTTAACGCCGTTTCATTCTTGGCTTGAATATCTTTGGTTAGCTTATTCAAACTTTCAACGGCAGCGGTAGTTTGGTATTTCAATTCTCGTCTTAGCCCTTGCTCTTCAGACAAGCCCTTTTTCTCTTCGCTAGACACCAACAATGCAAAACGTTGCTGATAGATAGTGATCTTTGCTCTTACTAAACTTTTGTTCAGGGCACTTTGGCTTGATGTTAGAGAATTCAAAAACGACTGAATTAAATTGTCGAACTTGGTCAGGTATTTTTTATCAAAACGCAGCATAAAGTCTTTTTCTGCACGACGCAGCTGTAACATCGCCGCCAGTAATTCGTGATCATTAGCACCTTTGATAAGTACCTCAACTTCATGCACGGCTTTTCTCAAAGCACCATAAGCACCATCTTTAGGATGCAAGCCAATGACTTTTTGTTGATTGGCTAAAGTTTCAAAGCCATTTCGGTAATCCACTATATTGTTTAGCGCCGTTTGCAATTGCTGAGCATCAACACCCGTTGCTAGTAATGCTTCTTGCTGTCCCCTTAATGCAGTCTCAATTTCTCGAACCATTTCTATCAGTTCAATTTCAACTTCATTGCTAGGTTTACTAAGGTAGGTTTTTTCTAAACTGACTGATCTCGATAAAGCATGCAATTGGCTACTAACAAACTCAGTGGCATGACGAGCAGCCGTTACTTTAGTGCTGCCGTAATAGCTCAATAATAAAATAATGATAAAGGCCAAAACCGACACGGCAGCAAAGGCAGTTAACTTAAATCGCAAAGAAGCATTCATAATGTTTAATAACTCTTATTAGCGTTATTTGATCTTCAGTAGCCACATGGTTGTTGCTCTTATTTGTGCCACTTATATATAAGATCGGGTTGTGTTCGCGGCGGGCAGACTACTCTTGTAAAATGACAGTTTTATTACAGCTGTACGTTGTTCAAACAGTTCCTAATGATTTAGGGACTCCCCCTACAAAGCAGCTTACTGAAGAGACAACTAAGGCGGGGATGCAGCTTAGCTGTTGTTGTCATTTATCACCTAATAAATGTACTGAAGTGATCATGTCAACGCTAACTAACGTGAGCAAATTTGTCATGCTACGACAAAGAATATTGAGGCTTTTAAAAGTTGCTTGTTAGAGGAATTGAAGAAATAAACGCCTACTTAAACCTTTAAAATCAATTAAAGGATTTAAATAGGCGGTATGACTAAGCAATAGCTTGCTTTTGCAAAAATCTATGTGCCGTGGCTAAATCAGCAATAGGGTCAAACATATCAAAACTAAATTCTCTTAGCGGCTGATTTTTTTCTGTGAGATTAGGCCAGTCGGGATTTGCTAACGCCGACTTTCCAATTGATAGCAGATCAGCTTTTTGCAGTGTTAATAACTCAATACCATCAGACTCATTGTCAATGCTTCCATTTGCAATAACCGGAACATTACTGTATTTCTTAGCAAATTCAGACAGCGATATATCACTATCAAATGCAGGAGCAGTTGCTATAAATTCAGTTGTATGAATGTACTCTACGCCTGAGTTACTAATATACTCAAAAATATATTTGGCATCGGCATCTTTTCCAGGCCACTTATATTCAAAGTCATTAACTTTACCTTGAGAAAAGCGAATGCCAACAATAAAATCTTTTCCAACGGCTTGGCGAACCGCCAAAATGATCTCTTTATATATGTTAAGTCGGTTAGCAAGTTCGCCGCCAAAACTATCTTCTCGTTGGTTGGTGTACACAGTAAGAAACTGATCTAATAAATAGCCATTTGCACCGTGGATTTCTACACCATCAAAACCAGCTTGTTTTGCCAATTTAGCGGCTTGTGCATAACCTCTAATTACCTCTTCAATATCACTTAGGGACATTTCTTTTGGCACTTGGTACTCACCACTGCCATAATAGAAGGTCATTTGTTTACCGAGTGGTTTTATGGCGGAAGGCGCTGCGCTGTGCCCTTTGTATTTGTTAAATTGTGACAATGCCCCTGCATGCATGAGCTGAGCGATAATTTTTCCACCATTTTCGTGGACAGCTTCTATAATTGGTTTCCAACTATTTGCTTGCTCTTCATCTGTTAACCCCGGTTGGAATTTGTAACCTTGACTATACAGCTTATCCGTATAAATTCCCTCAGTAATAATGAGTGCAAACCCTCCTTTTGCAAAAGACTGGTAATAGTCCTTCATTAAAGGGCCTACAGTACCATTACTATTGGCGCTTACTCTTGTCATTGGTGCTACCACCAACCTATTTTTTAAGTTCAGGTGCTTTACTTTAAAACTTGAAAAAATACTATAATTTTTGTCACTCATATTCATACCTATCTATTCATCTTTTTAGTTCGGTAATAATGACACTCAATCAATATAACGATAATAAGCACCTAAGTTGAATAACTATTAACTTTTTGTTAAAAATCATTATCTTTGGGTAATGAAACAATAAGCCATATTTGTGAGTAAAATTAATCAGCTCGAAAGTCTTAGGGTATTAAAAACCGTCATCGAGTTTGGCAGCTTTACCGGGGCTGCCAAACAACTTAATTTATCAGTAGCAAGGGTATCTAAGTCGATTGATCGCCTAGAATTGGAGTTGCAAACAAAATTGTTTGTCAGAAATACAAGGCATATGCTACCCACAGATAGTGGAAATAGGTGTTATCAGTACGCAATAAAAATGCTCGAGCAATGGGAGTCACTCTCAGATGGACTTTCTCAAACTCAGTCAAAACCCCAAGGTAATATTAAAATAAGTATCCCAATGAGTTGGGGACTTAGCGTTTTTTCGGCTATCTCTGCCCAATTTATGGTCAAGTACCCTGAAATTACCGTTGACGTTAACATGACAGATCAGTGGGTTAATGTAATAGAAGGGGAATATGATTTAGTGCTTAGACTTGCAAGTAAGCTTGAGGACAGCTCGTTACTATGTAAGAGATTAAAAAGTTATAAATTTATCGCTTGTGCTTCTCCTGAATATTTAATAAGAAACTCAGAGCCTTCTTCTCCGCTGGAACTTAACAATCACAACTGTTTGGTTTTTTCCCAACTAGGTAATAATGCAGTTTGGGGCTTTTCAAAAAACAATAAGAGAAGCGATGTACGTGTCAATGCTCACCTAAAATCTAATAATAGTTTGCTTTTCAAAGATGCTTTATTGTCACACCTAGGCATAGCATATATCCCCGATTTTATTGTTGAAAAAGAAATAAGCTCAGGAAAACTCACGCCTATATTGACTGACTATGTAACGAATGAACTCAACCTTTACGCTTTGAGACCTGTTAGTCAATTGACACCAAAGCGATTGTCACTATTTAACCAATTTATTTCGAGTGCGCTTAGTCAATAAGAAATCAGCCCATATACTTTGCCCTTCGGGCTACCTTCGGCATGTTAACTTGTTCCAGACAAGTTAATCGCAAATTCTTAGGGAAATAATTTGAACAACGTAAGTTCGCAGGTGAGCGACATGGGTATGACGAATAAACCCAGCGGGGGTTACTCCATACATCCTTGTATTCCGCCCTTCGGGCCAGTTGAAGCTGTTAAAGAGTGTTCCCGACACTCTTTTCTCACCCTCCGATAGTTTACCTGTAAATTCGAAGCAATAAAAAACCCCAGAGTCGTTAGACTGCTGGGGTTGTATATGGCGGAGAGGGAGGTAGATTATGAAATACGTCCTTGTATTTCACCGCTCTGCGGCCAGCTTTCAGCTGTTCTCTATTGTTCCAGACAATAGAGTCGAACCGAGGTTCTCATTCCCCCCCTCAAAAAAATATAAAAAAAGCCGATACGTTTCCGTATCGGCTTGCTTTATATGGCGGAGAGGGAGGGATTACAAAGTATGTCCATATACTTTGCCCTTCGGGCTGCCTCCGGCATTTTAAATTGTTCCAGACAAGTTAATCGACCCCGCGGGCGTTCTCACCCTCCCCAAAAAATTATGAACTTAAACGAAAAATCCCGGTAACTCGAGAGTTCCGGGATTATTCAAATATGGCGGAGAGGGAGGGATTCGAACCCCCGGACGGTTTAACCCGTCGCCTGATTTCAAGTCAGGTGCATTCGACCGAACTCTGCCACCTCTCCTAATAAACTGATTGTGTGCTGGTCTTGCTCCAGACTGGATTTTAAAAAATCCCTACTAACATCAAACATCTTTGATATTAGATAGAATATGGCGGAGAGGGAGGGATTCGAACCCCCGGACGGTTTAACCCGTCGCCTGATTTCAAGTCAGGTGCATTCGACCGAACTCTGCCACCTCTCCTAATAAACTGATTGTGTGCTGGTCTTACTCCAGACTGGATTTTAAAAATCCCTACTAACACCGAATATCTTCGATATTAGTTAGAATATGGCGGAGAGGGAGGGATTATGAAATATATCCGTATATTTCACCACTATGTGGCCAGCTAACGCTGTTCAAAAATGTTCCAGACATTTTTGTCGAACTTCTATGTTCTCATCCTACTTCTCGCCCTAACACCGAATATCTTCGATATTAGTTGGAATATGGCGGAGAGGGAGGGATTCGAACCCCCGGACGGTTTAACCCGTCGCCTGATTTCAAGTCAGGTGCATTCGACCGAACTCTGCCACCTCTCCAAACGATGGAGCGCATAATAGAGAGATGATTTAGCCTTGTAAAGCCTAATTTTAAATTTTTATGACTTTTGTGTGTCGCATGCTCACTTTTGCAACAAATAAGATAAATGTTAGGCAATTTCATCGTTTTAAAGGGAACATTCGCCTTAATTTTCTGTCTGAACAAAGGAACTTGTGCTGAAATTAGCACACGGTTTTTAGTATTTTTTAACAAATGATGTAATCCAAGTTAAAACTTGAAACATATATTATTACCCATACATATTGACCGTGGTTTCAGATTAGTGAAAACTGGACCCAGTTTAATTTTATAAAAACAACAGGAGTTCTTAATGGACAACAGAATGGCATATCAAAGTACTCAAGCGTCTGTGTTGCAGACCAACAAGGTGCTGAGAAATACTTATTCTTTATTGGCAATGACCTTAGCATTTGCTGCAGTGGTTGCAGGCGGTGCAATGGCATTAAATTTACCTCACCCTGGTCTTATCATTACTTTAGTTGGCTTCTATGGCCTATTATTCTGGGTTCATAAAGCAGCTAACTCTTCTACAGGTTTAATCGCGGTATTCGCATTCACTGGTTTCTTAGGCTACTCGTTAGGTCCTATCTTAAACATGGTGATTGGCGCAGGCGGCGGTGAAATCGTAATGACAGCATTAGGCGGAACAGCACTGACTTTCTTTGGTGTTTCTGCTTACGCACTAACGACTAAGCGTGACTTATCTTTCCTTAACGGCATGATGATGGCAGGCTTCTGGGTACTAATCGTAGGTATGATTGCAAACATCTTCCTACAGTTACCAGCGCTATCTCTAGCAATGAGTGCGATGTTTATTCTTTTCTCATCTGGTGCAATCTTGTTACAAACACAAGCAATTGTTAAAGGTGGCGAAACTAACTACATCTTAGCAACGGTTACTCTATTCGTTTCTATCTACAACATCTTCATCAGCTTAATCCAGCTGTTAATGGCGTTCGGTGGTAACGACGACTAATAGTTAGTTAATTATTAGCTATTTGATAAAGGCTCCTACATGGAGCCTTTTTGCATATAGGGATATAAGTTGCCTTCACGGAAGAAGGTATATCTGAGTAACATGGATGTTTTAACTCAGATGAGTCGTGTCATGGACGACAAAGAGCGACAGCTTTTTGCGCCAAATCAAAATTATTCTCCGCTTTAAAATTTTTCACTCGCACTGCTCCTAAGATCACTTACAATAGACATATATAGCAAAGGAAACTCTATTATATGACGTCTTATATTCTCACCCTGCACAATGCGCCTTGGTCAAATCAGTCTGTGGCAACCGCCTGCGATTTTGCCGAAACAGCAATATCTATGGGCAAAGAGGTTAAAGCACTTTTTCTTTATCAAGACGCGGTACTTAATGCCAGTAACAGCTTGGACATTCCGTCAGATGAGTTTAATGGCTCTGACCGCTTGCAAGCGCTGCATAAAAAGTTTGGTACTAAGATCATGCTTTGTGTAACAGCGGCAAGTAAAAGAGGCATCAATCAAGATAATATTTGTCAAGGTTATACCATTGCTGGTCTTGCTGAGTTTGCTGAGATGACAACTGCAACAGACAAAGTCATTCAGTTTAAGTAATCCCGTTAAGTGAAGATAAGTATGAAAAATATTCTAGTTATTCACAACCAATCTGCAATGAATACACTATCAGGCAAAGAGGCATTAGATTTCAGTCTCATTTTTGGCTCCTATGAACAAGATGTCACCGTTTTATTTTATGGCGAAGGTGCAACTCAAGCACTGGCCCATCAAGATCCTGAATTAATCAAACAAAAAGACTATTTATCGACGATTAAAGCTTTAGATATATACGACATTGAAAAGGTATATGTGTGTCAATCGAGCTTGGCGGAATTATCACTTGAGCAACATGAGCTCATTGCCGATATTACGCCTATTAACGTAGACAAAATTACCGAATTAAAACAGCAAGCTGACCATATTTACGTGATCTAATATGAAACAAGAAAACTACACCCTACACATTATTTTCTCGATAAATGGTTGGCGACAAGCAAAGCCTATGGTGTCGAGTGAAGATAAAATTTTGCTTATTCAAGATGGCACTTACTTAGCACAGCAAGATTTGCCGCAAACTCACAGTTTGTTTGCTCGTTGTTTAGATGTAAGAGCTAGAAATATCAAACCTGATCCCCATATTGAGGTCATTGATGATGAACAATGGGTTGCGCTAACCGAGCACGCCCACAACACCATGAGTTGGTAATGATAGAGTTTAACGGCAAACAATACGAAACAGATAAACACGAATACTTAGCAAACCTTGAAGATTGGTCAAAAGAATTAGCTGAGCATATTGCGCAATTAGAAAACATAACCATGACCGATAACCACTGGGAAGTGGTCAATTTTGTCCGTGATTTTTACAAAGAATATAAAACGAGTCCAGCTATTCGAATGTTAGTTAAGGCGATGGCCAAAGAGCTTGGCGAGGATAAAGGCAATAGTATCTATTTGTATAAATTGTTCCCGAAGGGCCCTGCTAAACAAGCAACTCGTATCGCTGGGTTACCAAAACCCGCTAAGTGTATTTAGCCATATACTGGTTGCAGGTCTGCTGCCTTTAAACCTGCAACCGCAAAATCTATATTGACCAGTTAAATGCTGTAGCTAGCTCAGAGTTTTGCCATAATCTTTTCATCGTCGACTGTTCAAGCACAAAAGACTCCAGCTCACACTCCCCCACAGGTCCGCCAAAATTCATTTTTCCTGTCGGGCCATAGTAAGCAGTTTGTTCTAATGGTTCATATGTCGCGCACATTATTTCAGGGTAAGCCCCTTTTTCGGCTGATTGTGCCATGCCGAGTTTAACCATTAACCACCAACTGAACCTAGTTACCAAGTTTGCACTATCACGTATTAAAGAAGTATTTGCAGCACCAGGGTGACAAACGTAAACCGATACATTTTTATTTGCCGCTTTGATTCTTTTTTGTAACTCATAGGCAAACATCATTTGAGCAAGCTTACTTTGACTGTAAGCTTTGTTGGGGTGGTAATTATGTTGCCAATTAAGGTCATCAAACTGAATGGTTCTCAAGCCCATTTTATGTCCTTCACTAGACACGACCACAATTCTTCCGTCTGACCTATCGATACGTTCAAATAACAATCCTGATAATAAAAAATGGCCGTAATGATTAACCCCTAATTGACTTTCAAACCCGTCCACCGTTATTTCTCGTTTAGCTATTTGTGCAATAGCACCATTGCATATCAATGCGTCAATTCGCTCTACTTTATCTAGTATTTCAGCTACCGCTCTTCTTATTGATGCTAAATCCGCGAGGTCTGTTATTACGTAGCTAAGTTGAATTTTGTCGCCTAACTCTTGTTTTAAGTCAGAGATAGCGAGTTCTGATTTATTTGCGTTTCTATTTAGCATTACCACCTTTGCATCATTAACCAACAATAACTTGGCAGCCTCAAAACCAACGCCTGAATTTGCTCCAGTTATTAAATACGTCTTACCTTGCAAAGACTCGAGATTCTGAGGTAACCACCCAGCTTTGCCCAACTGCTCTTTGACACTCATAGTTTCGCTCCAGATTAATTAATATGTTCTGCGTTCTCATCTAATTTTCTGCACTATATAGATATAAAACCAAGACAAATAGGCGAAAACCTCTCTAAAATATGCCTATTTGTATCACTCCCTTGGGTTTCACTTATTTCAATGCTAGCTTTAATATGCAATTTGATCAGAGCCTAGTAATAGAAATGAGTCGAACTTTAATTAAACAAATCATCGAACAAAGCCTAGCTGCCAACGGTATGGTAAATACGGCAATTGAAGGGGTGAAATTTTTTAGAAATACCGAACAAATTCAATGTTCCCCCGTTGTTTATGAGCCATCAATCACAGTTATTGTCAGTGGTGAAAAACAAGCTATTTGGAACGGAGAAAATAGGGTCTTAGGCCAAGACAATTATATATGCTGCACTATGCCTACGCCTGTAGAAGCTGGAACACCCAAAGTTTCTGCCGATAACCCGTTACTTGGTGTGTACATACCTTTAAATAGTAAAGTAATGACTGAACTCATCTTAGAGCTTGATAATTTACGTCCTACTAAACTGCTTCCCAATGCGCAACTTCCTAGTATAAATACCGCATGTTGGGATGACTTTTTTACTGATTCCTTACTTCGCTTGATTCAACTTACTCAAAATAAAGACGATGCCCCCTTGCTCGCCAAAGGAAGACTTAGAGAGTTGTACTATGCAGTATTGAAAGGAAGTGCGGGATTAGCAGTAAAACAAGCATTCGGTGTAGACAATGGAATAGCCCGCTCTATCGCTTTGCTTTCAAGTAACATAACTGAAACCGTCTCAATCGACTCTTTAGCATCGCAAATAGGCATGAGCCGTGCCGTTTTTCACAGAAAATTCAAACAAGCAACTAATATGTCACCAATTCAATTTGCTAAATCAATTCGCTTGAATCAGGCCGCAGTGATGATTGCCAAAGGCAAAAATGTAAATACAGCAGCAATGGACGTAGGCTATGTAAGTACTTCTCAGTTTAGTCGAGAGTTCAAGCGGATGTACGGAAAGTCACCAAAACAGTGGAGCTTATCAAAACCAATTGTAGAGCAAGTTGCAAAATAACTTAATTTGAGTTCTATATAACTGCATTTATCTGACGCCAATGCGCAATACCCTTTTATCAGTTTCGAAGGCGAGTTCACTGAGTCTGCTCTTTTAAAGGCCGTAGGCCAAGAAGGCACCCCAACTTACTTGGTCCTTGATCAAAGTAAATCGGTTCGAGCTATACTTGTTGGTACACCAAAGTTTGAACAGTGGTTAACAACAATCGATTTGTAAAAAAAACCGTATGCAAAAAAAGCAACATACGGCTACACCTAAGCTAAAGTACTTTTCCTAGTCATTAACAAACTCGCCAATAGTTTTAAATAGTTCCTGACATTCGTTAGGGACGAGATCTTCGATATTCATAAAGGCGTGGATCATATTGGCAAATACCTTTGTTTCTACTCGTACTCCCTGCCCTCTTAACTTATCCGCATAGGCCAAGCCTTCATCTCTGAGCGGGTCGCACCCTGCAATGATGATCAAAGTTTCTGGGCTAATTGAACTACAAGGGGCGAATAGTGGTGAGCAAGCAGCTCTGTCTTCGTCGTTTAAAAAGTAATTATCGAAGTACCACTGTACTCTCGACTTTTCTAAGAAAAAGCCTATACCATTTTCCTCAAAAGACGCAGACGACATGGTGTAATCAACACTTGGGTAAAGCAAAATTTGTTTGTCGAATTTAAGGCTTGAGTCATGCTCTTTGCGCATAGTAAGGCTTGCACAAATAGCCCCTCCTGCACTATCCCCTGCAATAGACAAACGATTAGCATCATAGCTCACATCTGTTAACACTCTTTGATAGTTCTTTACCGCAAACTCAGCATCATCAAGTCCCGCTGGATAAGGGTCTTCTGGTGCTAATCTGTAATCTACGCTGACGACCACAGCACGGCTTGCTAACGATAGTTTCCTTGCCATCGGATCATACAGCTCAACATCACCACACATGTGACCGCCACCGTGAAAGAAGATAATAACTGGTAGCAACTTATCAGGTGCTGGACTGTAAACTCTTACTGGTATTTCACCTTCTTCTGAGATTAGCTTTGCGTCGCGAATATAACTGATCTCTGGCATCTCGCTTACAAATGCTGACAGAGCTGCTAGTTTTTCTCTAGCCAACTCAGGCGTTGGTATTACACCATCCGCTTTAGCTTGCGCTATGGCTTGGTTTACTCCATCAATAAATCCAGTTAAATGCTCTGCTAATTCGCCTCGCATATTACACCTCCTGTTGTTTAGGGTTGGTTTCTGGCAAAAAGAAGCTGCCAATAAAGAAAGTACAACTGACTACAGAGATAAGGACAAATGCAGAAAAGTAACTGCCATTGTTTACGTCAACCAACCAGCCGAACAACCACAATACCAAAGTCGCTATCATGTAACTGATAGACCAAAACAGGCTAAAAACTACGGTGATCTTTTCTGGTGTCATTCCCGGCAATTCATGGGGAATGGTCACTAGAGCAACAATGGGTAAAAATACGAAGAAGCCCAACACCATGGCACTTAGCGTTTGTATAAACTCGTTACCACTAAAGGTTAAGCCCACCACAGTAATGGCTTGGATCAATCCAGAATATTTAATCACTGGCACTCTTTGCTTGATCTTTTGGCTGTAAATCATCCCTGCAATTGTGCCTATGATGCCAAAACCTATAACCCACTTACTGGCAACAATGCCCGCTTTTGGGTAAAAGGTAAAAAGACAAATATAAAAAGCTAATAGGCCAGAATAACAAAGTGAATACGCCCAAGTGAATTTATCCGTTAAACCATCTTTGTAACTGTATGACGCAGCTTGTGTCTCTTGCTTTTGTTGTTCTTGCTCATCACCTTGCTGCCATTTAACTAAAGCCCAAGCAATCGCTAAAAATAAACTCGCAATAGAAAACGTGATCAAAGAGTTTTGCCAGCCACCAAGTAATTGATTAAAGCCGGACATAGACCACAGAATAATGGCTGTACCTATATTAAACGCGACCGCGTTGAGTCCATTGACCGTTGGCCTTTGCTCAGGACCAAACCATTTCATTACTATAGGATTAAAATAAACAATCATTAATGCGCCGCCTAGACCCATTAAAAATCGACTGACTAACAAAGTATCAAAACTTTCAGCAATTGGCGTTAACACGCCGACAGCGACTAACAAACAAGATAATAAAAAGGCGTATTTGATCCCCAATTTGACCGCGATCCAAGCCGCAATAAAAGTACCAACAATTTTGGCCACGGTTACTGCACCACTAATAAAGCTTGCGGTTGCAAGACTATCAACCGACATAGTAGCCATGATTTGATTCATACTCGCTGTGCCGCCGACCCAAGCCATGGCAAATAACACGTAGCTAAAAAACACGATGGCTTCGACTAGGTATTTGTTGGTAATTTTCATATGTGTTAACTTCAACTTACAACATGGATTAACAAGCAGCCTAGCCTAGGCCTAGTAAAAAATATCTACTACCTTAGTGCACCTACACATTTTCCGCTGCTCGCGTATGCTTTACCCAGAGCAATAAAAATAGGAAGTAGAGTTTGTTAGTTTGGCTTTCCCTCGATACTTGGCTGATATCATTCATTGCTATTAGCTATTTGTTGCTGCTTATTTTAGTGGCTTACTGGGGACAACAAGCAGCTAGAACCAAACTGGCGAATAAGCCTTGGATATATAGCTTGGCTCTTGGAGTTAGCTGCACCAGTTGGGCTTTTTACGGCATCATAGGTCAAGCAAGCAGCACTGGCTTTTGGCTCTCTCCCATTTACATTGGCACCATTTGTTTCTTCATTTTAGCTTGGCCTGTCATGCTAAAAATGCTGCGAGTCAGCAAACAACAAAACCTCACTTCGTTAGCCGACTTTTTAGGCAGTCGATACGACAGAGCGCCACAAATAGCCGCAGTCGTTTGTTTAATTGCCGTTATCGGAACCGTGCCTTATATCTCACTGCAACTAAGGGCAATAAGCCAAAGTTTTGATTTGGTAACCGGTAGCTATCAATCAGGCATTAGCACAACCTTTGCTGTTGCCCTTGTATTGATTATTTTTTCTATTCTGTTTGGCGCGCGAAATATTGCGGTTAACAAGCAAAACCAAGGCCTGCTTATCGCCATCGCCTTTAGCTCAGTGGTTAAATTATTGGCCATTAGTGCCATTGGCGTATACGTCAGTTTCTTCTTATTCGATGGTTTTTCTGCCCTAGCGACACAATTTGAACAATTGCCCAGTAGTGAACAACCTGTAGGTGTTAGCTCATATAATTTTTTAGCTCAAATGCTACTAGGTGCCATTACCATATTTGTCACACCTCAGCTTTACCACATGATAGTCATTGAAAACCACAATGAAGGGCAATTAGCAAGAGCGCGTTGGCAATATCCACTGTATCTGGTCTTGATCAATATCTTTGTATTACCCATCGCCATGGCAGGACAAATAACTTTTCCGGGCGGAAGTGTTAACGCAGATACTTATATTCTGACCTTACCGCTTTTTCATCAACAGGCATTATTAAGCGTAGTGGTTTTCATTGGTGGTTTAGCAGCGGCAACCGGCATGGTTATCATGGCTGCCATTGTCCTGAGTACTATGGTGACCACAGAGATCATCACGCCAGCCTTGTTAAAATTCAGCACTTTCAAACAAGAAAACAAAACCCACCTAGCCAGTCAGCTGTTGCAATACCGAAGGTTTACTATCGCTGTTATTCTGCTATTGGCATTTATCTTTGATCAGATCATTACCCAAAGAAACGACTTATCGGCACTAGGGTTATTGTCATTCGTTCTACTGGCTCAATTTGCGCCAGCAGTAATTGCTGCTTTGTACTGGCGTAAGGTCACTTCTAAAGGTGCATTAGTTGGTTTAATTATTGGTTCAACTATTTGGCTTTATACCTTGTTGTTACCCAACTTATTGCCTTTGTCAAACTGGGTACAACTTGGTTTGTTTAATTTAACTTGGCTAAAACCAACGGCTTTATTTGGTTTAGACTTTTTAGACGCTACCACTCACGGCACTTTTTTAAGTTTGCTATTCAACACCTTATCCATGATCTTGGTTTCTTTATACTCTAGCCGTTCCGTCGGCGAAAAGCTGCAAGCTGAACGTTTTATTAAAAAGCAAAAAGGCACCTTGAGCTACCAGTTCAGTTACGAAGATTTAGCCAAGTTATTACAACGATTTATTGACCAACAGGCAGCTAGCGCTTTATTAGATAAGGTTGCCGCATCCGAGTTAAAACAACAAGCTCCTGCGCATTTGGTGGAATACACGCAAAAGCAACTAGCCAGTGTTATGGGTATGGCATCGACCAAACTAGTGATGAATGCTGCACTTGCAGACGAACAAGAGCCAACGCCATTAGCCTTAGAGTATGTTGCTGACATTGTCGATGAAGCCAATCAGCTATTTCACTTCAACCGAGAACTATTGCAGGCAGGGGTCGAAAACATTGAGCAAGGGATCAGTGTTGTTGATGCGGATATGAACCTAGTAGCTTGGAACAAGCGTTACTTAGAGCTGCTCGATTATCCACAAAATACCGTAAAAGTGGGCATGCCCGTTGCCGAGCTGATCAAATTAAATATCACAAGAGGAATAATCGACTGCGATGACCCTGAGCTTGTTATAAAGCGCAGAATTGCCCACATGCAATCAGGTAATAGCCATAATTACCAAAGGATCATGCCTAACGGTACTGTACTTGAGATCCGAGGGCAAGCAATGCCCGGTGGAGGTTTTGTCAGCACCTTTTCCGACATTACCCGACACATAGAAACAGAAAAGCTACTACAGCAAGCTAACGAAGTGCTGGAAAGCAAAGTAAAAGAAAGAACTCAAGAATTAGAACAGGCAAAAGCCGAAGCGATTGCGGCAAATAAGAGTAAAACCCGCTTTTTGGCCGCTACCAGCCATGATCTGATGCAACCATTTAACGCCCTTTCACTCTTTACCGATATGCTACAACAACAAGTTCAAGGCAGTGGTTCTGAAGCTTTAGCTGGGCAAATTCAAAAATCCCTCAGCTCCGTTGAAGTTTTATTAAGTGACTTGGTCGAGATCTCAAAGTTAGACACTAACGCGCAAAAAGTTGAGTTAGAAACCTTTGCTTTAGATGAAGTACTACAACCTTTAAGCGACGAAATAGCAGCCTTGGCCAAGCAAGACAACATAGTATTTAACTACGTCAAAACCAAAACTTGGGTAAATACAGACAAACGTTTACTAAGACGAGTCATTCAAAACTTTGTATCCAACGCCATTTATTACAGCCCATTGACTCGCGCAACTCAAGCTAGAATAACGTTAGGAGTACGAAGGGTATCAGGAGAACTACAAATACAGGTTTGGGATAACGGTCCTGGCATTCCAAAAGATAAACAAACCCTTATCTTTAATGAATTTGAACGACTTGAAAGCAATCGAGATAAACCCGGACTAGGCTTAGGTTTGACGATATCCGACCGTATCGCCAAATTATTAAGCTGTGCAATCTTAATTCATTCAGAGCCTGACAATGGCTCTATGTTTGCCCTAAAAATTGCTAAAGCTCAGTCCAATCAAAGCCTCGCTCCCCTTGATAAGTCCAGCGCGAAAAACAATAAAGATTTATCGGGATTGTCAGTCTTATTGATTGATAATGATCCGCTCTTGTTACAAGCTTTAACCAAGCAACTGGAATCTTGGCAATGCCAAGTCAAGCCATTATCTGGCAGAGCTGACTGGCTTACCATTTCACAACAACATAGATACTACGATTTTGTTATTGCTGATTATTACTTAGATGACGGTGATAATGGCGTTGATTTAGTGAACGATATTTTCCAGCATATTGGTAACACACTACCTTGCATCATTTGCTCAGCGGATCCGTCTGAAAGACTAAGACAGCACTGCTCAAGTTCTAATTTCAGCTTTTTGAAAAAACCAGTCAAGGCATTAGCGCTAAAACGTTTGATCAAACAGCTAAGTTAACTGGCGACTTTTTGCACTAAATCAAGTTAATCGTTATCAACAATGGGACAAATACGCTATATTAAAAAATTCCATAGTTAAATTAACGAGATAGCATGAGGTATTGGTTCTTATTTTTGTTATTTTGCAGCATACCTGTGTTTGCTAATGAGCAGGTTACTTTGCAACTTAAGTGGTTCCATCAGTTTCAATTTGCTGGCTTTTATGCCGCTAAAGAACAAGGGTTCTACCAAGATGCAGGGTTCGATGTAGAAATAAGACAAAGAGACATCAACACCGATGCTATGAGTGATGTACTGGCAGGAAGAGCAGACTTTGGTGTGTCTGACTCTTCTATTATTGTCAGCCGACTCAATGGTAAACCTCTGGTTGTTGCTTCGACTATTTTTCAAACCAGTCCTTTGATCTTTATGTCGTTAAAGCAAACCGAGATCACCAGCCCTTATGATTTGAAGGGCAAAAAAGTGATGTTCCAAAAAAACGTCGACGACGCCTCACTGCAAGCTCTGATGCAAATGTTCAGGGTAAATGACGCTGAATATGAGTTTATCCCGCATAACTTCAATGACTTTGCTTTGGCACAAGGCAGCGTTGACGTCATGTCAGCTTATCGCTCTGACCAACCTTTTAAGTACCAAGATAAGGATATCGCGATTGATATTCTTGATCCTGCCAGCTATGGCATTGATTTTTATGGCGACTTGTTATTTACCACAGAGCAAAGAGTGCGCGAAGATATGGATGGCGTAAAGCGCTTTGTCGCTGCCACTCACAAGGGTTGGCAATATGCGCTCGATAATCAACTGGAAATAGCCAATCTAATCATAGAAAAATACGCACCTGAGGCTTCACTTCAAAACTTGCTAAATGAAGCCGAAGCCACCGCCAGATTAATCAAACCCGATCTGACCCCCATTGGTAATGTATTTCCACAACGCTTTGAGCGGATCGCCCAAACTTATAAAGACTTAGAAATGGCCGACTCTCAAAGCAATATAGCAGGCCTATTATTAAGGGACTATGAGCCTAAACCTTTTACTTTAGACCACCGTATCGCCTATATTTTAGTTGCTCTATTATTGGTATTTACCGCTTATGTGGTTACTCAATTTCGCTTTAACTTACGGTTGAAACGACTGGTAAAAGAACAAACTGCAGCGTTAAAAAACAGTAATGACAGATTGCAACAGCGCAACGAGTTATTATCACAACAAAAGCAAGACGTTGAAGAAGCAAAACAAGCGGCAGAGGAAGCCAATCAATCCAAATCTTTGTTTTTAGCTAATATGAGCCACGAGATCCGAACGCCGATGAATGGCGTGCTCGGTACACTGCAACTGCTACAACGAATGGAACAGTCTGATGAAGCTAAAGATCTGCTGGCAAAAGCCTTGTTTTCATCGAAAGCCCTACTCACTATCATCAATGATATTTTGGATTTTTCAAAAGTTGAAGCTGGCAAACTAGAAGTAGAGTCCGCTCCTTTTAACCTGAATGAATTACTTGATGCGGTAACCAGCTCACTAACGCCAGAAGCAGATAATAAAGAGATTGAATTAGTCGTATTCAAAGGCAAACGTTACCAAGCTGGTTGGCTCGGCGATGCGGTAAGAGTAAAGCAAATATTGCTCAATATCAGTGCAAATGCCGTCAAATTTACAGAACAAGGTAAAGTAACGATCAAAGCCGATGTAGACGCTAACCAAGCCCTAGTGTTAGTAATTGAAGACACAGGTATTGGCATGTCGCAGGAGGCTTTAAAAAGACTATTTATTCGCTTTGAGCAGGCGGATAACTCTACCACTCGAAAGTTTGGTGGTTCTGGTTTAGGGATGGCCATAGCGCAAAGTTTAGTGGAGATCATGGGAGGCCAAATTTCCGTATCCAGTCAGCTCGGTAAAGGCTCCAAGTTTGAAGTTATATTACCGCTGCAACAAAGTGATACTGTGCCTGATACCGTAGAACAAGAACAAGCTACGATTCCAGATTTATCCGGTAAAACGATTTTGCTGGCCGAAGACAACCTGATCAACATCACCATATTCCAATCCATGATGAAACAGACCAAAGCCAATATCGTTATTGCTAAAAATGGCCAAGAAGCGGTTGATAAGGTCGGTGAACACAAGATTGATTTAGTGTTTATGGATATTCAAATGCCCGTTATGGATGGCGTCCAGGCCTGTGAAATTATTAAAAAACTTTACCCTAATATGGTCATTATTGCGTTAACGGCCAATGTTATGGAGGAAGAAATTAGGCAATATTTAGCGGTTGGATTCGATCAGCACTTGGGCAAACCTATTGACTTAAAAGAAATTTATCGCTGTTGTAATAGCTATCTTATTGAACAATAGAACAGCATAAAGAGCAAAATACCAACACCAACTGAACAATTAATAATTTCCTGTCCGCTCACCAGAATATTTTTTGACTCAAAACTGTTGGTTAAATCAGCATTAATTTAGTTTTAGTTGCTGAAATACTAACCCGGCCATGGTTCGATTCGTTACTTCTAACTTCTCAAGAATGGCTGACACATGTTTTTTTACCGTGGTTTCTTTGATATCTAAATCATAAGCAATTTGTTTATTGAGTTGACCATCGGCAATCATCGAAAGGACAGTGTATTGTTGTGGAGTTAATTGCGATAGTTGCGTCGCCAGCTTCTTATTTTTCTCGGTTTCAACACCGGTAGATGAAGATTCTATCCCCTGCGGCAACCAAATTTCGCCTTCTAACACCTGCTCTATTGCGCTGGCAATCAAGTCTAAGTCGGCAGATTTAGGAATAAAGGCGGAAGCGCCAAAATCAATGGCCTTTTGCATAACTTCTGGCGCTTCATCGGAGGACACCATCACGATCACTAAATCAGAATGATGATTCTGTAACTTCGACAAGGCAGTAAAGCCATCACTGCCAGGCATGTGTAAGTCTAAAAATACCAACTCTAATTGCGGGTTGAGTTCAATCAGTGCCAATAGCTCGTTGACATTCTCAGCTTCGACAATAGCAACATTAGCCAAACATTGATTTACCGCTTGCTTTAACGCAGTTCGAAACAAAGGATGATCATCTGCAATAACAACGGTCGCTTCTGCCATTTTGTCCTCTTATTTGTTAATTAATCATATACCTTTCGGTATTGGCTAAGAGCCAATTCCATTTGACTCTACTACGTTACTTTATATTTAGAAACGGTAACCTACTGTTAGGTGCAACGTTCTAGGATCACCATAATAAGCAATCAAGGTTTGGTCGCCACCTAAACCGGGCGTATAAGTACCGTCCCCATTATCGCCAACAAAATTATAACCGCCGACTTGGTATTCTTCATCGGTTAGGTTTTTACCGTAAATACCACCATACCAATTACCTTCTTTACTTTCCCATGTCAGGCCAACATTAACAGTTGCGTAACCATCTTGGCTAAGTAAGGCACTGTCTTCAAACAAGAAGTAATCGTCTCGATAGTAATAATTACCAGCCAAGACAAAGTAACCCAAAGCTGAGTCTATTACATAACTTGCAGCTAGGTTCACTGTGTACTCTGGCGTATTAGACAGGTGCAAAATCGCTTGCGTACCGTCAGGGTTTTTCTCAATTTCATAATCTAACCAGCCTAAGGCTAAATCTAAGGTTAAGTTATCCGTTGCCGCGAAGGTTATCTCAGCTTCAATACCGTCTACTTTTGAACCTGGCACATTATCTAAATTCTGATTCAGTACGGTAGCATCATTTGGATCTGGCGTAACCGTAATGTACTGGCGGTCTTGATGGTCGATGAAAAAACCAGTGATGTTTGTTCTTAACACATCATTCCAATCTTTTTTCATACCAAATTCAATGGAGTCAACAGTCTCAGGGTCCGCAGATACCTCATTCGTTTGTGCTCTTGGGTTAAAAGTACCCGACTTGAAACCTTGTGAATAACTAGCGAAAAATAGAGTGTCGTCATCCATTTGATACTCAACCCCAACTCGTGGTGTAAAACGAGACCAGTCCGCTTTAGCTGGTGCATCTAATACACCATCGCCATTAGTGTCAGAGCCCAGTACTTGCGGGAAAGTAATAGCAGGGTCTCTAACATAGCCTGGTTTCCAGCCTGTTCTTGGGTACACATTGTCGAACCACAAGCCATTGTTTACGTAAGCTTCTTTGTCTTCTTTGGTATATCTAGCTCCTAGAGTCAAAGACCAAGCCTCAGAGAAATCTATGGTCGATTGCGCGTAAATCGCTGAACTTTCAGAATTGTTACAGCCCGTCACCTCACGAGTTAGACCCGGTACACCAAACGCGGCACGGCCTAAGAAACCTAAAATGGCATCAAAGTGACCACAGGACTCACCATCATAAAGATAAGCACCACCAACGAGCTTAAAGCCATCTCCAACATAGTTAGCTTGCAGCTCATGACTGGTATTCTCATCGTCATAGAACGCAGGTACATCAAAAATATCCAGTGGCGTATTATCAAAATCAATATTGGTATCGGAGTAGCCCTCTCTGGAAGCCCCAACATACTTCATAGAGAAATTGTCATTAATATTCCAATCGACAGTTAAACTTATGCCTTCAAGCTCTACTGAGTTATCAGTCGGTAAACTAGTATAAGAGTCATAGACACTGTCAGGGACAGGTGCATCGGTTAATAAACTGGGTAATAATCGATAACCGCCTTTGGCGTTAGAGTCATCACTGGTTTTATCCCATGCCAAGCGCATAAATAAGTCGTCCGATGCTCGAAATTCAAGAGTTAAACGGCTTGCAGTTAAGTCTTTGTTGTAGTTTTCTTTATCCTGCGCGCCAAGTGAAGCTTCAATGGTTTTATACTCACCGAAGCCGTCACGAGATAAGTTGGCATGACCAAAACCTAAATATAGCTTGTCATCAATAAGCGGTATTTGGCCAGTGATCTTAACATCCTTTTGGCTGTAAGAACCTATGGTGCCCTGCACATCAAATTCTGCATCGCCAGACATTTCTTTGGTCACATACTTCACCGCGCCACCTATGGTGTTCTTGCCATAAAGCGTCCCTTGCGGTCCCCTTAGCACTTCAATTCGTTCAACATCTAACAGGTCTAATACCGCACCTTGTGGCCGCACCATGTAAATATCATCAATATAAATGCCTACTCCAGGCTCATAACCCCAAAGCGGATCTTGCTGGCCGACTCCACGAATAAAAGCAGTTAATGTTGAGTTAGTTCCGCGGCTCGTTTGTAATGTGGTATTCGGCGAAAACTGCTGTACTTCGGTGATCACTGACACGCCAGATTCAGCTAAATCGCTAGCGCTGACCGACGTCACGGCAACAGGTACTTGCTGAATGTTTTCAGCGGTTTTGCGAGCTGTCACCTCTATCCGTTCCAGACCCGTATCTTTTTCCTCTTCGGCTACGACAACTGGCGTTGCAAGAATGGAAGCAATAGCGAGCGCGATACTGGTATATTTGATGTTATTATTTTTCATATCGTTACCCTGTTGACTGTTATTTTTTATCAGGTTTTATTTGACGATTAAAACTCTATATCAATTTTTCTGACAAATAAGTGGTACCTTAGTAGCACTTATCAATAAATTTAAGTTATTGTTTTTACTTAACTATCCACTTTTTCACTAAATGGTCTGCGGCGCTAAAAGGGCTTTGCAATACAAAAGGCGCAGCACTGCCTCCAGCTTTTATCTCTGAATTGACTGGCAGACCATGTCCCATATTTGGGATCACAATTAATTCACTGCTACCGCCAAAAGACGACGCTTCAACACCTTCTCGTGGTAACGACCGCTGTTGGCTATCACCTGTTAAATAACCCCACTGTTGGGCCATAAGCTCAGAGTTCTTAGGGTTAACAATTGCGTCCTGTTGACCAGTAATAACGGTTAACTCTGGCCAATTGAGCTCTGGTTTATGAATTTCTTTTGCTAGTGTTCTTGCGTCTAATGGAGAGCCTGATTTCATACAAGATATAGCTTTGATTAAATTATCCGCACAAGGGTATGGGATGCCTGCGATAACTGCTCCAGCTTCAAACATATCGGGATAATGGACGAGTAAGCTACTGGTCAGTGCGCCACCAGCAGAAAGACCAACAATATATATCTTGCTGGATTTAGTGAGCTGTTTGCTGGTTTTGATCATATTAACGATGGATAAGGTTTCGCCTTGATCTTTTTCCTGATCTGCCTTGGAAAACCAATTGAAACAAGTGGTGGCATTATTTTGTTTATGCTGCTGCGGTAACAATAAGGCAAAGTGATGTAACTTAGCTTGCTGATAAAAGCCACTTTGCTTAGCCAATTGCTCAGCGTTTTGACCGCAACCATGCAGCAGTACGATTAAACTATTGCTTGAGTTAACGTCAGAAAAGTAACTTGCGCTGATCTCTCCTGGGTTATCACCAAAGTCTGTTAACTTAACAAAATCCCCCGCATTGACTTGAAACGAGCTCACACCAAGAGCAACAGGCAGCAAAGCAGCCCGCAAAAGAGACATCCATTTGTTCATAATATCGCCGTATTTGTTGTTGTAGAAATTGACTGATACTAATGTAGGCCGAGAATGCCAAAACGAATATGGTACTTTAGTGCCCTATTGAGCTGTATTGTGCTCAGCAATCAGCTTGAGCTTTTGTTTGCGAGTTAATTGTTTTATTTGCCATTCGCGTTTACTAGCGCTACTTCTGGTGTCAGAAGCTTCGCTATATACCATTTCAACGGGCAACCTGACTCTTGTGTATTTTGAAGCTTTACCATTATTGTGTTGCGACAATCGCTTTTCTTTGTCGTTAGTGATGCCTGTATAAAGGGTACTATCTTCACATTTTAAGATATAAACAAACCAGCTCACACGTTTTTCCTGATTGTACTTTGTTAGCAATTGCTGTAGCCTCGCGCCCTCTTTCTATGCAAGCGGCTTTGCCAAGGCGAATTACCATGAAGTTCTCTGAATTGGGCTTAAATAATAAAATACTTTCAGCCATATCTAAACAAGGATATGACACTCCAACACCAATTCAGCAACAAGCTATTCCAGTAGTACTTCAAGGTAAAGACTTAATGGCTGCGGCTCAAACGGGTACTGGTAAGACGGCTGGCTTTACTTTACCTATGCTGCATTTACTTGCTCAAGGTAAACCTGCATCACCAAATCAAATACGAGCTTTAGTGTTAACGCCAACTCGCGAACTTGCCGCTCAGGTTGCAGAAAATGTAGAAGCTTACGGCAGTGACTTAAAACTTAGGTACCAAGTGGTATTTGGTGGCGTTAAAATTAACCCGCAAATGATGGCACTAAGAAAAGGCGCAGATATTCTTGTTGCTACTCCAGGTCGCTTACTAGACCTTTATCAACAAAATGCCGTTCGTTTTGACGAGCTAGAGATCCTAGTGCTTGATGAAGCTGACCGTATGCTGGATATGGGCTTTATCAACGACATTCGTAAGATCAAAAAGCTGCTTCCGAAAAAGCGTCAAAACCTAATGTATTCAGCAACTTTCTCGCCTGATATTAGAGAATTAGCCGCGAGTATGATGAACTCACCGGAAGAAGTCTCTGTTACGCCAAGAAACGAGACGGCGAAAACCGTTGAACAATGGTTAATTCCAGTTGACCAGCCGCAAAAGATCAAACTATTGGTTAAGCTGATCAAACAACACAACTGGCAACAGGTGCTAGTATTTAGCCGCACCAAACACGGTGCCAACAGAATTGCCCAAAGACTTGAGCGCAAAGGCATTAATGCCGCGGCAATTCACGGCGATAAAAGCCAAGGTGCACGAACTCGTGCCCTAGCTGGTTTCAAGGACAAATCTTTACAGGTCTTAGTAGCAACTGATATCGCTGCTAGAGGTTTAGACATTGAGCAACTGCCACAAGTCATTAACTTCGACCTACCACAAGTTGCAGAAGACTACGTTCACCGAATTGGTAGAACAGGCCGTGCTGGTGCTGAAGGTAAGGCGGTATCTTTTGTTCATGCTGACGAGTACAAAAACTTAAATGACATTGAACAACTTATCCAACAACACATTGAGCGCCGTGATGATGACGAGTTTGTGCCTGAAAATATGTTGCGTCCGTCAAAACCAATCAAGCCGATTAAACCTAAAAAGCCAAAGAAAAACAAAGTAAAAGCGGCATTACGAGATGGTGAAAATGCGCAGTCAGAGTCACAAGGTAAGGACAAACCTGAGCAGAAAAAACCAGCGAAAAAGAAAAACTATCAAGTGAGTGGTAAATCGACAGAAAACGGCGGTCGTAAAAAGCCAGCCAGAGACACCAGACCTGAACACTCAAAAGCCAAGCGTCGCCGCACACAAAGACCTAAAGGAAAATTAGGTTAGGCCATATCAACTAAAAAAGCCCCGTCAATGGGGCTTTTTTACACCTAGCTATAGCATTCACTCTTGAAGCAATACACTGGTTAGCCTGTCAAAAGTGAATGTGGTAGTAAGATTTTAATGCACTAAAAGCTATAGATAAAATGCTAAACAAACGCCTCAGGGTTTGCTTCACCTAGCGCTGTCACATCACTAGACCTTTAAGTGCTTAGACAAAAACTGCTCAATAGCTTTAAACGCCTCTAACCTATTGTTATTTTCATCAAGGTAGTGAGTACCCGACTTAAACTCAATATAGTCTACATCAACCCCTGCATCCTTCGCTTTTTCATAAAAATCAACCGACTGTCCATAGTGAACTTGAGTGTCATTGATGCCGTGGATCAATAAAATTGGTGACCTGATCTTTTCCACATAATTAATTGCCGATGCTTGTTTAAGCTGCTCAGCTTCTGCTTTTATTGCCGTATCACCGTATGATCCTTTATAAAACTCAGACAAGCTACTTCTTACTTTTGTGCCTTCGTCAGCCACTTTATACACATCACTCATTCCTGCTACCGAAATAATACACTGGTATTGTTTTGGTTTTTGGTAAGCCGCTGTTAATGCAACATAACCACCGTAACTCCATCCCATGATACAAGCGTTACTCACGTCAACATTACCTTGTTGTTCTAGCCAATCAATGGCATCGTAAACGTCAGTTTGCATTTTTTCACCGAACTGCTTATAACCGCTAGTCTGGTATAGTTTACCGTATCCCCCTGAACCTCTAAAATTAGGCTGCAAAACGGCATACCCCATGTTAGCGACAAACTGCACCATATAATTGAATACTTGATCGTCCCTCGGCCCAAATGGCCCTCCATGTGGCATAACAACTAGAGGAGGCTTTTTATCTGCAATGCTCGATGGAGGCATGGTCAGATAACCATGTAATTGCATGCCGTCTTTAGCTTGATATGAAAAAGGCATTGTTGCGCCTAACTTTTGTCCTTCAAGATAAGGGTACTGACTAAACCAAAAACCTCCTGACTTATTGCTAAAGTCAAACCAAAAATATTTAGTCGGAGAGTTGTTTTTATAAGCCAGAACCAGCATTTTTTGCTTCGACTTATCACGGCTAGCAATAATGGTGTTATATCCTACTAAACTATTTGCAACTGCTTTTGACACTTTTCCGTCAGACTCTGCGAAGTAATGTGTTTTTGGATAATGGTCAACATAGTTGACCCCAACTACACGGGTTTTATCATCACTAAGTACTACGCCAGTCAAATCAAACTCTGGATGAGCGTACACCAATTTCGTAAATTCACCCTTTTTAGGGTTAAACTCCCACAGCGCTTCGCGGTTAAGTTCTCGGTCAGACAAGATCATTACTTTGCCATCTTGTATGCTCATTGGAGCGAAAGTATCTCCAGTCATATTGCGACGTTCATTGATCATTTTCCACTCAGCATGATTATCTGGTCGATACCAGTACTGCTTCACTTCTGGTTCATTTTTCTTGTACCCGTAACCAAATTGCACGTTACCATTGCGGTCAGCTAGCCACTTAACCACTCGATATTGGTTAACAAAAGACTTGTCGAATGCTTTGGTATGCACATTCACTTTATAAACGGCTTGAGCATTGTCTTTAAGATCATAGCCTTGCAGTAAAATATGTTCAGGATCGTCAGGCAAGCTTGAAACTAGGGTCAATTCCTTAGCTCTTTTTTGCTTCCAAAAAGGCGCAGAGCGGTCAACTCTTGCGTTAATGCTTAATACTTCAGTACCATCAATATTGACCGCATAAAAGTGCGGTACGCGCCAACGGTTCTTATTGTAGCGCTCAGAGTAACTAGCCGAGATCAACAAGCGCTTAGGGCTAAGCCATAACACTTCATCAATCCTATCTTTATCCTTTTTTAACTTAGCTACGGTTGCAATTTCAGTACTACCAAATTTAGCAACGACCACTGAAGGACCCGCTTCGCTTTGATGAATCGCGGCAATAAATTTACCATCAGGTGAAACTTTAGCACCTGTGATCATAGGTAAATGGGCAAAGTGTTGGTAATTAAGGTTAGGGTTAGCACTGACTGCGTAACTGATCGCCAGGCAACAGTAGAATAAAAATTTGAATAATTTCATAAACAATCCATGTTAGTAATAAGTTGACGATAAGCTAAATGAGGCTTGCTTTACACAAGCTGAGAAACTCATTGTCTATTTTTTGATAAATTTGTTCAAGTTAAATAGGCTTACAAAGTGAGCCACACAACCAGAATCAATCTTAGCCAAACACTGTTAAAACCTATATTCATTGTTCATCCCCGGCGTAAGGTAAACAAGCTGGGCTTTTTCAACAACCTTGATCTTATGCCACTCACCTTTGCGAATGATACAAGCGTTACCAGCCGTTATAGTCAAAAGCTGATCTGGATTGGAATCTGACTCAACAGCGATCTTACCGCTGACAACAATGATGATTTCATCGCCATCATTGTGACGCTCGCCATTATGTGGCGGGCTAGTTTCCATCGTCACCAAACCAATACTGAGGCCTTCTAGCTGTGCTGGTGGTCCAGCTGCAATTTCATTACAAAAAACCGAGTTATCATTTTGTATCGAAAGGATAAATTTACTTAACTCAACTGAGTCTATATTTTTCATAATAGTCAGGCTCTATTGTTCAACATCACCACAGTTTACGAACTTGCGCAAAGCGCTTTCTTACCTATTGCTCGCTTTAATCGTTTGTTTGTCGCATTAGGTTTATCCCACCCACTTCTTTACTAAAACCAAACTTCTCATAGTAAGCTTCCATTTCAGGTAAACAATATAGCTCAAAATGTTTCACATGTTTTAAATCGCTGTGCTGTTGAATGGCTTGGATCAACTGTTTACCTAAACCAGCACTTCTTTTTGCTGGATTGACAATAACGTCAAAGATCACAGCTTTAAAAATAAAGTCGGTGATCACTCGTGCAAAACCAACCAGCTCATTGTCGCTATCAACAATTCCGATACAGACTTGTGAGCCTTGAACACAACGATGAGTTTGTTCTAACGTTCGATCTTTTGCCCACCATACTTGTTGGTATAAACCATGAATTTGAGCGATTTGCTCTTGGTTAAATATAGTAATTATCTTCATATTTTTGTAACACACCTACTGCATTTAAGGATGAATAAAGTTGATAAATAGCAATGCCTCACTTATCAACGAACTAAGTTTTGTTTTGACTAGCAACTATTTTTTCAAGCTCAGCGACTCTTTGCTCAAGTTGCTCATATTTAGACGAGGAACCTTTTAACGCTTGAATGTCTTCAATCAGTTTTTTCGGTTCAAACAGATAATTAATAATAAACATCACAACCGCTAAGCTGAGCATAAATGAAACTAATTCCCACATACTTTTACTCCTTTAATTTGCAATGTAATGTTCATTTCTTGTGTTAGCTTAGCTAACGACTTATGTCTCTACTCTAATCATTGCACGAACGAAATCCAACTGACATTTGTCATTAAGCTAACCCAGCTAAAAACTGGCTAATTTCCTCTTTAATAAAACTTACTCTAGCGCTGAGCACTGAGTTTTTGTGATAACTCAGATAAAGCGTTTCGCTTACTGGTACACTCAAATGATGGATGTTTATTCTTCCCTGAGCATGAAATGCTTTTGCCGCATGTAAAGGTAAAACAGTGAAACCTAAATCAAGGCTAACAGGCTCAAGTATCAGGCTGATCTGGTTGGAAAACCCTTTGTTGGTAAATTGCTCTATATGTTCAAACTCTGAGAAATTGCTTTGCAGTAATAATTGACTGTGGTGAGCCGCATCAGGATGTGAAATAAAGCCAAGCTGCAACAACGAGGCCCAAGTTACTTCGGTCACGGAGCTTGGGGTCACTAAGACCAAAGGCTCATCTGCAACTTTGTCACTGACCAAGCGACTATCAGTATTCAAGGCTGTGCTCAGCCCCAAGTTTATTTTCTTAGATAGTAAGTTATCGGTAATATCTTGGTTTGGCGCAAAACTATAATCCACTGACAGTTTCGGATACTGAACCTGTAGACCCAATAGGAAAGGATAAAGCCTCAAGCCGATACTACCAGGGGATGATATTTTGACTTTTCCCTGATGAGGAAAATCTGACTTCACCTCACCTTCCAACAGGGCAAAACTATGTAACAACTGCCCGCCTTGCTGATATAGCTTCAAGCCAGCATCGGTCAGCGTAAAAGACTTGCCATCTCTGATCAACAAAGGGGTATCCAATTGTTGCTCTAGTTTTTTAATATGCTGAGACACGCCAGATTGGGTCATGTGCAACTTTTTCGCTGTGGCAGTGAAATGCTGTAATTCAACCAATGTACAAAACGTCGTCAGCCAAGTTGGATTAATCATTACAAAATATACTTATAAAGATAATAAATGATAATTTTTTATATTTATAAGTCAGAGATAAGCTTTACTCAAGTTAATAAATCAAAGAGCAGCATTATGAGCAACGTTTATCCAAGAACTTTTTCACACATTGGCATTTCGGTTCCTGATCTTGAACAAGCGGTCGAGTTTTACACTCAAGTTTTGGGTTGGTATTTAATTATGGAGCCAACAGAGATCACTGAAGACGATAGTGCCATTGGTGAAATGTGTACTGACGTGTTTGGCGCAAACTGGGGCAGCTTTAAAATAGCCCACTTATCTACAGGCGATCGCATTGGCGTAGAATTGTTCCAATTTACTAACCAAACCCAGCCTGAAAATAATTTTGAATACTGGAAAACTGGTATTTTCCATTTCTGTGTACAAGATCCAAATGTTGAAGAGTTAGCTGAAAAGATTGTTGCTGCAGGTGGTAAAAAACGTATGCCAGAGCCAAGGTATTACTATCCTGGAGAGAAGCCCTATCGAATGATTTATATGGAAGACCCATTTGGCAATATTCTAGAGATCTACAGCCACAGTTATGAATTAATCTACTCTGCAGGAGCTTATTAGCTAATATAAAAAAGCCTGTTAACTTTTCAGTTAACAGGCTTTAACAACATTCGTTGTTTACCTACGAGGTTCGACAATTTTGTATGGTTCTTCGCTTTGACCGTCATTCACGACTTTGTACTTGTCAATCTCGTCGTCCATGTCCATTGCGGCTTCTGCAATACTTGAAGCGGCGACGGCGATTTGCTCGGCACCAGCAACGTTTTCTGTCGCTTGCTCATATATATTGACTATATTGAGGTTGACCTCTTCAATTGCTTTAGCTTGCTCTTTGGTGTTAATCGTTACCGACTCGGTCACCGTTTTCACGTCTTCAATTTGTACGGCTATACGATCGAGTGCCTCTTTAATCAACTCCGCTTGGTCAGACGCTGAAATCGCATTTTCTTTACCTTGATTGATAATATCAAATGCTTGCGCTGAACCTTGTTGTAGCTCATTGACTATCACAGAAATTTCTTCTGTCGATTTTTGCGTTCTACTTGCCAATGAACGAACTTCATCCGCTACCACAGCGAAGCCTCGACCTTGTTCGCCTGCTCGCGCAGCTTCAATTGCCGCATTTAACGCTAATAGGTTAGTTTGCTCAGCAATACCACCGATCATTTTCACCATATCGGTAATACTGCCCACTTTTTCATTCAGCGTATTAATGGCTTCCGCAGATTTCGACATATCATTGGCTGCACCATGAATAACGCTTACAGCTTGGTTAACGATGTTTTTACCTTCTGAAGACTCTTGCGCCACTTTGGCAACAGAATCTGCGTTTTCTTCCATCGCATTGGCAATAACACCAACATTGGCATTCATTTGCTCTGCGGCAGAAGCGATGGTTTGTACACCAGTTTGCTGATCAATAAGGTTAGTTTGGCTTTGGCTGATAGCAACAGCTGTCTCATGAGTTGAAGTGGTGATGTCTTTTGATGCACCATGAAAGCGCTTTAAGTCTTCGCCAAATAAGTGGGTCAGTGCATTGATACCTTGTGCTGCATCACCTAATTCATCGAAGACAACCAATTCAATTTCGTGGGACAAGTCACGTTGTTCCAAAGCAATCTGAATGCCTTCTTTGATCAAATTTGATTGCTGTTGACGCACTCTAATTGCAAAGGATATGGCTACTGTTGTTACTACACCTATCAACAGGACAATTAATTCAACAACAAGAACAACCACGGCCTCTTTTTGAATTTTAACTGCTGTATCATCAACAATGTTTAGTGCTGTTTCCTCAGTATCTTTCAATTCATTTATTCTATCTGTAGCGTAGCCAAACCATTGCTCCGAATCGATACCAAAGTCACTATTTTTATCGGTCACCGCTTTACGAACATCCTGTACAGCCTTAGATGCACTGCTGTTAACGGCATCATTAAATAACTTAAACATTTCTGGCGTTGCTGATTCCAACGCTTCGTAGGTAAATACTTCTTGTTTGGTCACTAATTCAATGTGTCTGTTTTTCAACTGCGGTGTGAACTCGTCTTTTGCCAACACATTTGCCAACACAGCACGTTCAATACCAGCAGACTCTTTAGTGCTAGAAAAGTTATAAATACTGAATAATTCAGAGGAGATAATTTGGTTTGCACTCAGTTTTGAGGCCATGATCACAACATGTAGGCCTTTGTTGTTGATATTAGTGTAGAAACCTAGCGCTTTAGGTAATTGAATAGTAAGCGAGTCAGTTTGACTTTGGATCCCAGATTTATCATTAAATGCATTAATAAAATCGCGATAAGCTTCATCCATTTGAGCGCTCAGTTGCCAGTGCTTTCTTTCGGCTCTTAAGTTCTGTAAAGCCCTGTCTACCGTTTGTCGTTGTTGCCTTAACTGCGATGAAAACTTAGCGCCACTGGAACCAATATAGCCCGCTGTCATACCGCGCTCTTTTTGCACTTCGTGTACAACGGTCAAGACACCGTGCGATAAAAATGCATTATATTCAGCGTCATAGGCGTCTTTCATGCGGTTATACGAGTGATATACATCGTAAAAAATAATGCCACCTAGCAAAATACATGGAAGCAAAATAAAAAGACTCAAATGGGAAGTTACATACTTAATTACGCTTTGTTTTATGTTCACGCTACACCCTTTAAAAATTAAGCGAACTTAGATAACTACGAACGGCGTCAAGACTCCGTTCACTTACTATAACGACGTTTTTTCACTTAGTACCTAAGTGAGTGACTAAACTAACAATATAGATATTTGATTTTTTTGAAAGTTAAATAACGAATAAAAACCAATGAAATTAGAACACTTCGTTTTTTGTATCGGTCAATTTTCAATATTGTTTAGCGGATTTAGATACAAAATAAATGATAGCAGTAGAGTGTGACATTTGGCTTACTGGTAACTTATGTGCTTTCTAGAAGCTTCGACTGCGCCATTATTGCGAGCTGGTCCAATAATCCATCGCCAACAGGGCAATGGCTCTGGGTTTCACCAAAATGACAAAGCACTGGCGTCATTACCATGGTTCGATGCGATAATTCACAATCAAAAAAGCACCGCGATTGCGGTGCTTTGTAAAGGGAGGTTTAAGATTGAGAACGACTTAGTAAAAAGTCTTACCTTCTTCAGCCATGTTAACTAGCAATTCACACGGTTCGAAACGGTCGCCATGTTGCTGTTGGTAACCTTTAAGGATAGAGACTAGGTTGTCGATACCTAAAGAATCCATGTAACGGAATGGACCACCTTGGAATGGAGGATATCCAGTACCAAAGATCATACCGATGTCACCATCTCGTGGGCTACGGATAATGCCAGCATCTAAACAACGTGCCGCTTCATTAAGTAGTTGTACAACACAACGTTCGGCAATTTTTTCAGACTTCATGCTGCCATTTGGTGTCACGCCAAGCACTGAGTAAACCGACTCATCAACTTGCTTACCTTTTTTGCCTTTTGCTGCTTTACCGTATAAGTACATACCTTTTTGGTTCTTCTTACCTTTACGGTCATCAGCTGTTAGCTTAGCCATCGCCTCTGGCACGTCAAAACGAGAACCAAATGCATCGTTTAAAATAGCACCAACTTTAGAGCCTACATCGATACCCACTTCATCAAGAAGCGTCATCGGACCTACAGGGAAGCCAAACTTAACTAACGCTTTATCAATTTTCTCAATTGGCTCACCTTCAGTCACAACGTATGCGGCTTCATTCATATATAAACCTAAAATACGGTTTACAAAGAAGCCAGCTTCGTCTTTAACCACGATTGGTGTTTTGCCTTGACGACGAGCGAACTCAACCGTTGTAGAAATAGTTTTGTCAGATGTTTTGTCTGTTGCAATAACTTCAACTAGTGGCATTTTGTCTACCGGTGAGAAGTAGTGTAAACCAATTACGTTCTCTGGACGTTCTGCCTTTTCTGCAATTTTGTGAATTGGCAGTGAAGAAGTGTTTGATGCAAAAACGGTCGTTTCTTTACAGTTTGCTTCAATATCTGCAACCATGCTTTGCTTTAGGTTTAAGTCTTCGAATACTGCTTCAACAATGATATCTGCGTCTTTAAAACCAACATAGTCAGTACCCGCTGATAACAACGAAAGTTGTTTCTGCATTTCCGACTTTTTCATAAAACGACGTTTTACTTTCTTGTTCAGAATGTCGTAGCTGTATTTGAATGCATTGCGAATGCCTTCGTGAGCGATATCTTTGATTCGTGCTGGCACACCTGCTTTTGTCGTTGTAACAAAAGCGATACCGCCACCCATAAGACCGCCACCTAAAATCCCCGCTTTCTCAACTTTAGTCGGTTCAACACCTTCAACACCATTTTCTTTTTTCATCTCAGTAGTAGCAAAGAAAATACTGCGAAGCGCTTTTGATTCTGACGTCATGCAAAGTTCAGAGAAACGCTGTGCTTCAATTTCTAACCCTTTGCGCTTACCCATTTCAACACCAGTGCGAATACATTCGATAATGCGAAGTGGTGCAGGATAGTTACCTTTGGTCTGCTTCATTACTTGTTTGCCCGCTTGGTCAAATAAGATCTTACGACCAAATGGGTTATTCTCTAGCAGACGGGTCATTAATGCTTGCTTCGGTTGGTTCGCTTTAGGCTTGCCTTTAAGTGCCATTTTAACAGCCGTATCTAACAGAATAGTGTTAGGAACCATATCGTTTACTAAGCCAGCTTTTAACGCTTGTTTCGCGCGTAATTGCTTGCCTGTTAACATCATATCTAGTGACTTTTGTAAGCCAACTAGCTTAGGTAAACGTTGTGTGCCACCTGAACCTGGCAATAAACCTAGTTGTACTTCTGGTAGACCCAAAACAGTTTTTGAACTATCAGAAATAACACGGCCGTGACAGCACATTGCTAACTCTAAACCGCCACCTAAAGCTGGACCATTGATTGCTGCGATAACTGGAATGTCCATGTTTTCGATGCGATCAAATAATTTTTGCCCCATCTGCGCGATTTCTTTTACTTCTTGTGCATTTTCACATGCATCAAGCATAGTTACATCAGCACCCGCGACAAATGAATTATCTTTACCTGAAATTAATACTAAACCAGAGATCTCTTTACTGGCTTCAACTTCATCTAATACTGCGCTAACTTGCTCGCCAAATTCGGCTTTTAATACGTTCATGGTTTCGTCAGGAACGTCCATGGTGATAACACCAATACCACTGTCTAATACTTCTAAGCTAAACGCTGAGTTTGTTTTATTTTCTTCCGTCATTCTTTCCTACCTGCTGAGTTGTCAGCTTATAAATTCCTTATCATGCCCTAAATTTTTAGCGCTATAACATGGTTTTATAGAGGTAAACACGATACAAATTCATAACCTTCGTGTTCTTTGGCCCTCTGTGGTTTAATCTTTTCTTATCCGTCTACTTCTACGATCATTGCAGCGCCTAAACCACCAGCAGCACATGCTGTCGTTAGACCAACACCACCGCCACGGCGACGTAGTTCATTAATGGTTTGCGTGATCAAACGAGTACCGGTTGCTGCAAATGGGTGACCGTATGCTAATGAACCACCGTTAACGTTGAACTTAGTCATGTCGATATCGCCGATAGCTTTGCTACGACCTAGCTTCTCTTTGGCAAACTTGTTCGATGCAAACATCTTCATATTCGCTAATGCTTGTGCTGCAAATGCTTCGTGCATTTCGATAAGGTCTAAATCTTTAAGTTCCATACCTGCGCGCTCTAACGCGATAGGCGTTGAGTATGAAGGACCCATTAACATGTCTTCCCAAACATCAATCGCTGAGAAGCCATAGCTGCGGATGTAACCTAATGGCTCATAACCTAATGCTTTTGCTTTGCTTTCTGTCATAAGAAGGATTGCTGATGCACCATCTGTCAGTGCCGTTGAGTTTGCTGCCGTAACCGAGCCGTGTTTGCGGTCAAATACAGGACGTAATTTCGCATAGCCTGCTAATTCAGAGTTAGTACGAACCGTGTTGTCCATTTCAATAAATTCTTTGAATGGTTCTGGGTGAGCCGTCATTACTTCGTCTTTTAAGAAACCAGCTTCCCAAGCTTTTGTCGCTAAAGTGTGAGAACGGTGCGCCATTTCATCTTGCTCTTGACGAGTAACACCGTGGCTCTTAGCCATTTGTTCTGCCGTTTGACCCATGCTTAAACCAGTTGTGTATTCTGCAACAGCAGGTGGTACTGGCATTAAGTCTTTAAGACCTAGCTTTTTAATGATGTTCCAACGTTGGCCTAATGTGCGAGCTTTATTTAAATCAACTAAAGCACGACCTAACTTTTTCGTCACACCAATTGGTAATACTGAAGATGAATCTGCACCACCGGCAACACCAACTGAAATGTGGCCAGCCATCATAGATTCAATGATGTTTGCAGTAGATTGGAAACTTGTTGCACATGCACGAGATACTGAGTATGCATCTGTGTTCACGTTCATGCCAGTACCTAAAACGATTTCACGCGCAATGTTTGGCGCTTCTGGCATTTGCACGACTTGACCATAAACTAGCTGTTCGATTTCTTTTGGATCAAGCTCTGCTCTTTGTAGCATTTCGCCGACTACCATTTTACCAAGATCTAATGCTGGTACACCGTGGTAAGCCGTTGCTTGCTTTGCAAATGGAGTACGTAAACCAGCTACAACCGCAATACGGTCACCCTCTCTTGTTAGCAGTTTATTTGTCATTATTTTTATCCCGTTAATTTCGAATTTGTGTCAGTGCATTCAGTTCTATCAGAAAACTTTCTATCTCAACGCTGGTCTGACCTCTACTTTTTAGCCGATTGTAACGAGTTCTTGTTAAATGTCAAAACTGCACCAAAAGAATTCAAAAAATATCGACGAATCAAACTTCAATATTCAGCTAAATCAACTTAATTAAATGCCAACACGCAATGAGGATAGTTCATTAACTTGTAAATGCAGAATACCATCCGAATAAAAAGTCTTAGGGATATTTGATATAACTTCTAACACTCGCTTTAGACTAGTAGTGTTATCGAAAGTGTTGAATAAAAGACACTAAGACGTTAGTTTAAAAGGATAATTACTTCAGATATTTTTCCGTATAGATTAAGTTAATGAAAAATGGAACTTTGAAAATGATAAGAAAAGCAACCTTCTTAATTATCACAGCCTTTCTTTCTGCCTGCGATGTGAACCTAAACACCATTAAATATGAACCTGAGCCTGCCTCCGAAACTGCTCTGGTATTTTTAAGAGCGGGATTAATTGATTTAGACTTTCAGAAAGCGTCAAGTCAATTCTCACCTGAACTGGGACTTACGCCTGAAGCTACAAAATTTGTATTATCAAAAGTGGCCAAGTACGGGTTTCCAAATGAAATTAATATGAGCCATTACAAATTTGATTTTGGTAAAAACACAGTTGAAATTTTTGGTGAGGCCCAAGGTTCAGCCTTAGATTTTACGTTTGTTGCAAGCATGCACAGAGCCGCTTCAGGTCATTATGTTCTAAAAGACTTTACAGCTAGCCCATTTAAAGAAAACTGGACTGCTGGACTAGATAAACTCTCAACTCCTAAACGAATTTACAGAGACGAACAGAAACAAAACTTAGAATTACAAAGATATATAACGCGAGAAAAAGTCTTATACAATTTGAATGAAGGTGGTTATGTATCATTCGATAATGACAGTTTCAAACCCGCAAAGGCTGTATATCAGAGACTCTACGAGGATTCGTGGGTGATAGAAATTGAATATGAATCAAATTTTGAAGCCGTCAGCAGTGCAGAGTTGTTGTCAGAAGCTGACGCGAATTTTAACAAGGTTTTCTTCAAATTAGCGAATACGGCTAAAGTAGACAGCGTTATTCTTGCAGCAAAACAGGCTACAACAACAAAGGTATATCGTATATTGTTCACAAAGAAACAAGACGGAAGCTGGGTTAGAGCAAGTTCTTAACAGACAACTAAATTTAAAAAACTAAGTAAATAAGGGTTTTATATTGAACAAAACATTAAGAAAAACCATGTATCTTGGCAGTATTTTAAATGCTGTTCCTCTCGCTTCCGTCGTTCTTATGAGCCTAATTGGCTTCGAACTACTTCCTCTAATCATCCTCATAGGCATTTGGAGCAATCTTCCTTTTGCATTTGGTATTGGCCAGATCTTTGGTGAAAATCACGTTGCTTTTCGAGAGTTCGGCGTTTCCAATATTTCAAGCTTAGCTTTTGTTCATCAAGTTTGTTTCTGGTTTTTAATTGCTTGGGTTTTAGTTTTTTTGACAGAATTATTAGCAAGGAAAAAGAATAATTAACCCATGATTACTCTTTAAATTTTTGCCACTTAACTTTAACAACATAAACACAAGGAATGTGAACAATGCAGTTCAATTATTTTCTCATCTTAATAGCCGCACTTACGTTCGATTGTATTGCTAAAGAAAAAGCTAAAAAAACCTATGTTTTTGATGGCTCTAAATACAAAAAATCACAACCTAAACAATCGTTAAACACTAAGAAAAATAAACAATTCACGTGTGATGGCAGACAACACTGTTCTCAAATGACAACTTATGCAGAAGCACTATTTTTTCTAAAAAACTGTCCAAACGTGAAAATGGACGGCGATGATGATGGCTTACCTTGTGAACGTCAGCGAAGAGAAGGACGATTACCTGATAACTTATAGATCCTAGATTAACCTTGCATTACAAACGATAAATTAATAGGGTCTGCAACATTGATTTATCGTTACCTAAAGCTAAAACAAAATTGATAGAAGTTGTTGATTATAACCCTGAGTGGCCGGCAAAGTTTGAGGCTGAAAAGCAAAAGCTAGAAAGTATCGTTGGCAGATGGATTTGCGGAACAATAGAACATGTCGGTAGCACCTCTGTTATTGGTTTAGCTGCCAAACCTGTTATTGATATTATGGTTGGCGTTGAATCGTTGGAAAAGTCAAAGCCTGCAATTGAAGTTTTACAACAAAACGGTTACTGCTTTTATCCATACAAACCAGATATAATGCATTGGTTTTGTAAGCCATCTCCTGAGGTTCGGACTCATCATTTACATTTAGTGCCTTATCAAAGTGCTCTGTGGTTGGAGCGTATTCAATTCAGAGATCATCTACGTACTCATCCTGAAACAGCCAATGAGTACGCTGAGCTTAAGCGACAACTTGCAACTAAGAGTGTCAATGATAGAGAAAGCTATACTCAAAATAAGTGGCCATTTATCAAACGCGTATTGAACTCTATTAATGAAACAAGCAATCATTGATTATCGTAAAGACGAGTTTAATGAGTGGGTTGCGGTTTTACAATGCGGGCACTTTCAGCATGTCCGTCATGCTCCACCGTTTATAAATCGCCCTTGGGTTGAATCTATTTCGGGGCGAAACGCTATGTTAGGTCATCAACTCAACTGTAAAAAGTGTGATGTGGGTGCACCGAAAGACTTAACGTAACATCTCGAAACACTTTTATTTATTACTCATTATTCAATATTAATAAGAGTTCTGTTCAGCAGTCGTTCAATTTTACAACGTTTGAATTTTGCTCACTTGAGATTTTCTTTGGGAACCTTATATTCCTCCTGTAGTCTTAACAGTCCGTTTCATCAGTCCTGAGCATGTTCAGGACAACGAACTAACAAATAATAAAGGAAGATAAAGCACAATGTCGGTAGCACGCTTTCATCAGTTAAAAACCTATCTAGATTCTCAAGTTATTGGTCAGCCAGAATTTACCAAAGCGATTTTAATTGCCCTGTTAGCAGATGGTCACTTATTAGTAGAAGGACCTCCAGGACTGGCGAAAACCAGAGCTATCAACGCTTTATCAAATGGTTTGGATGGTGACTTCCATCGTGTACAGTTCACCCCAGACTTATTACCTGCGGATTTAACTGGTACTGATATTTTCCGTCCAGAGACGGGCGAATTTAAATTTGAGTCAGGGCCACTATTCCACAACTTAGTGTTAGCCGACGAAATTAACCGTGCACCAGCGAAAGTCCAATCGGCACTACTAGAAGCCATGGCTGAACGCCAAGTAACGGTTGGTAAAACAACTTATCAATTACCAGAATTGTTCTTAGTAATGGCAACGCAAAACCCGTTAGAGCAAGAAGGTACCTATCCACTTCCTGAAGCGCAATTAGACCGATTTTTAATGCACTTAACCGTGGACTACCCGGGTGCAGAAACAGAAATTGAAATTTTACGCTTAACCCGCGGAGAAGCCTTGTCTGAAAAGGTTGAAAAACCAGTACCATTAACACAACAAGATATTTTTGATGCTAGACGCTCTGTGCTATCAATCCACTTAGCACCTGAGTTGGAGCAATACTTAGTTGAGCTCATCATTGCGACTCGTCAGCCTGGTAAATTTGATGCTGAGCTAGAACAACAAATTGCTTTTGGTGCTTCACCTCGTGCAACTATTTCACTTGATAGATGTGCTAGAGCTCATGCTTGGTTAGATGGCCGTGAGTTTGTTACGCCAGATGATATTCAAGCGGTATTCTTCAATACCCTAAGACACAGGATTTTATTGAGTTATGAAGCGGAAGCATCAGGCATAAGTGCTGATCAAGTGTTAACTCGTATCCTGCAACTTGTCGCAGTACCTTAGTGTAAATGCAGTAAAGGTATTGTTTGCTTATGGATGCCAAACAAACAAATCAATTTGAGCCTGCAAGCTGGTTGCAAAAAAACCAGGTTTCGGGCTATGCCATAGCTTTAGATGAATTGTTGATGTATCGACATTTCACCTATTTGCTATCGAATAAACCCAATGCCAAAGTAAAACATCAGATGTCAGGTCAATACCTTGCCAAGACCAAAGGCAGAGGGATGGAGTTTGATGAAGCTAGGCATTACCAACCAGGTGATGATGTTAGAACCATTGACTGGCGAGTAACGGCAAGAACAGGTAAAACTCACACTAAAATTTTCCGTGAGGAAAAAGACCGCCCTATTTTTGTTTTCACCGATTTATTGCCTTCCATGCACTTTGGTAGCCAACTGTTATTCAAGTCTGTACAAGCGTGTCATTTAAGCTCGCTGATTGCTTGGAAAGCAAAGCAAAATGGCGACAAAATTGGCGGTTTGATTTTATCGGAACAAGAGTTATTCGAAGCCAAACCAAGAGCACGACAACAAGCAGTATTACATTGGCTAAATGGTCTGGAAAAGCAACACAACAGTTTGCAAGTGAACTCAGACTCAAGTCTTAGCAAAGCAGAAGCAGAAGATAAATTCACCCAAGCTTGTGCGCACCTTCGCCGTGTCGCACATCCTGGTAGTTTAGTTTACTTAGTCAGTGACTTTCAAAATGTCACCGAAAAAGCACTGCAGCATATTTTCCAGCTACAAAAACACTGTGAAGTGGTTGCATGTTGGATTAACGATCCTATCGAACACAGATTACCATCTGCAATATCTGCCAATATGCCGATCACAGACGGTAATAGCACTAAGGTAGTGAACTCGGTCAGCCAGTTAGCAAATTACCAAGCGAAAGCGAAAAAGTTAATGTCACGCCGACAGGAAAATATGACGCAATACAAAATTAAGTGGTTAGCGATTGACGCAGGCTTACCACTAAGCGAGCAATTGTCATGAATCCAGATGTATTAGCTCAATTACAAGATATAGAAACGCCACAACAAGTTGGTAATTGGCCTCTAGCGTGGGGTTGGTGGGTAGTTATTGTTATTGCCACACTGGCATTAATTGCTCTAATTGTATTACTGGTTAAACAGTACCAATTGCGACAAGCAAAAAGACAAGCTCTTACTTTGTTGCAACAAAGCGAACATCTTGCTCCTAGAGCAAAAGTTGCTGCTATTAACAATGTTTTGAAGCGCGCCAATCTTGCCTACCAAAACAGAGATTTAGTAGCCGAATTATCTGGTTCGAAATGGGCCCAGTGGCTTAACCAACACAACCAGAAAATTCAAATCAGTCCAGAGTTACTGCACCTGAGCTATAAGCCTGATTGCAATGAAGAAGACGCTCACCTTTATTATTTACAGGTGAAACAATGGCTGCAAAAGGCTATGCCACTTAAACCAGTGGAATTTAGCCAACCTGTTGAATTTAACCAAGCGGAGGTTAAGCATGTTTAGTTTTGCTTGGCCTTGGCTATTTGCTTTAGCACCACTGCCTTTATTGATGCGCTTGTTGCCAAAAGCAAAATCAAAGCCTCTGGCTGCCCTGCACTTACCTACTTATGATTTGCTGGATGATGCGCCGAGCAAAGAGGTTAAACGTGGCTTCCCTTGGACTTTATTAGTGGTTTGGTTGTTATTATTAACAGCTGCAGCAAGGCCACAGTGGTTAGGTGAGCCTGTGACTATCCCACAAGAAGGTCGTGAGCTTATGCTGGCTGTCGACTTATCTGGTTCAATGCAATACGAAGACATGATGATTGGTCGTCAGAAAGTCAATCGTCTTGAGATGTTAAAGCATGTATTAAATGACTTTATTGAGCGTCGCGTTGGCGACCGTTTAGGATTGATCCTGTTTGCTGATACGGCTTACGTTCAAACTCCATTAACTTACGACAGAGCAACCGTTAAGCAAATGTTAGACGAGGCAGTACTTGGTTTAGTTGGTGAAAAGACCGCAATTGGTGATGCACTTGGTTTAGCGGCAAAACGATTTAATGAGAAAGATGACTCTAATCGTATTTTGATCCTGTTAACCGATGGTCAAAACACAGCTGGTAATATTGAACCTGCTGAAGCGCTAGAAATCGCCAAAGCCGCTAAAGTTAAGGTTTACACTATAGGTATTGGTGCGGATGAATTGCTAGTGCGTAGTTTCTTTGGCAACCGTAAAGTGAACCCATCTACAGAGCTAGATGAAAACTTACTGACTCAAATTGCAGAACAAACAGGCGGTAAATACTTCAGAGCTAGAGATACCCAAAGTTTACGTGAGATATACCAGTTGTTAGATGAGTTGGAGCCGATTGAAGATGACCCAATTCAACTAAGACCTATGCAAGCTCTATTCTACTGGCCACTTGGTGCCGCTATTTTATTATCAAGCTTGTTACTTTACTGGTCTGCACTGGCTCGTTTTTTTGCTTGGAAAAAATGGCTAAAAGGTAAAGCGTAATGGATACATTTTTCTCAAACTTTTCACAACTGCACTTTTTAAGGCCTGAGATGTTTTATCTTCTCATTCCGTTAGTTCTGTTTTGGTTGCTAAAGCTAAAAGCCTCAGATAATACCCAATGGCACCAAGTGATCCCTGCTCACTTAGCCAAAGTATTGTTGGCAACAGAGCAACAAAAAGTGAAACAAAATCGATGGCTCATTCCTGCTTTGTGGTTCATTGTTGTTGCCGCGATGGCTGGCCCTACTTGGCAAAAAATTGAAAAGCCAGTATTTCAGGTTAAACGCGCCAGTGTCATTGTTATGGATATGTCAATGTCGATGCGGGCAACGGATTTAAAGCCAAACCGACTGGCAAAAGCCAAATTTAAAGCAATTGATTTAGCCAATGCCATAGAAGATGGTGAGATTGCTTTAGTGGCCTACGCAGGCGACGCTTTTACAATTTCTCCTTTAACACCTGATAGTAAAAACATCGTAAGTTTAATCCCAAGCTTATCGCCTGAGATCATGCCAGAACCGGGCTCTTACCCACTTCTAGGGTTAAGTAAAGCAACCGAGCTACTAGAGCAAGCAGGTTTTGTAAAAGGCGATATTTATTGGTTTACCGATGGCGTTGAGCCAGAAGACGTGGATGAGTTAAATCAGTTTATCGGACAAACTCGCTATACAATAAATGTGATGGCTTTTGGTACAGCTGAAGGTGCGCCAATCCAAATGCTAGATAAAAGCCTGTTAAAAGATGGCTCTGGCAGCATTGTCATCCCTAAACTCAATACGGCGCAACTAGCACAATTAGCAACTGTAGGTAACGGTGTGTTTGTAAGAACTACCGCTTCTGATTTGGACATCCAAACCTTGTTAACAGACCATGACTTTGACCGAGGGGAAGAGTCACAAGAGCAGCAAACGGATGATAAATTGTTGACCGGTGATGATTGGCAAGAAGCTGGCCCTTATTTAATTTTGTTAGTATTGCCTTTTGTTCTTTACGCCTTTAGACGTGGTGTCACCTTAAGCATATTCGCCGTATTTTTACTTTCTACTACGCCTGAAACATACGCAAACGACTCTCCTGACAATCAGGGCGAAGCTGCGCAAGTGGTTGAGAAGCCGTGGACTGACTTTGTTTTCAATACCAAAGATCAGGTTGCAAGCAGTGAATTCAATCAAGGCAATTTTGCCCAAGCGCAAGCGACCTTTGAAAACCAACAATGGAAAGGCTCGTCGGCTTACAAAGCTGGTGATTACGAAGCCGCTCTGAATTACTTTGAGAAAGATGGTTCTGCTACTGGCCTTTATAACCAAGGTAACGCACTGGCTCAGTTGAACAAATTGGACGAAGCAATTAAAGCCTATGACCAAGCGCTAAAACAAAATCCAGCTCATCAAGCTGCAAGAGCCAATAAAGAGTTGTTGGAAAAGCTTAAACAACAAAATGAGCAGCAACAACAATCTCAAGATCAACAGCAGGATCAGTCTCAAGATCAGCAAGGCGGTCAAGATCAACAGCAGCAAGATAGTGAACAACAGCAAAATTCACAGAATAATCAACAAGATTCAGAGCAAGATCAGCAGAACGAAAATAGCCAAGAGCAGTCGCAACAAGACGCTCAGCAACAAAACCAGTCTGACTCACAACCCGAGCCAACCGCTCAAGATCAGCAAGAATCTGAGTCTAAACAAGAGCAGCAACAAGGACAAAATAGTGAGCAGGAAAGCGAAGCTGAACAACAATCTGAACAGCAAACCCAACAACAAGAGTCTGAACAAGAGCCACAGCAGCAAGGTGAACAACAAGCTGCACAGCTAACACCTGAACAACTAGCCGAACAGGAAGCTCAGCAAAAACTTGAGCAGCTGTTACGCAAGGTTTCAGACGATCCGTCTGTGTTGTTGAGAAACAAAATGATCTTAGAAAGCCGCAAGCGACAGCAATTTGCTCGCCCGCCTAAAGGCGCGGTTAAGTCTTGGTAAAAACAGAAGAAATATAAGCATTAAGCATGAACAAATTTAAAGTATTTTCTTTCATTATCGCACTGCTAACCGTATTCGCGGAGCCAGCATTAGCAGTAACAGAATTAACCGCTACGGTTGATAGAAACCCAGTTATGGTCAACGAGTCGTTTATTTTACAAATCGTCGCTAATGACTCGGTAGACAATGAAGAGCTAGATCTAGCGCCAATTATGCGCTCAGGTTTAACCGTTGGCCGCACAAGTACCAGCTCACAAACTCAAATCATCAATGGTAGCGTGTCAAAAACAACAACTTGGAGCACAGTATTACTAGCACGCCAAGACGGTAACTACACCATTCCAAGCTTACAAATCGACGGCATAAAAACTCAGCCTATCAAGGTTGAAGTGATCAAAGCTAACAATCAGACAGGCCAAACAACTCAGCCTATTTTCTTAAAAAATACGATTGAAAATAGTGAGTTGTACCTGCAACAAACGGTTAAATTTGTTACTCGTTTGTACTTTGCCTCTAACGTTGATTTACAAAGCGGTACTTTGTCCGATCCAGTGTTGGAGTCGGGGCTTATTAAACAGCAAGGTAAAGACAAAGAAGGCAGTGAAATCGTAATGGGCGTTCGCTATCGAGTGATTGAACGAGTTTACAGTATCACACCGCAAACCAGTGGCGAGTTCACTATTACTTCACCAACTTTCAATGGCGAAGTCAGTACGGATAGAAGACGTTCGGTATTTTCTTCATTTGGCAGCCGCAAACCAGTATCTAGCATAGGCAATGATTTACCAATAAAGGTGTCACCAATTCCAAACAGCTACAAAGGCAGTTGGTTACCGAGTGACTTAGTGCAGCTAAACGACGAATTCCAGCCGTTACAACAAACTTACCAAGTAGGCGAACCAATCACTCGTACCTTCACCTTAACCGCGTTAAATGTGAACGAAGAACAATTACCTGAGTTAAAAGGCAGCTATCCAAGCTCGTTTAACGTTTACCCTGACCAGTCAGAGAGCCACTCTGTGTTAAGACAAAATGCCATAGTGTCACAAAGAGTAAGTTCTGAAGCGGTTGTTGCTACGCAACCGGGCGTATACACATTACCAGCGGTAAGCATTAACTGGTTCAACACTCAAACTAAACGAGTCGAACTTGCCACGATCCCAGAACGAAGAATTGAAATTGTTGCTGCAGATAACGCAGCTGAAAACTCATTAGTGACTAACGTGCCTCTGCAACAACAAGAAATTGTTGCTCAATCTTGTCCTGAGCAACAAGCCAGTGAAGCAAGTTGCCCTACTCTGTCTGAGTTAGAAGCCAATGCAGAAAAACAAGATCTATTGTTAACTCTATCGGGCTGGGTAGTTTGGTTATTAACGCTTATAGCTTGGTTTTTCAGTAGCAAAAATAAAGGCTCAAACGAGCAAACAAAATCGCACTCAACTTTAACAGACACCCACTTTAATGAATCAAAGTTAAAACAAGCTTGTAACAATAATGATCACCAAGCAGTACGAGCTGAGCTAATTGCTTGGGCAAAGGATAGATTTGGCTCGCAAGTGACCAACTTGTCACAATTATCGACTTTGGTAAGCAATGAATTGCAGCAAGAAATTGCTAAGTTAAATCAAAGCCAATATAGTCAAAACAGAAGCACTTGGTCAGGCTCTGTGCTTTGGCAACTTATAAAAGCTGAATCAAAGCAGACAACTGGCAAAGACAAAAAAGGTTTACCGCCACTTAATTAAAAGGGACACTAACTATGAGCAGATGGTTGCAAAGCGTGGAGTTAACAAGTGAATTAGTATCATTGGTACCACTTACTCTAGAGCATGAAAAGGATCTTATTGCAGCTGCAACCGATGGTGAACTATGGAATTTATGGTTTACCAGCGTACCTGAGCCATCTGCTACCAAAGCTTACATAGAGAAAGCACTAGACCAATACCAAGCCGATACTTCCCTACCCTTTGTCGTTATTAATAACACAACTGGGAAAATCGTCGGTTGTACGCGAATATGTAATGCCGTTGCAGCTCATAAACGTGTTGAGATTGGTTATACTTGGTACGCCAAAAGTGCACAAAAAACAGGTATTAACAGCCAAACCAAATTGTTATTACTTGAACATATTTTTCAACAACTTGGCTGTATTGCGGTTGAGTTTAGAACCCACTGGCATAATCAAAACTCAAGACGAGCAATAGCCCGCTTGGGGGCCAAACAAGACGGTGTGTTGAGAAATCATCAAATCATGCCTGACGGTAGTTACCGCGATACGGTTGTATTTTCCATTACCAATAGCGAGTGGCCAGCGGTAAAAACCTCGTTAAGCCATAAGCTTTCATTTAGCCAGTAACGTACTCTGTTGGTTAGCTGCATTGAGCGATTTAACTTGAATAGGCGGTTGAATTTGCCGTTTATCCTTATTATTTCCCTTTGGTCATATTTTTCCACTAAGCACGATTATTTCCTTTAGACTGCCGTTGTTTATCAGCAAATACAGAGAAGAGCATGAACACTAAGTTAATCAATTCCTTATTATTTTTACTATTAGCTTGCCTGCCTTTATCCGCTTTATCCACTCAATTAGAAGGCAAGTGGCGAGGCGTATTAACCATTCAGAAAAACGTGAGTTTAACCATAGGTGTTAACGTTACTGATACTGATAAGGGCTTAACGCTAACTTGGGATAGCCCTAACCAAGGTATGTTTAACCGCACTCCAACTAGCTATCAAATTTCGGAAAATAAGCTCACATTTAAAGATACATCAGCGCAAGTTGAATTTAGCGCGACTTTAGTCCAAGGCGTGTTAGAAACTGAGTTCACTCAGGGCAAAAGCTACCAAATGAAATTAGAGCAACTAGACCAAGAAGATCTGGCTAGGTTGCGCTTTGAGCATAGTTATGGTGGCAACTTACAAATTAATTCAAGTACTCACTTGCCTCTCGTTTTAAGAGTGGCGGTTATTAAAGGTAGTTACTTAGCGAAGTTAGACAGTCCAGCGCAAAAGAGTTTTGCTATTCCAGTCAATGACATTGCCATAGACAATAGCAGCCTTAGTTTTACCTCTAGTGTGATCAAAGCTTCTTTTCAAGGCAGCAAGCAAGACCAAAGTTATATTGGCACTTTCAGTCAAGGCTATGACTTTGAGCTAACTTTAACTAAAGGGTTAAATCCGATGAGCAATAAAACCTCATCAAACACTGAGCTGTTAAAAATGGCAAAGCCCTTCGTTGAATTAACGACTAACAAACTTGCCAGACACAGCTAAATAACATTATGCACACTGGCTACTTTTGGCTTTATCATTTATTAGGTTGGGGCTGTGTGTACTCAGGTCTCATACTGAGTCTGTACCTTCGACCTTTTTTCAACAAAAATGAATTGGTGTTTGCTGCTATCTTGGTCCTTAGCACCTGTTTTTATGCCTCTTGGACTAGGTGGGGCTATAAGCGTTGGATTAGTGAAGTAAGTTTAACGAAGCAAACATGTTACTTTTTTATCCAAGCTATCATTGGTGCCAGTTGTGCCACCTTGGTCTTAATCGCTTCAGTATTTTTAGCCTCTTGGCTACATTGGATACATCCAATTTCCAGTAACGGTTATGGTATTGTGGCTAACTCTATATTTTGGGGTAACGTCACCAACATGTTTGTTGCATTACTGGTTTGGAGTATTTTATACATGGCAATACTTAGAGCTAGACTCCTTAACGAAGCCAAGCAAGAACTAGCTAGTAGCCAGCTGCACAACCTGCTCCAACAACTCAACCCACATTTTTTGTTTAATGTGCTAAATAATATTAGAGCACTGATCTTAGAGGATCCCAATCGGGCAAGGGACGCAGTAGCGCAACTTTCTGATATGCTGCGTTACAGTTTAACTCAGTTCGAAATGAACAAAGTGAGTTTTGCCGAGGAACTCGCCATTGTTCAAGAATACTTAAGTTTGTGTAAGATCCAATTTGAACACAGACTCACTTACTCCTTTGCTATTGAACCAAGCCTTAATCAGGCACTCATACCTAGAATGCTATTACAACTTTGTATTGAAAATGCCATCAAACACGGTATTGGAAAATTAAAGCAAGGAGGACTCATCACTGTTAGTGCACAAGCCGAAAATAACTCGTTGTTAATTGCCATTACTAACCCGATGCCTAAACAAAAATCGCAACCGCTGAATGATCAGGAACAAGGACGAGGCATAGGCTTACGCAATATCAAACAAAGGTTTACCTTGCTGTATCCAAAAGCCCAGTATGCCGAAACGGCTCGAATAGAACTAGATACAAATAATTCTGATGGTCTGGCAACAGTGACGATTAACCTACCTTTAGAATATGCTGGAGAATAACGCAAAGTATGCGAGTATTTATTGTCGATGACAGCCGCTTGGCTCGTTTAGAATTAAAACAGCAACTAAGTCAAATGACAGGCGTTAATCTAGTTGGCGAAGCTGAAAATATTGAACAAGCAAAAGACCAAATTGAACAAACTCAAATTGATGTGCTACTGCTCGATATCGATTTGCCCGACGGTACAGGTTTTGATTTATTAACTCAGTTGAATTCGGTACCACAAGTGATCTTCATCACTGCATTTAACCAGTACGCGATCCAATCTTTTGAATACAATGCGCTAGATTATTTATTAAAACCAGTTCGCCAATCGCGTTTAGAGCAAGCACTGCAGAAGGTAAATACTGGCCTATCGGAGCGCCGGTTAGAGCCCAACCAACGCATTTTCATCAAAGATAAAGACAACTGTTACTTTGTTGCCGTTAGCGAAATAATCGCACTTGAAGCTATGGGGAATTACACTCGAGTGCACCTCAAAGACGACACTCCGGCTATATACAAACCCATCAGTGCGATTGCCGAACGTTTGAGTGAAGAAATCTTTTTTAAAGCAAGTCGCAGCTGGATCATTAACACCAACTACATAAGTAACATTGAGCCTAAAGCGAATGGTACGCTGGCTGTCAGCCTAAGCAAAGGGAAGTTTGTTGCTATTTCAAAGCGTCAAGCGGTGGAGTTTAAAAAAGTCTGGTCTTTGTAATTTACACTTTAACTATCTTGGCATAAATCAATGCTTTGCTTTGTTCTGCCAAAAAGTAAAAAAGGGCAAAACTGCCCTTTTGTTTATTTAAGCTCTACGACATCAAAGCTTCAATCTCTGTAACCGATTTAGGTACTGAAACGGTTAAGTTTTCTGAGCCATCTTTGGTAATTAAAATGTTGTCTTCAATTCGAACACCGATACCATGCCATTTAGGATCACAGTCTGAATTTGAGTCGATATAAATACCAGGCTCAACGGTAAATACCATGCCAGCCTCTAGTGGCCTTTGTGCACCCTTTTGGTTGTAGTCGCCTACATCATGGACATCTAAACCTAACCAATGAGCCAAACCGTGCATGTAATAAGCCCTGTGAGCATTATCTGCGATAAGTTGGTCGACATCACCTGATAGAATGCCTAACTCAACTAAGCCTTCTGTGATCAGCCTTACCGACATATCCGTCAACGCTTTAAGGTTAGTACCGGGCTTAATGTTCGCTAATACTTGTTCTTGCGTACTAAGCACTAGTTGGTAAATTGCTTTTTGTGCTTCAGAGAACTTACCACCAGCTGGGAATGTGCGAGTGATATCGGCAGCGTAACCTTGTAACTCACAACCTGCATCAATCAGGACTAAGTCGGCTGGATTAATGTCGCTTTCATTTTCGGTGTAATGCAGAATACAAGCGTTTTCACCAGAGCCAACGATAGTGCCATAGGCAGGATGACGTGCGCCATTCATCGCAAATTCATGATGAATTTCCGCTTCAAGTTGGTACTCAGTTACCGTTTTGCCCGCTGCAATTTGGCTGGCCGAAAATTGCATTGCCCGTTTATGGGCATTGGCAGAGATAACGCCAGCTTGGCGCATAACTTCAATTTCAGCTTCTGACTTAATAAGACGCATATTGTGCACAACCGGTCTTGGGTCAACAATGTCAGTTGGTGCATTCCAACCCTTTTTCGGTTCCCCTCTAAGCTCAGTTAACAAATCAAACACTCTATTGTCAGCATCAGCGTATTCGCCTTGTGCCCAATATAAAGTTTGTTGGTTGTTGAGTGCGTTATGCAGTACTTGGTGTAGCTCTGTTTCATCCGCCGTGTGGTCAAATAAAAAGTCAACTTTTGCTGCGTCTTTACCAATTCTTCTGCCGTGCCAAATTTCAGCAAGCTTATCTTTTACTCGACAAACAAGCGTAGAACGAACTGTATCGTCTGACTTTTCAATAATTAACCATGCATCAGGCTCTGGAAAGCCAGTCAAATAATAAAAGTCACTGTTTTGTCGAAACGCAAATTCAGTATCTCTAGAGCGGGTTAACTCCTTTGCCGCAGGGAAAACAGCCACGCTGTTATCTGCCATCGTTTGTGCAAAAGACGCCCTTCTTTGTGCAAACTCAGTGCTCGCTATCATTACTACTCCTAGTGAACCGTTGTACTGTCAGTACCTTTGTTAACTTGCTTACCATATTCTTGGTGGCACAAAATTGCAGAAACACGAATGAACTCAATAATTTCATAGAAGTCAGCTTGGGTTTCATTGCTGTCGTCTAGCTCTGTGTCCATGCGTGTGATATTGGTAAAGTCTTCGATGATCTCTCTAAGCTCGTTCGATGCCATTTTAAGATCTCTTTGGTTAAAGCCAAAACCCACTAAAAAGTACTGTACCCAATTAATTAGCTCAACAGCTTGGTCAGATAAGGTCTCGTCTTCGTCTAATAATAAAATTTCAAACGACATATCTTCTGACTCGAATTGTTCGAAGATCTCAGTTACCAGCTGCTCTGACGCTGATTTTAAAGAGCCTTTAACACTAAGACCATTGTTAAACAACTCTGCCATATGATGCAGGTAATCGTTAGATTCTTTAAACATACCGCCAGCAATTAGGCCAGTTAGTAAACCGTGTAGTTCACTGGCAGTCGCAGTAAAGTCATGCTCATTTAGAATGGCATTTAATTGTTCGTGCTCCATAAAGTCTCGACTCTGTTAAATAATGACTAATTGTTGAATAAACAATTCAACTTATTCCCACTTCAGACAAACTGTGCTTGTCTGAGCAGGTGACCAATATTTGTAATATTATCACCTAATTGTCGAGTGTGCCTAACCTGAGCGCTTTAGAACTGAAAAAACGATCATAAAATCAACAAACTGCTAACTAATTCCGCGAACGCATTAAATATTACAAAGTAATGATTGAGCTTCAGTGTAAAATTGCTATATTCCCACTCGAAATACAAAGCCATTTGTTAGTTCATTATGTTATTGGTGAAATGACAAAAGCTGGTTTATTTTTCAATATGGTTACCTGGGGTGTTTGACAGAAAACTAATGTCCCCGAGCCGATAATACTTTTTCAGGAGTTCATCTTCGGAGCTATTGCGTAAGCTCGACCCTCAGGGGAAATCGAGAAACCTACGGCATCGTCATGGGTTCCGCCTTGAACATTTCGGTTGTTCAAGGGTCTGGTTTTCATCGGCACTCTGGGAGCCTCCAATCTGCAAGTCATTGCATTTATCATTACGACTTGTTCTTACTTTTCTTGCCAATCTAGCGGTTTAGGTCTATCAATTAACTTGGTTTGTTAACACAAAGCACTAATGAGGTTAGGCATGAGAAGGACTTCAGCAATCCACCCGGCAAGAAATAAATCCATGGTACAAAGGCTAAAAACCGCCTACCAAACAACTAAGCGAGAGCTGGTCGGTTTCTCCGCCATACTCTTAGTCGTGGTTCTTGTCATTGAAAGGATCCCCGTGCAGTTAATCGGGGCTAATACTGCGATACATTTAAAAACCATTACCGCTATTTTTATTGGCGTGATCGCCCTGCAAGTGCTATTTGAAATTTATGAACGATTAGAAAAAAGCCTCAGTGAGCTCGAAGAGATCCCCGCTAACGGCCTATTGGATAGGATAAGAGGCATTGTTGAAAAAGATCGTGTGATCACATTGGACTTTATCGGTGTAGCAGGTAGAAATGGCTGGCAAAAAGTGATCGCCTATTTACTCGACGACACTGACGAACAAAACTCTATCTTGGAAAAAAGGAAGATACATATTCGCGTCGCCTTAATTGGTGACAATGCTTTAGAGCAAATTGGCGATGGTGGCAAAATTTACTCCCAAGTAACAGCAATTGCAGAGTCGATTATTTCAACGGAAGACAGGCTAAGAAAAGCAGGTTATAGCAATGTTACTATTGAGCTATATCGATACGACTATGTGCCGACCATTCTAGGTATTCTAGTCAATGATAATTACCTATTTTTAGGCCACACCTATTGGCAAAATGATCCTGATAAGAAGTTAAAGCTGCGTGGCGGCGGTCAGCAATACATAGCTTACGACAAGAATGATGTATTTGGCGGCAAGTTTTTTATTGAACGCTTTCAAGGTTGGTTTAATTACTACATGTCAACAACTGACAAACTGCCAGCTGAGTCTGAGCATAGAGAATAAAAAAGCCAAGCAAATATGCTTGGCTTCAATTTATTCAAGCTTATAGGCAATGCTTAAGCAAAGACACTTTTCACGTCGTTTAACGCTTCAACGAACTCATCTGAATTAATGAAGTCACTATCTGCTAGTACACCTTTTTCTACGTATGGTTGTAGAAGCTCTTTAACGTCATGGTTTTTACCAATCACTTGGTTAACAATGGCACCGACACGAACAAAGTCTAAATAGCTCACTTCAGCCGTTTGATAGTCTAGCTTGTTCCAGTTTTCCGCAACTTCAACAAACTCGCCAGTAAATTCCCATGAACGCATAATAGCGCCGCCTAGTTTGCCTGCCATTTTCTTAATTGCCGCTTCTAAGAAGCTTGGATTAGCAAATACTTCTTCGTGACGCTCAGCTTCCGTTAGGATAGGTAAAATACCTATGCTATGAACTAACGCAACTAAGGTTAATGTGTCTAGATTCAGAGACTCGTGTTTGTTCTCGGTTTGCCAGAACTTCATCACAGCCATAGCAACACTTGCTACATTCACTGTTTTTTGCCAACTCTTATCCATGTACTCGCGGATAAGATCATTTTTCGACACAAATAGTTGTTCCATTGCAATTGCTGTAGCAATATTTTTTATTTGACGTAAGCCAATGCGAGTAACCGCTTGGTTTAACGTTTCAACTTTTACACTACGACCCATAAATGCACTATTGGCCACTTTCACCATACGAGCTGATAAAGCAGGGTCTTGGGCAATAACTTCCGCCATTGCAACTAAATTGGCTTCCGGATCATCAGCCGCTTCTCTAATTTTTATAGCGATTTCAGGTAGTGTTGGTAGAACTAATGAGTCAGTTTGGATTTTTTCAACTAGGATGGTTAGTAACGCATTTTCAGTGGACATATAGCTTCCTTAAGACACACAAACAACGGATTTTCTTTGATTGTGTTAAGTCTTTATGCGGTCACACAAAAACCTAAACACAATCTTAGTATAGACTTTATTGTTAAACTAAATAGATGATTAAACAACTATTTTTTTAGCATGCTTTAGGCCTTACCACAATAGTACTAAAGGCTTAATAAATCCGCTTTAACCGTTAAATTTTTGTCCTATGAATATCAGCGTTATTTCAGATCCCTAGCATCTTGTGCGGTTTTCAACATGCTACGACTTTCCAATAAAAACTGATTAGACTTATCACCAAACCAATCGGATACCTGATCGAATGCTTGGGTAAATGCCGATTTATCTTGGCTCGATAATAAGGCAATGCCTTTGTCTAACTCATCTCTGAACTTCTGCGCTAACTGCAATGCGTTTTTCGCGCCGAATATAATATCAGCATACAAGCCTGCATCTTGAGCGAACAACCTTCCTGTCATTGCCAATTCGAGTCTGTATATAGGCGAGCTTAAACGCAATAATTGTCCTAGGTTTGGGTTTTCGTTTGCAAGGAAATGACCATAAACAAACGTTGTGAAATGTCGCATTGCTTGGATTAATTCCATGCTTTCGTCATGGGACTGAGCATCATCATTTTGTAAAACTGCGCCCCAAATATTGATTTGTTGTAATAACCATTGATATTTATCAGCTTCTCGGCCTTCACAAACCACGACAACTTGCTTAACAAAATTGGTTACGTCTGGACCAAACATAGGGTGGAGCCCGACCACTGGTCCAGAGTGTTGCTCTAACATAGCTTGTAATGGACTAGCTTTTAACGAAGTGAGATCAGCTAACACACAGTCCTGTGGCAGCGTAGGCAACTGCTGAATAATTTGTTCTGTTAATTTAATTGGGACGGCGATAAGAACCAACTTTGCACCGTCAATAATTTCAGTCGCTTGCGGCCAATCAGCCTGCTCTATCACTTCAACTTGATAACTAGAACGTTGGAACATATCAACAAAGCGTCGGCCTAATGCACCTGCACCACCAACAATAACCACTTTTGAACCTTCCTCAAGCACACAACGGTAAGCGTTATGCTGACTTTGGTATGACTCACGCATAATGCGGCGCAGAAGATCTTCGATTAAATCTGGCGCAACTTCTAACGACTCGGCTAATGCTCTTCTCTTTGCAATAAGATCGGCTTCTCTATCAGGGTCGTAAATAGGCTTGCCAACTTCTTTTTTGTACTCGCCTACTTGTGCTGTTACTTTTTGTCTTTGCGCTAACAGCTCAACCAACTGAATATCCAGCTGGTCGATTTGTTCTCTTAGTTGTTCAATTGCCAAGTTAATGCTCCAATTACGCTGCGACCGTTTGTTGCTGTTTAGACTCTATCACAGCCTTTAAACGTGTAGCATATTCTAAAACAAGTTGCTCTGTATCTGCCCAGTTAATACAACCGTCGGTAACTGAAACGCCGTACTGCATCTTCGACATGTCGCTATTGAGCTTTTGATTACCTTCATTTAAGTGGCTTTCTAGCATGATGCCAACAATAGAACGATTACCTTGTTCCAGTTGATGCAACACATCTTTAGCTACTTCACCTTGACGAGAGTAGTCTTTGTATGAGTTTGCATGAGAACAATCGACAATAATTGACGCGTTGTAACCTGCTTTCTCTATTGCTTGTTCAGCAGCCAATACATGTTCTGCTTGGTAGTTTGGTTGTTTGCCACCGCGAAGAATTAAGTGCGCATCTGGGTTACCTTTGGTTTCAATAATGGCAACCTGGCCTTGTTCATTAATACCAATAAAGCTATGGCCACTTTCGGCTGCGCCAATCGCGTTAACAGCAATACCGACATCACCATTAGTGCCGTTCTTAAAGCCAACAGGCATAGATAAACCACTAGCCATTTCACGGTGTGTTTGCGACTCTGTTGTTCTTGCACCAATTGCCGACCATGAAACTAAGTCTGATAGGTATTGAGGAGAAATTGGGTCCAACGCTTCTGTGGCAATTGGGATCTCTTGTTCAGTTAACCAGATCATGAGTTCACGGGCTAGGAATAAGCCTGTTTCGATATCAAAAGTGCCGTCCAAATGCGGATCATTGATCAGTCCCTTCCAGCCGACTGTTGTTCTTGGCTTTTCGAAGTAAACACGCATGACAATAAGTACTGAGTCGCCACATTGCTGTTGCAATTGCTTAAGTTTCAACGCGTACTCTTTTGCCGCAACCGTATCGTGAATTGAACATGGACCGGAAATGATCAGCGTACGGTGATCTCTTTTATGTACGATATCAGCAATGGTTTTTCTGCTGTTTTCAATAAATTTCTGGTTTTGCTCAGATAAAGGTAAAGCTGAATTCAGTGCCTTAGGCATTACCAATAATTTTTCAGAGCTAATGTTAACGTTGTTTAAGTTGTCTCTATTCATCACGACCTCAAATGTAAACTTTAAATTACACAGTGTAATTATTATGTTACAAAGATTACTTTTATATCACTCAAAGTCAACCACCAATATTTAATTTATATTGATTTTTTAACAATCAATAAATTCACCAACAAAAGCACCAAAAAGGTGCACTAGAACAATAAATAAATTTTTGATAAAAAATATGGCAAAAAGCTTTGACCTAACACACAAAACCCTTGTCGGTTAATGTTAGAATGTTGGTATCTGCTAGCCCTTTTTCTGAGATTTATGTACATGAAAAGTAAAGCGCATTTTTCCCAAGGTATGCTGTTGTTTCATTTGACGACCCCTCAACCCTTTGCTTTGGGTACGTTAAAAATTAAAGAGATCATCCAATTTACTAGCTTAACCTCTATTCCTAACTCACATCCTGAAGTAAAAGGAGCGATCACGGTGCGTGGCCATACCATTCCTGTTGTGGACATGTCTTCAGCAATTGGTCATAGGCCATTGACTAAAGAGGAAATGAAAAATTGCTTTATCATAGTGACCGACTGCCAACGCAAAGAAATTGGCTTTCTAGTCTCTGCGATAGATAAGATCATGGAATGTAACTGGCGAGAGATCACTCCACCACCAAATAGTTTGGGTAAAAATGCCTACCTGACAGGTGTGACTCAGTTTGAAAACAAATTAGTGCAAGTACTCGATGTTGAATATTTGCTGTCTAAGATCTTCCCTGAAAGTATTGACCAAAGACTGCCAATTTTAACCGATGTGCAAAGAGAGAAATTGAAGCCGCTGAATATATTATTGGTTGATGATTCACTCGTTGCTCGTAAACAACTGTCCGACGCTTTAGATGCAATGAATATTGCTTACGCTGTAACCAGCAATGGCCAGGATGCGTTAAACATGATGGTAGAACAAGCAAGTGCAGGAAAGCCGATTGATTTATTGGTTAGTGATATAGAAATGCCAGGGCTTAACGGCTACGAACTAGCATTTGATATTCGCAACGATTCACGCCTAAATAAAGCTTATATTATTTTGCACACGTCTTTATCTAGCCATATCAGTGTAAGCCAAGCCCAGCAAGTTGGGGCAAATGAAGCGTTAACTAAGTTTGATGCTAATGAGCTAATACAAGCTATGTTACGCGGTGCGCAAACACTAGATACAGAGTTAGAACAAGTGAACTAGGCCTGAACCCAAGCCTAAAATTTAACCGATAAGCCGAGTTGAAATCGGCTTTGACCTTGATAAAATTCAACTTTAGAAAACCATTTAGTTGCATTGAACTGCGCAATTTTTCCCTTCACTTCCGCCGACACTGAATGGCCTACATCAACAAAGTCTTCAATCAACTCGGCTCTTTGACCAAAGTCTGGATTTACATAAGCGTAATACAAGAAATACTCATCAAATAAATAATCATTGGTTTCGCCTTCAAAGGTTAATACCACCTTTGGTTTGTTGTCTGATAGCTTATCTACCACTTCTAATGACATCACGTTATCATCACTAAAAGCGTACCTGATCTCCCCTCTGACGAATTCATCACCTAACATTTTTTCTAAGCTAAGTTCGTAGCTAATTTGTTCGGAGTATTTCGCGCTATATTCAAACTCATAATAATCCAGATCAGCATCAATATTTTGAATTCCAGGCTCTGGTGCAAACTCTAATGAACCAACAACAATCTCAAATTTTCCATCGGAGCCATAACCGTGAACATGCCGTATACCTGTTATCCAACCGTCTTTTGACAAACCAGTGGAAGAAACACGCCCTTTAAATGGCGGAATAACACCAACTTCTGTTTTGTGATCATCGCCTTGATAGCGCAAAAACAACCTTCTCAGTTCAATATCTTGATCGGCATCATCTTCTATTGTGTTATAGCTAGAGCCAAAACCACTCCCCGTAGCAACAAAGCCATTCACGCTCCAAGCAGGGTTGGCCAGAAAAACTTGTCCTGTACCTTTGAAGCGATATTGATAGCGTGGCTTTTTCTCTGAGCGCGCATCAAAGCGAGTGTCAAAACTGGCTTTCCAATTTGCTTGTTCAGCACATAAAGCAGGAGCAACAAAACCTAAAGCAAATAAGCCAATTAGCTTAGGGTACTTTAAAATTGTTTTACTTTTCATACTCATAGAAACTCCTTACTGCAATGTACGAAGCATAGAGTAAATTTAATCAGTTGTCAGGAAGGACAAGGTAACTTTTAGGAAGATTAAGTTGGATGTAGCGAAGCTAGAACTTAGATCAGCCTTTGGCTGCTTGATAGCTCCGTACTAGATATTTAAGCTTTGCTAGCACAAAGTGATCTAGCGGCTATACCGATCTAATAGGGCTGTCGCTCTTTGTCATTCATGAGAAGCTTAGGGAAGTTTATGAGAAGTTTGAACACTCAGAACACGGAGCTTTTGCCATCCATGAACTACGACAAATGGCATATAGAAGAGCTTTGAACTTGTATACACCGAAGACTTTTACATCCATGAGAAGCTTAGAGAAGTTTATGAGTAGTTTGAACTCTCAGAACACGGAGCTTATACCGTCCATGGTGCCTAACCCACATGGATGTGGCGAATGTCGGTAATTTGTAGGGAACAAATACGACCGATATACGTTTATCCCTTCAAGCAATCGCTCTTTGTCATCCATGAACTACGGCAAATGGAATATCGAAGAGCTTTGAACTTGTATACACCGAAGACTTTTACATCCATGTAGCTTCGGCGTACCTTCTTCCATGAAGGCAAAAAAGCGACCCTAGGGTCGCTTTTTTTAGCATCAGTTAAAAAGTTGATATTACTTTTTATCCAACTTCTCTTTGATACGTGCTGACTTACCAGAACGCTCACGCATGTAGTATAGTTTAGCGCGACGTACGTCACCACGACGTTTAACTTCAATGCTGTCGATTACTGGGCTGTGCGTTTGGAATGTACGCTCAACACCTTCACCGCTAGAAATCTTACGTACTGTAAAAGCTGAGTGTAAACCACGGTTCTTCTTAGCTAGAACGAAACCTTCAAACGCCTGTAGACGTTCTTTGCTACCTTCTCTTACTTTAACTTTTACAACTACTGTGTCACCAGGGCCAAATGCTGGAACATCAGTTTTCATTTGCTCTTCTTCAAGAGCTTTAATGATGTTTTGACTAACTTTGCTCATTATATTCTCACTTTTCTAGGTTTCACTGTCAGTGACAGGGTCAACGCTTTGTTCTTGTTGGAACTCAGCCAATAATTTTTCCTGTTCTGCAGTCAGAGCTAGATCATTAATTAAATCAGGTCTTCGCAACCAGGTTCTGCCAAGCGATTGTTTTAATCGCCATTGACGGATCTTTTCGTGATTACCGCTAAGTAACACGTCGGGAACCCGTTTCCCATCTAATATTTCAGGGCGTGTATAGTGTGGGCAATCTAATAACCCGTTAGCAAATGAATCTTCCTCTGCTGATAACTCATGTCCTAGTACACCAGGAACCATTCGAGATACCGCATCGATAAGTGTCATTGCCGGTAGTTCACCGCCACTTAATACGAAATCACCAATCGACCATTCTTCATCGACTTCCGCTTGGATCACTCGTTCATCGATTCCTTCGTATCGACCCGCAACCAAGATAAGTTTGTTATTCTTGGTCAACTGCTTAACACCTTGCTGATCTAACTTTCGACCTTGTGGTGAAAGATAAATCACCTTAGCCCCTTCGCCAGCTGCTGCTTTCGCGGCATGAATAGCATCGGTTAAAGGTTGAACCATCATCAACATACCAGGGCCACCGCCGTATGGTCTGTCGTCTACCGTTCGATGTTTGTCATGAGTAAAATCTCTAGGATTCCACGCATTAAACTCAATCGTACCGTTTTTGATAGCTCTTGCGATTACACCTTGTTGGGTAATGGCATCAAACATTTCCGGAAACAGCGTTATTACGCCTATCCACAACTGACAACTCATGATTTTAATTCACCAGTATCAGAAGCCCGGATCCCAGTCCACCTCAATGGTGTTTTCGTCCTTGTTGACTGCGATGATCACTTCTTCCTGAATATATGGGATCAAACGTTCAGTTTTGCCAAATGCATCATTACGATTTGCATCGACAACTAATACGTCATTCGAACCCGTTTCCATAAGGCCAGATACAATACCTAAGTCATAACCGTTTTTAGCGACGACTTGCATGCCCTTAAGGTCACGCCAGTAAAATTCGTCTTCTTCCAATTCAGGAAGTTGGTCTGCGTTAACAAAGATTTCACCGTGAAGCCATGCTTCCGCTTGGTCTCTGTTATTTACATTATCAAACTTAGCTATCAAGCCTTTGTTGTGTCGGCGCCATTCAGCGACCTTCACTTGTTGTTGCTGTCCATTTAAGGTTATAAACCATGGACTATATTCAAAAATTCCCTCAGGAACTTCTGTATAAGCATTTATTTTAAACCAGCCTTTGACACCGTAAGGGGCACCAATTTTACCGACTAAGATAAGTTCTGACTGACTCATGTAAACACCTATAATTCGCTAATTAAGCCGCTTTTTGAGCGTCTTTAACTAACTTAGCTACACGGTCAGAAAGCTGTGCGCCTACGCCTACCCAGTGCTCAATGCGATCTAGGTCGATGCGGATTTTTTCTTCTTGACCAGCTGCAATCGGGTTGAAGAAGCCAATTTTCTCGATGAAACGACCGTCACGTGAACGGCGGCTATCTGCAACTACGATTGAGTAAAATGGACGTTTTTTCGCGCCACCACGAGCTAAACGAATTGTTACCATAATATCCTCAATAATTACTTAATATTAACGGTGTAAAACACCGGCCTCTTTGGACACCCCAAAAAGGTCGCGCAATTGTACGGATTTAAAGAAAAATTTCAACAACTAATAAGAATTGAAAGTAAATTAGTAATCTAGGAGCTAGATCAAGCTTCGCTTGCTAGCAGTTATCTGATCCAGCAGTCGAAGACTGATCTAAAAAGTTGCTTTACATGGCCAAACGAAAGCCCAAGGTGTCGAGCTTAGTGTTTTTAGACTTGCCAAAACGAGCTGACGGTCGTAAGTAATATTCTTTATTGTACCAAGACCCGCCTTTTATTACTGCCTTAGAGCAAATCGCTCTACTTTTATTATTGTGATCATAACGCCAACAGGAGTTCGTCCACTCCGCGGCATTACCTTGCATATCGTATAAACCATACTGATTAGGTTTTAACATGCCTACTGGCGCTAGCTTTTCAAAATCATCATTGCAAGCAGCAAACTTAAAGTTACCATTGGCTATAGTGCAAAGCTGACCGTGAACTTTGCCTTTTTTCGCTGCATACTCCCATTCGACTTCACTAGGCAAACGTAATTTGTAGCCTGTAAGGTTTGATAACCAGGGGATAAACTCTCCCGTTATTTCATACCAACTCACTGCAACTGCGGGCTCAGATAATTCTCCTTCAAACAATTCCCTTGAACAAACTAAAGCTTGAATACACTTATTATAAGTATGCTTAGTTACTTCTAAACGCGATAAGAAGAAGCCACTTACATTAGTGTTTGATTGTGGATATTCATTTCTATCCCCTTTCAGTGACCCCAAAGTAAACGAGCCACTAGGTAACTCAACCAACTCGATGTCAGAGTTAACTAACTGAATTATATTGTATTGACTCACATCCAATAACTCTTGGCTCGACAGATAAGGCTTATAAAACGCTCTAGCCTGAGTAAGTAACGATTGCTTTAATTGTGAATTCTGCTGCCCTGCAACTTGTGCTTTGATCTTAACTTTTGCTTGTCTTTTGGTTGTATAAGGGCTGTGGGATATATTTTTCGATATAGTACTAAAGCCTAAAACATGGGCCTTGACCTGCATTGATACTTTCTCGTTAAACTGAACCGAAGTTTCAATTTTGCCTTTTACTTGCTGTCTGAGATTGTTCTGCTCAGAGTTAGCTTCAATAAAATAGTGACCGCCTTGTTTTGCCGCTATCGCCAACGCCGCTTGCTCTGCTTTTAAAATGCACTCTTTATCGGTATCGATTCGTTCACAGTCACTTTGACCATCAACCACAATATCCTGCGATGCCAATGCTTTATTATAATCTGCTTCTGCTTTTAACCTGATAAGCGTTTGATAAAGCGTTACTTCTTTAGATTTTGCCTGTTGTACTTGAGTGCGCAGTTGGCTAATTTGCTGAGGATTTGTATCTAACGCATTGACGGCTGTGACGAGTTGACTCTGTAATGAAACCGTTTTAGCTGCTGCCGCTTGTAGCTGATCAATAGAAGCTGCATAGACGGTTGAGCTTAATAACAGAGTTGCAACACCAATAAACTTGGCTAAACAATAGCGATTAACTTTCATCTATAAGACTTTGTACTTGTTCTGCTTCTGGTAATTGCGGTTGTTCGGTAAATACTTTTTTAAGTTCTGCTTTGGTTGAGCTATCTAGAGCAACGTCGGCTTGTTCAACTAATGAATTAAATAATTGCGCGGTTTTCATTTCTGATAACACCGCCATTGAGCAAAAGTAATCTTTACCACTAATGTTAACAATGTCAGATTGTAAGATCTTAGAACCAGAAATGCTTTGCTTGGTGATTTGTTTAGAGACAGAAGTGAACCGAGAATTAATATCCGTTCTATCGCCATTAGAGACACGAGTGTCGTAAGTTTTATCAATCGACTCTACTTTGGTACTGATCTGTTGAGCCAAAGCTAATCGGGCATTTGAAGACGCTAATTTGGCATCTACAGAGACATTGCCAGAAAACTCAACACAGTCTACTGCAGCAAGACCTTCATCAACATTAGGATTCAGCACCCAACTAGGTAGGGACGCACTGGCATAAAAAGACAGGGTCGTTAATAAGGTTGCGTACTTCAGCTTATTCATTAGTCTAAACTTCATTATTGGCTCTTGCTCACTATTAAACATCTTTATTTGGGTTATTGGCTAGCAACTATTTTACTACTAACCCTTTTCACTTTATACCCACTCTAATACCAAGTAAAAGCAACTTTTAAGCCACTATAAACAACGACTTTTTGACTATGACTTGCACCAGCCTACTTTGCTTTTATCCAAGCTATAACAATTATAGTAAAAACAAAGTTCTAACGCCTAACTATTGACAGAACTTAACAACTGAAACGGCTTGCTAACTATAAAGGTTGCCACAACTCAATTTTATTGCCTTCTGGATCGAGAAACCAACCAAATCGACCGTAATCGTACTCTTCAGGCTTTCCGCAAATTTTGCCACCGGCTTTCTCCACCTGTAACAAAGCACCAAATAAGTCATCAACAATAAAGTTGATCAAAAAGGATTGCTCTGAGGGTTTGAAATATTCAGTATCACTATTGAAAATAGAAAATGCAGTATACCCCTGTTCTGGCATATCTTTACCTTTAAAAGTCGCGCCGTAAGCCCCCATGTCAATGCCTAAAGTTTCTGCATACCATTGTGATAATAAGCTCGGGTCATTCGCCTTAAAAAACACACCACCTACCCCAATTACTTTCGCCATTTCTCTAATTCTTCAATTTCTGTCTATTATTAAAATTAATAATAGAAGGTGTCAGGAGTAAAACAATGAATCGTATCCAACATATACTATTTTTGTTTTTTGTTGTTCTTATTCAAGGATGTTCGGCAACAAGTTACCTTGCAACAAACACGACCAAGCCAATGTATTTGGATCAGCACTTTCAATACCAAGGAGCTATAGAAGCAGAAAGCGACATGTTCAAATTAACGCCTGAAATGCGTCGTTATGTTAACCTTCGATTAAGCTCTCCCACAGCAAGCATAAAAAGAAAAGCTGAAACTTTGATCAGAGACCTGTTCTCCCCTGATTATATGAACATTGTTTACCAGCATGATGCTAATTTCTCGCCAGCAGAAACCTTCGAAAAAGGCATAGCTAACTGTATGTCACTAACCATGCTAGCTTATGTTTTGGCTGATCATGCTGGTTTAGACGCTAAGTTTATGAATGTTGAAGTCGAGGAAAACTGGAGCGTATTGGAGCAAACCACGTTGTTAAATGGTCATGTCAATTTAGAGATCACGACCAGAGAATCGAATAGCCAAGTTTTTTACGGTGAAAAACGCGCTTTTGTCATCGATTTTCTGCCCATGTTAAACATCAAATCCAAATCAAGAGACGCCCTATCTAAATCTGAAATTATCGCCTTATTTTATAACAACAAAGGCGCTCAAGCTTTAACTGACGGTGATCTTAATTTGGCCTATCAATACTTTAAAAGTGCCAGTTTACTAGCTCCCAAGCTCTCTGGAATTTGGGGCAATTTAGGCAGTTTGTACAGACGTTCTGGATTCATTCAAGAGGCAGAAGATGTCTATTTGCATGCCTATCGATTAGATCCGAAAAACCTCAACGTGCAAGAAAACATGGCCTTACTTTATAAACTCACAGGACGCGAAGAAAAGTCCAGAGCCATTTATGAAAAACTGCTTAACCATAGAAAGAGCAATCCATATTTCTACGCGATGCAAGCTGAGGAAGCCTTATTTAAAAACAACCCGAAAAAAGCCTTTAATTTATTTAAACAAGCAATCAAGTTAGACCGCAGAGAACATTCGTTTTACTTTGGCTTAGCCAGATCATCGGTGATGCAGGGCGAGTTTGAGCAAGCTGAAAAGTACCTGCAAAGAGCGAGAAAGTTAAGTAAAGACGCAAGGCAAAAACAAAAATATCAAAGCAAAATGGCGGCATTATCTAACTTAGTGGCAAAAGCCCATTAAACCAGCTTTATTATTAGGGCGTGTTGATCTTTGTTGCACGTTTTTACAGCAGTAAGTTTGCCTTTACGGTTAATTAAGTTTCAGAGAAAGTAAGTGCTTAGAGCTTATCTGATAAAAAGCCAAACTTGTGCTGCCTAAAGGCTCAATCCAAGCACTTTTACTCTGCGTTGCTTCCTTTTGACTTAGATTACTAAGCCGGCAAGGAAGCGTCTTGATTAAAAGCACCTGGAATTGAGTAAAATTCGCACACGAAAGTTCAACACGCCCTAGGTTTATTCGATGAGCTGTATGGTTTTTCCGACAAAAGAAAATGCTTTTATAGCCCAGCTTTGATACCCTCACAAGGTTCAATAAGGAAAGCGCTCTGGTTGTTATTAACTGCTTGAAGCGCTTTCTTTATGCAATTCAGCAAAATCTAACATTGTAAAGTGAACCCCAACATGAAAAATAAAAGCTTTAAGGGATTAGTGTCCCTAGTATTTGCTATTGCTGTTTCAGCAGGTGCAAATGCCTCGGCTGTAAAACAAACAAAGGGAGACTTTGAAGATAAGTTTCGTCAACTAGATGAGATCTTACCAACTCCTAATGTATATCGTGCAGCGTCTGGCGAACCTGGTGAAAAATACTGGCAACAACAAGTCGACTATAAAATCAAAGTTAAATTAAACGAAGAAAAACGTCGAATTGATGCAACTGAGGCGATCACCTATAAAAACAACTCGCCACACACCCTAAAGTACTTATGGTTACAATTAGAGCAGAATAAATATAAAGCAGATTCAATCGCTGAAGCGGGTACTTCATTTGGCGGTATTGGTCGTCGTGGCCCTGCCACATCAGCTGGCGGTAACGGCAAACCTGCAAAGCTTAGTTTAGCTGAACTGCGTCGCCAACAATTCTTAGCAGACAATGATTTAGGTTACGACGTACTAAACGTAACAGACGAAAATGGCAAACCATTACGTGCGACTGTGGTAGGTACAAACTTAAGAGTTGACCTTAAAACACCACTTAAGCCAGGTAAAACCGTTGATTTCAATATTGAATTTGGTTTTAACATCGTTGAAGAAAACGCGGTTTCAGCGCGTTCTGGTTACGAACATTTCCCTGATGATGAGCGTGAAGGCGGCAATGACATCTTCTTATTCGCACAATGGTTCCCTCGTCTACATGCCTACTCAGACTATGAAGGCTGGCATAATAAAGAGTTCATCGGCCGTGGTGAATTTACCTTAGAATTTGGCGACTACGAAGTTGAAATGACGGTTCCTGCGGATCACATTGTGTCATCAACAGGTGTCCTTGATAATCCAAAAGAAGTATTAACTAAAGCACAACGTGAGCGTTTACAAAAAGCGAAAAACGCAAGCGAGCCAGTATTTGTTGTAACGGCTGAAGAAGCCCTACAAAACGAAAAAGAAGGCACAAACAAAGTTAAAACTTGGCGTTTTGAAGCTGAAAACGTAAGAGACTTCGCTTGGGGTACTTCACGTAAATTCATGTGGGATGCACAAGGCTACCACCAAGGTGGTGAAGAACAGCCGTTAGTAATGGCTATGTCTTTCTACCCGAAAGAAGGTGGCGATCTGTGGAAGAAGTATTCTACGGCTGCCGTTATCCATACTATGGAAGTTTACTCTCGTTACTCTTTTGACTACCCATACCCAACTGCACAGTCAGTTAATGGTCCAGTAGGCGGTATGGAATACCCAATGATCACGTTCAATGGTCCACGAACTAAGTTACAAGACGACGGTACTCGTACTTACACACAAGCAGAAAAACGCTTCTTAGTTGGTGTTGTTATCCACGAAATTGGTCACATCTATTTCCCAATGATCGTTAACTCAGACGAGCGTCAATGGACTTGGATGGACGAAGGTCTAAACAGTTTCTTAGATGCAGTTGCATGCCGTGAGTGGGATCCAACAATTCCTTGGGGTGTTGAGCCTCGCTATATCGTTGACTACATGAAAGGTGACACTCAGGTTCCTATCATGACGCAATCAGACAGTGTATTAAAACTTGGTCCAAACGCCTATGCAAAACCTGCTGCTGCCCTGAACATTCTTCGTGAAGTTATTCTTGGTCGCGAGCTATTCGACTTTGCATTCCGTGAATACTCACAGCGCTGGCAATACAAACGCCCTACTCCATCTGACTTTTTCCGTACTATGGAAGAAGCTTCTGGTGTTGACTTAGATTGGTTCTGGCATGGCTGGTTCTATACAACTGATCACGTAGATATTTCAGTTGATGCAGTACATAACATGCGTCTAGACACGAAAAACCCAGATATCGATTTCGAACGTTTCCGCAAAGAAGAAAGTGAAAAACCTGAGCCGCTATTTGTTCAGCGCAACAGAGAAGCCGGCATGAAAACTTGGGTTGAGCAAAACCCTAACATTCGTGACTTTTATGATGACCATGACCGTTTCACGGTAACAAACAAAGAGCGTAATGCTTATAAGAAGTTCTTAGATGGCTTAGAGCCGTGGGAAAAACGCGTATTTGAGCGTGCGGTTAAAGAAGACAAAAACTATTATGTTATCGACTTCTCTAACAAAGGCGGCCTAGTCATGCCTATTTTGTTAGACCTTCACTATGCCGACGGTACAAAAGAAAGCAAATACCTTCCTGCAGAGATCTGGCGCCGCACTCCTAAAGCCGTTAAACACTTACACGTAACTGACAAAGAGTTAGTGAGCGTAGAAATTGACGCTAACTGGGAAACGGCTGACGTAGATGTTGAAAACAACATTTACCCAAGACGTATTATTCCTTCACGCGTTGAAGCGTTTAAGTCTAAGCGCACGATCGGTCCTACAAGTGTTCGCAGAGACATAATGCAAGACTGTAAAACAGAGCTTAAACAAGATGAAGATGAAGATGAAGCAGAAAGTAAGGATAAGAAAGAATTCAAAAACTTACTTAAAGGCTGCGTTATCATTGAAAAAGAAGATGATAAGTCTTAACTCAGACTGTTAACCGTTCTGTTATTGAGTTAATTTAGCTAAAATGCCCATCCAGATTGATGGGCATTTTTTATTGCCCTAGCAAAACCTAAATAAAAGTAACCTATGAAATTCTTAGCCACTGTTTTAATTAGCTTTATATTGCTGTTCGCAAACTCCGCCCACGCGCATAAGATAAAAACGGCGTTTAGCATTCTGCTATTTAACGAGAGAACCGGAAACCTTGAAGCGGTTCATCGATTCTATCTTCACGATGCCGAGGAAGCCGTCTGGGCGCTATTTGATAAAAATGCCGATATTATTGGCAGTTGAAAAAACACAAGCTATTTTCAGTAACTATGTCACCACTAAGTTTGCGCTAAAAAATCAAAATGGTGATGATATCGAGATGAATACGCTAGGCTTTCAAAACGAAGGCGGCTACTTTTGGATATACCAAGAAACGCCAATGCCAAAGGATCTAACCACTTTATATATCAAACAAGACGCGCTAAAAGATGTCTGGCCTGAACAGTTTAACGTGGTCAATGTCGAAGGTTTACAACAAGTTTACTCTTTGAGCTTTTCTGATCGCGACCAATGGCTTAGTATTAAAGTTAAGTAATCAAGTTAAATGAAGAGCAATTTGAAAGCTTTATACTACTTTACTATTTTATCTTCGCTGTCTTTTCCAACACTAGGCAAAGAAGTTAACTTATGTGTAGAGAACTTGGCTTACCCTCCGATGATCAATGGTTCTGAGCAGATAATCAGCCACTCACCTGGTAAATTCATTGAGATAGTGCAACAAGCTGAAGCAAGTATTGAGCTAAAGATTAATTTCACTCGGCTCCCTTGGGCAAGATGCCTAAAGTTAGTTGCAACAGGAAAAATTGACGGTTTACTCCCTTTGGTAAAAACCGCTGAGCGAACCAATGTTTACCAATATCCAGACAATGAGGCGTTTTATTTAGGACAAACGGCTTACCATATTTTTTATCCTTCCTCGAGTCGTCACAAAGATTTTTACCACCAGCTAACTCTGACAAAAGATAAGTCAAAGTTACCAACACCTCAGTTGAATTATGGTTTAAGCGCGCCATTTGCCTATAAAGTCACCGCCGATTTAAAAAACTTAGGGTTACTATCAAACCACTATTACAAGCCTGATGTCGGGCTAAATATGGTGGCAAATAACAAGCTTGATGGTTACATAATGATGAAGAGTATTGGCGAGCGCAAAATACAAACGTTGGCCTTGAGCAAACAGGTAGAGATTAGCAAAGCAGCATTCTCAAAAGACAAGATCTACGTCGCCTTTAATAAAGATTTTTATCAAAAAAATAACATAGTCATTGACGAGTTTTGGCGCCAACTGCAATTGGCAAGAATCGACAAGCTTGGCTATTAAGCAGGAATAAACTTTAGCTTACGACGGTTATATAAATGTGCGCCAATAACAAAAATACTGCCAACAATTGTGATTGGTGTTTCTAATTGACCACCTACAACTAACGCTGCAACTAATATTAACAAACCAATAAAGGCTAATACTGCAGGCTTGGCATCTCGGTGTTGAAGGTAAGAATTCGGTAGGCTGTATGCCAACAACAGGATAATTGGAAACAATAACCCTAAGTGCATCCATTCGTGATGCATATGCTCTGCTACTTGATGAATACCTAAGCTACCACCAACAGACAAAGCGATCAGAGGAAGAAAACAGTGGATCATACAAAGAACAGATAAGCATGCACCAACAATATCTCGCATTTTTCTCGCCTCTAAAATTAAATGGGCGGATATAATATAACATCGCTTACAAAGCTGCCAGTTGAATCTTTGATCTTAGATAAAAAAGTGAATAACTGCTGCTAAATTAGCCATATAATCTATGTAAAGAGCGATCGGTAAACCGCTAGATCAGTCTTCGACTGCCAGATCGCTGCGCGCTAGAGGAAAGCGAGATAATACCCAGCTAAGTGCAATCGGCAAACCGCTAGAAAAATAGGTGGTTTAGGGGTGAAAACAAAAAGGAAGGCCTGCGCCTTCCTATTTTCATTATTAACGACTAGCTAGAAATGCGGCTTAAATGGTTATCCCACTTTAATCCAGAATGCTTAGCAATTAACTGTTTAGTTGCAAGGTTTGCATTAAACATTTGTCCTTTACCATTAGTGGCAACAAACGTTTTGTTAGACGTTGTCACTCCCGCTCCATCTGACAATCGGTGAGACTGTAAAAACTCACCACTGTCTAACTGCCAAAATGTCAGCATATCGCCTCTTGGGCATGCGACTGCAACTTTGTTAGCGCTAGAGTCAATGGCCACGCTTGCGGTGTACTGATTCATTTGGCGCCAAATAGATTCAGGTGCAATTAAGTTAGTAAGCGAGTCCTCACCATGATGACTCACCACCAGCTTAGTTAAGTCGTTTTTAGCACCTTGGTACTGCAAACCGACAACCACTTTACCATTTTCTGCAACATCTAAATGGCGAATGCTCAAGTGTTTGTTATCAAGCTCATAAGCGCCTAATACTTTACCATCAGCTAAAGATAAATAGCTTAAGTTAGGCTCCATCGTATCTAAGTTTAGCTTCTTTCGAGGCTCTGATGGATGAGTGAGAATACCGCCATTGGCAACAACAATGGTTTTCTGATCAGGCATCAGCCTTAATTCATGCGGACCAATCCCACCAGAATCAAATTTATCTAATTGCTCAAGCGTGGCTAAGTCTCTAACAACGATCAGACCTCTGCCATTGTCGTAGTCGTTTTCCGAGGTAAGTAAATATTGCTGATCCCGCGGTAACCACACCATGACCAAAGAAGTGTTGGCCAGCAACACTGTCAATCTGTTTCACCACAGTGCCTGTTGTGAAGTCAACTTCGAGTAAGAAGTTACCAGGGCGCCTTGCAAACACCAAAGCATGACCCGGTCGAGACTCTATACCAATAACTTGATGACCCCGTGCAGGAATAGGTAACTGATTAATCAATGCCCCTTGCTGCGTAAATGCCGCAACATAATGAACACCCGATTTATCTGTACAACAAGACACAAACCAAGGCTCGGACTGCCAGCTTACGCAAGCTGGCAGTACACTAACGGCGGTTACCGCAAGACCGAATTTTAAAAAATCTCTGCGACTGGTCATATTAGAACTGATACTTTAAACCAAGACTCATTTGTCTAGGCTTGCCAGGACGAGCGCCAAATGGTCTTCTTGATACCAAATTTTGTTCATCGGTTAGGTTATCAACTTTAAAATACGCTTTGGTATCAGTATTGATCTGGTAACTGGCAGACAAATCTAATTGTACGATTTCGTCAGTTTCAACCCCTTCCAACTCAGTATTACGGCCTGCCGCTTCTGCCATTGCACTGACGTATTTAGTCATCAAACCGATTTGCCATAATTCAGATTTTAAGCTCATGGTCACGCTTAACTGGTGTTCAGGCAAATAAGGCAATTCATCGCCTTTTGATACATCTCCCCATTGTGAAAAGTCCGAAGTGAAATCAGTTTGGAACTCCGATTTAGTATGGGTATAAGCCAGTTTGATTGGTAAATTTAACTCTGAGCTCAACTCAATATCTGTGGCAAAGTTAGCTTCTACGCCGTAGACATCAACTTCACCGCCATTAAACTCTTGGTCTAGTACCGCACTACAGCCACTAGAGAAAGTACAAGTGCCTTTTAAGTTGCGGTAATCGTTGAAGAAACCAATAACTTCACCTTGTACTAGGTTGTCACCGTAACGATAACCCAATTCATAGTTCCAGCTTTCTTCTGGGTCAATATCGCCACTTTGGCCCGGGCTATTTGGTACAAAGCCTTTATTTACGCCAAATAATAAACCAGAGTCTTGGTTCAACTTATAAAACACACCAAAACCAGGTAACAGAATATCTGAATTATTTTCAGTATAAGTATTGTGTAAAAAGTCGTTTGCTTCGCCTTCAATTGACTCATATCTCAGGCCAAAAGAAGCGGTTAATGCCTCTTTAACAAATTTCACATTAGCAAATGAAGCGATGGCTGTTGCGATGTCTTTATTAAGGGTTAACTGTTGAGTTGGCTCTGCAGATTGTACTAAGTCACCAGAACTCATGCTCAGATAACGACCTCTGTGATCTCTTTCAACTTGGTCTTTATGCAAGCGAATACCCGCATCTAAAGTTGTTTCCCAACCTGAAAGTTCAAATTGATAGTTCAGTTTAGATTCAATGCCTTCAGAGAAGTACTTTCTGTCATTCAAAGTAAATACTAAGAACTCATTGCTGAAAGTGGAGTCTCGTTCGCCATCTATTACTTCCATAAACAGACGGTTCAAACCAGTATCTGGTGAAGTCAATATTGTCTGCATGGTTCTATTTGTGGCAAAACCGTTAAACCTGTCCCAATCTCGGTCAAATTCTCTGTGATAGGCCTGTGTGTAAATAGAGAGGTCATCACTCAATTCAATGTAATGGGCTACTTGGAACTGTGCGTGTTCCCAATCCATCTTATCGTCTTGGCTGGCCAAATATCTGTGATTTGGATCACGAGCAAAATCTTCATCCGTTAATCCTAGATAGGTTTCATTAGACTCTTCCATTGAAAAACCAAACTTAGCGACAACAAATTGTTCATATTTACTGTTAGCTGGAACGTAGCTTATCTTGGCGATACCTTCGTTCTTGTCAAACCCAGTATCATTGCCGTTACTCAGATTTTTAAAGCCGTCTGAACTAATGTGTACTCCCTCCAAGGAATACGCAAACTCGCCTAGGCCTTGTGAAAAGTAACCGTGACCCTTTTTATAATTGTTCTGACCAAAGGCAACATCAATAGTGCCTGAATGACCTTCAATATATTGGTTTTGCACGGGACGAGATACCATATTAATCGCGCCACCTACGGTGTTTGGACCATATTGAATCGCCGATGGCCCTTTAAATACCTCAACCTGAGACATTCTTGATACCAACGGGAAATAATAAGTTGCAGGGGCAGCATATGGTGCGGGGGCGATAAGCACGCCATCTTCCATAATTGCCACTTTGCTTGAACGCTCTGTAGTCGCGCCTCTTAATCCAATATTTGGACGTAAGCCATAGCCGTCTTCTTCACGGATATACACACCCGATACAGTTTGCAATACACGATGAATATCATCAAATTCAAATTGCTCAAGCTGCTCTTCATTAACCAAAGCAGCGGAGCCAGTAGCCGTTTCTAAATTAACGCGCTGACCAAAAATACTCAGTACTTCAATTTGCTTATCTTGACTTTGTTCAGAGCTAGTTTGTTGCTCTTGAGCTTGCACAGCCATCGAGGCGAATAGCGATAAAACTAAAGGTTTAATTACGAATCTTTTCATTAGGGTTCCAAAAGGCGTTGCTATAAATTGCTATAGCTAGGGTAAATACTGATCTGTGAATAAATAGGACTAAACACTGGCTGTTTAGCCCTATTAGCACGCTAATTAATCACCGTCGTTTGAGTTAAAGCCAATGTTCAAATCCATCGCTTGCACAAAGTCGGCTGTTAATACCGTTCTAAAATCTCTAAGCGAATTAATGGCTTGATTCAGGGTTTCGCGCTTTGCATCATCATTTAATGCTTGCTCGAAACTGCCTGATAACGAGTTAACCGCCGTTTGCGTTTTCGTTAGAGCCTCATTTATTTGACTGGCAATCGAGGTCTGCTCTAAATGGCCAGTTAAGATATCGTCAAAACCATGGCCGCCTTTGGCGGTATAAATATCAAATAAAGCCTGTACGTTAGTTTGAATATGAGTTAACGAAATATCGCTGCGTGGACTTTCCGCAATAGTTGGGATACCTGGTTTCTCAAGTGCAACAGGGATAAGTAGTTTTTCGTCTTTAACTAGCTCTAAGTGCTCTAAATAGTTAGTAACGACTTCTTCAACCACATCTACTTTACCTGTGAACTCACCCGTACCATCAACAAAGTTGGCTCGATAATTACGGCCTTGTTCTGACCATGCTGTGGTGATCTCATTTGCAATGTTCACTAGGTTAGCCGCAATACCTTGCACAGCTTCACAGCGTTTAGCGCTGTTTTGTGCAGTTAATAACGACTCTGCATCGCTATCTGGGTACAACAACATTTCCAAAGCAGGGAAACCTTGCGCGCCAACTTGCTTGGTCGATAGAAACTCTGCCGTAATGGTTTCACTCGAATCTAACAGCAAATCAACACCGCGTTTAACGGCATCGTTACCATCTGGGAAAAACTGGAATCGAAATAGCTTACTGCCTTCAACAACAGGGCCCAATTTTAGCCATTGAATGCTTTGCCATTTATTGAATGCTTGTTGCCAAGCCGTTTGAATTTGCTCTAGTTGAGCTTGGTTAAAACCTGCTGCACTGCATGCCTGACTAGCTTGTTGTAACTGTAAATTCGCTGTAGCTAAATCTTGATAAGCTGGAATGATATAGCCATCTGCCATATCGACGATCCACTTGCCCAGTTCACTTTCTAGCGTGGTTGTTTGGCCGCCTGTATTTCCGCCCGTGCTGCCACCAGTATTACCGCCTGTTGAGCCACCCGTTGAACCACCAGTACTACCTCCAGAATTGCCACCAGAGCTGTCTGAGCCGCCACCGCCGCCGCATGCCACTAATAAACTTGTTAAACCAATGATAGATAGTTGTTTAAGTGCTTTCATTGTCATTTCCCGATGTTTTTTTAAATCGCAGCTAAGAAATCTAATAACTGCGTACGTTGCTCTTTTGAAAGTTTGATGTATGCCTGCTGTGATGCTTTGGCTTCACCGCCGTGCCATAAAATGGCTTCTTCAATACTTCTCGCTCGACCATCGTGAAGATATCGAGCTTGTCCTGTGTAAGCTTGTTGTAAACCTATGCCCCATAAAGGTGGAGTTCGCCACTCCCTGCCATCTGCGGAGTATTCGTAAACCCCATCGGCCAAGCCTTCACCCATATCGTGTAAAGCTAAATCTGTGTATGGCCAAATAATTTGCCCTGCAAGTTGCTCAATTGGATAGTTAGGATCAGTGGTATAACTTGGGGTGTGGCATTGTTGGCAATCAAGTTGATAAAACAGCGCTCTGCCCGCCAATTTGTCTTGTAACCTCCTTGCTGGAGGAACGGCTAAGAAGCGACTGAAGTCATCAACCAGCTGCAATAATTTGTCTGGGATCTCGACTGAATCATGACCACCTAATTTTGCCGCAATAGCACAACTCTCCTGTGTGGATGTACATGCTTCATTCGGGAATAAGGTACTCGTAATACCAATATCGCCTTGGAATGCACCGGCAACCTGTTGTTCTAAATTAGGGTGTTTAGCTTTAAAACCAAACCGCCCTACTTCCATGTCGCCATTAACAACATTGGTTACTCGGTTATACTTAGCCGAAATACCATCACCATTGCTGTCTGCCACATCTTCTTGAGCTAATAAATCGGCATCTGAAATTGCGTCAAGCATGCCCATACCAAACACATTTGGTGCATGACGAGGTGATACGCCAATATGAGGAGCCAGTTCACCATAGCCAAGTTTCGTTAACTGATAACTCGGCTTTTGCAGACGATACTTTGTGCCATCGGCAAACTGACCTTCAATTTCGCTAAAGGTCAGTTTGACACTGCCTTCAGATTTAATCTTGTGAGGTAACCTAGCTCTGTCGTAATCAATTACTCTTGGTTGTAGCTGACCACCATAAATAGGATCAACGGATAGGTTATTGCTGTCTGTGCTACCTAAACGAATAAGCAAAGACGTTGGTAAAAACTCGCCCGCTTCATGCACTTTCGATCTGCCTCCAGCATCATGACAAGCAACACACGAACGTGCATTAAATAATGGGCCTAAGCCATCTCTGTCTTTGGTCGAGCTAGGGGCGATAACCCAAGGGTCTCTAAATAGCGAAAAGCCGGTCCAAAACTCCAGCTCTTGCGCTTTAGTTATCCCTTTACCTGGATAGATGTAACTGCGTTCAGATAACCTTTTTGCGGTAAGACTGCCGCCAGGTTGTAGCTCTGACTGAGAAAAATCAGGAGCGGGTGACTTAGAGCAACCCGCGATTAAAACTGCTAATGCAATAGTTAAATATTTCATCTATAACGACTGTAAAAAATCTAATACTTGCTTGCGTTGCTCTTGAGATAACGCCATGAATGCTTGTTTAATTTGTTCGGCTTCACCGCCATGCCAGAGGATCGCTTCTTCTATACTTCTGGCTCGACCATCGTGTAAGAAGGTTGAATTCGGATTAACGGTTTGTACTAAACCTAATCCCCAAAGCGCTGGCGTTTTCCATTCAGTGCCAGAAGCTTCACCTTGGATAAAGGTGTCTGCTAGGCCTTCACACCTTTGTACATAAAAACATTGCTCGCCGCTTGAGCAGGCTACGCCTTGGCTATCTTCACGTGTCACCGCACAAGAGCCACCCATGTCATGCAACAATAAATCGGTATATGGGAAGATAGTTTGGTTGGAAAGCATCTCAATCGGTTCAGGGTTTGGCTCAAGCCCAACAAGAGTAATTTCCCCTAACTGGCTGCCTGCAGCAACACCTGTTACGTGTCTTGGAGTGTGGCAACCAGAGCAATTTAGCTCGAAGAATAATTTGCGACCAGCTATCACGTTGTCATCCCAAGCTTTAGTGTCTGAGTTGTAACCTCTTCGGGTCGGCACACCCAATGTTCTGTTATAGAACTCAACTTGCGCTAATTCTAAATCACCTAAGTCGACCTCTTCGCCAACCTTTTTTTCTTGTTCCGCAGCAGCCCAGCACGCAGGCTGTTGTGAAGTACAATTTTCATTAGGGAATACACTAGTCGTTACTCCCATATCAGCAAGGTAAGCACCTGCAACTTGATGCAGTAATGTTGGACTTTGCGCTTTATAAGCAAAGCGTCCCAACATTTTTTGGCCACTGTTTTTGTCTGTTACCATGACAGCTCGACCTGAAATACCGTTGTTATCAGTATCGTTTTCGTCGGCTAATGCCAAAATATTTGCCTCTGGAATGGCTTCTAATAAACCCGTACCAAATACTTGAGGCGCCACTCTAGCAGAGAATCGAACATCACTAACAAAAGGGCCAAAGCTAAGGTCTTTGACTTTATAAACCGGTTTTCTTAATTGATAAGCCGTACCGTCAGAGTAAGTGCCTTCAACCATCTCATATTCAACAAATGGAAAAGCTTCGCCAAATAGCTCGTCACCGTTGACCGAACCATCATGCTTTGCAAAACCTGATTCAAAATCGCTAGTCGTAAACCCTTGTACGGCAAATGGTTGAATATGCCCGCCATAGATAGGATCAGCTGCACCATCCGCACTTCCTACTTTCAGAGCCATACTCGTCATTGGCGTAGTTGGTGTTGCAGGCACAACACCACGGCCATCATTTAAGTGACAGCCTTGACATGAACCAGTACTTAATAAAGGGCCAATATCTGCATCAGGCGTTCTAAACAGGTGATCACCAGAAGTAAAATTAGCGTCATGAGCAAAGTTACTGGCGATCATTTCAGGACGAGTAGAAAACGCGTCTTTATTACTAATGAAAAGCGTAGCATCGCCACCAGCTAGGTGTTCTTTTTCATCTATGCTGTCAGCCGTTAAAGGAGTCAGGCCGCTGTGATCTTTTGTCTCTTGAACTGGTGGCTGTGGATTTGGCTTAGGAGTTGGTTCAACAACAGGATCAGTCGAGCTGCCGCCACCTCCGCCGCAGGCAACTAAAAGCGTGCTTAACGCTATCGAAGTTATAATTTTATGCATATTCGTTCACTATCTAACAAGGTTACAGGCAAAAGTGTGATAGCTAATAATAAATAAAAATCATTCTTATTTATTTAATCTAAAACAAAAATAGCCACAAAAGTGGCTATTTTTATTGCTAATCAAAGATTAGATATCTTGGTCAGTGTCTTGACGTAAGTCGTCTGTTGTTACGCCAAGTGCACTGATAGCTAATTCAATGCTATCTGTTTGAGCTGTTAACGCTTTGATCACTGCAACTACGTTAGCTTGGTCAGCACTTTGTTGAATAAGTACGTCAAATGGCATACCTGTTTTCGCTTTAGTATCAATAACCGCTGCCGCAGCCATTGTTGCTTCTAAATCAGCGCGTAGTTTGTTGGCTAACTCATGCTCACCGTTTACTACTAGTAAGTCATAAATAGAAGCACCTTCGATAACTTCACCGTCTACACGAGTGTATAAAGCGTTGTAGCTGTTTTGTACGCCTTTTGCGTTAAGGAAAATGTCTCTGTGAGTGTTGTCAGAGAAACATGAGTGCTCGTCTTCTTGAGAGTCAGTTCTTAGTGCAATGTTAATACGCTCACCAGCTAACTCACCAAAGCTTAAACGACCCATACCTTCTAGGATCTTAGCTAGAGATACGTCACCACCTTTAACAAATGTATCATAGTGGTTACCAGCTACAGCAGGTTCCCAAGCTTCCGTTACCGCTTTTAAGTGGTTAACTAATAGCTCTGCACTTGCTACTAGGTATTGGCCACGACGAGTACAAATTTCGTCAGCAACAGAAGTTGTGCCTGAAGTACATTCACCAGCTGTTAAAGAGAAATCTGAAACTGGGCGGTGACCTGCCGTTGCGTCACGAGTACCACGACCAGACATGTCTTGGTTTAAGTCTTGACCCCAAAGTAAAAATTCAATCGCATGGTAACCAGTTGTTACGTTACGCTCATCTTCACCGTGTTCAAATAAGTCACCTAGCACTTTAGTAGTGATAGTTGGGTAATTAACAGTGTCAGCAATAATGTTTGAAGAAAGTGCATTAGATGGGCTTTCTGGACCCTCATCACCATCTACTTCTGATGCCACGTAGTCGATTAACGCTTCGCCTAGAGGCCATGCATTGATAAGGCCTTCTGGACCGTCGCCATCATCACCCATTGCTTTAGTTTCAACGTTTAACGCATCAATTGGGCCTGCGCGGAAGCGGTATACTTCTGTTTGACCGTAAGGTTCACGAGAGTCTAACCAAGCTTGTTTTTGCCGCTTTGAAGTTTTCTTCTGTCGGCGTAGCAACAAAAGTTTCTAAAGCCATTTTTAGGTTTTGTGCAGTGATCAATGAATCTGCATAAGCCGCGTAAGCAATGTTTGCATTGGTTTTAATTACATCGTCACGTGTAACAAAAACGCTTACACCGTCTTGACCATTAGTACCAGCTGCACCGGCTGCGCCAGCCGCCCCTGCTGGGCCAGCAGGACCTACTGCACCGTCATCACCATCATCTGCACAGCCAACTAGAGCTACAGCTAATAGAGCTGTACCAATAACTTTTGAAAGTTTTGTTAATTTCATACCTTGGTTTTCCATCGTTTTATTTTTAATGAGAATGGTTCTCATAATAGTTTAGTTTCGCATCGCAAGTCCAGAGTAAAAGTATGGGAATTACCTTCTCAATACTTACTTCAAGGCTGCGGCGAAGTTACAAAAATCCGTCTTCCATAATTTCGAGTTCAAGCTTCATTATCAACTAGGTAATTACTTATGAGGTTAGAAAGTACTAACTTAAGACTAAGTAAAAAAGACAGAGTAACGATTGCTAAACAGGCTACTCCGACCAGAATGCTAATGCCATATTTCTTGATCTCGATCACTATTCGAACAGCCAAAAGTAGCCATAAGCAGCGACTAAGGCAGGAATAGCGGAATAAAGGGTTGCCCAAATAGCCACTTTAGGTGACAACGCTATTGCTGGAAACAAAGCGTCACCATCGTTACTGATGGCGTTCCCTATTTGGGCAGATAGAGGAATAGCGCCAGATAAATAAAGAGAGGTGGTAATAATTTGTGGCCCACAGCCAGGGATCATGCCAACTAAAACCCCAGCCAGTGGTGCAACAGCAGGCAGATAAGAAAACATCTGAGCCAAATCAAATTGGCTTAAAGTGCATTAATAATTCAAAGCTGATGAAGGCTAATACTACCCAGCTTGTAACAAAGTTGGTATCAAGTGCCACTTTTTGAAAAGTTAACGAGTCGTCTCGTTTTTTGTCTTCCGAAACAAAGGTTTCAAAGCTACTAATTTCAGTGGTTGAAGCCCAAAGTGTGATAAAACAAATTGCTAATACCGCGCCTAGGATCTGGATCACCAGCTCTGAGCCAGCAAAAAATTGTTCAAAATCAACCTGGCCAGCAAACATAAGACCTATGATGGCTCCCGGCACAATTAGCAGACGCCATAACTTTCCTTGCAGCTTCATCACCGCTGGAATGTCATTACTTTCTTTAACCGATTTACAAGCGCGGCACTTTTTCTGTTTGGTTTGCTCAGTATCTTTTGGTCGGAGGAAATTTTTATCGTGAATTTTGTCAACAATAAGCCCAGAAATAACCCCTATTGTCATCGTCAAAGCGATCACTCCAAGGCCAGTTACCGGTTCACTGGCAAGTAAAAGAAAAGCCGCGTCTCCCATTGTTGCGGTTAATACAGCAACAACAGCACCAAATGACATTGAGCCTGAGACATATTGAGTGATAACAATGATCGCGCCACCACATCCTGGAATGGCACCTAACAAACTAGCAAATAGAACTTGGCCAGCCGGTAAAGATTTAACTTTTGCTAGTCGATTTGATTTTAGTACTGAGTTAGCCACTAAATGGTAAACAGCTAATGTCGCAGCGACAAATACAGATACTTGCCAAAAGGCGTCAGATAACACTGATAAGGTCAATTCTCTAGTGTCACTTTGTGCTAATAAAACCAGCAAAAACGCCGGTAGTAATAAACGCTTATGCTCAGGTTTTACATTGCTAAGCTAGTGGTTAAGTATTTTCTTCTAACACTGAGTAATAACATTAAGATAGCTGTCCATTTACTTGTTGCTGTGCCTTAAAGATCCAAAGCACCCTTGCCAGCACTTTCACGCGCTCAACAGGACCAATTTGTTCAGCAGAAACACTCGACTCAGATTCCCCCTGACACCAAAGTTTTCCAGAATCGTCTGACTTAACTAACGTTTTCACTATCAGGCCATAAGTGGCATGTTGAATAACTAATTTGCTGCCAGCTACCAAAGGTAACCAGCGACAGGTTAATACAAAACTGCCATTGGGAATGAGAGGAGACATACTCTCCCCTTCCACTTTCCATAGCTTAAAGCCAAACATGAATTAGCCCTTTAGGTCCGGATAAACCACTTGTTCAGCAGGCGGGTATGGGCAAGTTGCTGTGTAGGTATTTACTTGTTTTGTCTGCCAAAAAATATCAGCAAACTGATTGACTAAATCCAACAGTTTAACCGTGGCTTCTCTGTCAATGTGTTGTTTAGCAAAAGATGTCGCCAACATGATGTTGTGGACTAGCTCATGTAAATTAGGAAACTGTTGTAATTGTGGCTGCTTAATGTAATCGCCCCAAATTACCCTTACCTCTTCTTTTACCTTAATGCCATGTGCTTCTTTTTCCGCAACAAGGCGATTAAATGTAGCTTGGTCGTTAAAAGACAATTCTGGCTTTTGCTCTAACTCTTGTAACAGATCAACCATACGGATCATGGTCAGCACAGCTATTTGTGCAGTGCTAGGATCGTATATTTTGCAAGGAATATCACAGTGAGCTGAAACGCTAGCAAAAGGAGAAACCGCGTGAATTTTACTAAGTAGTTTATGCATCGTTGACATGATTAATCCTTCTTGCCTGTTTTCTATTTTCAACCCAATAAAACGCCAGAGCGACAGCGATAACAGCAGGTGCCATCCATACTAAGTGTTCAAAAAACGCCATGATTGGATTACCGTGATCATGGCCAGAGTGGGCATACAGATCAGTACTTAACAAAGCTATGCAAGCCATAATAAACTTTAAAAATTTCATAGTGCTCTCCAAATTTACTAATGCAATAAACCATTTGTTGCCAGCGATGAGGCTTGGTTCACCAACTTATTTTTTTCAGTCAAATGAGGGTGATTATTTGAAAACTCGACAATCGGAGGCAAAGTCACACTCATAGCTTGGATAGCCAGCGACTTAGCTTCTTCATCAGAGCAATGCTCCGCCAAAATGTGTTTGCAGTGTTCATGCGGTAACAATAGATAGCGCATAGCTGCAGGCAGCTTATTCTGATTTTTCAAACAACGTAGATAAGTTATGACAGGTACATATCCATGCCATCAAAGTGTCACAATCTGCCGGAGCGTTTTGACACATATCCAGCAATAAAACAAAGGCCAACTCATAATGGTATTCCGCTTGTTGCCAATCGTTAGACTTGTAAAAATCGTTTCCTATGGTCAACAACTCTTGCCATTTTTCAGTTTGTGCAATTGTCATAACATTTTCCTTCTCACTTACGGACCAAACGATAATCATTATCATTTGCAATTTCAACTTTATTTTTATATTTTTTACATATTATTCGTCAGTAAATAAAACTCACCGACATTGAGGTTGTTATGTCTAGTCTTAATCTAGAGCTGTTAAAGCAAAAAATTCGCTATGGTTCTGAGCCTGATAATTGTGGCTTGATCGGTTTTTGGCTGGACTTAGATGCGCCTCAGTCCAGCTCATCAATTGGCCAACTACAACATTATGAGTCGCAGTTTCGACTACTATTAGATGCTGTAATGGATGAGCTCGTGCCTAAACATTGGCGCTTGCAATGCTTAGATAATATTTACCGACCGTTACTCTCTTTTAAAACGCAGCTCTCGATGCGCTTGCAGTGACAAAAAGCTACAGCAGTTATTTCGAGAACTAACCATTAGTTGTAATTACACAGAAGAATCTCTTTACGAGTGAGGAATCCATGACAAAAACCAGAATTGAACAGGATAGTATGGGGCAATTAGAAGTGCCTGAGTCAGCGCTATACGGTGCTCAGACGCAAAGGGCTATCAATAACTTTCCTGTTAGCTCAAAACAAATGCCAGCCGCTTTTATTAAGGCCTTATTACTTGCAAAGTATTCAGCCGCGAAAGCGAACACACAGTTGCAGTTGTTGCCAGAGAAAATGGGGAGAAGCTATTTGTCAGGCTGTCGATGATTTATTAGGGCAAGATTACATGGTCAATTTCCCTGTTGATGTATTCCAAACAGGATCAGGTACCAGCTCTAACATGAACGCAAATGAAGTGTTAGCAAACCTAGCTAGCAAAATTTATGGCGATAACGTTTCTGCTAATGACCATATCAACTACGGACAAAGCAGTAACGACGTTATTCCTTCGAGCATTCACATCAGTGCGGCAATTGAGCTGAACGAAAAACTACTGCCTGCACTCGCTTACCTAGAGAAAACGATTCGCGACAAAGCATCAACATTAGAAGGTTTTGTTAAAACAGGTCGTACTCATTTAATGGATGCGATGCCAATCACTATGGCCCAATCGCTCAACACTTGGGCTGACCAAATTAGCCATAACATCCGTAACTTAAAACAGTTGCAAGGTCCTATTCAAACTCTTGCTCAAGGCGGCACTGCAGTTGGTACTGGAATTAATGCACACCCAGAATTTGCCGCTAAGTTCAGCGCTCAGTTATCAGCAAAAACTGGCATTGAATTTTCGCCAGCTGATAATTTCTTTACTCATATCAGCTCGCAAGACACTGCCGTTGCTTTGTCTGGACAGCTTAAAACCACAGCGGTAACGATAACCAAAATAGCCAATGATCTTCGTTGGATGAACTCTGGTCCGCTTGCAGGCTTAGGTGAAATAGAATTAGAAGCGCTGCAGCCTGGCTCTTCAATCATGCCAGGTAAAGTTAACCCTGTCATTCCTGAAGCGGCTGCTATGGTTGCAGCTCAAGTTATTGGCAATGACACGACCGTCACAATTGGTGGTCAATCTGGTAATTTTGAGTTAAACGTGATGTTACCTGTTATTGCTGCAAACTTACTTGAAAGCATTGAACTGCTGGCGAATATCAGTCACTTATTGGCTGACAAAGCCATTGCGAGTTTCAATGTGCAACAACAAAACCTTGAATTGGCCTTGTCGCTTAACCCTATTTTAGTAACAGCGCTAAATCCAATCATTGGGTATGCTAAAGCAGCTGAAATTGCCAAACTGGCATATAAAGAAAGACGCCCTATTATTGACGTTGCTCATGAAAATACCGACCTTTCGATTGATGAACTCAACAAGCTACTCGATCCAGCCAAACTTACTTTAGGTGGTATTCAAGGCTAAGATCTTTTTACATAAACATTCAATCATAGACTTTTTTTCTATTTTAAAGGCTAATGTAAAATTAGCCTTTTTCTAGACAAAACCAACACTCTCTACCCTCCTTTCTAGAAAGCCTTGAAAAAGGATATCAACATTTAATCTTAGCGGTTAAAAACCACACTATTTTGATGAGAATAAATTACTAAAAATCACTTAATTATTAATTTATTTATTCTTAATAATGCGGTTTTAAAAGATATTCCCCCTTAATGAATACGATGACATAAATGATATTGATTCGCATTATTTGCTTAAGTATAGTTCCTAATAATGATAATAATTCTTGTTAAAACTTTGAGGGTAAAATGTTTAAAAAATCTCTTATTGCAGCAGCAGTAGCGCTAACACTTACAGCTTGTGGTGGTTCTTCTAGCGGCGGTAGCGAAACAACAACGCCAACACCACCTACGACTCCAACTAACCAAGCTCCAACGGCAATTGGCCTATCTGCTGCAGTGGTTGCTGAAAACGCAACAGGCGCAGATGTTGGTGACTTAACGGTTACCGATGCAGATTCTGGCGACACTCATACTTTCACAGTTTCAGATGACCGTTTTGAAGTATCTGGTACAAAACTTAAGTTAAAAGCTGATGCGGTTTTAGACTATGAATCAGAAAAAGAAGTTGCTTTAACAATCCAAGTAACGGACTCAGCTAGCAACACTTTCTCTGCTAACTTCACGGTAACAGTAACTGACGTTGCAGAAGCACCAACAGCAATTAGCCTTTCAGCAATGGAAGTAGCAGAAAATGCAACTGGCGCAGTTATCGGTGACTTATCAGTAACAGACCAAGATGCAGGCGATACATTCACATTTACGGTTTCTGATGATCGTTTTGAAGTGGTTAACTCACAGCTTAAGCTAAAGGCTGACAATAAGTTAAACTACGAAGCAGAAAAATCAGTATCTCTAGCGGTTGAAGCAACTGACTCAGCAAGCAACAAGCTTTCTGTTGACTTCAATGTTGCAGTAACAGACGTTTTAGACACGTATACATTCAATAACGCAACAGCAAATGCTTCAAGCGTTTCATATTCAGGTCAGATCGCTCGTCACCTATTAATCGCTGAACTAAACAACTACATCAGCTCAGGTTTACAAGCAGAATTAGACTCAGGTGCTATTACCACTGAACAAGAAGCTTTAGACAAGTTAATTTCATACTACGACGGTGACTGGGAAGTTGAAGTTGCAGATAGAAACTTAACAACCTCAACGCTTTCTGAAGCGAAACAAAAAACACTTAGAGAAGTATCATCTTCTTCTAAAAACCTAAATGGCAAAATTGCAGGTAACGACGAAGTTGGTCAGCACAAAGACTGGAGCACAGAGTTTGTTGCATTTGGTGCTAAAGGTTCACAAAGCCCTGAGCAATTAATCCGTGCATTATTAACTGAAATCGCAGCTAACGCAGGTCAAACGCTAGCTGGTAACGTTCGTCAAGACGCACTTGGTAACGATATCACTAAAGTATACCTAGCCGCTGACGGTCGCGACTTAAAGCAACTAGTACAAAAGATCCTATTAGGCTCGGTAGCTTTCTCACAAGGTGCTGATGACTACCTAGATAACGACACTGACGGTAAAGGTTTACGCTCTGACAACACAGCTTTAGTTAGCGGCAAAAACTACACTTCATTAGAGCACCAATTCGATGAAGGTTTTGGTTACTTCGGCGCGGCTCGTGATTACCTAGATTACTCTGACGATGAGATCGCTAACAAAGGCGGTCGTGACGCTTGGCGTGGTATGCACGACACTGACGCTGATGGCATGATTGACTTCAATTCTGAGTACAACTTCGGTCACTCGCAAAATGCAGCTAAGCGCGACAGAGGCACAGCATCTAGAACTAACCCTACGGACTTTACTGCAGAAGCAATGAATGCATTCTTAAAAGGCCGTAAAGTACTTGCTGATGCCAACACAACGGCATTAACAGACGCACAAATGACTGAGTTATTAGCGCAAAGAGATATTGCTCTATTAGCTTGGGAAAAGTCGATTGCAGCAACAGCCGTTCACTACATCAACGACACAACAGGTGATTACGCAAACTGGGGTACTGACTCGTTCAGCTACGCTGATTTAGCGAAGCACTGGTCTGAACTAAAAGGCTTCTTAGTAAGCTTACAGTTCAACCGTCTTAGCCCATTAACGGATGCTCAGTTTGAACAAGCAAACACGTTAATTGGTGACGCGCCAGTTCTTGTAGATGCAAACGTTGCAGCATACTTAACTGACTTAAAACAAGCTAGAGACATTCTTCAAGCGGCATATGGATTTGATGCTGAAAATGTTGCTAACTGGTAAAAAATAGCTTCAATCTATGATCCAAGGCTGACATTTGTCAGCCTTTTTGCCATTTAAATTAGAGACAAAGAAGAAATGAGAGCATACGCAGCTTTATTGTTACTGCCCTTAATCCAAGCTTGTTCAGACAGCACTAGCACTGAACAAGGACCGGGTTTTGGTAACGGTAATACCACCCCAGATCTAAACACAGAATTTAATCGAAGCGTTTTATTGTCTGATGTAACCGACAAAGTATTAGTCGCCACAATAGAAGCTTTCGAACAACAATCTCAAACACAATCTGCCGCAATCAATGGCATGTGTGAAGCCGTTGTTGCCAACTCAGCCGATCTATCATCGCAAACTGAAGCGGCACAACAAGCATGGCGAGCTACTATGGATCAGTGGCAGCAGTTAGAAGTAATGCAAGTTGGTCCAGTATTGGACAATGAAGCGAATTTAAGAAACAAAATATATTCTTGGCCCGTAGTACAAAGCTGTGCTGTTGACCAAGATGTTGGCTTCTTTGAAGCTGGCTCAGTGTCTGGTTCAGCTTATGATATTAGCCGTAGAACAGCGCCAAGACGAGGCTTAGATGCATTAGAATACTTATTATTCAGCAATAACTTAAACCATTCGTGCAGCGCAGACCGTTTAGCTCCAGCAGGCTGGAATGATAGACCAGAACAAGAGCGTCGTGTTGCCCGCTGTCAGTTTGCTGTAGCAGTAGCCAATGACCTGCAAAACTCAGCTAAAGAGTTAGCTGACGCATGGCGAGGTACTGACGGTTATGCTCAAATTTTAAAATCAGCTAACCCTGACTATTTTGATGATGAACAAGCTGCAATCAACCGAATTACCGATGCCATGTTCTACATAGATAGTATCACCAAAGACGCTAAACTAGCGGCACCAATTGGCTTACAAAGCAATAGTTGTGACAGTGCAGCTTGCGTTAAAGATATTGAGTCGCTGCTCAGCGGCAACAGTATCAGTAATATCAAAAATAATTTAATTGGTTTGCAAAAGCTTTTCATTGCAGGCGATGAAGCAAATGCAGGCTTCGATGATTTCTTAGTAGAAGTTGAAGCGGCAGAATTAGCAACGACAATGAAACAAGATATCCAGAATGCCATCGACGCTGCCGACAGTTTTTCTGCTAGCCTAGAACAAGCTGTGACCAGTGATCCTGAAAAAGTGCAAGAACTTCACCAAGCTGTGAAGACCGTCACTGATAATTTGAAATCAGTATTCATTACTTACTTAGCGCTTGAGTTACCACAAACTTCTGCTGGAGATGCTGACTAATGAGTAAATTCAACTTAAACCCAGTGTTATTATCATTATTAGTTGCCACACCGATGGCTTTTGCAGCCGAGCAGGAAACAGCGAATAACGCCGAGCAAGCAGAGCAAGAAATTGAATATATCCGTATCTTAGGTCGCTCTGATAAATTACGTACAGAGTCTGGTTCAGCAACGCTTATTGACGAGTTGGAACTTGAAAAATTTGATTACGATGACATTCACCGTATCTTAGCTAAAGTGCCAGGTGTAAATATTCGTCAAGAAGATGGTTACGGCCTTAGGCCTAACATTGGCTTTCGTGGCGTAACCCCTGAGCGCAGCCAAAAAATCAATATTTTAGAAGACGGCGTATTAATTGGCCCGGCACCATACTCAGCGCCTGCGGCTTATTACTTTCCGTCAGTTAATCGCATGACATCTGTGGAAGTATTTAAAGGTCCTGCTGCTATTAAATATGGCCCAAATACCGTTGCAGGTACATTGAACCTAACAACACGTTCAGTACCTGATAGCAATGAAGGTCAGATTGAATTAGCCCTAGGCTCAGACGGATACCAAAAAATTCACGGTTTCTACGGTAACACTTGGTCAATTGCAGAAGATCAAAAGTTAGGCTTTTTAGTCGAAGGATTAAAAACGGAAGCTGATGGCTTTAAAACAATTGATAATGCCACTAACAGTTTGTACGACCAAGACTCTGGTTTTGTTAAAAACGACTTTATGTTTAAGCTGAATTATCAGTTAGACCAAGGTTTGTTTGGTCTAAAAGGCTATCAAGTTGTTGAGTTAAAAGTTGGTACTGCAGACGAAGACTCAAATGAAACTTACCTAGGTCTTACTGATGCAGATTTTGCTGCCAATCCATACCGTCGTTACGCAGCTACACAAGCAGCTAACATGAAGTGGGATCACGACCAGATACAATTAACCCATCACTTCAGATCTGAATCATTAAGCTTAACAACTAAGCTTTACAATAATGAATTTGAACGTGCGTGGCGTAAAGTGGATGGCTTTGACCAATCAAGAGTAACCACGCCTGTTAGTCTACAAACTATCTTGGCTGAGCCAGAAGTTTATGAGAACTACTACCAAGTATTAACAGGTGAAAAGGACTCTGAGGGCACGTTTGAACAATTTATTGTTGGTACTAACGATCGCAGCTACTACAGTCGCGGTATTCAAACAGACTTAACGTTTGCAACAGAAGCGCTAGGACTTGAACATGTTATTGCCACAGGTGTTCGCTTCCATCGTGACAGAATTGACCGTGATCATTTCGCGCAAAACTACTTAATGCGTTCTGGGGTTATGACCCCTTCTGAGCAAGGTCCAAGATTCACAACCGTGAATTATGAAGAAACTGATGCAATTTCTATTTATTTAGAAGATACCGTTAAGTTTGGCGATTTATCAGTAACCGCTGGTGGCCGTGGCGAGATCCTAGAAAGCCGTTACCAAAACGAAGCTGAAGGTCAACAAGACAACTGGATTGAAAAAGACACTAAGACTTGGTTATACAGCTTGTCTGCATTTTATCAGTTAAATGAGTTTACTGGTTTATTTGCTGGTGCTCATGAAGGTTATGTACCAGTTAGCCCTGCACAACCTGCTGAAGCAAGACCAGAAGAAAGCACTAACTATGAGTTAGGTGGTCGTTATAACAACGGCACGACTCAACTAGAGTCAGTTCTCTTCTTTAATGATTTTAATAACTTAAAAGAAAGCTGCACCGCTTCTCGTTCATCTTCTTGTTTAACTCAAGGTCAACAAGATGTTGAATACAACGGTGGTGAAGTTGACGTGTACGGTTTGGAATTTAACTTATCTTCTGTTGAGCAACTGAATACTGAGTTAGACCTACCTTGGTCTGTTACTTTCACTCAAACTGAGTCTGAGTTTAAGCAAGATTTAGAGTCGAGCTTTGACATGTGGGGTGACGTAGAAGCAGGCGATCCTGTACCTTATTTACCAGAGCAACAGCTAACAGTAAGCTTTGGTTTATCAGCGACAAACTGGCAAGTTAACTTACTTGTGAAGTACATGGGTGAAATGCACGAAGCGGCTGGCGACAACGTAACTTTATCTGGTGTAAAAACCGATGATTTTACCGTCGTTGACCTATCGGCAAGCTACGACTTAGCGCAATACGGTTCAGTTTATCTAAAAGTGGATAACTTAACCGATGAAGAAGCGATTGTAAGCCGCCGCCCTTATGGAGCAAGACCGAGCAAGCCACAGCAGTTCTTTGTTGGTTATAAATACCAATTCTAAGTATGATTGAACTGCTTACTCAGCCTTTTGATTTTGTTGCTGGCCATTTTGCCAGCAGCAACAAAAGGCTTTTTTGGCTTTATAGCCTATCGAGTGTTTTACTCGCTATATGGTTGCTAAGTCGTAGCACCTCGATTTCTGGGGCAATCAAAACCTTATTTGATAAAAAAGTATGGTTACACACTTCGGCTAAACAAGACTATCTAGTTTGGGTTATTAACGGAGTGATAAAAGCAGCCTTGATAATTCCGTTGCTTTTTAGTGCTGCCCCCATTGCTATTTGGTTAAACAAAGCACTAGAGCAAGTATTTGGCTCAGCCAATTTAGGCTGGATGCCTGAGTCAATGGTAGCAATTTCGTTTACCTTCATTCTGTTTTTACTCGATGACTTTAGCCGTTTTTTCCTACATTGGTTATCACATCGAGTGCCATTATTGTGGCGTTTTCACCAAGTTCATCACAGTGCAAAGGTGCTTACACCAATCACCGTCTATAGAATACACCCTGTCGAAAGCGCTATGTATGCAGTAAGACTAGTATTCATCCAAGGTTTGAGTATCGGCATTGGTGTGTACTTATTTGGTCACAAGCTTGAAGTAATAGATGTATTTGGTGCCAATGTATTTATTTTTGCTTTTAATGTATTCGGTGCCAATTTAAGACACTCTCATATTTGGCTAAGTTGGGGAAGCAAGCTAGAGTACTGGTTTATTTCACCGGCTCAACATCAAATTCATCACAGTTTAGACAAAGCTCACTACGACAAAAACTTTGGCAGCGCGTTAGCCATCTGGGATAGATTATTTGGCTGTTTACTAATCGCATCAGCAACCACGAAACCAGAAAAATTTGGCCTAAAAGGCAAGGGCTTAAACACCCTTGTATCCTTGTATTTAAAACCATTTCTGAAAACAAAATAACTCAATGGTTATCCTTGCTGGAGTTTCATTTACATAACTTTTAGCAAAAACAACATAAAACTGACAATTGTGAATGGAACTTGCAAAGCTTGTGTAACAAGTGGACAGGTTCAAGACTTTGATTGAGCATAAAAGAAATGTATTAGTTGATATGCTTCCATAGATAACAAAGCCAAACCGCACTAGCATTAGTCGCTACTCACTTGTTTCGTTTATTATTTAAACACAGTCTTTAGGTGGTAAAAGTTATGAAAACATGGTTTGCTTTTTTATTTTGCGTTGCATTTTGCCAAACAGCGGCTGCTGGGCTGATCCAAAATGGCAGTTTTGAACAAACTAAAGTTCCTGACAGATCTTGGCGCTGGTTCACATCAGATAAGGTGTTAGGCTGGCAAGGCAGCAATATTGAGATCTGGCATAGGCTAAATAATTTTTCAGCTTACGAGGGCAAACAGCACGCCGAATTAAATGCTCACGGAGCAAAAGGCCCTTTTAGTATATTTCAAACTTTTGCCACTGAGCTTGGCCAAGCCTACGCAGTTAGTTTTGCTTACGCAGCAAGAACAAATAATTCTGAAGCCTTTGTTTTTGATGTACTAGACCAGCAAGACATAAGCATTTATAGCCAGTTACTAGACCAACATACCGTCAAGAACTGGTCTTTATTTAACACCAGCTTTATCGCGACTTCAGCTTACACTACCATTCGATTTACCACGGTTAACAAAGGCTCATATGGTAACTTCCTAGATGATATAAATGTGACCTCATTAAATAGACGGAATATCACATTATCTAGAGTTAATAACGTGCCTGAGTCATCACCTTTATTAGCTTTAGTCGTACTAGTACTTGTATTTTCCAGTCGAGTTAGCAGTAAAAACTCATAACTATTTACATTTTTAAACTGGAGTTAAGTCACAAACACGGCTAACGTTATGACAAAGCAAAGTAAGGAAGTAATTATGAATAAAGTCATTCGACTGACAGTGTTAGTTAGCCTGATACTTTTGTCATTAGTATTTTACGGTGCAGGAAGCGAAACGGGTTTAGTGCTGTTCTTTGCTTTTGGTTTGTTATTTGAAGGCGCTTTTTGGTTTGGCTTGTTAGGAGCAAAGAAAAACAACAAGCCCAGCATTGCCAAGCAATCATCATAACTATTTTTCCTCTACAAAAAAGCCCGCATTATCAAGCGGGCTTTTCTACTTTTACGGTTACTAGGCTTAGCTAGTTAAATCGTCGAAGAACTTCTTCACACCATCAAAAAAGCCCTGCTCTTTTGGGCGGTACTTAGAAGGCTTACCAGACATACTTTCTTCAAACTGGCGCAGTAAGTCTTTTTGGCTGTCATTTAAGTTCACTGGCGTTTCAATGATAACTTTACATAATAAGTCACCAACTGCACCACCACGAACTGATTTAACACCTTTACCACGTAGACGGAACATCTTGCCTGTTTGCGTCTCTGAAGGGATCTTAAGCTTAGCTCTGCCATCCAAAGTAGGTACTTCAATTTCACCGCCTAGTGCAGACGTTGAGAAGCCTATTGGCACTTCACAGTACAAGTTTGAGCCGTCACGTACAAAGATTGGGTGATCTTTTACATGCACTTGAACAAATAAGTCACCTGCCGGTGCTCCATTCATTCCAGCTTCACCTTCACCTGCTAAGCGAATTCGGTCACCGGTATCAACACCCGCAGGGATCTTAACAGATAACGTCTTAGTCTTTTCAACTCGACCTTGACCGTGACAAGATTTACAAGGGTCAGAAATAGTTTGACCTTGGCCGCCACAAGTAGGACAGGTTTGCTGAACAGCAAAGAAACCTTGGCGCATTTGCACTTGGCCACTACCGTGACAAGTACCACACGTTTTAGGCTTAGAGCCTTTGTTTGCACCTGAACCATTACAAGGATCGCAAGATACCCAAGTAGGCACTTTGATTTCTAGCTCTTTGCCGCGAACCGCATCTTCTAATGTCATTTCCAAGTTGTAGCGTAAATCTGCACCGCGTTGCTGACGTTGACCGCCACCACCACGACGACCACCGCCACCGAAAATGTCGCCAAACACATCGCCAAATACGTCTGAGAAGTCAGCTCCGCCACCAAAGCCACCATGGCCGCCGCCATGACCTTGTTCAAATGCCGCATGACCAAATTGGTCGTATTGCTGACGCTTACCAGCATCAGATAATACTTCGTAAGCTTCTTTAACTTCTTTGAATTTTGCTTCTAAGTCTTTGTCACCAGCGGTACGGTCTGGGTGATACTTCATCGCTAAGCGCTTGTACGCTTTTTTGATTTCACGTTCTGTTGCGCCTTTCTCCACACCCAGAACTTCGTAATAATCGCGTTTAGACATAACTAAAACTTAACCTTTTTAAAAACATAAAGGGCGTAATTAAACGCCCTTAAAAGATACTAATTATTGTTTTCTTACTTCTTGTCGTCAGAAACGTCTTCGAACTCAGCGTCTACAACGTCATCGTCTTGTACGTTTGACTGTTGTTGCTGTGCACCTGCATCAGGACCAGCGCCTTGCGCTTGCTGCTTAGCTTGTGCAATTTCAGCTAGCTTTTGTGAAGCTTCCATTAACGCTTGTTGTTTTGCGTCGATGTCTTCTTTCGTACCAGACTTAACAGCTTCTTTAAGCTCGTTGATTGCCGCTTCAATTGTTTCTTTGTCAGCAGCTGGTAGTTCTTCGCCTGCTTCTTCAACTTGCTTTTCAGTTGCGTGAACAATTGCGTCAGCTTGGTTACGAGCTTGCGCTAGTTCTTCGAACTTCTTATCTTCTTCCGCATTCGCTTCTGCGTCACGTACCATTGCTTCGATTTCATCGTCAGATAGACCTGAAGAAGCTTGGATAGTGATCTTCTGCTCTTTACCTGTATCTTTGTCTTTCGCAGATACGTGTAAGATACCGTCAGCGTCAACGTCGAATGTTACTTCGATTTGTGGTGTACCACGTTGTGCTGGGCGAATACCTTCTAAGTTAAATTGACCTAGAGATTTGTTACCTTGTGCTTGCTTACGCTCACCTTGAAGAACGTGAATTGTAACAGCAGCTTGGTTATCTTCAGCAGTTGAGAACGTTTGCGATTGCTTAGTAGGAATCGTCGTGTTCTTCTCGATTACTGGCGTCATAACACCACCCATTGTCTCAATACCTAGAGATAATGGTGTTACGTCTAATAATAATACGTCTTTAACGTCACCAGATAGTACACCTGCTTGCGTGGCAGCACCAAGTGCAACTGCTTCGTCTGGGTTAACGTCTTTACGAGCTTCTTTACCGAAGAACTCAGCAACAGCAGACTGAACTAGTGGCATACGTGTTTGACCACCAACTAGAATCACGTCGTTTACGTCAGATACTGAAAGGTCTGCATCGTTAAGTGCCGTTTTTAATGGCTCTAACGTTGCTTTAACCATGTCTTCTACTAGAGACTCTAACTTAGCACGAGTGATCTTGATGTTCATGTGCTTAGGACCAGACGCATCAGCTGTTACGTAAGGTAAGTTAACTTCTGTTTGTTGTGCAGAAGAAAGCTCGATCTTCGCTTTTTCAGCTGCTTCTTTAACACGCTGCATTGCTAGCGGGTCATTCTTAAGGTCAACGCCTTGCTCTTTGTTGAACTCTTCAACTAAGTAGTTGATAACGCGGTTATCGAAGTCTTCACCACCTAAGTGAGTGTCACCGTTTGTTGCTAATACTTCAAACGTTTGCTCGCCGTCTACTTCGTCGATTTCGATGATAGAGATATCGAATGTACCACCACCTAAGTCGTATACTGCAACAACGTTGTCGCCGCCTTTCTTACCAACACCGTATGCTAATGCAGCAGCAGTTGGTTCGTTGATGATACGCTTAACGTCTAAACCAGCGATACGACCCGCATCTTTAGTTGCTTGACGCTGTGAATCGTTGAAGTATGCAGGAACCGTGATCACCGCTTCTGTTACTGACTCACCTAAGAAATCTTCAGCCGTCTTCTTCATCTTTTTAAGAACTTCAGCAGAAATTTGTGGCGCAGCCATTTTTTCGTCTTTCGCTTCTACCCACGCGTCGCCATTGTCAGCTTTAACAATTTTGAATGGCATGATGTCGATGTCACGTTGAACTTCTTTGTCTTCAAAACGACGACCGATTAAACGCTTGATAGCAAATAGTGTGTTTGTAGGGTTAGTTACCGCCTGACGCTTTGCAGGTTGGCCTACTAGAGTTTCACCTTCGTCTGTGTATGCGATGATTGAAGGAGTCGTACGATCACCTTCTGCATTTTCAATTACACGAGGTTGGTCGCCGTCTAACACAGCAACACAAGAATTAGTTGTACCTAAGTCAATACCGATTATTTTACCCATGAGATCAACTCCGAACTTCTTTAATTTAGGGTTTGATATATTGTTGACACAATAAGTGGGGTTATTAGAAAGCTTTTCAACTAAAAAAATGAACTTTTTTTAAATTTGTTTCACACCCGAGTGAATTTCGGTGACATTTTTCTTTATTTTCGACTTGGCAACCTTAACTCTGTCCCTGCCCGCCTCTTTTGCTTCATATAAAGCAATGTCTGCGGACTTAAGTAAGCTAATGGCATCATGGCCGTTTTCACCATACGTTGCGACGCCAATAGAAACCGTTACCTGACCCAATGAATTACCATGAAAATGCAATTCTTCTGCTTTTATGTATTGACTTATCTTAGCCGCGCAAGCTTGTGCAGAGTGGCTATCGGTATCTGGCAAAATAATTGCGAACTCTTCGCCACCAATACGACAGGGTAAATCCTCTTTGCGCAATGCCGCCTGTAAACTAGTCGCTAAAGTTTGCAATACATAGTCACCAGCATCATGGCCATAGTTGTCATTGAAAGGCTTAAAGTGATCTATATCCAATACTAACACTGACATTGGTACTTCATGACGCTGGCAACGATTAAGCTCTCGCTCTAGCATAGTGTCCATGTAACGGCGGTTATACAGTTTGGTTAACGGGTCTTTGATTGCTTGTTCGCGCAATTTATCCTGCATGTTCAAATTAGCCAAGGCTAAGCCTAAGTGCTCCGATAGAGTGAACACAAGGTTCATATCGGCTTCTTTGTCCGCTAACAACACATGCAATAAACCAATGGCATTACCATGAGCCAACAGTGGCATACACAAAGTTCTATCTTGATTGTCACTCATGTGACTGCAGGTAAGGCTTGAATGTTTATCTTTAGAAATATGAAAACGCCCTTTGCGCAGCGCCCAACATTCATTAGTAGAAAATACATTTAACCCAGGCCAACTGCCAGGCCACTCTATTCTGGTTTCAATTAAGTCACCTTGATCCGTGACCAGCGAAACCGCACAAGAAAAGTCACCTATCACTTTTGGTACGATTTCACTCAACACTTTTTGTACTTCATCAATTGAGTTACAAGCTGCTAACATACTTGCCAGCCTCTGTAGCATTTCTATCTCTGATGTCCTTTCTTCAACTCGTCGTTCAAGCAAACTGTGTTCTTTTAAGATAGAAGCCCTTAACACCTTGGAGTACAAACCAATAAGCACAGCCAGCGATATAACTGCAACCAAATAAAAGCCCAATAGGATCAGTTTCAAAGTACCAATGGCTTGATTAACTTCTTGAATAGGAAGGGAGATACGAATGACAGCCCAATTGCTATCAATCAAAAAGCGCCTTGCATAATAGTAGGCATCTGCATTGATGTATTTGCCAAAACGGACACTTGTACCTTTACCTGCACTTAGGGCTAACCTAACTTCTGGTAGCAAATTTTGTGAGCCTAAATTGGATAAGTCTGCGGCATCATAAAATGAATCCCCTATGATCACGCCATTGCCATCAATAATGGTCACTCGCATATGCGGCGTTGCCATACCAACGCTGTCGGCAATGATCTCCATTTCATCATAACTCGCGTTTGTTCTTTCAATGCTGTCTAGGGTAACTTCACTGATCCTTACCAGCTCTTGCTCACTGCGTTCATAAATCCAAGACTTCAACATTTGATTTAAACTGAGCATAAAGAAACCGACTAATATAGCCAGGGAGAGGAAAGGAATGAAAAACAGGCTTTTACTATATCGAGTAAAATTCATTACAGCTCGGTTCCAGTGGTAATTGATTAAGTATTACACTAATTATCAGTTTGGCAACTCTGAACACTGAGCTTAAATACCCATACAAACTTTACCGTTGGTATCTGCTGTTAGAGCATCTATAATGCGAAAAAATATTTATAAGGAAAAACCCAATGCCTTTATTAGACAGCTTTACCGTTGACCACACTAAAATGCATGCGCCAGCGGTACGCATCGCGAAAAAAATGCAAACGCCAAAAGGCGACAACATCACAGTATTTGATTTACGTTTTTGTGTGCCTAACGAAGAAATTTTATCTGAACGTGGTATCCACACTTTAGAGCATTTATTTGCTGGCTTCATGCGTGACCACCTAAATGGTGACAAAGTGGAGATCATTGATATCTCGCCTATGGGTTGTCGTACTGGTTTCTACATGAGCTTAATTGGCGAACCATCAGAGCAAGCGGTTGCTGACGCATGGTTACAATCGATGAAAGATGTTCAAGGTGTACAAGCGCAAAACGAGATCCCAGAACTTAACGAATACCAATGTGGTACTTACGAAATGCACTCGCTAGACGAAGCAAAATCAATTGCCTCTGACGTAGCAAACAAAGGTGTACAAGTTAATCTAAACGACGAGCTAAAGCTAAGCGAAGAGTTTTTAAAAACGCTATAAGCTTTACAACAAGCTTATTTCTGACGTGCAAACGATCTAGCAACCAGAGGTTGATCTGACTGGCTTGCCAGATCGTTTTTTTGATATTACTTAATAAACTGCTCAAACATCCCTTTTAATTTATCCACTTGGATTGGCTTAGACAAATATTCATTCATCCCTGAGTCTAAACATTTTTGCTTATCCCCTTCCATCGCGTTTGCCGTTAAGGCAATAACAGGAATAGCTTTGTTTTGCTCTCCGCCTTTGCCTGAACGAATTGATTCAGTTGCCTCAAACCCATCCATTTCTGGCATTTGGCAGTCCATCAATACCAAGTCGTATTGCCCCTCAAGTTCGCTGAGTTTATCCAATGCTTGCAAGCCATTCTCAGCCAGATCAAATTCATAACCTAACTTTTTCAACATAAAGCCCGCCACTTGTTGGTTAACCTTATTGTCTTCAACTAACAAAATGCGCTTTACTGCAGACTCGTTTATCGCCTGCTTTTTCGCTTCTGGCTCTTGTACCGCGGTTGCACTGCCATTGGTTAACTTTGTCGGTTGTGCGTACTTGTCTTCGTTTTGGCTTTCTAGCTCATGAACATAACGACTGGTGATGATTGGTCTATCGGCTTTTGCTTCGTTTAACACTAAGCTCAGTGCAGAAACTAACTCTTTATCAATTACAGGTTTGTGCAGGTAGGCGCTGAAGCCTAATGAGTTAAAGTAGGCAGCGTCACCTTTTATGCCCATACTTGTCATTACAACGAGTGGCATGTTTTTAGTCGCTTCATTTTCCCGCAGCAAGCTGCCAAGTTGTGCACCATTTAACCTTGGCATTTGCATGTCCAAAATGGCCACATCATATGGCATAGAATCAGACACAGGCTGTTTTTCTAGGCAATGCTCTAACACATCATTTGGTTCTCGCACCGAAGACACCTTAGCCCCCCACAAACTCAGTTGCTCAGACATAACCGCTTGGTTTGTTACGTTATCATCGACCAACAAAATATGCTTATCTTTCAGCGCAGGCTCTGGCAGTTTGTCTGTCACTCTGCTGCTCGGTTCTAAATATAAAGTCGAGGTGAAAGTACTGCCCTCGCCTTCTACACTGGCAACCGATAATTCACCGTTCATCATGGTCGATAGTTTATGACAAATAGCTAAGCCCAAACCTGAGCCACCAAATCGTCTTGTTGTTGAAGCATCCACTTGGGTGAAAGGGTCAAACAGTGTGCGTTGCTTTTCTTCAGGAATACCAATCCCGGTATCTTTAACGTTTATTGTCAACTGCAGACGTTGCTGGAACTTAGTAATGTTGGCACTTACGACAACTTCGCCATCGGTAGTAAACTTAATGGCATTACCAACTAAGTTGGTGACAATTTGCCGTATTTTGGCTGGGTCACCCATCACCATGCTGTCATCAATCTGAGTAAGATCTAAGATCAGCTCTAAACCTTTATCTTGCGCCATCAAGGCTAGTGCAACCGTGGTATCTCCCAATAAAGTGCGCAAATCAAAGTCAATATGCTCCAATTCCATCTTGCCAGCATCTAAACGGGAGAAGTCGAGAATTTCATTAATTAAAGTTAATAAAGAGTGTGCTGAGGCTTTCGCTACTCTGGTTTTCTTGTGTTGTTCAGCAGTTAAAGGCTCATCTTCTAGCAATTCCAACATACCCAGAACACCATTCATCGGGGTTCTGATCTCGTGACTCATGGTGGCCAAGAACTCACTTTTTGCTTGCGCCGCTTGCTCAGCAGCTTCTTTTGCAATGATCAGCTCTTGCTCTGCTATGGTTCTTTGCTCAGAGGCAAAAATACTGCCCACTAAAGTAGAGGCTGACATTAAGAAACGCTTATCCGCATCGGTCCATACCCTAGGCTTGTCACTGCTGTCACCTACGCCCAAGATGCCATAACCGCCATCGCCTGTATTAAATTTAGCCCCTAAAATAGAACGAATACCACGTTCAGGATCGTAACTGTTTAACTCACTGACCAGCTCTCTATCAGCCCTATCATCAAGCGCAAACACTCGTTTTTGTTCAATAATTTCAAAGATCTCTGGGAACTCAAACTTGCTAATCGCCTTGCCACTGGTAAAGCTAAGACTGTGATAATCAAACAACGACACACATTCCAACACTTCCCAATCAGGATCGTAAATCCAAATTGATGCGCCTTGAACTTGCACTGCTCTTGATAATGATTGGGTGATCAGATTTTTCGACTCAGAAAAGCTGCCTGACAGCACAGGTTCACTCACATTCAATTCCGCCAGGATACGGTTTTGTCTTGCTTCTGCTCGAGCTTCTAGCTCAGCCAACTTGCGGTCATTAATATCTTGGAAAGAGCCAAACAGACGCACACACTTACCATCGATAAATACCGCTTCACCTTTGGCTACTACCCAAACTTCTCTGTCTTTGGCTGTGACCAATTGTAGTTCTTCATTCCAAGGAATACCTTGCTCTATGCCACGTTGTACTACCTCGGTGATCCTATCTCGGCTATAGCCTTCTTTATAAAAGTTAATTCCAGTTTCCAAGTTTGGCACAAAGTCATCGGCTACTTCATGAATTTCTTTGGTCATAGGTGACCAAAACAGCGAGCCTTCAAGTAAGTTAACTTCCCAAGCGCCAATGCGAGCCTGATGACTCATACTTTCCATCAGTCCTTGTTGTAATCGCAGTCGGTCTTCTGTTTCTTTTTGCTCTGATACGTCATTGGAGAACGCCATAAAACCAATAACGTTACCACTTTCACTGTGAACAGGATTACAACGAATATTAATCCAATATGCCGAGCCGCCTTTGTGATAATTGATCAAGGTTTCTTCAAATGGCTGTTGGTTTTTAATTGCCGCGCTAATTCTTTCAACCGCACCTTTATCTGACAACTCACCTTGTAAAAAGTGACCTGGCTTTTTCCCTATCACGTCTTCCAGTTCATAACCTGAAATATCAGAAAACGCCTTGTTCACCCACTCAATTCGGCCTTCAACATCAGTCAGAATAACGGCATTGTCCGTTTGTGAAGCAATTCTGGATAGTCGGGTCATTTCTTGCTGAGCCCGTTTTCGATCTGAAATATCTAAGATAAAGCCTTCTAAATGCAGCACCTCACCATCGTCATCAAAAATGGCTCGGCCTTTTTCATAAACCCATACTTCATTATCGATGCGACTTTTGATCATATATTCGATTGACCAGTCTTGCTTAGCCTTAATAGCCTGAAGCACCTCTGATTCAACATAATCGCTGTATTCTGGCAAAATTAAGTCACCAAATGCGAGCTCTTGATTGCCTATCAATTGATCCGGATGATAACCACATAAATCAATAAGTTGTTCACTTATAAAGGTCATGGTCCAATCGTCATCAAATAAACAACGGAACGTGACACCTGGGATGTTTTCAACTAACGAGATATATTCGTCTCGGCTTTGCGCTAGCTCTAACTGAGCTTGTTTTCTGTCATTGATGTCTAAGTGCGTACCTATCATCCGCTTAGGCTCACCACCAGAGGTCAACTCAACAACTCTACCTGCATCGTAAACCCATACCCAATGACCATCCTTATGTCGCATACGAACTTCTGACTCAAACCTTTGCTCTTGGTCAAGCCAATGCTGCTTAATGCAAGCTGCCATTCTGTCCCTGTCTTCTGGATGGACTAAGTTCAACCACACATCATTAGTAACTGGATTTAGTTCGTCCAAGCCATAACCCAGCATTTCTGCCCAACGCTCGTTGACCTCAATAATATTGCTCGCTATGTCCCAGTCCCAAAGACCCACAGCTGTACCATCAATAACTTGCTCTAGCTGCTTTTTATTTTGTTTTAAGGCAAACTCGGATAGTTTTCTACGGGTAATATCCGAGCGAACTGCGATAAAATTAGTGATCACTCCTTGCTCATTCATGTAAGGCACAATAGTGGTATCGACCCAGTAAAAGTCGCCATTTTTCGCCCTGTTTTTGATCTCAGCTTTCCAAGTTTGGCCAGATAATATAATGGTGTACATGTTCTGGAAAAAAGCGCGGTCATGGTAGCCGGAATTTAACAAGTTGTGGGTTTTGCCAATCAATTCATCAACTTGATAACCACTGATCTGAACAAACTTGTCATTTACATATTCAATGATGCCAGCGCGATTGGTCACAGATACGATTGAATGTTGGTCTAGCGCATATTTTTGCTTTAAGGTTTCATTGTAATTCCAAAGCGCTTCTGCACGACTCTCTTCTAATAATTGTTCGTGCTTTTGCTGCGCCTTTAACATCTCTTTAAAGGCTTCAGCCAACTCATTAAGTTCATTATTACTATCGAGTTCCAGCTCTTTGGCATAACCTCTGTTGGTCACCTCTCGGGCATAATCCAATAGCTTGTGAATGGGTACAACGAAGGATCTCGCTTTTACCTTGGCAAGGTAGGCAACAACTAGCATTGCCAACAATAGGATAATGAGCGATACCGTGAAAATGTCCTTTAAGTTACTAATGACCGCTTCTCGGTCAATCTCAGATACGAGAAACCAATCAACACCCGCTATTCTTACTCTGATCACATGCCCTACTTTCTGCTGGCCGTCCAAGGCCATGTATTCAGAGTCTAATGCACTATTGAGCTTGGGGTTATCAATCAGTTTATTGGTTAAGGCAAGATTGGAAGAGGCAAGTAACACATCTTCACCCGTTTCATCATAGCTAGAGCGTAACTTGCTATCTGTTCCCAGTAAGTATTGATGAATATTAAGGTTTTCTCGATTAAAGAAATTGAGCTGTTGATATATATCGTCCAACTTTATTTGTACCGCCAAGATGCCAATCATATTGCGCTTTTCATCCCAAATGGGAATAGAAAAAAAGCTGGCTAAGGCATTACTGGATGGACTGTAGCGCTCAATATCAGAAAAGTGTATGCCAGGCTCATCAAAAGTTCTTCGCACCGCTTTGGCAAACAAGGTATTTTTATATTGTCCTGTAACTAAGTTAGTACCTAAGTCATTTTCCTCTGCCAGGGCAAACAAAATATTGCCCGAAGTATCAATCATAAAAATATCGTAAATATAATCGTGATTAAGACTGGCCATTTCTAAGGTTCGACTGCCCGCCCCTTGATAATTTTGCCACTGATCCGAAGTAATATAATCACTCGCTGTTGCATACTTTGTTGATTCTGAATTGAGCTTTTTCATCATCTCAATCAAGGTATAAGACCCTGACAACTGCCTGATATCGCCAAACCTTGAGGAGAACCAAGCATCTAAGAAGTTTTTCCCGGCGTTGCCCGCTATGGTTACCTCTTTGCCAATAGAGCTTTGTAAAGCGTCAAAGGTTTTATAGCTGTGGTACAAGCCTGCGATGATCAATGGAGTAATGGATAACAGCCAAAACCAAAGTAATAAACTGCGATGAATAGAAGAGTGTTTTGGCAACAATCGATTTTGACTCTCATTAGGCATAGCGAATAAACTTAGCTTCGATAATTTTTGAATGATAAAACTAGACTATACTAGTTTAGAACAAGATTTAATTAAATCCTTGTTTTATGATGAAATAATCACCCAAATTGGTATTATCGCGAAATTAAACAGACAAGTTACGAGGTTCACTTGAGTAAACAGCTTACCGACACCCTAAACAGGGCAAAACAAATCTGTACGGAAAACGAAGTTAGACTAACGGAAAAGCGAGAAAAAGTGTTGTCTGCCTTGGTACAGAGCGGACAAGCTATGTCGGCTTATGAACTTGCAGAGCAATATAGAGAGTTATTTGAACAAAGTATTCCGGCCATGTCCGTCTACCGAATTCTCGACTTCTTGGCGGAAATGTCACTGGTGCATAAGCTAAGTTCAGCCAATAAATACATTGCTTGTTCCCATATCAGCTGCTCACATGCGCATCAAATTCCACAATTTTTAATTTGTGAAACATGCAACACAGTGACCGAAATTGCAGTAAAAGCATCGGTAATTGAAGAGTTGACAGCGAGTGTGGCAAAAACAGGTTTCACCTTAGCGAATGAACAATTAGAACTGACAGGATTCTGTCAAAACTGCCAAGGCAAGTAACTCATTTATTCCCCCAGAATGACAGATTGTAGCTCTGTTTCATGTGTTGCCGCTCTGGGTTAAATCTTGCCGCTCAGGGCTATATATTGTCGCTTTGGGCTATATCTTGTCGCTCCGGACTTGCTCCGGAGCCCAAGCAAAAAAACAGCAATAAATACCTAAGCGACTTAAGTATTACTTCCAGCATAAAGCAGAATATTACCCATATAAAAGGCTTACTTAAACGACAGTCCCATAGAGCTTAACTTAGCCGTTTTTTGTTGCATGTCATCCGCTTGACTTTCAACAGCGAGCGCTTGCTCTAGATTGTGTTCTGAGTGCGTATTGATATTAGCAACGTTTCGGCTGATCTCTTGCGATGTTGTACTTTGCTCTTCCGTTGCAGCTGAGATCTGCATCGCCAAGCCTGAAATATCGGTAATCGAGTTATAAACTTTATTCACAACTTGTTGCGTATCTTTAGTGTCTTCAACACAAGCTAACGCCGCCTCTTTACCTTGATTCATCTTATCTGACCAAGCTAATAAAGTACTCTGGATCTCTTTAATTGAATTATGAATTTGCTCAGTTGCTGAATGGGTACGGCTTGATAATGCACGAACTTCATCGGCTACAACCGAGAAACCACGACCGTGTTCGCCAGCTCGCGCCGCCTCAATAGCCGCATTTAATGCCAGCAAATTAGTTTGGTCTGCAATACCTTGAATTTCTATCATAATATTGCCAATTTTCTCAGCCTCTTCGGCTAACTCATTGGCTGACGTTGACGAGCTTGAAACTTCATCGGCTAAATCTGCAACCAATGACATGGTAGTTTCCATAGCTTGCGCCGCTTTTTCACAATCTAAATGCGCTTCACTCACCTTAGTTGAAGTCACTGAAGTGCTGTCTGCCACTTCTGAAATAGATGCAACCATTTGACGAACCGAAGTCGCCACTTGCTCTAACTCATTCGACTCGCTCTCAACCCCTTCTTTTGTTTGGTGCGCGGCATGAGACATACTGTTAACACCAGATTGCATTTCATGACAAGCATCAATCACACGGCCAAGTATGGTTCGAACCTTACCCTGTTGTAATTTAAGATGAAAATCTGCAATAGAATGAGGTTTGATACCAGAGAAAACCCAACGAGAAGCACTGTCATTTTGTTGTTGTAACTTGGCAAAATAACTTGGCGTAGTAACCAGCTCATCAAAATAACAAGCAAAAGCTAAAATAGGCAGTAATAAAGCAAACCAAGTTGAAACACCAAAGGTAGCCGCTAATGCTAAAACATTAAACAGTACAAATAGCAGGTGTCGAGATGATAATTTGCTATACCAAGGCTCAATGGTTTTCCCTGATTAATAGCTTGATACGCTTTCTCAGCAGTGCGTTTTAACTCAGGCTGCAGATTGAAGCGAACAGACTGATAGCCAACCAATTTACCGTTTTCAAATATTGGTGTTACGTAAGCATCAACCCAGTAGTAGCGGCCATCCTTACAACGGTTTTTAACCGCACCACGCCAGTTTTTCCCCGCCTCTAGCGCAGTCCATAAATCCTTAAATGCCGCTTTAGGCATATCAGGGTGACGAACGATATTGTGATTTTTACCAACTAGCTCATCGAGTTCATAACCAGCGACACGACAAAATACATCATTTGCATAGGTGATAACGCCACGAAGATCGGTAGTCGATACCAATTCCTCGTCAGCAGAAAAAGTCACTTCTTCATTGATGACAGTTTGATTACGTCTGGACACTGAAAACCCTCAACTATAACTGGCTACTATCCCTAGCATAGCACTTCCTGAACTAAAGATAGGTTATTGACAACTAAGGAAATCATTTCCCGAGAAGAAACGCTCGATATTAATCATCCCAGCAGCAAATAGCTAGTAGGGAATTCCCTTAAATAGAGAAAATTTAATCAATTCTTGACCAGTTTGTACAAAAAACTAACAACTGAATAAATGTTAACCAAATTCAACACAACAAAAGAGCTAGTTTTGATAAGGATCAATACCCACTCTAATAGCTAAAGCTTAAATAGCAATTGTTATAATTTGTACTAAACTAAAAATAGTTAAACAAAAAACACAAAAACTTGAGGGGAAATATGAAAAAGTCGACATTGATAGCCAAGTACTTGGTAAATGCTGGTCATATAAGCCAACTGCAAGACGCTGAGATCATCGCAGAAAGGTTCATCAACCAAGAATTCCCACAGCTCGACTTTAACCAGTGGAATACCTCCGTCAACGTACAACAATCAGAACAATTCTTAAGTAACCTCAACTTCACCTCACCAGTGCAACTAGATAAATTAGTCGAGCAACTGCAAGCTTATTAACCACAAACTCCTCACTTACAGTTTTTTTGGACGTTTTCTAGCTTAGCTTTCCACGTTATTTATATTCTTTGTTCACCTTTCCTTTTACTGCTTATCTCTGCGAGTGCAGAGAACACCACTTGATTTGTCACATGCGTTTTCGTTTCGTCGGTTTATCTCTGCAAGTGCAGAGAACACTCGTGCAAGCCCACTTTTGAGGTGTTCTAAATCGGTTTATCTCTGCGAGTGCAGAGAACACTTGGCGTATGCGATGGCTGCATCAGCAAACGCCGGTTTATCTCTGCGAGTGCAGAGAACACCTGGTCAAGCCTTTCCTGTGCTGCCGCCTGCGCGGTTTATCTCTGCGAGTGCAGAGAACACTAGTCCGCTTGGAAGGTTGTCTCAATACGCTGCGGTTTATCTCTGCGAGTGCAGAGAACACAGTTTGACCATATAGTTTTGGGAACGGTGGCACGGTTTATCTCTGCGAGTGCAGAGAACACGTTAAAATTACTCGTTTGTACTCGAGCTGACACGGTTTATCTCTGCGAGTGCAGAGAACACACCCCCAATCGTCAGCCAACATATCTGTTTGACGGTTTATCTCTGCGAGTGCAGAGAACACGGATCTAAATTTATCTGAACTTGAATATAAAAAGGTTTATCTCTGCGAGTGCAGAGAACACTTGATGATTTTTTCTATCGTGTCATCACCACGCGGTTTATCTCTGCGAGTGCAGAGAACACGGATGCGCCTGATTGGTCAATGACGGTATTACCGGTTTATCTCTGCGAGTGCAGAGAACACGTTTTTGAAGAGTTTACAAGCCACGAATACGGCGGTTTATCTCTGCGAGTGCAGAGAACACAACAGCGTTGAAAAACCAAAGCCAACCGCTAACGGTTTATCTCTGCGAGTGCAGAGAACACTGGTCAGGGTTGGCCTGACAATACGGGCTATCCGGTTTATCTCTGCGAGTGCAGAGAACACATCAGCATGAGCATAGATAGCCTGGTACATTTCGGTTTATCTCTGCGAGTGCAGAGAACACGCTCATAATCACATTTGGACATATCTATTCCCCGGTTTATCTCTGCGAGTGCAGAGAACACATTACTACATTGGCCTGATAGCAACAAATGTGCGGTTTATCTCTGCGAGTGCAGAGAACACAAAGTTGGTGTAATCCAAAATGTCATTTACAGCGGTTTATCTCTGCGAGTGCAGAGAACACTTACGTCTTATCCAGTTCGTTGGCTCAACTCCCGGTTTATCTCTGCGAGTGCAGAGAACACCCATCAACACCATCACGGCCTATCACCCCATCCGGTTTATCTCTGCGAGTGCAGAGAACACGATGGATTCAATGCGCCTACTGGTCTCGTCGGCGGTTTATCTCTGCGAGTGCAGAGAACACTTCTGCCATGCTGAACAACAGTACCGCCTGAACGGTTTATCTCTGCGAGTGCAGAGAACACACTAATGCCAAGGAAGCTATTCCAAGACGAACCGGTTTATCTCTGCGAGTGCAGAGAACACCTGGCGGCTCTGGTGTTGATTACTCATCCCAGCGGTTTATCTCTGCGAGTGCAGAGAACACACTTCAACCAGTTTAGTCTCTGTTAACAATACCGGTTTATCTCTGCGAGTGCAGAGAACACATCCTCGTGCAATGGCACTTGGGAAGTCATTCCGGTTTATCTCTGCGAGTGCAGAGAACACGGTTCAGGGGTTGGCAATATCGGCTCTAATAACGGTTTATCTCTGCGAGTGCAGAGAACACTTCATCAGTTTTGAATAGCGTTTTGATTAACCCGGTTTATCTCTGCGAGTGCAGAGAACACTATGATTTTTAACCTCTATTTTAGCCGCCTCAACGGTTTATCTCTGCGAGTGCAGAGAACACTAATCCGTTGAGTATTGATTGTTTGTCGTAGACGGTTTATCTCTGCGAGTGCAGAGAACACAAGCAAAAATCATCATTCTCGCAATATGACGGCGGTTTATCTCTGCGAGTGCAGAGAACACAATCGCTCAGCTAATTCCACCGCTGCCTATGCCGGTTTATCTCTGCGAGTGCAGAGAACACACGTTGTTGTTCTTCTATTTTTTCATTTTTAGCGGTTTATCTCTGCGAGTGCAGAGAACACACTCTCACTCTGACAATTCAGACAATTACGTTCGGTTTATCTCTGCGAGTGCAGAGAACACATAGGTATCCACACTGGAACTCGTTTTAATCCCGGTTTATCTCTGCGAGTGCAGAGAACACCTCTATACGTATCTCTACGCACTCAGCACGTGCGGTTTATCTCTGCGAGTGCAGAGAACACATATTGCCTACAGAGGTTTTACAACAAGTTTACGGTTTATCTCTGCGAGTGCAGAGAACACAAGTAGTACTGCACCAGAGTCTCAATTTGAGACGGTTTATCTCTGCGAGTGCAGAGAACACAAATCCAGCTCGTGCTGTTTACTCTCAAGATGCGGTTTATCTCTGCGAGTGCAGAGAACACTCTTAAAGTATATTATTGATTTTTAAGAAGTAAATAGGCAGGTAAAAATCTACCAAGGTTTTTTCCAAATTTTTAAAGAGCGTTTTTAGTTAATTTTCGGTATCGGTTGGTAAAAAAGTGACGAGCCTTAAGCCGTCAAAATCGACAGGCATTCTTCTATTTTCACCATAAGTTATAAAGTCAAAGCCAGACTCAGTGTTTGTTGCCCATGCCATAACAACATTACCTTCTTCTGCTAGCTCAGTTATTTGATGCCAGATCATTTCTCTGATCTTGCGACCAACATCACCAACATACACGCCAGCTCTAATTTCTAATAACCAAATAGCTAACCGCCCTCTTAACCTCGGCGGTACAGCTTCTGTTGCGACAACACACATGCTCATGATCTATGTCCTTCATCACCTATTTTTTCAGGTTCCGGAATGGCAGGAGGTTGTGCATCTTCGTATGGCTCCGGCGGTTTAATATCCCCCGCAGATAAGATTTCTTCTATTAATGGAATTAAACGCTTTAGGGTTTTGTCAGTGCGAAACGCTTCGCGGCATGCAATTCTAATTTCTCTATCAGGCTGATTAGGCTTTTTGGCTGCTATTTTAAATGCCAGAGGCACAACTGTGTCGAATTTGATCACATCTGCAATATCATAAACAAAGCTTAACGGTTTACCTGTATGAAGAAAGCCTATTGCAGGAGCATAACCAGCAGCTAATATTGCCGCTTCTGTTATGCCGTATAAGCAAGACGTAGCAGCGCTAATACATTGATTTGCAATATCACCTTTTGACCAGTTTTTTACGTCATATTTACGACCGCGCCAATCAACACCGTATTGTTTAGCCAGAAGTTGATACATGCTCCTAACTCTTGCACCTTCAATACCTCTTAGCTGATCAACACTTCGCCGCTGCGGAGCTTCTTCACCAAAACGAAGCTCAAACATCTTGCGTACAACTTTTAGTCGTAAGCCTTCATCCAGAGCAAGCTTTGCCTGATAAAGCAGCTTATCAGAACGAGCACCGCCGGGTTGTCCCGCAGCATAAAATCGTACACCGCCCTCACCTACCCAAGTAATAAGCGTCCCCACTTCAGAGGCAAGTTTAATTGCAGCATGAGAAACTCTTGTTCCGGGCTCAAGCATTAAACAAGCTATTGAGCCAACGGGAATATGCATTCGCTCACCATTTTTGTCGATAACAACAAAGGCACCGTCTTTAACATCAATTTGCCCCATACCAATAAAAATAATCGAGTTGCGATCTTTTAGTGGAATAGGTTTTAAAGGAATAAACGACATCCTGTCTCCTATATTGAACTTGTAAAAAAGCCCCATTAACTCAGTTAACAGGGCTTCACTTGATTGCTAAATTCGCTTGATCATCATCAAGCCACAGCCAAAGGCTTTGGAACGACCAATACCGTGAACCAACGCCTGCTGAAATTTTTCAGGATCTTTTACTGTTAACACACCTTGGTAATCCAAGGTGCTGATTTTTACCTGACGTTCATCGCCTTTTTTAAAAGCATGTTGCTGATAATTAGCATATTCGATTGTTTGCTCTTTGAATTCGACTCCAAATAGCTCAGCTCTTTTCAATAGCCACTGTTTTACAGCTATATCAATTTCACCAAGACCGTCTAACTGCTGTGCCTTAGCCTGTTTTTTAGCATGCATAACTACGTCATGCCTTTTAGAACGACCACTATCAGACTTAATATCAATCGTTGGGTTAGCTCTAAAACTAAATTGAATTAACTGCCCTTGCTGAGCGTCAAATTCAAACTCTCTAGATTCTAGCTTCCAGCCACTTATTGGTTGTTCGATCTGCCTTTCAGATAAGACATGAATGACAGGTATATTCATTACTATATCTGTTCGATAAATGAAGTCTGCTTGCTGTTGCTCTTGATTTGATCCTGAGTCAAAGCATGACCATAAAAACTGATGGTGCGAGTATGGGTTATCGACTTGCAAAGACTTTACTTCTTTGCCTGCCACGCTTGGATCAAAAGTTAACTTAGTCAGATACATTTGATCCTCCTCCTTGATTTGCCTCTAGCCATTGAGTGTGAATAAATCGGGAGCGGAATTCCCGCTTATCTAACTCAAAACTTACTGGGACATCAAATCGTTCTTCAACAAACTCTGAATAGTCGCTTTCAAGCACATATTTAACTAACTGCTCTTTATCACTACTTTCATAAGGTATATTTTTTAACGTTTCTATTAGCTCAAACTCAACAATGGCTTTTTCTTTATCTGCATAAACCAAAGGCACAGATGGCAAATAAGATTTTCGTCCTAAAAATATTGGCCATTTGGGGCTAAGCAAAGCTTGATGCAAAGACGTTAAAAACTCTACATCACCTTCTAAACCCACATAAAATTCAGCATCGGACAGATAAGCACGTTGTGACAATTGCGTATCAGGTTTAGAGCCGTTGGCTTTTGCTACGTTTAATGCTGTTTGGAAGTCATATTGCAAAGTACCAGGCTTATCAACCCGCACTCCCATTTTCAGCGCAACTAAATCCTCTATAGGTTCGCTTCTATCTCTACCTAGAGCAGCACAAAGTAAACCTAGTACACCTGACTTTGTTGGCTCAGGCATGGTATTTCTAAGTTCGAAAGCACTTTTTAGCCCCCAAGATTGCATGGGGGCAGCTAAGTGCAACAATAAGGTTGCCATTATTCCAACATCCCCATTAACTTATCTGTTAATTGATTTTCTAATTCAATAACCGAAATAGGTTGCTGCTCTAACTTGTCGGCTGCAAGATACGAACTTACTTGCTCTAACTCAAAACCTTCTGTTGAGTACATAGCTTTAAGTTGTTTGAGGTGCGCTTCTAGTTTCAACGCTGATTCAAGTTCTAGATCTTCACTATCAGTTCCTGTAACTCTAACAGGCTTTGCAAAGGCATTAGCTAGTGACCAAGGAGCACCACTTGAGCGAACAACCGCCTTGACATAGCAAACTGGATTTTGTGCTGCGAAACTATTTTGTTTACCACTAGGCACTGCTGATAACAAAGCTTTATAGAAGCCAATAACCGCACCTAATGCTTGTTTTTTATCTTCACCTAAATTTTTCTTTAGAATGTCCAAATTAATTTGCGCATAACGGTAATAACAAGCACTGTTAAAGAACAAGGTTCCCATCATACCGCTGCCTTGCTCACCTTCTGATAAACCATCTTCAACGGCAGTAAAAAAGTCCATATCACTTTTCACTTCGCTGGTTGAAATAGCATGCGCCACTTGACATGCCGCATCTACGTTCATTTCTGTTGAATCTGCAACCATACGGCCAAATAGTGCTACGTCTGCTGCGTAACTTTTCTTCGTTAGTACCAACTTAACTTGCTTTGCTAACTCTTTATTTTTAGATTGGTTTTTCTTCGCCTCTTCTTCTAATAAATCTGGGTAGTTTTCTTCCGCTAGCCTCTGTAGTTCAGAGACTTCTTTTAAACCTAAGTACAGCAAATACTGCGTTTTATTAGGTTTATTTTTATCTGTAACAATGCTTAGTTTGACTAGCGCTAATAAGTTTTTGGCGGCCAGATCAGCTTGTTCCTGCTCTTTACCTAGCTCAACAAGGTGTTCTGCAATATCGATCGCTAACTTCTTGGTTCTTGTGCCTATGTCACCACCGTGCTTTTCCACTTGTTCAGAAAATTCAGGGTGCAAACGAATTTGCCTTTTTTGGCATTGGCTACTAATACGAGAACGCTTAAAGCCACCAAATACACAAGATTTAGGTGAGTTAGTGTCGTCTCTGTTTAAATTAGATGGCGCAAAGTTTTGTAGTACGTGAAATTCAATAAAAGCCATAATATTTTCCTACTTCCTTAATTTTTTGTATCGTCTGATGGTTTTTCTGTTAAAGATTGATGAACCGCCCAAAAGTCGGTTGCCCAGTTCAATTGCGTTGTTTTTTCTGGCTTTTGCCAATTCAAGAGATCGGTAAGTAATATTCGGTAATCAACCGCTATATTTTTGCTCTTGAGTATTTGGAATAAACTTCTCATTAATGCTGGTAACTGCTCTTTTTCACATTCAAGCAAGGTCTTAAATCTAAGGTCTATACTGGTTAATTTGTCATTAGGCTGTTCTTTTAACTGAGCGCACGATATGCCTAAACTCTTGTCTGATGGGATATGTATTAGATGACTGGCAAATAAGCCAGCAACCAACACATAAACCCTTTGCTCCCACTCAATCGTTTGCTGAGATTTCGCTCTATTCGATGCGTATTGCTTTGCTGGCAGCTGGTCACTCAAATAAGGAAAAGCCCCAAGCCAAGCCGTTGGCTCATCGCTTAAACTTTTACGTAAATGTGCCAAAGCAGCGGTATTTTTATACTCTTCATTATTCAGTTTGCGTAAGTAACCAATAAAGTCTTGTACTTCCTTCACTTGCTCCTCCTTCCGGTGCTTTAAATTTTTGTATACCGTTAATTCTTGTTGCAGTTTTAGCCGAGCTTTCGCGTAAGCTTGGTAAGATTTTTCTCCTGAGCCTATGTAATTAAACGTAACTTGCTCAAAGGTTTGATAAGCTGCCGATACAACTTTTTTAAACCAAATGCTTATCGCTTTTTCGGGATCTTCGGTAATACCTTTGTACAAATTGGTAAATAATTCATTTAACTTAGGCCAGTAATGAGCCTCGTAATGAGTACCATCCACCAGCTTGGTTATTTCCTCGGTTTTACAACCATCAACCATTAGCTCGCTAGCGAAAACTCGAAGTGAGGCTCTTAACCCCAGAGCTTTTAATTCTGCGTATTGAATGGCACGAGCCAAGTAATTCATTAGCTCAATGTTTTGTTGATTATTTTCAGCGAAATAATGAAGGTTGATAGGCAAAGACTCGTGGAACCAACCTTTTGGATTTGCTTTATCGTTGTCTAATGCAATAACATCACATTGCACTGTGTAATTATCGCCAAGTACCTCTTGAATATCGGATAGTTCCGCATTTACACGACGAACATTACAAGGTCTAAGGTCAAAGAGTTTTTTAACATTGACATCTTGTTGCGTGGTATTGATCAAAGACATACTGTCACGCCATAACGAACGACCAAAACTCAACCTAACAGGCGCTTTATCGCCATCTTTTTTGAATCGATACGCAAAAAAAGGCTCGCGTTTTACCTCAGCTGGATTTGCATAACCTTGAGCAAAGTACATTTGTGAGACTGAACCGTCCGAATTAGGGATAAAACGAATGTGCCTCGCTGGCCATGTAAGATAATCAGCGATACCTAAAATACTTCGTGCGTTGGCGAACTTTTCAGGTGTCTCTTGTTCCCATATCGCTTTATCTTGTTCTGGTTCAAAGCGTTCTGTATCTAATACCCCGTCAAGATCGAACAAATTAAATACCAAACTTTGAAACAGGTTTTGACCTTTAGTCCAGACAAACGCACCACCTATAAGTGGGGAGTTAGTAAAGTTTGAGTGTTTACCTAAATTACTGGTACCAGCAACTCCGCCGCCCAAAGAGAAGTATTGGCATACTAGAAGTAATACAGCAGCTTGCTCAGCTGGCAATGAAAAGATTTGCGAATCACTGGTATGAGTAAACAAGGTTTTATTATTAGCGGTAGCAAAATGTGGCGACAGTTTTTTTTACATTAGTCGGCTCATCTTTGCTAAAGCCTGCTGTTTGAAAGAACGGCTTGTCTTTATGGTATAAATCAAAACAATCCGAAATATTATTAAGATAAGTATTAACTGTCTCTCCAAAGTTTCCCTGTTCTAATAACTCACTCCAGCTTTCATCATTTAATTTGCCATAACTGCGATGCAAAATTGCAGTAAGCAAACGATACACGGATGCAACCGCTAACGGGTTGTCATACTCAACTTTAGCTAATGATCCAGCTTGTTCAAAACAAGTCCGTAGAGACACTAGCTTTCTTTCGCCTTGAATTGTGCGAACCTGTATCCAAGGTTCTGTTAAAAGGTTAAATTCCACGTTTTCTCCTATTCACAATTGAAACTTTTGGCCGGTCAATGATTTTTACCAACATAAACCAAGCCCCTGATCCAAAGTTAACTTACCTATACCCTCGGCTGAGTATTGATTATTAGCGTCCAAGCACACGGGAACGCAACCAAATAGTAATGATGACTTTTGCCATATTTGTTTTTGTTTAGTGTCTTGCTGCCAATACTCACATTGATAGTTTTCTGCTGAAAAGTGTTGTTGCCATTGAATATGGCTGATATTGATTGCTGATTGTTTTAGATGCTTGATGGTTTCTTGGTTATTGCCTTTTGTTAAATTAACGACAAAGTTGTCAACACAAGTAGTCCAGAAACCTTGAGCATTTTGCTTAAAAAAAACTAACGTAATGGAGGGGGCTGCAAGTCGAGTTGAAACTGTCTCTTCTCTGTCCGATTGATTTCCGTCATTGGCGTAAGCAAGCAACTTATCCCATTCCGTATTGACATTGAATAACATGCCAGAAGCAATGCTGGATTTGGTTTTGTTTTCATAGTTATCTAAAAACTGCCAATCTTCAGCGATTAAATTTGCTTCTTGACCTATGTTTTGCCAATCAATCTCTTCTTCATAAACGTCATTAACAAACCCATCAATATGTTCTGGTAAAGATACGGATAACTGCTGTTGCTCATTGGCTTTATTTCGCAGTACTTCTACGGTTTTCACCAAAATAGATTTGGCATAAATAAACGCGCTGCCTTTATCTAACCACGTTTCTTGGTTTTCCTCGGTTAACTCGCCTTCCGGTAAATAGACGTAAGCCTTAGCTTGTTTAAATAATTCAGGTCGCACATAATCATTAACCGAATGCCTGTGAAGCCTGCCAAGTCTTTGTAATATCAGATCCATTGGTGCTAATTCGGTAAGAAAAACATCACTGCAATAGTTTAACGACTGTTCAAGTACACTGGTGCCAATTAAAATAACGGCTTTATTGTTGGTTGGCCTATTTGGGTTATGCTTTTCCCTCTCAGAATTATTAGGCCCGAGTAATTCAACAATTTTCTCTTCAATTTCTAATCGCTGCCTAATTGGATAACGAGCGTGAAAGGTGATCACTTCCACTTCAACTGAACTTTCCATTTCTACAAGCTTTTTCTTAACTAAACGGGTTAACGCTTGTGCATGATTAACTGTATTCACTAAGCAAGTGATCACGCCGCCTTGTGCCTTTGTAAGCATAGTTAAAGCATCATCAGCCATGTTATGGATAATAAATTGCTGAGCAGTTGGACGTAGCTCAATATTGTAAGACTTATTCTTATCGGCGGTTTCTTGTTTAAATTGTTCTAACAGTGATTCTGTCTTTACCTGATTATTTTCATTTACGTAGGTCACTCTAGGGTAAGGCTTAGATGCCAAGGTTAATGATTTATCTCCCATATATGCTTGGCATAGCTGCAACCGCATAGACTCTGGTAAAGTGGCAGAAAGTAAAATAACTGGAATGTTTAACAATCCTGCCCAACCAAGTAAGTTACATAGTTGCCTTAGCTGAAAAGAGTCAATTGCGTGACACTCGTCGACACACAAAACACGCCCCGATAATGAAAACAAGCGAACGAAGAAATGGTCTAATTTAAGCCCTGACATCACAGCTTGATCTATCGTGCCAACGGCAAAACTTGATAACAGTTTTTTCTTGCGACCAACAAACCACTGATTGGCAACGATGTCATTATATTTACCACCTTGCCTACCTTGTCCAAAATCCACGGATGCTGCTCTTATTTCTTGATAGTCATCATTAAGCTCGGCATTTGAATGTAATAAATGAGACTGAATCTTGCCTGTTTTGTCAGGCAGCTTATCGACAAAATTGGATGTTCTAGTAAAAAGTTGGTTAGCCGTTGCTTGAGAAGGCATGGCTATATATAACCCTTGATAACCATGATATCTAATTAGCGATTCAGCTAAATAAAGTGCACCTTCGGTTTTACCGCTGCCCATGGGTGTCTCTATCACGGTCAATTTTGATGGTTGAGATTGTTTACTTATTGCACCTATAAATGTTTGCAATGCATTTGGTTTGAAACCAAATCTTGAATCAAAGGAAATAGGTTGATTTTTGTTAGACTCGTAGCTAGATAGGTTGGCACATTTTAGTGAAAGCTTAGTAACTAATGCCTGAGCTCCCCTTTTCCGATTAGTTAATTCTGAATAGTAATCGTCAATATAATCAAATTTTTCATCATCAGAACCTATCCAATCGGCAACTGAACACAGGCCTGCGCAATATACAAACCACTCTTTAGTGACTTTACTATTATCAATATTAACTTTCTGCCAATCGACATCGAAAAACTGGCTTACCCAATCGCAAGCTTTAATTTGTAGATCTATCCAGTTTTCAGCCCCATGACTTTTAATAGGTTTACCTGCATAAGATTTATTCCAAAGAATTGTGCCGTGATGACTAGCTACAGCAGAAGCAAGTGACACAGTAACTTTCTTTGCCGCTATTCCTCCAAGAGTTGGCACCTTTGACTTTAAATATCTAGATAAGATACAAACACCAGATTTGCTGTGGCTTGACTCATAGCCACTATAATCATTAATCGGGTACGCCTCAGTATCGAACGGTAACGTTACTCTTCCAGCTAGTTTTTGTTGAAAGCCTGGAGTTATCTTACCAATGTCATGTAATGCAATAAGGCATATTAGGATTGCGACGGGGTCTTCGTTGTCGATAAAGGGAGAACATACAAGTTCCCTTTCCTGTTCAGAAAGTTGATCAATGATAGCCTCAGCAACTAGCGCAACATCTATCATGTGGTAAATAGCAGGATACAGCTCTAACTTCTCTTTCTCAGAGTTGTCTGATGTACTTCTGGCCTTTCCCCAAAATAGCTTTAGAAGTTGTTCTGTCACATTACTCACCATCATCTCCAAAGAACAAATCACCAAGTAAAATAGCTAACACGACACACCTAAAAATCGGACTTGCAATCAATAATGCAATCGCACTTATTGCTATTAGCCCTACTTTTGAAAATATCAGTTCCAACATGTTTGCCTTTGCTATTGGTGGCGTTACGGTGGTAGCTAAGTTATTCATCCTTGGTGACTTCCTCAATACTGGTATTTTTTATAGGTAAAGCTTTTAAAGGGATCGCTAGGCTAATCGGTATGGTTCTAATCTGTGCCAGCAGCTTTGTTCTAATACTATTTGTTGGCCTTCTGGGGCGGGGTTGTAGTGGTCTAGTCTGAGCTTTTGCATTAGGTATTTTACTAACGCTGCTCGGCATGGGATGGTGAGTTGTCCTTGTGTCATCATGTAGTCCATTTCTATTGCTTTACGCCTGTTGGTATCTAGCCTAGCGTCGGGTTCAATCACAACTGGGACTATGTTGTTCCACTCTATGTCGTCTTTGATTGTATGGCTTGGTGCGAAGTTTTCAATTTCGGCTTCGCCGTGAAAACGTGATAACACGAAGTCTTTAAAGCCGCCGCCTTTGCCTTGGCTGTCTCGTCTTTCGCAATAGGCTCGAACGTGCCAGCGTACGCCGTCGAATACTATGCTATGCGGGCTTATTATTCTCTCTTCCGTTACCCCACTGCTAATTGAGTAATAGCCTATCATTAGCCTTTTTTGTTGCTTACAGGCGAAGATTAAGCTTCTTACTAACTTGGGATTAATGTTTCGGATCGGCACAGGCAGGGATTCAAAATAGGTTGAATTATTTGACGTACCTTTGCTTTCTATTTTTTGTGAGGTTTGCTCTAATGTTTCAATTACCGATACGCTACCTACAAAATCTGTGTATTCCGTTAGTAGGCCATTGGTAAGTTGTGGTTTGAATAAAGTCGTTGGTTCGAAGTATTTTTTCTTAGGGTCGTAGGCCGCGACATTTGCTGGAAATAAGTTAATGTATTGATTAATGTCCTTTGAGGCCGTTTGTCTGGATACACTAAACTGGTTGTGTAATTGAGTGGTTGTCACTCTCCCTTCCCAATACAGCATAACTTCAACAAATTTGAGACGAGCTTGGTTTTCCACATTTATTTCCTTTTACTGCGATTGCTTCAGACTACCTTTGTTTGAATTGCAATTGCAATAATTAAAAGTGGAATATTTAACGCATTGTATTTAGTTAGATCTAGCTCAAGCTTTTCATAACTTTCATATTGTGGTCATAAACCGCTGTCGATATCGCTTTGTGGGTGGATTTAGAGAATTTTTGGACTCCGGGTCGAACCCGGAGAGACGGTCAGGAGAACTCGTCATACTGGAAGAGTGAATAGTCATACCAAACTCGATTCGGTATCCACTTTTCAGTGTGTTCCATTTGGAGTCCGGATCAAGCTCATAGGGGGTCAAAAGTTCATTACATGCCAATCAACAGGTTTTGTTGGTCTTGCTGCCATTGAAACTTAATTTTTAATATCTTGTTATCACCGTCATAAAACACGGCCTGTGGCATAGCATTAAATTGTTTAGCTGAGCTTATTTTTTCTAGTGGTTTGTTGTTGGTTGAGAGTTTAACGTCGGCTGTTTTTGTCCAGTTGTGAATGTTTAGTTCAATATTTCGGCGCTTTGGCATTCCTTTGTATACGCCAGCTATTTCTCTTTTTAACTCGAACAATAAGCCATCATTTTGCTGTTTGGCAGCGAAGTGTAACAGTTCATATTTCTGCGCAGATATCGCATTGGCTGATACGCCATCGTCTTCATACATTTTTGCCGAGCTTTGCTTTATTTCTGGGTCGAAATAGAAATCTAACGTTAAGTTTTTACTTGAGTAGTCTCTGGTGCTTTGAACTGGGTCAATTGTTGGAATAATGCTTCCTGCTTTCACCAATACTGGAATTGTTGTCAAATCGACATCAATAGTGACTTGTTGTTGGCCGCTGTATTTTTTTCCTGTCCAATAATCAAGCCAGTTGCCTTTTGGTAAAGAGACACCCACCTTAGTTACATTTGGGTCAGTAACTGGTTTAACGAGGAAGCTATCGCCCCACATAAACTGGTCTTTTATATCGATGAGCTCGCTATCCTTTTCATCGCTGAAAAACATAGGACGCATTAGCGGCATACCCGATAAGCTATTTTCATAAGCTAAGGTGTAGTTGTATGGCAGCATGGCATATCTGAGTTTTATATATGACCTGAGTATGTCTTGTGTTTGTTGGTCGTGAAACACTGGCTCTGACGGCACTTTATCTTGCGCGTGAGGGCGGTAAATTGGCTGAAAAACGCCATATTGTAACCAGCGAATATACATTTCTTTGTCGTATTCATCGCCAGCAAAACCACCTAAATCCGAGTGCGTGTAGGCCAAGCCGAATAGACCCATTTGTAAACTCAATTCTACTTGAGGCTTTAAACCGCCCCAACTTCGACTGACATCACCTGTCCACGGAATAAGGCCAAAACGCTGGGAACCTGCAAAGCCTGAACGCATTAAAATAAAAGGTCTAGTATTTGATTGATGCTGTTTTAACGAGTTGAAAACTAACTCAGCCCATTGATGACCATAAGCATTATGCACTTCATTGGCGGAAGCTCTTATACCAAACTTTGTCAGTTGATGCTGCATATCTTCTGGATGAACTTCTGGTTCACCTAAATCACCCCAAACGCCTGTTACTCCTTGCTCTGCTAACTCTTGGTATATTTGTGAAAACCAAGTTTGACCTTGTTGGCTGAACACATCCACCAGCGCAGTATGACCAAAAAAGAAGTCATAGTATTTTACTTTGTCACCCGCTAAGTCTAATGCCAAAGCGCCTGCCTGTTTTGCCTCATCATGACGTTTGGCGTTTTTCAGAACAAATGGCTCGGTGATAAGTGTGGTTTTGACTCCTAACTCCTTTAATTGCTCAATCATTTGCTTAGGCTCTGGGAATGCCGTTTTATCCCAACTCAAATTACCCATGTGGCCTTGTACGTCTTTGCCAAACCAATATAAATCTAAGATCACCGAGTCCACTGGAATATCTAACTGGCGATACAAACCAATGGTATCTAATACTTGTTGCTGGGTTTTATAGCCAAACCTAGAGGCGTGATTACCCAAAGTCCAACGCGCGGGCATTGGCTGAGTTCCGGTAATTTTGACGTATTGCTTAATAAGTTCTGGGTAGCTGTTAGCGCTCGTGACAATGAATGATGCTCTGCCGCCTTCGGCTGAAAATACTAATCTATCTTTGTTTGAGTTGGCCAAGTCCAGCTCGCCTTTGGCCGAGTTATCAAATAACAGCGAGTACTTTTTATCTGACATGACCGCAGGTAAGCCATAGTTCATTTGCTCCGAGTGCGTGGTATAACCATAGTGTGCACGGTTGTACAAAGGTAGTTTATGACCTCGCCTGTCCATGCCTAATACTCTTTGCCCCGCCCCCATTAACTTTTCATTCTTATCTAAGTCAAAAATAAAGCGGACAGCCAACTTAGTTTGGCGGTCAATGTGATGCCGGATCAGTCTTTTATCTTGGTTAAAAAAGCTCATGGTCAAAGCTTGTTTATTGATGATCAGTGTTAGCTGTTTGGTTTTGAAAATTAGGCTGTGTTCGTCTTCCTGTAAGTTAACTGCAACTTTTGAGTTATCAAGCTTTGGCTTGATGGCAAAAGATGAAAAGTTTGGCTCTGATAAATACAAGACTTCTAGTGAATGTTCTGACAATGGGGTGACTTGAACGGTTTGTTCATCGGTTTTGATCAGCAAACGATTATCTTTAAGAGCAAAGCCTGTGTATTCAATGGCGAAGCTAGCAAATGACAGCAGGAGTAGAGAAAAGACAGACAAAAAACGCAACATAAAAACCATAACCTTTGTGATCCTTAGCAAAGACTATCAGTGACTTGCTACAAGTGCGAACGCATACGTATGTTGTAAGGTTTTACAGTAGAAAAACGGGGAAGCTGCCCTCCCCCTCAAAATTTTAGACCGTCTGTGGCTGTAGCTTTTCCACTTGCTCTGAACTTGCACGTTTACGTCCAAGGACACCCATAACAGCAGGTGTGAAAACCAAAGACAATAAAACAGAGAAAGCCACGCCACCAGCTAATACAACGGCTAAAGGCGGCCAAAATGTCCCTTCACTAAATACCAACAGCGGAATAAAGCCACCAACTGTGGTAATACTCGTCGATAAAATATGCCGGCTGCAGCCCATCGTTTCTGCGACAATTTGCTCAACATCGCCCATTTTAGCTAGTGGGTTTTGGTTAATTGCGGCAATAACAATAATTGAGCCGTTTATCACCACACCAATTAACCCCGCGCTACCTAAAATTGGATTGAAACCAATTGGTAGGCCAGAGAGCCACAGACTAAGCATGCCGTAACCAATAGCCAGTATCGCGACAACACCAATGACCATAGCGTATCTTAAGCTATTAAAACTCAGGACTAAGGTAGTGATCATGAGTACTAATAAAACAGGTAGATATGTTGATAATTGGCCAATTGCTTTACCTTGTTCGTCAGCGTCACCCGCCACTTTTAAGCGATAGCCTACAGGCAAGCTAAAGCCTGACTTTTGTAACTGTTGCTGTATTTCTCTACTTACGTCAATTGCGGTCGCCCCTGACAGTAAAAAGCCTTGGATTTTGTTTACTCGTTCACCGTTACGACGAGTAATGCTTGATATTGAAGAGCGCAGTTCCAGTTCACCCAAGCTGTTAATATCAACCCAAGTGTATTGCCCTGACGCAGATGAAATAGGTGCCATACCTAGTTGGTCACTTGAACGAAGCTGTTCACGCGCTACTTTTACTCGGATTGGCAACTCTTCTGTTGCCTCTAAAATTGAGCCACCAACTTGCCCTTCTAACTGGCTGTTTAACTGGCTTGCTATTTGATTCAAGCCCAGTTGGCTAATCGCTGCGCTTTGTCGAGTTAAGTCCAATGTTAATTCAGGTGCGCCAGCATCAATCGATGCTGTGCTGTGACTTATTCCTGGCACTTGGCTCATCACTAACCTAACTTGTTGACCTAGCTCGATTAAGGTTTCTAAGTCAGGGCCAATGATGTCAAAACCTATAGGTGCAGCTATCGGTGGACCTTGTGCGAACTTACGGACAATAAATTGTCCCTCGGGGATCTTTTGTTCAAGTTCTTGGGTCAGTTTGGCAATCAAAGTGCTAGCCTGTGATGGCGTGTGAGTTGTGATAGAGGCATTAGCAAAGTTAGGCGTATTATCGCGGGACATGACTTGGTTGTAATAAACAGATGGTGCAGAGCCTCCAACTAACCAAGAGGTTTGTTTTACCTCTGGATATTGGCGAATGATCTCATCTGCTTTTGTTACTACTTGTTCTGTGTAATGAATGTGACTGCCAGCGGGAGTCCAAAGGTAAATTTGGAATTGGTCTCTGTCTGCACTTGGGAAAAACACGTTGCCTAATGTGGTGGCCAAGCCAAAGCCAGTTACAGACAAGGTGACCACAAATGCAATTGACATAGCAGGACGTTTTACTACCCAAGTTAAATAATCTTTGTACTGACTGCTTACGCCAGGCAGTTGCACACCATCTAAATACCAGACTTTGTCTTGATGTTGCAGTACCTTACCTGTTTTATTTCTTGGTAAATAACGAGCGGCAAGTCCTGCTATTACCGTCATGGAAATAAACAAAGAGGCTATCAGAGCCATCACCACGCTAATGGCAATTGAGCCAATGAAGTCACCCACGTTACCGTTTAGTAAGAAGATAGGCATAAAACCTAAAATGGTGGTTAAGGTTGAGGCAAAAAGCGGATTGAACAAGTGCTTAACACTTTTAAACAGCGCTTGTTTTCGGCTCATATTAGGCTGCTGTAAATTGGTTTGGATTTCATCCGTTACCACGATGGCATTGTCAATCAATAAACCGATTGCGATGATGATGCCGAAAATCGACATTTGGTGAATTTGCTCATCAAAAAAGCCTAGTGAAAATACCGTGATAGCCGAACTCAGTGGCAATGCCAAGCCAACAATCAGTGCTGAACGTATGCCCATAAAGCTAAATACAACGATCACAACTAGAGCACAACCTAGCAGTAAATTACCGCTTAAGTCAGACAGTCGCGCCGAGGTATATTGGTTTTGTTCAAATACAATATCTGTGTTTAATGAACCTCTAAACTCTTGTTCAAACTGCTCTACTACCTTTTTTGCACCTGCTGTCCAATGATCTACCCTAACCGTCGTTTGCATACGCGCAGCTACTAATACCGATGGCTGTCCATTTAATAATACAATGTCAGATTCTGGCTGTTTGTAACCTCTGCTTACTTTGGCAATATCACCAATGGTAAGGGTTCGGCCTGAGTTATCTTGGCGCACTATGATTTGCTTTATTTGCGCTACATCCGTTAGCTCAGAAGCAATTTGTAGCCTAAGTTGTTGGTCTTGTGTTCTTAATCTACCAGCTGGCAGTTTAGGATCGGCGGTTTGGATAATTTGTGAAATATCACTGGCAGTCATTCCCAATGACGCTAATTGCTGCGGGTCTAACTCTACACTTATCTCTAGGGTCTTATCACCAAATGTATCAACCAACTCTGTCCCTGTGACATTGCGCAACCTGTCCGCTAGTTCACTTGCTAGGCGACTTGTTATTGCAGGATCATCAAGCTGGCCTTGGTTGGCATTTAGCGCAGCAATCAAGGTGTAGGAAGTAGCGCCTCGTTTGTCTTCTAAAATTGGCTCTGCAGCTCCCGCAGGAAATTGACTGTAAGCGTCGCTTAATCGGTCTCTTATTTTAGAAAATATCTGTTCATTGACGCTGTTATCAATCCAGTCCTGTAATTCAACGATCAATAACGACATCCCTGAACGGGAAGTCGAGTCAATCCGCTTTATTTCATGTAGTTGTTTTAATTCATCTTCAATAACATCTGTCACCAGTGCTTCAACCCGAGATGCCGAAGCGCCAGGAAACGGCGTGATAACTAATACATTGCGAAGATCAATTCGAGGATCTTCTAATCGAGGAAGGTTTGTTAACGCAGATAACCCCGCGGTTAAAATAATGATAATACTGAACGCTAATAAATAACCTTTTGAGTGGAACATTGCCCACCAAGGCTCTTGGCTATCCCTTGGCTCGGCGTTTTTTGTATGGGTGTCTTTCATAATTACTCACCTGACTCAGCACTTTTTGTATGGGTGTCTCTCATAATTGCTCACCTAGCTCGGCGTTTTTTTGTATGGGTGTCTTTCATAATTGCTCACCTGATTCAGCACTTTTTGTATGGGTGTCTTTCATAATTACTCACCTGACTCAGCACTTTTTGTATGGGTGTCTTTCATAATTACTCACCTAACTCAGCACTTTTTGTATGGGTGTCTTTCATAATTGCTCATCTGGCTCGGCGTTTTTTATATGGGTGTCTCTCATAATTGCTCACCTACTTGCTGGTTTCGGATAGCGTTAAACCGCCACTGATCAGTTGTGCTGATACAGGTTGGTATGGCACTAATTTATGATGACCTGCAACGACAACTTGTTGTTGATCAAATAAGGGACCTGAGACAAAGCTGTATTCGCCTAAGGTATATTGAACTTGAACTTGCACTGGTTTTACGATTGTCTGTGACTCAGAGCGGTCAATAAGATAGATTTTCCATAGCCCTCTTGTGCCTCCGATAAGCGCATTCGTTGGTAGCCAAATACCCGCTTGCTCAACTTCTCGTTTAAGCACTAAAGTAAGCAGGTCACCTGGTCTTAACTTGTTGTCTTGTAGCTTGAATATCACATCTACGGTGCGAGTTAATAAATTTCTCACTGGCGCAATACTTACTAATTCAGCCTCTACTGTTTGTTCTGGCTGGTTTAACTGAGTGATCTTCCACTCTTGACCTTGGCTGATAACATCGGCAAACGCTTGGCCTAAAGCAAATCGCACTTGCAGTTGGTCCGCTTGCACCACTTCAAATAATGGCGTGCCTACATTTACAGTTGAGCCAAGACTCACTAGACGACGATCTAAAATACCAGAAAAAGGCGCGACAACTTGTGACTTGGCTTTTTCTACAGATAGTCGACCGAGACTAGCTTCTATTTCTTTTACTAAAGCCTTGGCGGCATTGCTGGATTCTTTAGCTCGATCTAACTCTTGCTGCGACGCTAACTTGTCTTTAAACAAAGCCACCACTCTTTGCTCGGAGCGCTGTGCTAACCTTGCTTCGGCTTTAACCCGAGTTAACGTTGCTTGTGTTTGAGTTATTTCTGCATCCAATCTTAACGTATCAAGCTGCCCCAATACTTGCCCCTGTTCAACGGCTTGACCTTGCTCAACACTCAAGTTAACCAAAGTACCGTTTCTTTCTGCCGCCACTATGGCTTTTTGTTTTGTTTCAACCACGCCTAAAGTTAACTTTTGTGTCACGTAAGTTGGCTGTAACTCTAGGTTTGCGGTTCGCACATTGGCAGTTAATGCCACCTCTGGTACAGGTTCGTCTGCACTCGCCCCAGCATAAGATAACAAAGCAAACAGCGCTAATGTCATCAGTAATGCTATTAGCAATAAGGTTTTATTGCGTGCAAAAACATGCAGCATTTCTGAAATCGAGTTGACCGAACCTGAACGAGCCATGACGGGATCCTTTGCAAATAAATTGTTCAACACTGTTAAATTGTCAGACACTATACTGAATTTAATTTTAAATACTAGACTGTACAGTCTAGTATTTAAAGCTAAAATTATTTATGTTTTTATGAGATAGTTGGATCACTTTCATTTTAGGTCAAAAAATAAATCTTATGGCAGAGACAAAAAAGCCCGTTGGTCGCCCCAAAAGTCAGGAAAAAAGAACCCAGATACTCTGTCATGCAGGAGAGCTGTTTTTACAGTCTGGCTATAGCAAGACATCAATGGAGGCCATCGCTAAAGCATCAAGCGTCTCAAAGCAAACTTTGTATTCTCACTTTGCCAATAAAGAGCAGATCCTACGCGCAGTATTAAAAAACAAAATTGATCAGTACCAGCTCGATAAGCAAATGTTCGCTGCTCGTACTGTTAGCTTAGAGCAAGGTTTGAATTTAATTGCCGCTCACTTTGTCCAACTATTGCATGATGACCAAGTAGTTGCCATGCACAGAGTCATTGCAGGTGAGCTTTCGGTCAGTCCTGAAGTTGCAAGTATTTTTTACGAGTTAGGGCCAAACACAGTTATTGCTGCAGTGAGTGATTTTATGCGGGAAAGCATTAAAAACGGCAATAGTGAACTTAATGACAAAGAACTATCTCAGTTAAGTAGACACTACGCCCTACTCTTTTTGAACATGTTAAAGGGCAGTTACCACATGGAAAGTTTACTTGGTTTGCAATTCGCTCTGAGTGAATCAGAACAAGCCAAACATACCAAACGCTGTGTTGGTCATTGCTTGACACTGTTAAAACACGAGCTTGGTATTGAATAATACAAGAAGTACCTTATTGCACACAAATTAATCTTAAAACTCTTTATCAATTAAAATCCTTTCGAACAGATAAATTAATTTGTTAGCCCAAACCCTTTTAAAGAAACAGTTTTAAAAGACAGTCTACTTAAAAGGTGATAATTTTCTGAGAGGTAAAACAAATAAGTAAAGACAAGTTGAATCCATATTTATTCACACTAGCAGGGGCAGGAGTTGTAGCTCTTGCCAAAAAGGCTTTTGACAGCTTTTTTGCAGAAACCAAAATATTCGTTAGTTACTACTATAAAGATGAACGAAGTCTTAAAAGGCTTCTAAAAGCGTGGAGTAATAATGATAAATTTAAGCTTTCTTTTAAAGACACATCTGCAGATGTGTCTTTGCAGACGGCTAATGACGATGAATTAAAAAAAGAGTTAACTAATAGAATTAAAAAGTCTGATTTAGTTTTAGTGCTCATTGGTAAAAAAACGCACTCTAGAAAATGGGTTAGTTTTGAAATAAGTGAAGCTGTTCGATTAGGTAAACCTTTAATTGTTGTAAAGCAAAAAAAACAACAACGCGCGCCCTCCGAGCTAAAAAGTGTTGGTGCTAAATGGGTATATGCTTTTAAAGCCGAAAGAATACATGCAGCAGTGCAAGAGGTTGTTAAAAAGTGAATAAAAAACCGGAATAATTCCGGTTTTTTTATATTTACTTCTTACTGTACTTCACAAACAGGTTTATTCCGCTTGTAATACTTGCTCGAATTTAAGGCCAGTTAATCGAGTAATGATTTTAGCGACATGGATCATGATGATCACCAGCATAATTGTTGACGGGATGGCGATCATTGGGTAACTCAACGCTGTCATCTCACCCAGCTGCTCATTAAATTCTACCGTGCCTGCTGGACTGGTTACTATCCACTTTGCCAATAAATAATTCATGGTTGCGGAAAATACAGAGGTAACCGCCAAATAGTGGTTGGCTCGGTTTATCTTTGTTTTGAATGTTTCTGTTTGTCCCTTTTCCGCTAAAGTGTCGTAAATAAGCGGCAAGTTAAACACCATGGGGTTTAAGATAAGTTTGGCGATCAGAGGTTTGCCCATGAAGCCTGAAGCTAATACAACAATACCAATGGCAGCTGGAATAGCGGCTTCCTTTATAGCAAGCCATTCAACATCAAGCTCAAATAAACCAATACCGCCGGTTAACAAGGTGCTAACAAAGCCTAGTAATGAGAAAAAGTTAAACGCTCGGTTTTTAACGAAGTCATAAATTCCGTAGCCGATAGGAAATGCTAGAGCCACGATTAACGCACCTACAGTGCCTAAATATTCAGGGCCTGATAACTTCATTAAGATCAGCGAGGGGGCGGCAATATTAAATAATAGCTCCAGCAACAAATTATTTTGCTTTGGCTTTTGTGTAGTTTGATTCATCTTGATACTAAATTAATTAAATTAGACCGATTCTAGCAAGCCACTGCAATGGCGAAAACTGTTATTTAATCAACGGCCTTTAAACTGCTATTGCCGTTATGATTTTTTAGCATTTTTATAAAATCTTTAAGCTCCTCCTGCAACTCATCGTCGTTGCGCAGTCGCTTAGTTTTAAACGACACCCTAAGCTTGCAGCCTTTCCCTTGCAAAGGTTAAAGCTGAGCTAATAAGTTCTCACTCTTTGCTTAACAACTTAGTCAGTACCTCAACTTGCAGGTATTATTCTAGTAATGCAGCTTTATATAGTTGAAAGCTCACCGCAGGTTTTAATATCAAATACTTGTATTAATTTGTAACAATAAAAAAGCCCAGAACCTTTCACTGCTCTGGGCTTTTTACATCAACACGCTTGGTATTATTAGTTACATTGTTCAACCACTAAGTTACCTGCTGGTTTAGTTTCAGGTGCAGGGTTTGCTTCGTTTAATGTCAACGTAAAGCGATAGGTGCCTTGGGTTAGGCTCATTGCATTATTTGTGGTACCAGCATTGCCATACGCTATGTCATGAGTTTGGCCTAGCTCAAGCTCTGCGGTTTTAATTGAGCCATCAGCATTTTGTGCCCACAATTGGGTTTGCCAACTGCCATCATCTGAAGCGAGCTTGAATTGGAAGCTACCATCAAAATCGGCAACTGATTGGTATTTATTATCACCAATATAAGTCATCACATAATCGTCCGTTGCCGCCCAACCTGAGTGACTGCCTCGTACATACAGGTTACCACTGCCTGCAATATCGAAAGGCGCTTGACCTGCCGACACTGGTGCTTCACACAAGATAGAAGCTGTAACTAAAGTAATAGACAGTGATGGTTTATCTGAGGTTACATCTAAGTTCAGTTGGTAAGTGCCTGACTGCGCAATGGTTACAGCAAAGCTTTGGTTAGTCCCCTGAGTAATGGCTAAAGAGCTCGCAGCCACATCAACATCCGCAAACGCTAAATTAACGTCATTAAAGGCCATATCACCAACAGCAAACTCGTAACTACCTGAACTAATTGAAGTGTTTGCAGTGTACAGGCCACGGTCGTTGTAGCTTAATGCAACATCCTCTCCTCCACCAAAAGCAGAGAAGTAAAGATGGGTGTCTCCGTAAGGTGAAATAACTCGTTCAGGGTCAACCGATAAACCCGAACTTTGAGCACCAGACTGTGGCTTAACAAATACCGCTACGGTATAAGCTGGCACTACAAAAGTACCTAGCTCTGCATCAGCTGAGAAGCTAGCTTGCTGCGTAACCGAGTCACGACCTGTTGCTTGAACGTTGTGTAACTGAAAGTCTGAAGCTGTTTTGATGCTGTGACTTTGCTGTGTAGCAGTGCCATTAACAACGACAACAATAGCGTCGTTACTGTCATCTAAATCAGTTAAGCCAGTACCGTCGTCAATACTCATTACAATAAGACCAGGGGTTTGGTTGGCTCCAGTATTGTGAAAACCAACTCGGTCAATCACATCTTGAGCTGATGTTAAACGGAACAATGGGCTTGTTGCCCTAATATTCAAAAACTCAGCAAATACGGCTTCTGAGAAATCAATATCGGCACCAGATACCGCAGCGTCGGTATTAGCTGCTAGATTAGCAATCATTGGCCACTTCCAGCCTTCACCATGACCAGCATCAGTCTGTTGACCATCAAAATTGTAGCCGTACTCTGTTGGAGTTGGTAAGCCTACATTCCAGTTATTTGTTGTATTGGTGTAATCAACAAAGTTGTACCAATCACCAAAGTCATAGGTGTTTCTGTGCATTGATTTAGAACGCATTTTATCAACACCTAACTGGAAAAATGGGATGCCTTGACTTAATACTGGAATAGCGGCAGAAAGGTTGTGAATTCTGACACGGTTTTCTGTGCTTGTGCCCGACTCAATACCAAATTGCAACGCGTCCCACAGCGTTTCATTATCGTGTTTAGAAACATAGTTTATGATATCCGCAGGTGTTGAAGCATAAGCGCTTTGTGAGAAGTTTTTGGCCAACACTTTATTGCCATTTTGATCTTCCAGCACATAGTTTTGCAAGGTGCCCGCTAGACCCAAACGAATATGATCAACGTCTGCCAAGCTGACATTAGATTGTGACAGTTTAGCGGCGCGAATAGTGTCTCTTGGTCTGTCATTAAAAGTGCCCACTTTTGAGCCTGCTAAGTTAGCTTGAGTAGCTTGTTCAAAAAGGCGGTCATTCGCCACTTCGCCGAAGTTCCAGCCTTCACCGTAGAAGTAAGTGTCGGCATCAATTGCAGCTACCGCATCGCGCCCGTCTAAAATAACCTGCTTAGGCATATGGCCCATAACGTCAAATCTGAAACCATCAAAGCCATAATGTTCAGCCCAATGAACTAAAGAATCAACCGTGAACTTGGCCATCATTTTGTGTTCTGCTGCGGTGTTCTCACAACAAGTAGAACGTTCAATATTGCCCGATACTTCGTTATATCTGTGATAGTAACCTGGCACTAATTTATCAAATACTGAATTATCGTATAACGCCGAGGAACTTGTATGGTTGTATACTACATCTAATACAACTCTTAACCCCATCTCATGCATAGCTTGGATCATTTGACGGAACTCGATAATTCGCGCTACGCCTTCAGGATTAGATGCATAACTTCCTTCCACTACGTTAAAGTGATGAGGGTCGTAACCCCAGTTGAAGCTGTCATAAGCGCGGATCTCATCTACTAATTTAGCCGCATCTAAGGTACTTGGATCATAACCTTCTAACACGGAACGAATAGTTGCGCTGTCACTTTCTGAGTCACAAATTGATAAACTAGATGCAATTGAACAAGCGGTGGCAACGGTATCATCTATGTTAAACGTGCCTTGCTCTTTGATGGTCGCAATATCGTTTACTGGTAGCATGTGGAAATGGGTTACCCCTGCTTGCGTTAACCTATTTAAATACTGCATAGCGTCTGAGTTAGTCTCAGTAAAGGCTAAGTATTTGCCTCGATTTGCCGCCGTTACGGTTTTGTCACTAGCACTGACATCTCGAATATGTGCTTCTAACAATACTGCATCTTCAACGTTAGCTATGGTCGGCGCCTGATGTTCATCCCAGCCATCCGGTTTCGTTGCACTATCGGTTAAATCGACAAACTGCGAATACCTGCCATTTGTTGAGGTATTCACTGAGTATGGGTCAGTTGCCGTTAACGTTTCCATATTTTTGCTTACTGGATGATAAACATTCACTTCAAACTGATAATACATATTGTCTAAAGTAGATTTATCGCCAGTGTATGACCAAATACCCGTTGCACTGTTTTCATTCATATCGTAACTAGCAACAGCGGCTTTGCTACTGTCAAAAACATTAAGTTTAATCTTCGTTGCCGTTGGTGCCCAAACCGATGCAGTCACGTTTGTGTCTGTGTATTGAATGCCTAATTTGGCTTCGTCAGCGTCATTAGATGCAGAAGTGTAAACGTCATCTAAAACTTTCGCGGCCTGCACATAACTGGCTTTTTCTGGCACCTGATCTGCAGCAGCTGCAAAAGCAGCGATAGCTAGCTGAGACTTCAGTACTTGTTTAATTTTGCTATCTTCAACATCCAGTTGATAAGCTTGCCAATCTGTTAAATGCGGCACTAAATCCTTTTGCGCTTGCGTTAGAGTAGTGGCAGAAAGAGCAATGGTATTTTGTTCTGAAACCACAAAATTGCTATCAAGCTCAGCGGTGTCTGAGTAGACCAAACGAACGTCAGACTCTTGTTGGTTCCAAACTAAGGTCTTACTATCAATCCAATGTGCTGCAGCGTCGCTGATTTGGAATGGTGCCTCGGTTGTTACATCTTGGTAGTTATCAAAAACGCCAACTCCCGATACCGCAAATGCAGAGCGCGAAGTATCAAAAACGACTTTCTGGTCGTTGTCATTTGGATCTTTATCGTTGCCTTTGTGAATGATGTAATTAATGCAGGATGCATCTGCTTTAGTGTCCACCAGCCAATAAACGCCGAAGTTATTATCTGTGCCGTTTGGTGTTAAACCAACTGTCCACTCGGTGCCTGTATTACTGCCACCTGGATCATCAAATTGTGCATAGCCGTTACATGCATCATTGTTCCATGCATGCAGGATCCAACCAGTATAGTCATCATCGTTGCGTTTATAATACACCACAGCCTGTGAACTAGAAGGGATAACACTTGGTTTAGAGCTGTCCGCCGAAGGGCTGACTTGAATACTAACTGTTTGAGTGGTTGCCTCTTTGCCGTCAGAAGCTGCTATATCTATGCTGTAATTGGTTAAGTTAGATGCAATTAAATTATCTTTATTAGATACCTTAACTACGCCTGAAGTTGGGTCAATTGAGAAGATCCCTTGCTTATCCGCCATACCCCAGCTAATAACATCATTGTTAGCATCTGTTGCTGTAGCTGTATAAACTTCTGTGCCCCAGTCGATATCTTCTGAAACGGAAATAGAACTTGCTGAAGTAATAACTGGCGCTGAGTTAGGCACATTTGAGTCAACACATGCAGTACCTGAACTGTTAGGCACTTGAGGAGCACTACAGGTTACCTGTTCTATTGGAGGGGGATTAGAGTCACTATCTGAGCATGCAGCCAAACTAGAAGTTAAAGCAACCGCGACCAGTGACTTATTGAGATTAAGCCATTTTTTAGCCATATGAGTTCCTGCCATTTTTTATTGTTATCAGACCACTATAATCTCTATTAACTCAGGCTAGTGTTGAATACGTATGTAACGTATTTGAGCTAGTCTATGGTTAATTATTATTTTGATAACTTAAGACGAGAGACGCTTTTTCACCTGCGGTAAGATTTGTTTGGCTACTGGGTTATCCGGCTGAAGCTCAAGTACTCGCTCTAACCAAGTTGCAGCTTGTTGGTATTTTTGTTGTTGCACAAAGGCATGAGCCATCGCCAACATAGCATTAGTGTGTTCTGGCTCATGCTCCAAAGTTCTTCGCAAATATCTAGGGGCTTCTATTGCTCGACCGAGTTTGATCAGCTCAGTCCCAGCTTGATAAGCGTAATTGACATTATTGGGGATGGCATCGGATAACAACTTAACCGCTTTTATTTGGGTTAGTTTATCACCTTGCTTTCGTGCATACTTTAGAGACGTTTGCGCTATCTCTAACCAATGTGATTGCTTTTTATAAGCGGCGAAGCCAAGTTTGTCACTCCAGCTTTTTATTGCTTTAAACTTAGGTTTTTCTGGCTTATCAGTGAAAGGATAATCTGCCATTAAGCCAGCTATTTTAGCTTCTCCCCAGTATTTTTCAGCCGCGAATATAGGTAGTTCTTCAATCGCTTGTTGCTTGCTCACTTCAACTGGGAATGTGCCCAACACATTACTCTGTTTTAAACCTTGGTAGAAACTATTCGCCAATACTGCGTAACCTTTAACGGTTGGGTGTAAATGCTCAATCATCAACTCTTGGCCAATAAGCCCTTGTGGCGCTGCGTTTTCTAATGCCTGTTGGGCATCGATCAAATATACTCCTGACAAATTAGCTAACTGTTTGATTGTTTGGTTTTGTTGTTGTGGTGCTCTAAACCTAAGAAGATCATGCTCTCTTGCTTGTTCAAAGTGCAATTTAGCAAGGTAAAACTCTCCTTTGTTTAAGTAATACTGGCCAAGATAAAAGTGAATATCCGCATAGCCTTTTGCCTGCAAACTTGAGGTGGGTGTCTCCACTGTTTCTAACTGCTCGACTTCTGCCAAATTAGAGTGGGTGTCTCTGTTATTTTTGCTTTGCCCGTTAAGGTGGGTGCCCTCGTTATTCTCAACTCTTAAGTTTGAGATGGGTGTCTCTATTGTTTCTGACTGTGCGATTTCTATCAGATTAGAGTGGGTGTCTCTATTATTCTTTCTTGGCTCGTTAAGGTGGGTGTCCTTGTTATTTTTTAGTGGAGCGTATTGTTTTAATCTGGCTATATCCTCAACACTGATACCTGTTACGCTTTGCTCCATCAAGCCTTTAATTTCAGTTGGCACTGACGCTGAGCTAAAAGGTTTTTGGTGGGACAAGTTACTTGCAATTGTACTGATGAAAACAGGTATACCTGCTTTGCGATACTTGGCTAACACTAACTGCATATTTTCCGAGAACTGCTCGATGCCCTGCTGATACAACTCAGAGCCAAAGGGGATGTTTTTATGCTTAGCGACTTTTGCCATCATAGTTCGTGACTTTGAGCTTGGCGCACTGTGTAATTCAGAAGAAGAAAAGTAACTGTACACATTCTGCATTAACTGAAACAGCCTAAGATCTTTCAGCTTTAAATACATAAGTGTTGCTGCACGTGAATTTGGCTGCAGTATAGGCTGAACCTACACCTAAAATGCCTAAATATTCGTTGTGTCCTGCGTAAATAAGAACCGCATCAGGTTGCTGCTCAATGATTTCATCGACAAAGTCCAATATGGTGTAGCTATTCACTGCAGATAGAGCCGTATTTACAACTTCAATTTCTCTATCGGGAAAAGACTGTTTTAAACGATAATCAAGCATGCCAGCAATCGAGGTAGAATAACCATATGGAAACCCAGCTGCAGTTGAGCCACCTTGCACAAATAAACGTAAACCGCGTTCTGACTTCTGTTTTTTAAAGAAGTTGGTTTCTATGGTGACATGAGGCGCATGGTCATCATCATGAAAATAACGTTTCACCACATCTGGTGTTGGCAACATGTAATCTGGAGCGTTTGGGTTTTCCATAAATAAAGGCATGGATTTACCAAAACCAGCAACTCGCAGAGCCCACTCTAAGCCAACAAAGAATAGAAATGGTAAAGCGATGGCAATAAGCCAGAATGATAACCTTGTTTTATTGCTTTTCATCTGCAGCTCCTTTTGCTCCAGCTTTGACTTTATCGATAAAAAACTGGATACGAAGGTTATCAGGTTGTGCTCGTTTGGCTTGTTCTAACAGTTTTAAGCTGTCCTCATATTGCTGAGTTAAAAACAAACTATGGGCTAAATTAAGTCGCGAATTAACATCATCTGGTTTTAGCTTTAACGCTTTATTCTGATAATAAACCGCCATGCTAAAATCAGATAGTTTCATATACAACTGACCAGCTAAATTCAAAGCGTTAATTGAATTGGGCAATGCGTCTGCAATAACACCTGCAACTCTCGCAGCCTCGGTCAAGTCACCTTTTTTGATATAGGCTTTTTGCAATTCATGCTGAATTGCCAGCCAGTCTTGGTTATTAATACGAGACATTAAAAATGGATAAAGAAAGTCTGATTTATCTGGCGCAGCTACAGCAATAGGCTCAGCTCTAAACGGATAGTCAGAGGTTAACTGTTGCACCTTTAATTTGGCATAAGCTTCATTCAATGCAGTAACCGGAATATCCTGCCAAGCTTTATCTACAGAAAAAGATAATGGCTGTCCCAAGTACTCGCCAGCTAGAATTACATCAACAAAGGCTTCAGCTAAAAGAAAGTAACCTCTTTTAGTAGGATGTACATGCTCTAATAAATGGCGATAACCTAAAATACCATCTTTGCTGTCTGCTCTGAATTTAGCTTCAACATCCACCAGTTCAACATTGTCAAAAGCTTGAACCTGTTGCTTGATGATTTGATTAAATTCACTCGGTGCTCGAAACCGGATTTGATCCAAATCTTTTTGCTTTTGTTAAATCAGCACGAGCTTGCGCTGCCTTACCTTGCTGTAATAACGCCATGCCTTGTTGGTACAATTGAAATGCTTCACTGTCTCTTTTACCCTACAGAAGAAAATGGCTGCATGTCTTTTTCAATAGAAACTAAATTACCAAGGAGTACTGGAATATTTGCTGCTGATAGCTTGTTAATATATCCGTTAAGTTGCCTGCAAATTGAACTTTTCCTTGCTGGTACTCATCAGAGTCTAGAACAATGCTTTTGCCTTTAGCTACTTGTGCCATCAAGGTTCTTTCGGAAACGTCTGTATTGACTTCAGGCTGATGCAAATTGAAAAAAACGCTTTGTAATAGCTGATAAAGTTTAAAGTCTTTTAGATATAAATATGAAAGCGTAGCAAAACGCCCTCCTTTGGCTGCAAAGTTTGAACCTGCTCCCATTACCCCCAAATATTCGTTATGGCCAGTATAAATAAGAACTAAATCTGGCTGGATATTGATGATCTCATCAACAAAATCTAGCAAAGTATATGAATTCACAGCCGCCATCGCAGTGTTAATTATCTCTATATTCTTATCTGGGTATAAACGCTTAACTCTTTGTTCGAGCATGCCTTGTAGTGAACCAAAGCGACCAAACGGGAAACCCGCTGCCGAACTGCCTCCTTGGATCACAATACGAAAACTATCCTGTGGTTTTGACTTACGAAAATAAACAGTATCAGGACTCACCTCAGGGGCAACTGACGAGTCGGGAAAATAGCGGTTTATGATCTTGGGATTTGGCTGTAAATACTCTGGAAATTGTTCACTTTCAACAAACAATGGATAACTTTGACCAAAGTTGACTAGACGTAAAACGCCCTCGGCTAATGCCAAAAGTACAACAGGAATACATAGAGCAATAATGTAAAACAGAGCTTATTAGAATTATTTTTGGTCACTGTCACGAACGTTATGAATAGGAATGCATTAGCCCAACACTATCGAATCGCTACTATTCAAGCAAGGGATAACTGATATACTCGGACTGTTCATACGAATGCATAAAAATAATTCTAACAATAAAAACTTATAAAGAAGTTATGGCAAAAATCATACTGGGGATATCCGCCTATTATCACGATAGTGCAGCGGCAATAGTAAAAGACGGGCACATTATTGCAGCGGTTCAAGAAGAGCGCTTTACCCGAAAAAAACACGATCCTTCGTTTCCGGCAAACTCAATTGAGTATTGTCTAAGCCAAGCTCAAGTAAAACTTGAAGAAATTGACGCCATTATTTTCTATGACAAGCCTCTGCTAAATTTGAGCGTTTACTAGAGACTTATTTTGCCAATGCACCAAGAGGCTTTCGCTCATTTTACCGGGCTATGCCAATTTGGTTAAAAGAAAAATTGTATCTCAAAAGCGTGTTACGCCGAGAGTTCAGACAATTGGCTAAACTAGATAAAAAAGCCAAATTGCCACAATTACTTTTTAGTGAACACCATTTATCCATGCCGGTTCTGCTTTTTATCCTTCACCTTACCAAGACGCTGCAGTTTTATGTTTAGACGGCGTGGGTGAATGGGCAACCTCTAGCGCTTGGGCTGGTAAAGACAATCAACTAGATAAAATTTGGGAAATACAGTTCCCCACTCGCTAGGTTTACTTTACTCAGCTTTCACTTACTACTGTGGCTTTAAAGTTAACTCAGGTGAATACAAGCTCATGGGATTGGCGCCTTATGGCGAGCCCAAATACGTAGATAAAATTTTAGATAATCTGATCAAAGTACATGATGATGGTAGTTTTGATTTAGATATGAGCTACTTTGACTTTGCTGTTGGCAATACCATGACCAACAAAAGTTTGAGCAACTATTGATGGGCTGTTAGAAAAGATTCAGAAGAGGTTGAGCAGAAGCACATGGATTTAGCCCGCTCAATTCAAGTTGTCACCGAGCAAATTGTGTTAAAAATTGTCGCTCAACTTTATAAGAGACACCCAAGTGAAAACTATGTTTGGCTGGTGGCGTTGCACTTAATTGTGTCGCTAACGGTCGTCTATTACGTGAAGGACCTTATAAGAACATATGGGTACAACCTGCCGCTGGTGACGCTGGAGCTCGTTAGGAGCTGCTTTGGTCGCTTGGCATCAGTACTTTGATGGTGCCAGGAATTCAGATAACCATACTGATCAAATGCAAGGTGCTTACCTTGGCAACCAATACTCGAATCAACAAGTATTTGAGGAAGTTAATAACCAAGCCTTAGTAGCGAAAGAGTTACCCCAAGAGTCACTGTATCAAGAGGTCGCTAAGCTGATTGAGCAAGGAAAGGTCATTGGCTGGTTTCAGGGGAAAATGGAGTTTGGCCCAAGGGCGCTAGGGAACCGCTCTATCATTGGTGATCCTAGAAATGTTCAAATGCAATCTACGATGAACTTAAAAATAAAATATCGTGAGTCTTTTCGACCTTTCGCTCCAGCTGTTTTGATGGAAGATGTTGAAGAGTACTTTGATCATAAAAGTGCTAGCCCTTACATGTTAATGGTTGCTGATGTTCAGAAAAAGCATCGACTTAAAACTGATGAAGCTGTATTTGGTGAGAACTCTTTGTTTGGAATTGATAAGTTAAATCAGGTACGTTCAAGCATTCCTGCGATTACTCATGTTGACTATTCTGCTAGATTGCAAACAGTACACAAAGAAACTAATCCAGAGTTTCATCAACTAATTAATGCATTCAAAGATTTAACTGGTTGTGGTCTAGTTATTAATACATCTTTCAATGTCCGAGGTGAACCTCCAGTATGCTCCCCTGCTGATGCGATTCGTTGCTTCTTGGCCACGGAAATGGACTACTTGGTAATGAATAATATTATTTTGGAAAAGTCAGGACAGCCACAACAAGCGATAGACAAAGCGAAGTCTGTTAAATTTGAAATGGACTAGGCTTTCGGGCAAATAAACATATGCGTATAGATAAAAATAATACCGAAGAATTAAACAATTTGCGCTTAGTATGAGCTGGGCGTTCCCTGTTTTTTTCTCGTTACTGTTACCTTGGCTGTTCAGTTACAACATTCAATATTGGCCGCTAGGAGTTAGTGCCTGCTTACTTTTATTATGCTTATTAAAAGCCCAATGGATTTATTATCCGTATAAAGTGTGGATAAGCGTTGCTGGTGTTATTGGTTGGGTTAATACACGGATCATATTAGGCTTTTGTTTCTATTTTTTATTTATGCCTATTGGTCGTTTAATGAAACTATTAGGCAAACTCGATTATCAAGACAAAATTCCCCCAAATAAAACCTCAAACTATCACATTACAACAAGTAAAACAGATAGTAAAAACTTGGAGAACCCATTCTAATGTTAGAGTTTATTAGTGATTTATGGGCCTTTTTAAAGGTTAGGAAAAAGATCTGGCTACTGCCAATTATTATTATTTTAAGCTTATTAGGCGCTTTAGTTGTTGCAACACAGCAATCAGCCTTAGCCTCATTTATCTACACCCTTTTTTAACGGGTAGATCATATTCATAGAAAGAGTGGCTGTCCGTTAATAGCTATATAGTAAGAAGCGACTTTAGGTGACTGTAATAGCATTTTTAATGAGACACCCACCTTTAAAATAATTACTAGATAGGAGCTCATGCTGATTGCCCCTAGATGTCTTATTCTTGATTTTTTGAAAGTCATTTAAGTGAAGAGCGTTATATTCTAACTAAAGACAGATTTTTTCATTTTACAGCAATTAAATACCACAACTCTCTAAGCTGATAATAAAAGTCTGGTAATCATTATTGAATGTACTGAACCGAACTAAGCTAAGCCAGTAATCGCCGGCAAACCGTTAAGTTACTTCGTCGCCTTTTTTCTTGCAGATCGCAAAATGCCGTTAAGCTTTCATCTTCCCCTACAGGTCCATGAAATAGCTTTGTGAAGGCTTTGTTCATTATCAACCAATTTGTTTCGCTTAGTTGATATCGACTTAATAAGTTTGGTTTTGTCTTTGTTATTATTGCTGGTTTACCCTCGATCAAGCTGCGAGCTGTCGAGCTCACGAGTTCAATATAACCTGGTAAATCAAACGGTAAAGTTGCTTTTTCTTTACTCAACTCTCTTTCTGAAAAAGCCATTAGCTCTTCTTGCTGTTGGGGCTTTAGTGCTCGCATCACTCTACGTTTAATACTAGTGTAGTCTGATTCTTCTGGTGTTTTTGCTATCCCAGCTCGTATCGGATTCAAGTCAACATAAGACATGCAAGCAAGTAGAGCGCGTTCATCTAATAATGCTTGGCACTTAAAGCGTCCTTCCCAAAACCGTCCCGTGCACTCATCTTCTTTATTCGCTTTTCTAGCTATCGGCTCATTCAATGCTCGCATAAACCAGCTGATATCACACAAGCGAGCCTGATACACTCTTGCCATATCTTCTACACTTGACAATTCAACTTCTGTTAACAACTCTCCATTGACGTAACTTTGACTTAATAACGTACCTTTGAATAAATGATGCCATCGGTTAAGTATTTCTTTTGTACTCCAGCTTTGGGTAGCTTTTTTGTCTACATACAAAACGACATGAGTATGATTGCTCATCACTGCATATGCACAAACTTGTATTGCAAATACTTGGGCTAAAAATAGTAACCTCTCTTCAACCCATACTCTTCTGTGTGCATAGCTTTTCCCTGTCATTTTATCTTCACCGCATAAATATGCCCTGCGGACACAGCGAGAAATACAGTGATAATAGGGCGTAGACATTAAGTTAATTTGGCTTTTCCTTGATTGAGGCATAACTCGTCCTGAGCTTGTTTTATTCCATGTTCCTTAAATATAGACATAGCCAGAGTTAAGTCAAACTTCAATGGGCAAACTTCAATGGGTGTCTTGGTTAAAGGGATCAAGAAAGGGCTGGTTGCAGCCTAGGGATAACGACAAAGAATTAAGCGTAATAGTTTCTAACTTTTTCTAGCAACTTATCTAGCGAACCAGCTTGTAAGTGGTTAATCCCCGCAGCGGCTTCTCGACCGCCTCCGGTGTCAAATTGACTACAAATGCTGCCTGCACCTTGCTTATTTGAAATTGGTGCTCTTAAGCTAACTCTATAGCTATCGTCATCGTTACGTGTCAGCACAATAATGGCCTTATTTGGGTTTTGATTAGCCAATTCATTGCCATACACGCCGCTAATTCTTCTTGCCCAAGCAGCATCTTCTAATTGCAATACTAATAAATGTTGTTCATCTGTGATGATTTTGGCTGATTGCGCTTTATCGTGATCTTCTTTATAAGCTTGCTTTAATACCGAATATGGCGACTTTAGATCATTAATGCAATCAAATGGACTTGGGTATTTAAGTAATTGTTTAAAAAGCTCAGCAGGGGCAAAATGCAGGTCGTCTAAAGACTCACCATAGCCATTGTAATTAATCAAAGTCCCAAGCTCTTTTAACTGTTCAGCCTGTTCTTTCGATAATCCCGCGTTTACGCTTAATTGATCTGCTGTCGTAATTAAGTTGTCGCCATAGGCTGCCGTGATAGCCCATTGGTACTTCTTCCCAGAGAGCAGTCTATCAACAATTAATGCAGTACAAACATTCGCATCCAAGTCTATATTTGCAGACAAAGCCTTATGCTCTGGAACGTCACCAGCTCTATGATGATCGGCATAAAATACCTTTGCCCCGTCCGCAAGTTGTGCTGATAGTGCTTCCATGTTCTTTTCCATGGAAATATCTAACACTGTGATGTCCTTTGGCAAATTATCCAATGGCACTTGCTTTAACAAAGCAATATCACGCTTTACACCTGTTATTAAGACGCTGTCCCTTGGCTCAACTTGTCTCAATTGCAGTAAAGATAAAATGCCGTCAGCGTCGCCATTAAACACATCGTAATAATTCATGGTTGCGGTCTTTTCCTTAAATTAAATGACGTTGTTTTGACTCAAGTAATCAATAATTTGCTCGACGCTTTGCTCAATGCTCTGCTCGGCTGTTTTAACGTGAACCTCTGCATTGGCTGGCGCTTCATAGGTAGAGTCAATACCTGTAAAGTTCTTAATTTCTCCAGCTCTTGCTTTCTTATACAAGCCTTTCGGATCTCTTTGCTCACAAACTTCGATTGGTGTATCGATAAATACTTCAATGAACTCGCCTTCGCCTAATAAAGTTCTGGCTTGTTCACGGTCAGATTGGAATGGCGAGATAAAAGCCGTTGAAACGATAAGTCCTGCATCTACAAATAACTTGCTAACTTCGCTAATACGACGAATATTCTCAACTCTGTCTTTATCAGAAAAAGTTAAATCACCGTTTAAGCCATGTCGAACATTGTCACCATCTAAAGTGTAAGTGTGTTTGCCAAGTTCAAATAACTTAGCTTCCACAGCATTGGCAACAGTTGACTTACCAGAGCCACTTAAGCCGGTATACCAAAGTACGCATGATTTGTGGCCTTTTAACTGTTGCTTCTGCTCTCTAGAAACTGTGTGCTCGTGCCAAACAATATCTTTATTCATAACTATTCTTAACCTTTAAGTATGAGCGGGTATTCGAAAATGGCTCTTAACTAAAAATACATCGATTTTAAGCAGACAAGTACCGTTACCGAATATACCAACGAAACTGGCAAACCTGCTTTGACAAATTGCTCTAATCGATACTGCCCAGCATTAAATACCATTAAATTAGTTTGATAACTAAATGGACTGATAAAACTCGCATTGGCGCCAAAGATCACTGCAATGACAAATGGAATTGGGTCAAACTGGAATACCATAGGCAAGGAGTAAGCAAATGGAAACATCAATGCCGCTGCGGCATTATTAGTAATTAACTCTGTTAAAACTAATGTGATAAAAAATAACCCAACTGCAAACATAAAACTATTTTCAGTCGTGATCTCAAACGAAGTAAAATTAGCTATAGCGGTAACAACACCAGCGTTATCTAATCCGTGAGCCATAACCAATGCAGATGAAACAATCAACCAGATCTCAAACGGAAAACGCTGTCTGATATCTTGAATTTGAATCGAACGCGTTAACATATTTACGGCTAACAACAATACTAGCGCTTTAAACAAAGAAATAACGCCCGTTGCTGCTGCTATAATGGCAACCGCAAAACCTAATACTGGCACTAACTGCTTACGGCCAACCAGTTTATGATTAGGTTCGACACCGCTAACAATGATGAAATTCTTTTTTAAGTTGCTACGATTTTTAAAATCATCGCCCGTGGCCAATACTAAAAAATCACCTAACTGAATTTTAACATCGCCCAATTTACCAGCTAGCGATACACCGTCTCTTTTAATCGCAATAACAGCCGCGTTAAATTTAGCTCGAAAGTCGGACTGTTTTAGTGTTTTGCCAACCAAAGCACTATTTTGTCTAACCACTACCTCTGTCAGCTGTCTGGTCGTTAACTCTTCTTCCTCAGGCATAAGCTCAAGACCCGAGAATTGCTTTAACTGCCCCACTTCTTTCACATCGCCACAAAACACCAACCTATCAGATTCTCTGATCAAGTGTTCAGGTGTTACAGGTCGAATAACTCGCCCTTCTCTCACTATTTCAACTAAAAATAAAGAATCTAAATGACGTAAGTTGGCATCCTTCACCCGCTTGCCAACTAGAGACGAGTTCGCTCTTACTTTGGCGTTAAGTAAATAACTTTCAGCATCTTCTGCAGCGGTAAAATTAGCAGTGACTTTTCTACTAACAAGATAAATAACGACAGCACAAACTAGAGTGACAATTAAGCCGATTAAACTGAAACTAAAAAATGAAAAACCAGGATGCCCTGTTTCAAGCAACATACTGTTTACCAGTAAGTTAGTTGATGTACCTACCAAAGTTAACGTGCCACCTAAAATTGCTGCATAACTCAGTACAATAAGTAGCTTGCCACCGGGTAAATTTCGGTTGTTTCTAATCGGTGAAAGTAAAGTGGCGACAATTGCTGTATTGTTCAAAAAAGCAGAACTAAAGGCGGTAAAGAAATACAGCTTAAGCCAAGCAAAAGAAAACTTACTACTATCGATCTTGCCAGATAACCAACGGATCACACTGGTTTTCTCGACTGCATTGGAAGCTAACAGCAATAACACCAACGATAAGACACCTTGGTTAGTGATTGACCCGACTAACTCAACTTCATTGACAAAGCCAAGTAAAAAGGTTGCCAGTAAAGCACTACCAAATACTTTTGGGGCTTTGTCTGGAAATATAATCAAGCCAATAATGGTAACGATAAACACCACCATCATTAACCATATATCTAACGTCAAAGAGAGTCCTTAATTTTGCCTAAATCTGGTTAAATAGTTTAATCACCAAAGCATTTATGCTGTGTCACGAAGCAAGGCATATAGTTGACCTAGCCAACGGCTAGATCAACTTTAGCTGATGCTATAACTTAGTTACATCTTTTGCTTCCCAGTGTGGGAAATGTTTACGAACTAAGGCATTAAACTCAATTTCAAATGCCGAGATATTTGAGTTTACTTGACTTTCGTTTGCACGCCCTTTCGATACTACCATACCAGCACCAACAGTAACGTTAGTCAATCTATCAATGATAATGAACGAGCCTGTGCCTTTTACCTGTTTGTAATCATCAAAAGCGATTTCGTGATTCAAAGATAGCTGACAACGAGCAATTTCATTTAGTTCTAAACGAAGTGCTTCATTTCGTTCCAACGTGTTCACATCAACACTGTAGTCAATATGAGATACTGAACCTGCTGTTTGTTTAGAAGCAAATTTAAAGTCGTATTGCTTATTTGGCACTAATGCTTGCTCAGCCATCCAGATCAAGTTTACTTCTAAGTTGCTCGCACTCTCAGGCTGGTTATTGGTATGAGAAAGTACATCGCCACGGCTGATGTCGATTTCGTCTTCCAAAGTAATAGTCACAGCTTGAGGAACCGTTGCTTCTTGTAAATTGCCGTCAAAAGTAACAATTTCTTTTACCTTCGAAGATTTGCCCGACGGTAGAACAGTTAGCTCATCACCTACACGAACGACACCAGATGTAATGGTTCCAGCAAACCCTCTAAAATCAAGGTTTGGACGGTTTACATACTGCACCGGCATTCTGAAGTCTTGGTAGTTGTAAGAGTTGGTAATTGGCGTATTTTCTAACATCTCCATTAGCGTCGAACCGTGGTACCAGCTTGAAGCCTCTGAGCGAGAAACCACGTTGTCGCCTTTCAATGCAGAAATAGGCACAAATTGAATATTCTCAAAATCCAAACTTTCCGCCAACTTGCCATATTCAGCTTTGATATCTTCAAATACCGTTTCAGAGAACTCCATTAAGTCCATCTTGTTAATCGCAACAATAATGTTCTTAATGCCAAGTAAAGAAGTGATAAAGCTGTGACGACGAGTTTGCGTTTGTACACCATATCTTGCGTCGATCAAGATAATTGCCATATCAGCGGTTGATGCACCTGTTGCCATATTACGAGTATATTGCTCATGCCCTGGCGTGTCGGCGATAATGAACTTGCGCTTGTCAGTTGCAAAATAACGATAAGCCACATCAATAGTAATGCCTTGTTCACGTTCTGACTGCAAACCATCAACTAATAGAGCTAAGTCAAACTCTTCATCCGTTGTATTAAATTTCTTTGAATCATTTTTGATTGCCGCCATCTGATCTTCAAAGATCATCTTTGAGTCATGCAACAAACGTCCGATTAAGGTACTTTTACCGTCGTCCACAGAGCCACAGGTGATAAAACGCAACAACTCTTTGTTTTCGTGCTGTTTTAAGTACTCTTCAATATTTTCGCTAATTAAGTTTTCTTGTTTAATCATAATCTTTAACTTCGAGTTGCGTGTTAGAAGTAACCTTCCATCTTTTTCTTTTCCATGCTGCCAGCTTGATCATGATCGATTACTCGACCTTGTCGCTCTGACGTTTTAGTCAACAGCATTTCTTGAATGATCTCTGGCAATGTTTGCGCTTCTGACTCAACCGCACCAGTTAATGGATAACAACCTAACGTTCTGAAGCGTACCATCTTCATTTCTGGTACCTCACCTTCTGCTAATGGCATTCTGTCATCATCTACCATGATAAGCGTGCCGTCACGCTCAACAACTGGACGCTTTTCAGCTAAGTACAATGGGACGATTTCGATGTTTTCTAAGTAGATGTATTGCCAGATATCTAGCTCAGTCCAGTTAGATAATGGGAATACACGAATGCTTTCACCCTTATCTACTTTTGAGTTGTATACATTCCAAAGCTCAGGTCTTTGTTTTTTAGGATCCCAAGCATGATTTTTATCACGGAAAGAATACACACGCTCTTTAGCACGGGACTTCTCTTCATCACGACGAGCACCACCAAACGCAGCATCATATTTGCCTTCGTTCAAAGCTTGCTTTAGCGCTTGAGTCTTCATTACGTCAGTATGTTTTGCACTACCGTGAGTGAATGGGCCGATCCCCATTGCCATTCCTTCAGGATTCTTATGAACAATTAAATCGAAATCATATTTTTTCGCTAAATTATCACGAAAAGAGATCATTTCTTTGAATTTCCAGTCGGTATCGACATGCAATAAAGGGAAAGGGATCTTCGCAGGGAAAAACGCTTTTCGTGCAAGATGTAGCATTACCGCTGAATCTTTACCAATAGAGTAAAGCATGACCGGGTTATCAAACTCAGCTGCTACTTCACGTATGATATGAATAGATTCAGCTTCTAACTTTTTAAGATGCGTAAGGGTTTTACTGTCCATAACGAATGTACTTGTTGTCATAAATTGAAATTTATTATGCACAAAACATACGCAGCTTACGAGTTATCAATATCTAACTTTTAATAACTAATAAGAATATAATGGAATAAATAACGAGGAAAATACAAACTCAACGTCGCCGTTACCGTACCAAATAAAAGTACATTAAGACAAAATACGCTATGGCCTAGGTTTCACTATAGCTTCAGCCTAAAAAGAGCCGTGAGCTAAATTTAGGTTTATTAAAAGTGGTAGAGTTTTAAGCCAGTTAATTACAAAAAAAATTTACTCTATAAGTTTGTCTTGTTCTAAATTTCTTGTTGCGTCAGCGAGGCTACTAAAGAAAAAATACTGCTTAAAATAAAAATTAATTAGTAAGTTAATTACCACTGACCAGTAAAAATTCAAAACCCAGAATAGAATAAACAGGGCAATACTCTAGACAAATATAAGGACATAGTCTTTTCTTAATGAACCCATAAAAGAAACACGGAGTGTGTGATGAATTACCCTACCTCAAAACAACTGCAACAAATCTGTCCGAACTCTGTAGTACAAGAGATCCATATACCAAATTATGAAATAGAGTTTAATTTTATTAATAATAACAACGAACAAGAGCGATTTATGCAACAACATGAAAGTGAATTAGTTGCCGATGAAATAATCACTATTATGTTTGATAATGTTATCCTACCCACTGCAAATATGTTGTCTATTGCGCCAACTAAAGACCATATAGAATACAAGCTGTCTATGACCTATTGGTTTCATGACTGGCAAAATAAGCAGCCTTTACACCAATTCATTTTAAGCTTATTACAAAGCTCTAAGCATAATCATGTAGATTTGCAGTTAGAGGGAAGTGACAGGGAAGGTTATTACTTGTTTGCCAATTTCAGAGTGAGGCCAGAGTTGACACTTGCAAAGCGTATAAAACAGTTCAATGAGCAGCTAGAGTCTGTAATACAAAATCTAAAGTAAGGACTTGAACAACACTTTAAGGCACGAGACAAAATACACATAAACTATTTGGATATAGCAAATACTGAAGATAGATTGTTGTGTAGGTGAATAAAGAAGGTAATGGAAAGGCTATCATTGATAGAGTGGATCAATATATTTTCACTCTATCAACATAGCTATTAATTTTACAAGTAGACTAGCTAATGTAATTATTAACCTTTGGCTTCAGGTTTGTCTACTTCAATTGCTTGTTGAAAAAGCTTCAAGCTCGGCCTTGGCTTCGCTAAACCTGAGACATCCATAGCGCACAATCCAGATATATTTGCTCTTTCTGAATCACTTAATTTTTCTAAGTACCATTGCACAAAGTCTCTGTTTTCTAATTTTCCATCAATCACTTTTGACAGGTTAAACTCAGTTATTAGCACTCTATCAGCCTCTGTAGGGTGCTGCTTCATACGTAAAGTTACATTAATTTGAGCTTGCTTACCGTCATCTACTTCAACAGGTCCAGGATTATCAAACTGCAATGTTAAACCTTCGTTGTCTGAAGTTGCAGGATTGCTCATCCATGGAATAACGGTATTCATAAATGAAGGTAGTTTAGCGTCATATCCTTCACCCTCTTTTAGTTCATCCACTCTAAGAAGCATATTTTTATCGCTTCTTTCTCCGTTTATTAACTGACAGCTACCGTCAGTAAAAATTTCATATAGCCCCTGATAAGCAACTTGTTGCTCTTTGCTTGTGTTACTACAGGCAGATAGAACTAGAGCTGTTAAAGCTAAACTAGCTCCACCTAATAATTTACTTTTCATATATCCCCTCTATTTATCAATAGGTTTGTACGACTTTGCAATGCTATATATGTCCATCTAGTAAAACTTCAACGCTCACTTATCTCAAAACATTGAGACCTATTAAAAGCCGTCTTTCAGTTACAACATTAACTTAATGGTTTCATACAAATGATCGATTTCTTGCTGTAACGGAACTTGATGGTTACCGACAAAGAAACCAGAAGTATCTATAATATCAGCAACTTGAATCTCACCGGAGATCTCATAGTCGAAATACTGTAATACTTGTTTATTCTTTAAAAAATTGCCTGAAACAATTGGTCTAGTATCAATGTGATTATTAGTCAGCTGTTTTATTATCTCAGTTCTGGTAAAAGGCGAGTCTTGCTCTACTATCATAGAGAAGCCAAACCAACTACTTTTTCCAACCTCTTTTTGCGTAGATAAAAAGGAAAATTCAGACATTTTCTCTGCAAAATAGGCAGCGTTGTCTCGTCGAACTTGAATGAAGTCTGGTAATTTCTTAAGCTGTTCAATTCCAACAGCGCCGCTCATTTCCAATGGTCTTACATTATATCCAGGCAAAGCAAATTTAAAAGATTCTTCAAATGGGTCTGATGATTTCGTTCCCGTTACCCAATTTTTCTCTGGTAAGTTCCTCGTCCAACCATGGGCTCTTAAGCATAGTAATAAATGGTGTAATTCTTCATCATCTGTTACGACACACCCACCTTCCATAGTTGCAATATGATGTGAAAAGAATGAGCTGTATGTTCCCATTACACCATATGTACCAGCCTGCTTTCCGTTAAATGTCGCTCCCATCGACTCACAATTGTCTTCTAATAAGGTGATATTTTTACCAGCAACTAGAGTTTTAATGGCATCAAAGTGATTAGGGTTGCCAAGCAAGTTAACCAGCAAAATAGCCCGAGTTTTGTCAGTAATCGCATCTTCTAGCTTGGCTAGATCGATATTCAGAGTATCTTTATCTATATCAACAAATTTAACTTTTAAACCGTATTGTTGCAGAGGAAAATAAGTAGTAGACCAAGATACTGCAGGTACAATTATTTCATCGCCACGTTTTAGTGGGTTATCTTTTCTAAAAAAAAGCGCTGCGATCATAATTAAGTTTGCTGCAGAACCAGAACTAACCATAACCGCGTATTTACAACCAAAAAACTCTGCGAATCGCTTTTCGTATTCAAAAACCGACTCGCCCATTGAATACATATCACTCGCTATCACTTGATGAATAGCAGCAACTTCTTTATCGTCCCAAGTACTTGACGCTAATGGATATTTTACCATTATTTAACATGCTCCAAAAAATACTGATAGGTTTTTTCTATACCTTGTTTTAAGCTTGTTTTTGAATGCCAACCTAATTCATTGATCAAGCTAGAATCAATTAGTTTTTGTTTCATACCTGTCGGTTTTGATAAATCATGTTGGAACTTACCTGTGTAGCCTACAACTTCAGCTATAGCTCGATAATAATCATTAATAGAGTAATCTCTGCTGATGCCGACATTAATTAGGTTAGGCAACGAGCTATCTGATTTTGTAATACGCTCTAAGATATGCAATATACTGTCAGCCAGATCTTCTACATACATAAACTCACGACGAGCTTGTCCATCCCCCCAAATATCGACAACAAAAGTTCCCTTGACCTTTGCTTCATGCAACTTTCTAATAACGCTTGGTAGCATATGACCAGAAATAGGGTCAAAGTTATCATGGGGTCCATAGAGATTGCATGGTACTAGTGTGATATAATGATAGTCAGGCCGAGTGTCATTAATATAGCTGCATAATTTAGCAATTGTCAGCTTGGCTATCGCATAACCTTCATTTGTTGGTTCAAGCTCCCCAGTTAAAATTTGTTGCTCTTGTAAAGGGTTGGAAGCATTTCTTGGGTACATACACGAGCTAGCTAAGTTGATAAAATTAGGTACACCTGTACTTAATGCTGTATTAACTAAATTTAGCCCCATCAACGCATTTTCCATCAAAAACTCAACAGGCTGTGCCATATTGGCTTTTATTCCCCCAACTTTACCAGCAGAGTGAATTATCAGGTCTGGCCTATGCAGATTCAGATAACTTTGCGTAAGCGATTGATTAGTCAGGTTAAGCTCCTTACTCGAAGGGGTTAACAACTCATGAGTAGTGTTACCAAAAGCTGTTGTCAAGTTGCGTCCAACTAAACCTGAACTACCAGTTAGTAGTATTTTCAATATTATTCACCTGAAATATAGATGTCATGACCATGGCTCTTTAATAAAGAGTTACGTTTGGCTATCTTTAAGTCTTCTTGGATCATTTCAGCACACATTTGTTCAACGGTGATCTCTGGCTCCCAGCCTAGTTTTTGTTTAGCGTTACTAGGATCACCAAGCAGTGTTTCGACTTCTGCGGGACGATAATACCTTGAATCTACTTTTATCACAGTGTCACCAGTAGACAATGCAGGAGCATTATCTCCGACAATAGCTTTAACTTTAGCCACTTCTTCAGCACCTGAACCAACAAACTCAAGCTCTATACCTAATTCATTTGCTGATAACATAACGAAATCACGAACAGAGATTTGTTTACCCGTCGCAATTACGAAGTCCTCTGGTTTGTCCTGCTGTAACATCATCCATTGCATACGCACATAATCTTTAGCGTGTCCCCAATCTCGTAATGCATCCATATTGCCTAAATATAAGCAATCGTCTAAGCCCTGAGCAATATTTGCTAGACCACGTGTTATTTTTCGAGTTACAAAAGTTTCACCACGACGAGGTGATTCGTGATTAAACAAAATACCATTACATGCATATATACCGTAAGACTCCCTGTAATTTACAGTGATCCAATAAGCATACAGTTTAGCGACAGCGTATGGTGATCTAGGATAGAAAGGGGTCGTTTCTTTTTGTGGTGTTTCTTGAACTAAGCCATAAAGCTCGGAAGTGGACGCCTGATAAAATTTTGTTTTCTTCTCAAACCCTAAAAAACGTATAGCCTCTAATAACCTCAATGTGCCAATGGCATCTACATCTGCTGTATATTCAGGAGACTCAAATGAAACCGCTACATGTGATTGTGCCGCAAGGTTATACACTTCATCAGGCTCCACTTCTCTTAAGATACGAGTTAAATTTGAAGAGTCTGTTAAGTCACCATAGTGCAACTTAAACCTTGCATTCTCTACATGAGGATCTTGGAATATATGATCTACTCTTTCTGTATTAAAAGAAGAGGCTCTTCGTTTAATACCATGAACTTCATAACCTTTCTCTAACAAAAATTCGGCCAGATATGAACCATCCTGACCAGTAACACCAGTGATCAGTGCTTTTTTCATTTCATTTCCTACTAAAATTTCTTGCTTATGTGAGCGTTAATGGTCTAAATAATTACCAATAACTTCCACACATTGCTCGAGTAACTGAGCTGACATCTTTTCTGTATTTGTCTCGACGTAAATTCTCAACTCTGGTGCATTACCAGAGACTCTCAAATGGACGATTGTATCATTAGATAGAGACATGCGAATACCATCAAGCAACTCAATATTTGTGATATTAACCTGAATGCCCGTTTCTAACATGTTTAATAAAATGGATGGATCTTTTGAAACCGAAGTTAACAGCGTATTCACTTTGTCTCGGTTGTTGAATTGAATTCGATTACTTGCTGTACATCTATTGCGCAGAGGGTTGACTAACTCAGACAATGTAAGGCCTGAACGTTTCATTTCAATCAATATAGCAAATAGAGGTAATAGTGCATCTCTTGTTGGCAGAGCTTGAATTTTGTTACCCGCAAGAGTGCAGTCTGAAGCTAGAATAAAACCACCATTAGCTTCAAACCCAGCGCTTAAATATTTATCAACTAATGACTCAATACTAGCCAACACATAAGGTGAACCTATTTGGGTTCTTTTGATAAGCTTAAACTTATTACAGGTTTCTATCGCTGTATTACAGTTAATAGGAGTTGCAATAGCTTCAACTTCAAGAATGCTTGAAGTTAGTAAACCAAGGATATCACCACGCAACCAGTTACCTTTTTCATCTGCAATTAGCGGTCTATCGCCATCACCATCAGTTGAAAATAAAAGATCCAAATGGTGTTCTTTTACCCATACTTTAGCTCTATCTATATCTTGTTGACTCACCGCTTCAGTATCGATAGCAACAAAGGTATCTGTACGATTTAAACTGATAACATCGGCGCCCAATTGCTTTAATACATTGGCATAGATATCTCGACCTGAACTGGAGTGCTCATAAACACCTATTTTAACCCCAGTCAAAGCTGTTGAGTTACTAAAAAGGTTAATGTAACGAGCCTTGTAAAGGTCAGTAGCCTCACTTTTCGTTTCAAGCACAAAGTCGCTGGTTACATCAGGGAACGGAACTTTGGTGCTTATTATTTTTAGTTCATCCTGTTTCGAGATTTCACCAGTTGGGAGATAAAATTTAATTCCATTGCGATCAAATGGAATATGACTGCCTGTAACCATAATTGAAGGCACGCTTTTCTGTATTGCATAAAAAGCCAATGCCGGGGTAGGTACGATACCAGCAAACTCAACATTCAAATCTAACTTGGCCAAACAAGAGCAAACAAACTTGGCTATTTCTGGGCTAGAGGGACGATTATCGATTGCAACAATGACGTTTACAAAATCAAACTTCTGTTGCATCTGTTCGATAAAAGCTGCGACATAAGCTGAAACAACATCTGGAGTAAAGTCGGTTACCAACCCCCTTACTCCAGATGTTCCAAACTTTGTGCCGCTTGTCGCAATTACTTCATTGCTAAAATATGCGCTAACCATTTATGTAGCTCGGCCATATTTATCTTCAAAACGAATGATATCGTCTTCTCCTAAGTAAGAGCCAGACTGCACTTCAATAAGCTCTAATGGGATCTTACCTGGATTTTCTAAGCAATGCTTTACTCCCAATGGAATATAAGTTGATTGATTTTCGGTAAGGAAAAACTCGTTATCACCATTTAGCACTTTTGCTGTTCCACTCACTACAATCCAATGCTCAGCCCTGTGATGGTGTACTTGGATTGACAATTTTGCTCCAGGTTTAACCGTGATCCGCTTAACTTGGAAACGCTCCCCTTCATCGATTGCTTCATACTGACCCCAAGGACGATAAACCTTCTTATGAGTACTAATTTCTAATCGTTTTTGTGATTTTAATGACTCAACGACAGTTTTCAATTCTTGACTGTGCTCTTTGGTTGTAACAAGAACGGCATCTTTAGTATTAACAACAACTAAATTTTCAACGCCAAGCGTAACTAACAGCTTATCGTCAGATAATAGTAAGCTATTACTCGTGTCCTTACTAACAACTTCACCTCTAGCTACATTATTCGAACAATCTTTACCAGTAACTTGCCACAAGGCTTTTAGGCTCCCAATATCACTCCAACCACAATCAAGCGGGATAACAGCTGCATCTTTAGTATACTCCATTACTGCATAATCAATAGATTCACTCGGGCACTTGCTGAATTCTTGTTCATCGATCCTGAAAAAGCATAGATCTTTTCGGCAGTCCGTCGTTGCCTTATCGCACGCTTGGTATATTTTAGGTTGGAACTGCTTTAACTCCCTTAGGTATTTATTACTACTGAATACAAACATACCGCTGTTCCACAGGTATTGTTTACTCAAGAAATAACTTGTGGCTGTATTTTGATCTGGCTTCTCGACAAATTTAGCCACTCTATATGCATCAGAGCTATTTATCAGTTCTTCACCTAGCTGAATGTAACCATAACCCGTTTCAGCGTACTCAGGAGCGATTCCCAACGTCATCAATTTACCAGTTTGGGCATACTTTTTGGCTGTAATAATTTTCTCAATGAAAGCCTTTTCATTTTTAATCAAATGATCTGAGGGCAAAACAAGCATGTCAATATCTCCATGTTGTTGCTCAGCAAATAAGGCTGCTAGAGCAATAGCAGGTGCTGTATTCTTGCCTTCTGGCTCTAAAATAATAGTGGCATCCTCAATACCTAACTCCCTTAGCTGCTCAGCTACGATGAATCTATGTTCTTCATTACAAATAATATAAGGAGCAGCACAATCTAACTCACTTAAACGCAGTAAAGTTTCCTGCATCATAGTGTTGTCTGAAAGCAACTTTGTGAATTGCTTAGGCATACTAGCCCGTGACAGCGGCCATAAGCGCGTACCACAGCCGCCTGCCAAAATAACAGGTAATAGCATATATTACTCCTTCTAGCCTGCTGCTACATCGATATCGCTAGGCTTATGACCGTTGTGATGCTTTTCGTACATCAATTCAAGCGCACGCTCTAAGTTTTTGCTATAACCTTCGGTATCGAATAAAGGTGTCGTATTAATATTTTCTTTCAGTCTACGTTTAATGTTATTCAACTTTTCAGGATTAGTTGATAACTCTAACGCTAGTTCCTCATACTCTTCGATAGATGTTGTTACCAATTCTGGCAACCCTATTGCGTTTAACACACTCGCTGAAACACGACCAGCAAACGCTTGTCCCTTATAAGTTAATACGGGTAAACCACTCCAAAGCGCATCATTTGTCGTAGTATGCCCATTGTAAGGCCATGTATCTAAAAACAAGTCTGCTAAGCCTTGGCGGGCAAAATGTTCGCCAATGTCGTTAACGCGGTTTGCAAAAAAGATCCTAGAAGGGTCAACCCCTCTCGCTTTTGCTTCTCTTTGAATATTTTTAGCAAATATTTCGCTATGCATAGATAACCAAAGTACGCTATTTTCTACTTTTGACATCAGCCTCATCCAAACATCAAACACATCTGGAGTGAACTTGTATGTGTTGTTAAAAGAAGCAAATACAAACGCATTTTCAGGTAGGTTATAATCTCGTCTATTAATATCTAAGCTGGCAACATCTCGTGTATTGTTTGTAGGCATATACGAGTTAGGCATAAATACTTTGTTCTCTGGATAAAATTCAGAGTTATCTTCACCGATCACGTGTTGGTCCGTAATAATGTAATCAATACAATTATTACCAAGCGACCCTGGGTAACCTAGGTAATTTACTTGTAGCGGTGCTAATCGCTTGGCAAATGCAGAGTAACAGCTATTACTGGTGTAGCCAGCTAAATCTATTGCGATGTCTATTTCTCTTTCCCGGCTTAACTGTTTTAGTGTCAAATCACCGCAAGAGTTGACATCAATAAACTCTTCGCACAGAGAGTGAATCTTTTCAGTGGTTTTATCTTTTGTTTGGCCATTTGAAAAAATATAAACTTGAAACTTGTTGGTATCTATATTTTTAAGAAGCGAAAGTATTAAGAAACCGACTGGATGAGAATAAAAATCCCCAGAATAAAATCCAACTCTAATTTTAGAATGCCTATCATGTATGATCGCGGCATTATCTGCTTTCTGCTTTTGCTTATTTTGCAAAAGTTTAAAATGCAGTTCTGGCTCATCAAATGTTTGAATAATGTAAAAAGGTTCAAATAAGCCGTCGTTGTTAATAGAAAGAGAAATTTTTTCTCTATCCTCAGCATAAGAAGTCCAATCAGCTATAAACAACTTATGTATAAGCATATCAGCAACATAACTAAGATCCGTGCTATCAAGTTTAATAAGTTGTTTTAAGATCTCGATAACTTTTTCGAACTTCCTATGTTTATTATGTAAAGCAGCTAAACTCTTGAGAACCTCGATATCGTTTCTATTGAACGAAAGGGCTTTAGTATAATATTCATGAGCTAAGTCATACTGCTGCTGGTGTTTGTATATATTTGCTAAATTCAGGTATAACTCAAGCGACAAGTAACTTAATTTTTTCTGCCTGTTTTAAGTCTTGCAGAGCTAGATCAAAGGCACTATTAAAAATAGTAAATCATTCCTCTAGAAAAAAACTCTTCAGCTGAGTGAAGCTGCATAGAGTCTAAACTTTCGATTAACCTTACAATCTCTTGCAAATTCTCTTCCGTCTTATCGAGCAGTTGTAACTTTAGCTTTATCGTATTTAAGTGTTCAGGTTTTGAAGCTAAAATTTCATCTGCCAATGCTAGCGCTACCTCTACGCCAGCATTATCTCCATACTCCAAAGACAATACTGCAAAATTGTATTTTGCTTCGATCAGGCTAGGGTGAATATCAAGGAGCTTCTGAAAATGACGATAGGCTGTTTCACGCTGATCTAAATCTATTAGTACCAAACCTAAATTCAACATTGCATCTTTTTCATTAGGTATTATTTTCAGAGCTTGTTGGTAGCAGTTAAGCGCGGCCTTTGTTTTTTTTGTTTGATGCAAGAGTCTTGCTTTATTGTAAAAAGCGTCAAAGTAAATGATTATCTAGCCTAATGGCATGGCCGTAATTTTTTTCAGCTTCACTAAACTTACCTAAATGCTCTTGGCTGATCGCTAAATTATTATACGACATGGCTACATCGCGCTTAATCTTAATTGCTTTTTTTATCAAAGTTTCAGATTGGGCATAATCACCTAACGCTTGTCCTATGACGCCTAACAGGTGTAATGCATCAAAGTTTCGTGGATTGATAGCTAAAACCTGATTATACAAATTTACTGCAATTTGAAGTTGTCCCTGCTGATGTGCTTGTACAGCCTTATTAAGGTAAACACTTTCCTGACTCATAACATCTCTATTTTGATATAAAACTCCAAAAAATTTTAACATAAAAAAAAACCACCCATAAGGGTGGTTTTATACTTCGTTAAGTTATTAACTTATCAAATTAATGATAAATTATTTAACTACTAGGTTAGTACGACCTAAGTTAGAAGCGTTGTAACCAGTTACTTCACCGATTGAACCGTTCTTAGTAGTCGCTTTAGATACTGAGAAAGTAACTGACATGTGGTGTACAGCATCTTTCTTAAGACCAGCTAGAGCTTCAGTCTTGAAGCCGAAGTTTGCTGGAGCTGTAGCAGCAGCATCGTTAAGTAATAGAGCGTCGATTACGTTGTCACCAGAGAATTGACCTAGAGACTTAGCAGCGATTTTACCTAAGTAGTAGTTATCGAATGGTAAGAATTCAGAAACTTTCTTGCCATCTACGAAAGTGATTTGCTCAACCATACCTTTGATTACTACGTCTGTATCAGAAGTTTCAGCTTGGTTGTCAATTTTAACTAGAGAGAAAGTTGCAGTGCTGTTGTTGAACGCAGTTAAGAATGGAACTGTGCTTGGATCTTGAGTTTGAACGTCTGTAGACCAAACTAAAGCGTCAGCAGAAGTTTTCTCTAAGTCACCAACTTGACCAACTTTAGCTTCATAAGCAACATTCCATGCTTGAGAAGTTAATGCAGTTGTACCGTTAATGTTTGCAGTTAACGTGTAAGCAGTTTCTAAGTCAACTGAAGCACCGTCTAATAATGCAGTCCAAGAACAACCTGAAGCAGCTTTAGTTAAAGTGATGTTATCAGTACCGTTAGATAAAGTTAAACCGTTAGTAGTAGCTAACATGTCACACTTAGTAGTAGTGATAGTTAACGATAGGTCAACGTTGCTTTCTAAAACAGGAGCGTTAGTAGCAGCTTCACGAGAACCATCAGCAGATTTATCGATGTTAGAATCTACAGAGATCTTAAGACCAGAAGCAGCAGAAACTTTAGAACCACCAACGAATGTTAATGCGTTGTTAGCAAAATCTACAGTTGAAGTAGTTGTTGTGAACTTAGTGATAGCTAAGCCGTCAAATACTTCAGCGAATTGAACAGCTTTACTAGAGTAAACTGAATCATCTACAACTGCAGATGCGTTATCAGCTGTAACAGAAACTGTTGCTTTTGCACCAGCAGCAGCACCTCTAAGAGCGAATAAAGGTAGAGTTGCAGGAGCGTCAGAGAAGTCAAAGTCAGTAGTTGCTGTTGAATCGTCCGCAGCAGCGTCAACTAGGTATAATTGAGTACCTTTGTTAATTTGACCGTTATTTTTAACACGGTAGATTAACTTTGTTAACGTTGGATCAGTCGCAGATGCTTGGATACCTTGGAATAATTCAATGTTAGTGTCAGCAGCTGCACCAGAAGCTGTAGCTGTGTAGATTACAGGAGCTGTAAGAACAGCTTCACTGATACCAGCATTTTTGAATTCGAAAGTAATAAAAGAGCCAGCAATTAGGTCAGCCGCGTTTGCAGGAACTGTATACTTAATCAAAGTATTAGGTGCAACGTCTAGAGTTTTAGCTGCATCTAATAGTTGTTCTGCAGAAGCAGTTTGACCAGTAGTGTTAGCGTCAGAGATTACAGTAGTAGCTGAACTTAAGTCTGCACCAGTAGTTACAACACCTACTTTTACTTCAGCTGTAGCTTGTGCTGCACCAGCAGTTGCTAATAATGCTGCTGCAATAGCAGTCTTTTTAAATGTTAATGCTTTCATTTTTTTTCCTCTAAATTTTGAATCGCATTACGAATGCATCCGTACAGCGCGAAACTGTACTGGGACATACTTTATTTGATATTGTCTTATAGTCAATAGCAATTGTGTTATTTTTTGTAAAAAAACAACTAAAAATTAGTTTGCAAATCAATATGTTTAAAATTTGAACCAATGGCTTTCTTAATTTTAGACACATCTGTCGGATTCATTTACCACTTTTGGCGTGATCATCAGCAGCATTTCGGTTTTAACCGCTGTATTACTCGTATTTTTAAACAATTCACCGACTATTGGTATATCACCCAGCAATGGTACCTTTGTATCTTTGCCTGAATTATTCTCGGATATTAGGCCAGCCAATATAAGGGTTTGGCCGTCTTCTACCAACACTTTGGTTTGAATATCACGCTTTAATACAATTGGCGAGTCAATGCCTGATAATTCATTCTCACCCGCTTCTGACAACTGCTGATCAATTTCTAATTCGACAAAGTTTCTCGAATTTACATTAGGTGTTACTGTCAAAGTAATACCTGTAGTTCTATATTGAACGCTTTGCAACACCTGCCCTGAGCCTTCAGTTGCATTGGCAACTGTACTTGTGATCGTTGGGATTTCACTACCAACATTCAAAGTTGCAGCCTCACCATTAGTGACCATAAGCTTCGGATTCGACATAATATTAACTTGATTCGTTGATGCTAAAGCTGACATTACTAAATCTAAACCTGGTTTATCAAGAGTAAACTGGAAGCCCGCAGGGAGGTCACCTATGCCACCTTGAGTACCAAACTTGTCTACACTATTTTTGATGAACCACTCCACACCATAGCTTAATCTATCTGTCAGTGTTACTTCCATTAACGTAGCTTCAATGATGACTTGCTTTGGTAATACATCTAACTGCTGCAGCATAGGGTAAATACTTTGATATTCTTTTGGTTCCATGTAAAAGATCAAGGCATTTCTTTGTTCATCAATAGCTATACCTTGGCGACTAGAACCACGAGAGGAGTTAGGACGTTCATTGTTAGAAGTTCTCGTTTGCTCTGGTTTGGTCGTTGCTGAACCTACGGGGCCACCACTTTGCAATGCGAGGATATTATTTAAACTTTCCCCCAAAGTCACGGCGTTTGCTAATTTTGGATAAAAAACAAAAAATTGCTTATCTGTTGTATCAGAAGCTTTATCCAACTGCAGTTTCCACATTTCCATCCGATCTAATAGAATTTGATTCGATGCGTGAACTATTACTGAATTCAAATGTTCAATAGGCGTAAATTTCACACCGTTCGCCACAGAAAAACCATCTTCTGTTAACAATTTTGTCATTTGAGTAACAAAGTCTTTTGGTGTTAAAAAGACTAAAGGGTAAATTGCAACAAACTGGCTTCGAGTAGATGGTTGATCAAGCAAGCTAAGTAAATTTAATGCTTTAACTACTTCCGCCCTTTTACCTTGAATTGACAAACTTGAACTGTCAGACTCAGAGTAAATTTGAGCATTAACTAAATTAACCATAACCCTAGCAATTCGATCAAACGAAGTATATTTTAGTGGCACTAACTGTAATACACTTTCTGCTCCAACAGGTACATCACTTGTTTTATTGCCCAAACCAAGAAGTATGTCTTTTCTTTCCTGATTACTAACCCCACTAAAAACATAGAATACTTTTTGTTTTAGCTGGACTCGAATATTCTTTTCTTTGAGAAGATCAGCGACTAATTCAAATAACTCATCGGCAGAAATCGCTTGCTCTATTTTCAGGCTGACACTTTGCTGGTTATCAATGGCCGCTTCATCTAATACGTAATTAACAGCAAGCAATTCTCCAAATACATAATGGACAAAATCTCTAATTGGCATATTTTCTACAGCTAACTTAACAGGCTCAGATAAGTTAAACTGGTATTGTTGCTGCTTTAATTGTTCTTGCGCTGAAACAGGGTTTTCGCTTTCCATAGCTGAAAGGTACTGTGGCCCATTAGATACTTGAACATTACTAGGTTGCTTAATACCTACAGTTGAACTCGCTGCTTGATCATTACTTGTCAAGCCTTCCAATGGTGAAGGCTTATATTTAATTGAGCCTGGGCCTGCACATCCAGCTAAGGCTAATGTTACTGCACATGTTAAAGCAGTATAAGATAACTTCTTTGAACTCATTTTTTCATTATTTCCTTCTGCCAGATACCAACACTATGACTCTGTTGGGGCTGGGATGTCTATTCTTGAGAATAGTTTTAAATCTATTTTCTGAGACTGCTTATTATCATCAGTTCCAGTTAATTCAACAGTAGTTAGTTGTATTTTGGATAAAACCGCATTCGCTACTTGATCAGCTAATCTAACTGTCTTCAACTCCACTGAGTTGTCATCTAAATTTTTACTTAATATTTTTGCACTCAATGAACCACCATACTCTGCCGTCGCATAAAGAATAAATTGGTAGTTTGCGATCTGACCAACATACTCTTTATTGGCAATATCAAAAAGCTGCTCTATTTGATTTTCTTCAGATGCATTCGCTTGTTTGTCGTAAAGGCCAAACATATTAGACTCAGTCATCTCAAGCGGATTTGTTCGTTCTAAGCCTACCAAAGAGCTTGGCGCAAGTTCTTGCTCAATGCCTTTTTCGATGAAGATACCTGAAACCCAAAACTGCTTATAAAACGCTAGTCCAACTAGCGATATTAAAGTAACAGAAGCCAAGTATTTATTTACAATTGCCATCAATATTCCTAGCTAGTTCATCCGATATACCGCTAAAGTGATGTCTGCTGCAACCACTCCAACATCTACTTTTTTCTCGATTCGAACATGTTCTAGTCGAATAAAAGGTTCATATTCCTGCCATTGAGCGAGCACATCTTTCACTCGATTATAATCGCCTCGAATTACCACACTATACAACATTGGCGAAATTGCTTTTTCTTCACCTGGTCTTTGTGGAGGTGTTGGCAACCATCTACTGCTCAGGTATAACAGTCCTGCTTCTTTGGCTGAGTTTTGTAATTTTTTAATTGTTTCAACTCGAACTTGGGACTCTGGCCCTTTTGCTAATCTTTGTTGCCACTGTTGCTGAACTTTTCTTTTTTGCTCTAGTGCAAGTTTCATTTTTTCAGCTTGCTCAACCATTAACTCCGGCGTTTTCACAGCATTACTCAACTGCTGAAGCTGGACTTGCCTGTCAACGTTTTGTTCAAACCAAGGCATAAATACAAACTTAACAATAAGTAAAACTAACAGCGATAGCGCCATATAATATTGTCGAGCAGGAATATTATTAATAGACTTCTCTAACTTCAATAGTTGAGGAGCAAACCTGTTAAATATCTTTACTGCCATAATGGCTGCTCCCAAGTCAGCTCTAATTCAAACTGTTCAGTATCTTGGTTGATTTTTTTCACTTCCGATTGGAAACCAGCTTCAGTGACAAACTCAGATCCTAATAGCCGTTCTAACAATGCATTAGCGTCATTTGCTGTCGCTTGGACACGAACAGTTTTACCGCGTAAGTCTATACTTTTCACTTTTAAGTCAAAAGCTTTGTAGTTTTGTTCTAGTAGTAGAAGGGGTCCCGTTTTTTCAACTGATTGAGCAAAAATATCAGCTATTTCATTTTGCTGCGCTTGCAACTCTTGTAGCTCACTTCGAACTTTAAACACTTCAGAAATAATAGGACCTGCTGCCGCTCTTTTCTCACTTAAATAAGCATCGACACCAGTGAAATATAAGCTTACGGCACCTAAATAAATCGATACTAAAGCAAAACCACCTAAAATCCATTTCAACTGTTGCATCCGAGTAAACTTGGTTGCTAATTGAGTAAATACCAGAGGGTTAAAAAACGCTTGAACAAATGGCAGATTTAATTGTTCAAGTCCTATAGAAACAGGCTTAGTTGATGTGTAGCTGACATCGGATAGCCACACACTATTTTTATCTTGATAAAAGCCTAACTTATCTTCTATGGACAAGGATTTAGCTTTATTCAAACGCGAAAGTGCATTAGCAGTCTCAGGTACAACTAATAAAGGTAATCTTTGGCTTAACAAAGGTTGATACTTAGGTAACAACACAAAGTAGTAAATCAAATAATGCTCTTCGGTCTTTAAGATCAATGCGCTATGCCAAAGGCTTTCAGCTTCTTGTATACTGTAAGGTGACACTTGTCTACTGTCTACTTTGGCTATTTTATAGATATCTTTACCAACCGATAAAGGATAGGTTTTATAGGTCTCAAAATAACAATGCCTTGGCAGTACTAAAGCAAGGCCTGAAAGTCTTACTTCTTGTTGCTGGCTTAGGTTTTGATTCTGCTCAGAGTCGAGCTGTGTTGTTTCGGTAGGTAATATCTTGACTTGATCTTGCCACCATTTAACCATTTTATTTTTTATTTGGGCAAACAAGCGTCAGTCTCCAAATTCACTAATACTAACTAGTCTAACTTCATCGGGGCGGTAAGTTACCACGTATTGTCGCTGAAAGCGAGCGTGTATGCCTTTAATATCAAGGCGTATCTTGAAACTCTGACGGCCTTCAGCATATAGCCCATTTACCAGTTTCAAGTAACTGTTAGACCGTTGTTCTTCAGGAAGTTCTGTTAAACCAAAATATTTTCTCAACTCATTACTAGATAACCTTGGATTAAAATCAGCAAGAGGGGTATGAAGTATATGCGGCTCTAACTTGCTAAAAAGCTCTGTATCTACATTCGCTACTAGACGCAGTTCTGACAAGAGTTGCATTTTGTCGTTTCTCGGCATGTATGCTGGAGTAATGGAGTCATCTTGTTCCTTACCGTTTAACCTTGCCCAACTATCAGTGTCTTCCCAGTCATACCACGCATCTACGACTTTATTCGCTGTTTCTCTGTCTTGCGTTACCCCTTCAATCAATCTTAAAAAGCTATTAGTACTTGGTTGCCCTATCGACAGTAAGCCGGCAGCATCTTGTATACTAAAACGAATATAGCCATTTTCTGCATCAGGATACGGCAGCTCAATATCTTCTCCGAAGCCGTTTAACGTGACCTCTTCGTCTTGCCAGATAAACGATTGATTCGCCAAAACAACGTAGTTGATTTTTTGCATTATCGTAGTTGCAATGTAATGTTGTTGTATTTTTTCTTGCAGGCCCATGAAAATTTTAAGCTGCTGCTTTTCTTTTTCACTGGTGTAAATACTTATTGCTGCAAATATAGCTGCAAGCACTAAGCAGAGTACTAAAGCTATTCCCTGTTGTTGCTGTGCTGTTTTTATAGAGTTATTGTGGTTTAACATTTTGGCTATGTTCAATAAAGTTATAACGGCGTTGATCGTCAATCAGAATAGGAAATTCCATAACAAAATTAACAGAGACACCTTGTTTGATTTCCTGCCATTCAAGCGCTATTTTTTGCGGCAAAATATTTCTTTTCCTGCCTGAGTAATCATCATACCAATCAATCACAGTTTGATCGCGATTACTGTTTGCTCGTTGTAGTTTCAATTCGTTCAAATTAGCGTAACCATAATATACAAAACGAGCTAAAGTTATGTTGCTCTTAAAAACTTTCCATTGCCAATTTATCGACTGTAGCCCAGCTTCGTTAATAAGCATAGTTCTCGACATTGGCTCTTCGGCTATTTGAACTTGAGTTCCGAATTCTCTGTCATCGATTACTTTTATTGCTATGACAACCGGTCCATGTTGATATAGCCCAGTATCGGAAACAAACATAAGCTCTTTATTCGTCCCCTGAAAAAACAATTCTAAACGTTTGTTATTCCCATAATACAAACCATAAGGCTGCGCTGCAGCAATAGCTCTAGATAATTTTTCTGTATAAATAAACTCAGCCATTTTATCTGACAGGTTAGCGTTTTCTTTTTGCCAGTAACGAGTTGAGAAATTAATAGCGCCAGACACCAGCACCATTAACATTGAAAATACAACCATAGCGATCATAACTTCAACAAGTGTGAATCCACTTGCTGATTGTTTTACATCAAGCTCAGATTTGAGTTTAAAGTGCTTACACCGTTTCTTTTGATGCATATTAAAACCTAAATCTAGACTGAGACTTGTGCTCTTCAATCATTTGCTCAAATTCATAAACTCGACGTGCAAACGGGCTTTCTACAGTAATGGCAATTTGGTAGTAATTTATTGTAAATGTGGGGGCACTAAAACTAGCAGAGTCAACAATAAACACAGACGCTTCATCTCTCTTTTCTAATAACTGTGCTTGCCATTTAACCGTTACATTTCCTGTTAGATAACTTCCCGTAAGCTTTTTATCTCTAACTTGCTCTATTACCTGTGCTTTCGTCGTTAGCGCAACCTGATATAGGTCTAACAAATGTTGCATTCTTTCTTGATTTCGAACGGATTGTCCTATTGACACACTGACCATAGAGATAGCCATGCCCATAATTACAATACCAATCAACATTTCGATTAACGTAAACCCCTTTTCCTCTCGGCTCATTATAAATCACCTAAAGGTTGGTATTTCAAATTATCACGAAAGTAGTAACTAACAGTGTCTTGCACAAAGTTCCCCTGCTCTGTGATATCTATTTCTTGAGCTTCAGAATAGATATGTTCGAAAACAAGCGAGTCATTTAGTGATGATTTAAGCTCAGCACCAGCAAACTCTATGGTAATAGGCTGTTCCAATAAATACGCCTGGTACTTTTTTTCTTTGAAAAAGTCGATGAGCTGCTTCTGCTCTACTTGTGCTTGATGTTGCTCAAGCATGTTAAAAGTTTCAGGCATGACTACTGAAGCCAGCATCCCCATTATAGTGATGACAATAAGCAACTCAATAAGGGAGAACCCCTTTGCAAGCTTTATCGAACGCTTATATTCCAACGTCTTGGCCTGACATAATTGATAGGATCATAATAACAACGATGCCACCTACAAAACCACCAAGGAATAGGATCAATAAAGGCTCTAATAAGGTAGTTAACTTTGTAATTCGAGCTTCCATTTCCTCTCGAGTCCTCAAAGTGAGCTGAGCGAACACTTCATCCATTTTCCCAGACTCTTCGCCCACTTCAACTAAACCGAGGTACATAGCATCAAATAATCCAGTTGACTTTAGGCTTTCCGAAAACTTGCCACCAGAGGAAACACGATCTTCAACAAATTTAAGCTTCTCAGTCATTAACTTAGTAGATACAACTTCGGTTGCTAGTGTAATTGCTTGGTTGATTGTCATTCCTGCTGACAAAGTGAGCTGCATTGTTGAGCTAAAACGAATGGTTTCCAATTCAAATAGTATTTTATTGATAGCAGGTATCTTAGTTAACACTTTCATCAACCAAGAATTTAAGCCATTTTTTTGCACATCAACGACCATTAAAGCAACCGTTAGAGCAAAGCCGCCCAGAACAATTGGCTTGTTATTTTGAAAGCCACTAGATAGGTCTAGAATAAACTGAGTATATCCAGGTATCTCTTTGCTATTACTAAAAATGGTAGCCATATTTGGGATCACGAAATCAAGAATAACGTACACGGCTAATAAACAAATGCCGAATACAATCCCAGGATAAGTAATTGACTGGATGATCTTACGCTTATTTTCCAGTGAAAACCGATAGTAAGCAGCTAAATCAGTAAGGATCCTAGGCATTTCACCTGTATTTTCAGATACCTTAACCAAGCCAACAGTAATTGAATCAAATGCCTTTTCAAACTCAGCAAGCGCAGCAGAAAAGCTACTCCCGCCTTCCAGTTTATTAAGCACATAACCGATACACGATTGCAGTTGAGCTTTGCCTTGCATTGCTGCGGTCAATATCGTCAGTGACTTAACCAAAGTAATGCCATTGTTAAGTAACAAGGCTAACTCAGAGAAGAATATTTCTTTATCTTCTAAAGAAAGGTTTAACTTAGCAGGGTCGATAAGCTGAAATTCAGATTTAGTTTCTGTTAACTCAACCAAAATTTCGACTTGATCTGTAAGCTGCTGCTTAGCGTCGCTTTCATTAGCAGCAGCAACTCGGCCTTCTAGGCTATTGCCTTGTTTATCGTAGCCTCGATATTCAAACTGTTTGATACTCATTGTCTAAAGACCTACTACCCGTATCGCTTCTTCCATTGAAGTAACACCTTTAGCTACTTTCAAGTATACGTCCTGCTTAAGACTACGTAGCTGTTTTGATTGCATATATTCCCTTGCTTTAATCGAAAACTGGTCGTCTTTTTTCAATTGTTTGATATCTTTGCTATTTGGTAAGTACTCAGAAATAACTGAACGGCCAGAAAAACCTGAGTCGTTACAATGACTGCAACCATTTGGTTTGTATATGGTAAAGTTTTGTTTATCCGACTCTGACAAGAACTCAAAATCAACACCTTGCAATAATTCAGAGGAGTCAGGGTGCTCAACCTTACAATGAGCGCAAAGCTTACGTACTAATCGTTGTGCAATCACACCTAAAATAGCTTCATTTAAAAGAAACTCTTCAACACCTAAATCCGTTAGTCGAGAATATGCGCTCGGAGCATCATTAGTATGCACTGTAGAAAATACTAAGTGACCAGTCATTGAGGATTGTAATGCTATCTGCGCAGTCTCACTATCGCGAATTTCACCAACCATGATGACATCAGGATCTTGACGTAAAATTGAGCGTAAACCGGCAGCAAATGTAAAGCCAATGTCTGAGTTGACTTGCATTTGTGATATACCTTCAATCTTATACTCAACCGGATCTTCTAGAGTAATAAACTTTGTTTCCGGTGATTTAATCTTTTCGATAAAGGAGTACAAAGTTGTTGTTTTACCTGACCCCGTTGGGCCTGTTAGTAGTATTACACCTGCGGTTTGGCTGAGGTCTTTCTCAATATGGTCTAATAAGTCTTGCTCAAAACCAAGGGTTGTTAAGTCAAAACTCAACGCTCCTTTCATCAACAATCGCATAACCACATTTTCCCCCCCTGCAACAGGCAAGGTAGAAACACGAATATCTAGTGACTTAGAGGCTGCTCTAGTGCTGATCTTACCATCTTGAGGACGTCGTTTTTCAGCGATGTCCATACCAGATAAGATCTTAATTCTAGAAATAACTGGTAAGGCAACATTTTCTGGTAACGTTTCTAACTCAGTCAATAGACCATCGACACGAAGTCTAACTTTCCATTCACTCTTTTGCGGCTCAATATGAATATCAGAAGCCCCTTTGAGAACACCTTTAGTGATAATGGAATTTACTAAGTTAACGATTGGTGCTTCGGAAGCAAGCACTCTTAATGAATTAGCATCTAATTCACCAACTATATTATTTTGTCGAAACTCAATTTCGCCAATTAACTGATGGACATTACGAACAGCAGAAGCTGAGCTAACATAGGTGTTGCTTTTTACCTGCTCTAACGACAAGTACTGAGTAATTTCGGCTTGTTCTGGTTCAGACGTCAAAAAATAATGATTTTGCTCGGTATCTTGGCCTATACAAACCCAATTTTTTTTAAACAAGTAATCCAAATTTAGCGATGTTGTTGTTAACTGTTTTTCTTGAATAAGAAAGTTAACTTCCGCTTCCGCTTCCGCTTCATCTATTGCTTTACAGCTAAGTAGCGCTGCTAAACAACGTGAGCGTTCATCCTCAGTTATGTGTCCTGTGGAAACTAAAAAGTTCAGAACCCTAGATTCTGAACTTTCTTTTTCCAACACGCTTTCTAATACGTCCTGCGCATCAAAGCCAGTGTACTGTTCCAATACCTGGCTAATAGAGTACTGCCTTTCCATTTAGTATACGATATCCGCTGACTCTTTTTCACCACCCGGTTTACCATCTGCACCGTATGATTTTAACTCAAAAGAAGTAAGGCTCTGACGATTATAAGCATAAGCAACACGCCAAGGGTCTTGAGGGATCTCTTTGATGTATGGACCATGCCATAAAGGATCTTCGCCCGTTACTAAGTCTTGCATTTTTTCTGGGTAATAGCCCATATCCAAGCGGTATGAATCTAGCGCAGTACCTAAGACTTTCATCTGAGCTTCTGCGGTTTTAACTTTAGACTTTTCAACGTTACTAAACATTTCTGGAGCAACTATTGATACTAATAGGCCCATAATAGTAATAACAATTAGTAGCTCTATTAAAGAGAAACCTGCTTGTTTTGGATGTGTTTTCATATTCTATTAACTTACTCTGAAAGATTACGCGATTATAACAACTAAATACTAGCTGTCGAGTACTCACTCTTACTCCAATTAAAGCCATAAAAATGGCTAGTTAGTGAGTCTCAATGCTCTATATCCTGTTTATTTCGATAGAGAGCTTCTAGTCCTCAGCAGTCGACTTAGTCAGAGAATTGTTTGAAAAGTTCAATTTGTTCAAAATTTTTCGGCAACTCACTAACTTTTAATGACATTGCATGGTTCACGATTGCTTGCACTTTAACAAAAAGAGCGACTTGTTTTACTCAAAGCTATAACAGCCCTATGCAAATACCTATACACCTATACTAGAACCTATCTAATAGTGCTAAGGTTACTCTTAAGTTCAATTCAGCCATGCCATTGGTAAAATAATCAGGCCAAACAAATAGCGGATTTCTTTCTCGAGTTGTATTAGGCCCGACTAGTACAGCCAGTTCGGAGTCAGATAGTGAATAACCATTTTTTAATAAGGCTTCTATATCAGCTTGAAATTGTTCAGCCGAATCAAGGCTCCCATACCAACCAATATAAAGACTTCCTGATAATTGATAAGGTCCATAACCAGAGTTTTGAGTGGTGGAAAAGTTATATCTATAAACCCCATTATGACCATCAAAGAAATTAGTCATTCTTGGCGTTGCCACGCCTTGAACGGCTGGCACATAAACTTTGTCATTAAATTGCAAAGCTAGGCCCAGCTCTAATCCACTTATATAATCTTGCGTATTTGGCTCACTAAAAAAAGCTCTTTTAAAGGCTTTCAGCCATAATGGCCAACGATGCATATGAGAGCTATCTGTTGCGATGCCATCCACTTGCATGATAGCTAAGCCTTGCGCTAACTGGGCATTACCGGCATAGGAATATTCAGGGTGTTGCCACCAAACCCCAGGTTGAAAAAGCCATGCTCGATTACCTTGAGCATCCACTTCTTGTTGCAACACGACTTCTTGTTCTAAAATTTGTTTAATTTGTGGTGTAGCAAGTGCAACTAAATCTGAAAATTCCTGACTGGACGTTGTAAAGAAGCCACTATTGGCAAGGAAAGCTAGGTTAGCTAATGCTGCATAACTATGTAGATCTTCGTCAAATACAGCTCTGTAGTAGCTAAAATCAACATCTTTTGTGTTTAGCTTCCAAGTCATGCGTTGAGGTACTGTATCAAATGGTGGTCGAGCCCAAAGCCAAGCCGGGGAGTTCATAAAATTGACCAACCAAGCTTCAAGCTTACTATATACCGACAGAGTTGAACCATTTACTGAGCCAGTGCTTTGTTTCAAAACTAAGTACTCACTAACAAAGTACATAAACTGAGTATCAGAAACTCTATTATCAGAAATGGCGTTATCGAAAAACAAATCTAACTGATTAAAAAACTCATCAAACTCTTTAATTTTAGCGCTATCTTGAGTTAGAAACGCATAATGCATCGGCTGCATTAATATATGAGCAGCATCATACTTATCTCTGTCGGTCCACAAATCTTGGCTAAGTAAAGGTGTCACGGTTGTCGACCATAGCTCATTAATATGTTCAACATTGGTTTTGGCTAGAGATGGCTCAATTACAACTTGTTCGGTACTACTACCAGAACAAGCAACGGCTAAGAATAGACAAATCGCGGCAAGTGAGGTGGCTTTAAATAAGTTATTTATGTACATATCAACTACTTTTACTTTCCTTTAAAACAACACTGCTAATATTTCATTGATAATATAAAGATATCGACAGTTAGAGCGCTCACTTGATAATTAACTCAAAGGCACGACCTTGGACTTTTGATTTGGCCTTAACTCTTTCAAATAGTCATTATTGCCCGACTTATGATCGAAGCCATCACAGTATTTCAACAATACATAAATCAATTGATCAGTATTTTGCTCTCTGAGCAAGTCTTTTACTTGATCAATCATTTGTTCAAGCTCTTTTAACTCAATATAGGTTTCCTGAGACATCATAATACGGCTGTGAGTTGTCCCTTCGACATCTCCGCCTATTAAAAGTTCTTCATAAAGTTTTTCGCCTGGACGCAAGCCAGTAAACTGTATCTCGATACCATCTTCAGAATCGTCTTCATTTTCGACATTTTGTCCCATCAAATGGATCATTTTCTTCGCTAAGTCGAAGATCTTGACCGGTTCGCCCATGTCTAAAACAAAGACTTCACCACCTTCAGCCATCGCCCCAGCTTGAATAACTAACTCTGAGGCTTCAGGTATCGTCATAAAAAAGCGCGTTATTTCTTTGTGGGTAACCGTTACAGGCCCCCCCGCTTTTATTTGTTCTCTAAATAGAGGCACAACCGAGCCTGAAGAGCCCAGTACATTACCAAACCTAACCATTGAAAATACGGTCGAGCACTTGTTAGTTTTGGCATAAGCCTGAAAACAAAGTTCCGATAAACGTTTAGTCGCGCCCATCACATTTGTTGGTCGTACCGCTTTATCGGTGGAAACTAAAACGCATGTTTCAATATTATATTCACACGCAAGTTTAGCAACGTTATATGAGCCAATTATATTATTGTGAATGCCTTGCGTAACATTATGCTCCACAATAGGCACATGTTTGTAAGCGGCAGCATGATAAATCGTATTAATACCATAAAGTTTTATAAACTCAGCTAAACGTTTCGCATTTTTTACATCACCAAGAGCCGTGATAATAGTCGTATCGTGTTGGTAGCGAAGGCTAAGCTCTCTCAAGTCTTGATCTATTTGATAAAGGTTAAACTCTGACAGTTCAAATAAAACTAGTATTTTTGGTTTTTGCTTTAGGATCTGTCGGCATAACTCAGAGCCAATTGAACCGCCCGCTCCAGTAACAAGTACTGACTTGCCAGTAATGCATTTGTGCATTAGTTGAGGATTAGCTTCTACCGTAGCCCTGCCTAATAAGTCATTAATATCAATATCCTGCATTTGGTTTATTTGCTCAGGCTCTGATAAAAGCTGACCAAGACCAGGAACGGTTTTAACACTAACGTGTAAACTTTCAAGCTTCAAAATGATCCTTTTTCTCTCTTCATTCGAACTTGAAGGAATAGCCAAAAGTACTTTATTGCAATTGTAAATTCGCAGCAGTTCAGGCAAACGCTTAGCATCGTGAACACCTATTCCACCAACTCTTAACTTTGACAAAGCGACATTATCGTCAACCAATGCACAAGGTCGGTAACGTTTATCGACAGCTAGATTGTTAAGCAGACTTCGTCCCGCAGATCCAGCTCCGTAGATGATCACAGGTTCACAATGCGAAGGGTAAGTTCGGCTTATAAACTGAGGAATAAGCCTGATAAAACAAACAATAGATAAAGCCGCTAGGAAATAAATAGCAGATATTGAAAGTGTCGCAGACAGCCCATATAGCGGCAAAGCAACGACAAAAGTTGTGATACTTGATGCTGTTACGGGAAAGATCAGTGACAGTATTGAGCGGTTATCAATAAACCTTAATGCGGTTAAGTAATTGCCCATGGCAATGCCAACACTGATATGTGCAAATGGTGTTAGCCATAAAGTAAAAAATAATTGAAAGTCAAACTCAGCCCTAAAGACAATAATGCTGGCTATAATAACCGCAGTAAAAGAGGCGATAACATCGACTAATAAAAGGATTCTTTTTTTGGTTGGGCGAGGCAAAGCAAATAATCGTTCAAACAGCCCAGAAGCTAAGTGCATATTGAGTTTACGTTGTAATAATATAATTAAAGATTATATGCCAAATCAAGGCATTAAGCTAGAAGCCATAGAGTATCTCAGCCTCCACTAACGGGTAGCTTCTAGCTTATTATTTTATAAGGCTTGAGTTAAAACCTTATCAATTTCAAGTTGCATAGAATCCATATCTTGTTTTGATATCCCAGGGTGAACTAACAACATATATGACTGTTCTGTCAGATCATGAGCTTGAGGTAATACCTCTTGCTCAAAATGCGAAAATGCTTTTTCTAAATACATTTCCGAACACGAGCCGGAAAAAGCGGGCACACCGGCTTTATTCAATTCAGCAATTAATCTTTGTTGATCCCAGCCTTGTTTCAATTGCTCAGGAGCAATAAAAAAGTAATATTTGTAGTAACTATGGAAAACATCTTCACTCGGTGAAGTTAGCTTAATAGCATCAAACTTTGATAAAGTTTCATCGTATTTAGCCGCATTTCGGCGACGTTCAGCTACCCAATCGTCAAGTAATGCTAATTGATAACGCCCGATGGCAGATTGGACTTCAGTTAAGCGCCAGTTACTACCAAATGATTCATGCAGCCAACGAAAACCTGGAGGATGCTGATTATTGTAAACGGCATCATAACTCTTACCATGATCTTTATAAGCCCATGCCTTTTTCCATAATGTTGGATCATCCGTAGTAACCATACCGCCTTCTCCAGCGGTGGTCATTATTTTATCTTGGCAAAAAGAAAAAGCATTGATGTGCCCCCAGCTTCCTGCTTTTTTACCTTTGTAAGACGCTCCATGGGCTTGCGCACAATCTTCTATAACCCAAAGGTTTTTGTCTTCAGCTAACTGGCATATTTTATCCATCTCGCACATCCAACCTGCTAGATGAACACATATGATTGCTCGGGTTTTTTCTGTGATCACTTGCTCAATTGTGGCAGCAGTAATATTTTGAGAGTTCTGATCAATATCAGCAAATACTGGGACACCACCTTGAATAACGATACTACTAGCTGAAGCCATAAAAGATCGAGAAGTGACAATAACTTCATCGCCAGGTTGAATATCAATTGCTCGTAGAGCTAATTCTAACGCTAGCGTACCGTTTGCTACAGCTATTGCATGTTTAACACCTGTATACGCAGCAAACTCTTTTTCAAACTCTCGTCCTTCAGAACCCGTCCAATAATTGACCTTATTTGACTTGATCACATCGGCTGCAATTTGCGCTTCTTGGTCTGAAAAGTTAGGCCAAGGAGCAATCTTCGAATTTAACATTTTTATTACTATCCTTTCTTCACTTTAGCTGGTGTACCAAAAGCGGTTACCCCAGCAGGAATATCTGTTACAACGGTCGAACCTGCTCCAATAATAGCGTGCTCACCAATATCAATCTGTTGTTTAACACTAGCACCCAAACCAACCCAAGCGCCCTGACCTACACAACACTCACCAGCTAAAGCTGCATTAGGGCTTATGTGTACATGATCTTCTAACTTACAATCATGTTCTATAACTGCACTAGTATTTATAATTGAACCAATTCCTACTTTTGCAAACGGATTAATTTTCGCTCCTGCCATGATCACAGTACCTGAACCAATTTCGGAATATGAACTAATCACTGCACTTGGGTGAGCTAAAGTAATAAAGTTGGCGTTAACTTGGGCTAACTTCGACATTTTTTCAGCTCGGATCTCATTGTTACCGATACCAATTGCAACGCCAATAAAATCAGGTAACTGCTGCAATAGTGTGTCTGTATTTCCTAACACAGACCAATGCTCTAGCTGAGTTTTTTGCGGATACGCATCATCGAAAAATACAACCGAAAAGTCATTTAGTTCCGCTAGTTCAGCAACAACTTTACCGTGTCCGCTAGCACCAAGAATGGCAAGGGTATTATTTTTCATTATTTTGCCCTTTAAAGGGTTCCATAGTGACATGGCCTTCTTGAGTAACTCCGTCTTTTTTTAGCACGGTTGTGACCGTTTGAAACAAGATCTTTATGTCTAACCAAAAGCTCTGGTTTTCAACATACCACACATCCATTTCAAAGCGTTCATCCCAAGATATCGCATTTCTGCCATTAACTTGGGCGTAGCCAGTTATACCTGGCTTTACATTGTGTCTGCGTGCTTGCTCCGGTGAGTATTTGGGCAAATATTCGACGAGTAAAGGCCTTGGGCCGACTAAACTCATGTCACCTTTTAATACATTCCACAACTCAGGTAATTCATCCAACGAAGTAGAACGAAGTTTACTACCAAAAGGGGTCATTCTTTGTTCATCAGGTAAAGGCGTGCCTTGGGCGTCAGTACTATCTAACATGCTACGAAATTTGACCATCTCGAATATTTTGCCATCTTTACCTGGTCGTTTTTGCCTGAAGAGCACTGGTTTCCCTAGATTTTTTGCGATCAAATACGCCGTTAACAACCAAATAGGGCTCAATAAAATTAACGCCATTAGTGAGACAAAAATATCAAATAAACGTTTTATCATTGCTCGAAAACCTTTTTATATTTTGCCGCTAACTTTGTAATATCGTGTTCTTGGCACAAGTAGCGGTAACCTTTTTCGCCTAACTCATTTCTTTGCGCTACGGATTTATTCATCATTTCTAATATAGCCTCAACGATAGCACCTACATTTTCTGCTTCAATAGAGAGCCCGCATTCGGCTTCTGCAATTGGATCAAATGGAGAGGAACATGCGTGTATAACGGGTTTTCTACACAGCATGTAATCAAAGATCTTATTTGGGCTTATGCCAAATTGATAAATACTTTTATTTTGCCAGCCAATAACGGCAACATCGACTTGCTTGATAAAGGTGAGCGCTTCTACTTTTGACACTGGCGCAAAAAAATGAACATTGGTTAACCCTGAGGTTTGGACAAAGTTAACTAACTCTTGTTTTACAGGGCCATCGCCAATCAACAATAAAGCAACTTTTTCATCTTTAACCTGGGACATAGCATGTATAAATTGAGCCATGGCATTAGGCTCACCAAGAGCCCCAGCATAACCTAAAATAAGGTAGCCCTCAGCTTGATACTTAGCAAATGTTTGCTCTATTTCAGCAGGTAAATTGTCACTACCTGTTAAGGTTAAGTCAGCGCCGTTTGGGATCCAAGTAAATGGCTTTTGTTTGCCTGATACTTTGGCAAAGTGCTTATCTGCACCTTTTAACAAGGCAACTCTGTGATCAACGATTTTATATGCTAACTTTTCGATTGTTTTAAACAAGATAACTATCGGGTGCTTTGCTGAAATACCTGCAATTTCAACTAAACTTAGCGGCCATATATCTCTGACTTCCAAAATAAGCTTTGCTTTGTATTTTTTTGCTAATAACCAAGCACTAAAAATACCAAACAAATGAGGTGAAGAATAAACAATCGCTTCAGGCTTGTGTTCTGGTTTACGAAAAGTCAGTAACCGCCAAGCAAAAGCCAAAGAGTTTTTAAGCCGACCTAAGCCGTTTCCTTGATAGCTGGGCACAGGCAAGAATTTATAATTAACTCCTTGGACAAACTCGTTAGGTGTATCTCTATACTCTTGTTGTTTAAAAGTAAGATGGTGGAAGCTGGCAGTTATGACTTCAAGATTGACGCCCTGTTGCGCAAGCTCTTTTGCCAATAAATATGGACGATATGCTCTGCCTAAGCCGGGTCCGCCAGCATAGTGGTTTATATACCAAACATTTTTTTTATCTAACATTGTCTCTACTATTTTTAAAAATCTATTTGGCTGCTAGCGATTGGTATAGAGCTAACAATTTATTGGCTTCCATTTGCCAATTGTATTTATCTTGAATAGCTTTTATGCCATTTTCTCCCATAGCAATAGCTTTGTCTTTATTTTCATTTAGCTGGGTTAGTGCTTTTGCTATTGCTTCTGGATCAGTCGGGTCTACGCAAACACCACAGCCAACTTCTTCGACTATTTCTCGCCATAGAGGAAAATCAGAGGCAATGACCGCTGCGCCTGAAGCCATATATTCAAACATTTTGACAGGAAAGGCATCTTCATAATCACCTGTAGGTTGCAATACAACCAAACCAACTAGAGTTTCACCGAGTAGTGCTCTAATTTCATCCCTTGATTGCCACCCTAAAAAGTCCGTATTTTGCCAACCGTTTAGGGCTTCAGCCCTAGCTTGCAAACCACTTTCTTGAAACTTACCAGCCAGTGTAAAACGGATATCACGTTCTGAGAATGCGGATACCATAGGCAAAATGCCTCTGTCCTTGGTTATGCCACCAATATAAGTGTTTTTTGTTTTTAAACTGTTATCTTTTGTTATGCCATCAAACTCAGTTAGCGATGCATAATTACGAGCTTCTATCACCCTAGTGTGTTCAAATCTTTTTGCTATCGTAGGTGTTACTGTAACAACAGCGTCTACCGCTTTCGCAGTTACATATTCAGCCATCCTAGCAACCAAAGATATTGGCTTTCTTAATAATGCAGGGATCCAAGTCTTTCGTAAAATTTGTCGTGGTAAATCCTCGTGAACATCAAACACAACTTTATTTCCTCTGAGCTTCAGCAAAAGCCCAACAATCATCAATTCAGGATCATGAAAATGATATATATCAGCCTTTATTTTCACGGCCTTTTTATACACTGATGTTAATGCCGATAAGCCTCTAGTGATCCTATTTCCTGCTTTAGCACCTACGTCGTGAAAATATACTCCTTGTTGTTCCTCGTCACCTTGGTTATCAGCGACGACTAAGTGAGTTTCATAACCAGCCTGTGCTGTTGAAACACACATTTTGACGAATATACGAGTATCATACCTTGGATGAACAGAGGTTAAATGTGCAACTTTCAAAAAAGTCATATCCTTATTGTAATTGATGCCGTGGTAGAACAGGCAAGATAAGAAGCAGGGCTAGCAAGCCATGCGTTAATATTGTTGTCGTCAAGTCTGCTGAGGTCATGATAACGAATAAAATGACAAATGTAGCGGATACAACAAAGCGTTGACCAACGTGTTTTCCCACTTCCTGAAAATAGGAGATCAGTGCGCCTAAGATCGCAGAGTAAAGCATGACACCAAACCATCCACCATTGGCATAACCACTGCCAATAAAGCCTGTATTGGCCGCCATATCAGCTCTGCCAAAATACTCTGCGCCAATCAAAAATACAGAATTGACTGAATAAGGGCTTGTCACTAAGCCAAAACTCAACTTGCTCTCACTCCAATATAACAGAGGGTTAGATGCAAAAAAGTCGACATAGTTATTGTTGAGGAAGACGGGAACATAGATGGCTCTTCGACTAAACAAAGAGCCAAATAAACCAAACGGGGCTTTTTGAGTTTCAAATAAGTAGAAATCGACCATAGCTAAACAAGTTATTCCAACTAACGCCAGATAAATTAACTTTATCCAGTCACGACCCGAGATAAAGTAAACCCCTAGAATGATAAAAGGATAAAACAAAGGCGATTTATGTGCAGTATAGGCAAAAATTAATATCGACAAGACAACGCCACAGCACAAATAAAAGTATTTCTTTTGGATCACAGAAATAACAATCATTATTGGCAGTATGATCTTACTTATGATTGGGAAAAAGTAGTTAAAAATTGATGGTAAGTTCATGGAAAACTCATCTCTAAACTCATAAACTTTCATCAAGTTAAAATTTAAGTTGCCAACGCCATTAATTAACGCAATGGCCACAACCATAACCCCCGACAAGACTAAAAATAGTCTCAATGTACTATTACTGCTTAAGCTAATTGTTTTTAAAGAAGGTATTTTGACTAAACTGGATACCAATATGGTAATAAAACAGCCTAGGGAGGTGACCACAATGTATTCATCATGAACCTCCCCTCCGGCATACAAACTCAAAGACGGGATAATAATAATAGTCAGCAGAATAATATGGTAGAAACCAACGACGCCGGAAACTTTAATACTAAATACAAACATGATTAGTATTACCGTTGCCAGAAGTAGCTTGTCAAATTGAAAATCTAAAGCAAAACCATCATAGCCAAATATAGGCGAGATGTAATTGACATAATTCACCACTAACAAAGTGAAATAGATTAACGAAAAGCTTAAGGTTTTTAACTTAACCACAATAAAATACCTACACCATTAAAACGGCTTGTTATTAGTCAGCTTGAAGATTGTACCAACGAACAAAGTTAATGAATCGCCAAACTAGCTTCCAATCACTGCTAGTTCCACTCATAAAGCTATCAACCTCGGCTAGAACCGCTCCTTTATCAAGCATTTCAGGGTAGTTACTATTAGTCAACATTCCCTTAAGCTGGCTTTCATTTTTTCTTAGCCAGTCTGCTTCTGGTGTGGCAAAACCTATTTTATCTTTTCTGTCTAACACATCATCTGGTACGATCCCTCGCATCGCAGCTCTAAATACAGATTTTGTCTCGCCATCATCGCTAATAAGATAATGCTCAGGTAAAGACAATAAAAACTCAGCCTGCTTTATGGTCAAGTAAGGCACTCTGCTTTCGATTGAAAAGGCCATAGAGTTTCTATCTGCATGCCTAAGTAAACCAGGTAAACCTCTACTTTCTAGAGCACTCTTTAGCGCCTTTATAACAAATCGCCCTGACTCTTTTGATTGTACCGGGTATTTCGGTTCCACCATGTTGACCTTGCTTGCTTTAAGCTGGCCAAGATTAAGCCAAGCAGGCGTAAAGTTTCTACCTGAAACTCGTCTAGCAAGTTTGTTCAAAGAGCCCGGGAGCATTGCCTGAACTCCATACATTAAGCCTTGCTTGACGGTTCTGCCTGGCCATTTAGACCAGCGATTTAGAAATTTTGCAGCTGCAATTAGGCGGCCTTGATAAACTAAACTTTTCAGTCTTGGCCCTGGATAGCCTGAATATCCTGCCAGCAGTTCATCTGCCCCCTGACCATCTAATGTCACTGTTACGCCAGAGCGCTTCGCTAATTCAAAAACTTTATATTGGGCATAAATACTTGTTGAGCCAAATGGCTCACCTTGAGAACGGATCATATTGTCCAGTTCACTAAACAAGTCATCAGGCGATACTCTTACCTTATGCTCAACCGCAGCAACATCTTGATTAACTCTGTCAACCCACTTTTCTTCAGACAACCTAGGATCTTCGGCAATGAAACTAAAGGTATTGAGTTCTATTTCTGGTTCCAAATACCTAATTGCATATACCAAAGAAGAAGAATCTAATCCTCCAGATAAAGCCGTTCCAATTGGCACATCACTGCGCAGGTGTTTTCTAACACTTGCCAAAAAGTTTTCTCTTACCACCTTAGCCGCTTCTGGGAATGAGATCTTTTTGTTTTCTACGACACTTGGCGACCACCACTTCACAACTTTTAATGTTTGCTGAGGCTGATTAACCGATAATTTAATATAAGTTGCTGGAGGTAACTGGCTTACTTCATTAAAAAAGCTTGAGCTATTGCTATCATAATCACCATGCACTAAATAGTCATAACTGCGTTGTTCATTTAGGCTTAAAGCTCCTGAAAATAGTGCTTTTAGCGCTGGCAGTTCAGAAGAGAAATAAAAGTTATTCTGTTCCGAACCATAAAAGAATGGCTTGATCCCGAATGCGTCCCTAACGCACGTTAAGGTTTGCAGTTGCGTATCTAATACTACTATTGCAAACATCCCTTCTAGTTGGGTTAAACACTGCTCTTGCCACTCAACCCAGCAAGCTACTAATACTTCAGTATCTGACTGGGTGATAAACTTATGGCCTAGATTTTCTAATTGTGTTCTAAGTTCTTTATAATTATAAATTTCACCATTAAAAATAACTTTGTATCGACCACAATGAGATAACATTGGTTGGTGCCCACCAGAAGATAGATCAATGATTGATAACCTTGTATGGCCTAAAGCAACCGCTCCGTTTTCAAACGAGTTAAGCTCGCAACCTTTGTCATTCGGGCCTCTATGGGATATTTTTTCTAGACCTTGTTCAACTTTATTGATAATTGCTTTATCTTCGAGTTGATACCAAATCCCACCTAAAATTCCGCACATTATGAATTAACCTTTACTTCTTGTGTTTTACTTCTAATTAACAAAAACAATAACGCCAATGAATAAACTGTTACCGTACTAATACTCAACCACTTTACTGCCATTAGTACATCATTAGCTAAGTAGGCGTAGTATATTGTTACCACTTTAGCCACCAACAAGGTGACTTGGGTTATGAGGTTATATGTTTGAGCTTCTGTGACGACAAACAACATCGACAGCGGAGAGTAGACTAGTTGGCAACCCGCAGCTAGTGCAACCCAGCTCAAATAACTGCCAACTCCTTGCCAATCAGCTCCTAGTAATAGAACAAAAACGTGCTCTGGCATGTTAACTACGACCAATGTAAATAACGTAGCTACGGCAACTAAAACAGAAACCATTTTTACTGACTTAACAAACATGTTTACTTTATTTGAGACTTTGCCTAAATAAACTTGTGACGCCGCTTGAGCTAACATACTAATAGGAGCAAAAACGAGCTTTTCAGCTAACATGTACAATCCTGCTGCAACAGGAGAAAATAAAAACGCAAATACCAAGTTTGGTAACTGAACGTTAACATTATCTATAAAAGCAGCTGGCAGGTCATATTGCGGAAATCGTTTATATCTGATCAACAATGACCTAGTTTTCTTCTTGCTATAGTCTGTCAATTTTTCAAGTTTAATACCAAGTCTCTTTTTCAGTCCGACGACACCTATAGCTTGTCCTGCTGCATGAGCCAATAACATTCCCGGCGAAGACAACTGTAACCAACCAAGCAACATTTGATTCAATCCATTTGTCATATTTTGGCTAAACTTGGTTAACGCTATTGCTGAGTATGCTTGTGCCCTAACCGCATAAAAGTTATATGCTCGATAGAGGCCTATAAAGAACACTGAAACTGGTATAAAGGCATAAAGTATAGATACTTGCATCGAAGGCGAGACATCGGTGAACAATAATATCAAGAACACAATCACTGCACAGGATGCTGAACTAAACAAAAGGATCTTTAAGCAAGCTTGTAGTAGAAGTCGAGCATGACTTTGTCGTTTAGGCAGGGTTAGCGCAAGCTCATACCTGCCAGATACAGCTATTGACATAATTGATGCTAGTGCAAACGCACTAGCAAAATAGCCCAACTCTTCCTTGTTATACAGCCGCGTAACTACAGGCAATATTAAAAATAAAAAAAGTTGACCGAATGCTGAAGACGACAACAATTTAAAAAAGGGCTTTAGCGCCCCTTTTGCAGCAAACAATCTCTATCTCACTATAGATAAGGATGCATAGGTAAACTAAAGACCTGTTTCGCTAAACGCGATGCAACAGGAAAATCGCTATCTGTGTGGCCTAAATGTTTAAATGCAGTTTGTTGGTGCATACAAGTACCATAATATATAACGGTTGGAATGCCTCGTTCCTTATACTTAGCCATCTCTGCGTCTCTGTCATCAGACACTAACGTATATTGTGCCCAAGAACTGACATAGCCTACTGGAACTTGCGGTGTTTTATACTTGCCCTTTAACTCTTCATTATATTTATCTGCCGCTCTGTTTCGGGCTTCTAGTTCAGTTGGAAACTCCGCCAACTTTTCCAATAAAACAGCAGCTTGAATTGTATCTAGTCTACTGTTCATGCCTATTCTGACATTATCGTATTTATCTGTGCCTTTACCATGAACTCGATATGATTTAAGCAGCTCCGCATATTCATCATTGTCGGTGAACAAAGCACCGCCATCGCCATAACAGCCTAATGGCTTTGCTGGGAAAAAGCTAGTTGTCGCGATATCACCAAAGCTACCCGCTCTTTGACCATTAATTTCGCCACCAAATCCCTGCGCGGCATCTTCAATAATTTTCAACTGATACTTTTCGGCAATCGCCTTTAATTTAGGGTAATCTGCTGGCAAGCCAAAAAGATCGACCGCTATAATAGCTTTAGGCTTTACCTTGCCTTCACTAATAACCTGTTCAATCTGTTGCTCTAAGTGCTCAGGACAAATATTAAAGGTTGTTTCGTTTGAGTCTACAAACACAGGTGTTGCACCTTGGAAAGCAATCGTCTCAGCGGTAGGCAAAGAAAGTGAAGGTTGGACAAAAAACAGCATCGCCCTCTTTAACATCCAATACCATCAAGGCTAGCGTCAAGGCATCAGTACCATTTGCACAGCTTATAGCGTGCTTCACTCCAACGTATTGGGCAAGGTTCTGTTCTAATTTCTTGAACCTCTGGACCCATGATATACTTTCCATGCTCTAAAACGTCTTGAATACGCTTATCTATCTTAGTTTTAAGGTGTTTATACTGGGCTTGTAAATCGATAAATTGCATAACTGGTATATCTTATTCCGTTCGAAGGTATTATTCGACTAAGGCTTAAGGTGCCATCAGTCTAACTGATAAGTTTGACCCGAATTAGCGGACACTGTTGCTTCACCATTTCCTGTAATAGGCAGAGCTAACTGTTCACCATATTGGCTCATCCAGCCTATTTGCTTAGCTGGTACGCCAACCATCAAGTGCATAAGTCGGGTACATCCTTGTTGATAACAGCACCTGCCCCTACAAAGGCATATTCGACCAACCGTAATACGCGCACACACGATAGTGCAGTTAGCACCTAAGGTAGCGCCTTTCTTAAGAACGTGAGTGTCTTAGATATTCGTCCTTTGCGTCTCTATTCCAGATCTTGGATTGTAGACGTTAGTGAAACACCATAGATGGGCCACAAAATACCTCGTCTTCCAAGAATACACGTTGTCATATACAGAGACGTTATTTTGGATTTTGCACTTGTTGCCAATCTTTACGCGATTGCCAACAAATACATTTTGACCCAAGAGAGACTCCCTTCACCGATGTCAGCGCCTGCCAGCAAACGTGAACAAAATGCCAAACTCGAGAGTCATTACCTATGGTTGCTCCCTCATCAACTATTGCGCTTTCGTGCTTGTAGTAGCTCATGCTTATACAGCACTTTTGTATAACAAGAGGGTGTGCATTTATCGCCAGCTTCAACAATCTTCTTGGTTGCGAATGTCTTCCACAGTTTCAATCGCAGTTCGGTTTTCATCAACACCAAAACCAGTTGCCCGCTAAAATGTTTTCATAGCTCAATGTGTGTAGGTCAGTAAAACCACCTGAAAACTCTAATTCTTCCGTAGAAGTCACCGTCGTTAATAGTAATGCTGCGATAAGTTAACTTTTCGCCTTGAATCGCATTCTCTGGCAAGGTTGTTTGAATCGATAGATAAGAACCACTTAACACGCGCGTTCTCATACTCTAAGTAACCACTCGCTGTTTTTTCATCACGGTAGTGAACTTCATTTTTCTTAAGGTCGCCAAAAATAAAGTGCAACATGTCGTAGAAATGAACACCGATGTTAGTTGCTACACCACCTGATTTGTGATCGAAACCTTTCCAAGATTTCATGTACCACTTGCCTCTAGATGTCAAATAAGTCAAATCAACATCAAACACATGCCCTTCTGGTGCCGCTGCAACTTTTTCACGTAATGCAATAATTGATGGATGAAGACGTAGCTGTAAGATAGAGTTAACTTTTGCGCCATACCTTTCTTCATAACGTTTCAAGGTATCGATATCTTCTGCATTCAATACTAATGGCTTCTCACAGATCACATCTATACCATTGCGCAAAGCATACTTCATATGAGGCATGTGCAAATAGTTCGGGCTACAAATTGCTATATAGTCTAATTTATGACCTTGCATTTCTTGGTCTTCTACAAAAGCAGTGAAATCTTCAAATTCTGTAAAGAATTCTGCTTCTGGGAAATGACTATCCATAATACCAACCGAGTCGGTGATATCCATAGCAACTACTAATTCATTTCCTGTATCTTTAATAGCTCTCAGGTGTCGTGGTGCGATATAACCTGCAGCACCAATTAAAGCAAACTTTTTCATCTAAACTATCCGTCAATTATAATCTGATATCTGCGTCTTGTGGGCCAAATACATGCTTCACATCGTAAAGAACATGATTTGATTTTGCATAAGCTCGAACTTGGTCCAAGCCCATCGTTTTATATTCTGTGTGATCAACGGCTAGAATAACACCATCGTAATGGCCTTTACTTGGCTCTTTGGTTAATTCAACACCGTATTCTTCTGCAACTTCCTGTGGGTCAGCCCAGTTATCGCATACATCAACATTTACGTTGAAATCTTTAAGCTCTGTCACAATATCAATGATCTTAGTATTGCGAACATCTGGACAATCACCTTTAAAAGTGAAACCCATTACCAGTACATTAGCTTCGTCTATGTGAATGTTTTTCTTTGATAATGCCTTCACCATTTGCGAAGCGACATATTCCCCCATACCGTCATTGATACGACGCCCTGCCAATATTACCTCTGGGCGGTAACCTACTTCTTGGGCCTTATGAGTAAGGTAATACGGGTCAACACTAATACAGTGTCCGCCTACTAAGCCTGGTTTGAACGGTAAAAAGTTCCACTTGGTGCCAGCCGCTTTTAATACCTCTTCAGTATCAATATCCAGTTTGTTAAATATCTTTGCAAACTCATTAATCACGGCTATGTTCAAATCACGTTGAGTATTTTCGATAACTTTTGCCGCTTCTGCAACCTTGATGCTTGAGGCTTTGTGCGTGCCGGCGGTAATAATACTCTTATAAAGCTCATCAACTTCATCTGCTATCACCGGGTTCGAGCCTGATGTGATCTTCTTAATCTTAGTTAAAGTATTAACCTTATCGCCAGGATTAATACGCTCTGGCGAATAACCTGCGAAAAAGTCTTTGTTAAAAACAAGGCCAGAAACCTTTTCTATAATAGGTAAACAGACTTCTTCAGTTGCACCAGGATATACCGTTGACTCATAAATGACTATGTCACCTTTTTTGACATGACGACCAAGCATTTCCGATGCTTTTTCCAAAGGGGTCAAATCTGGTGTGTTATCGTCTGTTATTGGTGTTGGCACAGTAACTATATATATTGAACACTCAGTCAAATCAGATTCATCATAAGAAAATGCTAAATGCTTGGCCAAGCTCAGTTCTTCAGGCGTTACTTCTAAAGTTGAGTCTTTACCAGAACTCAGTTCACTGATCCTACTCTGATTTATATCGAAACCAAGCACTTCACGTTGCTTACCAAACTCAACTGCTAGAGGTAAGCCAACATAACCTTGACCTATAACTGCTATTTTTTTCAAATCAGTCACCACTTTTTACCTTAAAACTAAAAAACAACACTAAGAAAGACGAAAGCAACACTCCAAGTAATCCACCTACTGCAACTATTACTGCTCTTTTAGGCTTAAACTTCTGCTCGGGAACTACCGCTTTATCGACAATTTTTAACACATAATCACTTCGGACTTTGGTTAGCATTAATGTTTGCTGTTGCTGCTCAATTAACTGGTAAAACATTGATTGCATACCAACTTCATTTGTTTTTTGAAGCTCCTTTTCTAAATAAGCAATACTTTTCGTTGCTTCTTCAAGGTCTTGCTCTTTTACCGTTTGGTTGATGGCATCGACTAGTTTTTCAACCAGCTGTTTTGCCAAGAACGGAGAGTAATGGCTTACAGCAATAGTGATCATGTTCGTATCTTTATCTTGGGAAACAGATAAATTCTCTAACAAAAATGTATCGTAAGTTTCCAATATACTAGGTTCTGGTTGATATGGTGCAGACACATCCCTCACCCATTTTTTACTTTTGATATCATAAATTGTATCGTCATAAGTAAAAGAGTCGTCAGAGCGCTGCCAACCATCAGCTGCCATTATATTCAATTTCAGATCATTATCTTGAATAAACTTAAATACAAACTCTCGAGATTTTAACACTTCTAGAGCATAGGCCGTCTTATCAGCACCACCGCCGCCTAAATTAATTCCAGCCAAAGAAGCTAGTCCACCGAATTGACTCGCTAACCCACCAAGGCTGGCTTTTGATTGGTCTTCACTATTTGGCATTAACAATACTGATGACTGATAAACATTCGGCAACGACAACGCATAAAATGCAGAACTAATGATAAACAGAATTGCTGTCGCAACTATGATTAGTTTTTTCTCTAAAAGCCTAGAAACTAAGTCTTTAATATCTAGCTCACCTTCCGTGTGATAGTTTTGACTCAAACCAGTATTACCTAGTTGGCCGGAAAATGGGCGGCTATGCTCAGCGTGAAAAGACGCTTGTTCAAGTTTTGCCACTGCACTTTCCAATTGTTTTATTTTTTCTTTTGCTTCCATAATATTTTTAGTTATTGATCCTAAGTATTGCCGCTATGCCAACGGTCGCTTGATAGAATATCGCTGTGGCTTTTTCCCATAGCGTCAACTTATCAACATAACCTGAATCTAGAGGCACGACTATGGTATCTCCTGGGTTTAAATATGACGCTCTGTCAGTACCAAACCAGCTATTCAAACTAGGGATGTCCACTAAACCATTTGCTCTAATAATGTATACTCGGTCGTCATCTGCTTGTGCTTTTAACCCACCGCTAGAGTTGATGTAATCTTCAGCAGTCCAATCTCTGTTATATATATGAGATGTTGCTACTTGGACTTCGCCTATTACATTAATTTCATTACTACGAGGTGGAATTATTAACATGTCACCATTTTCTAATGTCACATCTTCAATGTTACTCGCTAAGATATTCGGTAAATCAATAATTAACCTACCAACGCCTTCAATTTGAGAAAGGTTAGCAACTAACTCTTGGATATCTTTCACATTTAGATCGTTTACTGTTGAGCTCATTGATTTAAGCGCTAATTCCCTACTAAGCGCTCGGGCCATACTTTCAGCTTGTTGTTCTTCTAACTCTTTTAAGTCTTCTCTTGTGAAGAATGCAGATTCAGCATGGGCTTTATCAGTTAATCCGCCAGCTCTAGTAATCAAATCAGTAATGCTTTCACCGTCTTTGATCTCATAAACGCCTGGGTACTTAACTTCTCCCTTTAAAGTAACTTTCAGTTCTTCATTCCAATTAGACTTTTGAAAAACGTGAACGACGTCACGGCCAGACAACCGGATGTCATCTTGCGTCTTTCCTTGCAGGACTTGTGCTAAATCAATTGAATAGTGTTGTGTGCCTAGCTTTTCGCTATTACCCGGAGATAATCTGGAAACTTCTGCTCTATACAAGCTTGCTGACTCAGTAAAGCCACCTGCGGCTTGAATAATATCAGAAATTTTGCTGTCTGAAGCAATTGGGTAACGTCCAGGGAAGCGAACTTCACCTCTGACTTCTACTACTTTTACATTCGTACCTAATTCAACTCTTTCTTCCATTAGTTGAATAACAGGTTGAATTAATTCAGCTCTCGATAACGACTGTGTTTCTGGAAATGCCTCCAGTTTCTCTGTCTCTGAACCAAATAATATTTTGTAAATGTAATTTATTTTTTCTTCTTCTTCGATTGCTAATTCTTTTTCATCGCCATAAATTTGCGATAGCTCAGAGAACGCCACCAAATAATCGTTATCATCTTCTACTTGTTCAGTATTTTTTAATTCAAAAAGCTCATGTCTGGCTTTCAAGGCATCTGCGATATGGGCTTCTTCTTTATAGTAACTTGTCCTATCAAAGCTATTAAAGAACAGAACTAAGTCATTTTTTACCAATTCTATAACCTCTTTACCAGAGATCACGCTTGCAGGTTCGAAATATACAATGTCTATCTTTTTACCTAAACCATCTAAAGCTCGAACAATAATACCGAACTCAAAATCAGCACCAAGCAGCAAGTCAGACTGGTCAGAAATAATATCGTTTAATTTAGTGCCAGGATTCCAATTGTAGGTACCAGGGCGAGACACATAACCAGCAATATTTACTGCTTCGTCTATTCTATCATCACTGGCATGCACTCTGATAACATCACCGTTTTTGATAATTCGGTCATTGGCTGCAGTATTAAGCAAGTCGACATTCTGTACTGAACGCAAGAACTTTTCATTATATGACGTGATCTCAACAGACTTAGGGTAACCTTTTGAGGTTAAACCACCTGCGTAGTTAAGGACTTTCTGTAACGATTCGTCATTTTTGATTTCGTATATTGCAGGTCGTCTCACTTCACCCACTACGGTAACTTGTTTGCGTATTGGCGCGACATAGATTACGTCACCATGCTGAAGGCGTTGATCACCTGATACATCTCCTTCCAACATAAACTTGTATAGATCAAATAGAGCTAAATCTTTTCCAGCTCGGCGCAATTTGATTTCTCTTAACGAGCCAACTTCATTAGGGCCGCCGCTGATAAATAAAGCGTTTGCCATAGAAGACAAACTTGATAGTTGATATGCACCAGGTTTTTTAACATCACCAAGAACATAAACCTGTATAGATCTAAGTTCACCTACAGAAACCACGGCTTTCATACCGAATAGTTTCGCTGCTACAACCTGATTTATATATTCTTTAAGTTCCGATAAGGTAAGCCCTGCTACCGTGATAGGCTCTAAATTTGGCAGTGTAATTTTACCGTCATTATTCACTTCAACCGAATGCTCTTGGTATTCTTTACCGTAAAGTGAAATATTTAAACTATCGCCTGAACCAATGACATAATCTGCAGGAACTGGGATATTTCCCTCAGGCAAGAAGGCATCTTGCATGCTTTCAAACATTTCATAGCCAAAAGGTTTTAAGGAGTCATCCTCTGGCTCTTGCTCTTCTTCTTCCAATTTATCTTGCATCAGATACTGTTCTTCAGGTCTAACTTTAAGCCCTGATTCTGACTTTTCTGGATCTGACATCGACTCTAAAATAGATAAATCAAATCCCATTTGTTTCGCTAGCGCTTCTTGTTGAGACTTCGGCAATTTTTTGAATTGCTCTAATTGTGCCGCTGAAGGTGCTGCGGATACTTGCGCATAACTGTGAGCCGTAACAAGAGATAAACTCAATACAACAATAGCGCTTAACGTGCTTTTCATACCTGAATAATTCCAAATGCCAATTTAATATTAAAGCGAGTAATTTTAACCAGTCGGTCATTTTAATATAGCTAGTAGACAATTAGAACCGTTGCTTTAATTTTTTTAAAAATAAGAGAGGTTTCTAAGATCTTTAGCCTGTTTACTCATCGTTTTGCTATCGATACGACAAGCGGTCGTATGATTTTCATGCTAATGAGTGCCACAAGGCAACAAAAGTTCCTAACAAAAGCAGCCGACTGAGTTTACTAGATGGTGAAACGTGATAACTATAGATAGTTTGTAATGATTTGTAATCGGCTTTAGAACAGGTTGTATTTCAATTTAAAAAAGCTCTATATCCAAGTCAGGAGCTAATGTAGGCTCTTTAAATGACGAAGTTATTACTGCCATTGAGTTATTTACTTCATCAAGTTCTTGCGAAACATTAACAAGATGAATTTCAGCTCGACTAATTCTTTCCGTGGTTTTTTCAATCAAAGAGGTCAAAAAGTTTTCTTGCACGTCTGTCATATCCAACTCGTGATAACTGGTCGCAATTTCCATCATCATTTCCGACATGGCAGAGTTAACTATGAAGTTTTGTTCTTTTATCCAATCTTTTAAATTATTAATACTGTCACCTAACTCAAACGCTGCATTGTCTATCCCTCGTTGCGTATTTAACTCAACGACTTTAGCTTCTAAGCCTTCTACTAACGCAGCGCAGTAATCTCGTAACAACCCCAGCTCAGCTTCATCGTTTGGAATATTTTTAACCAAAAACGATACATTGTTATCATTAACAATTAACCGATTTTTAAATTCAAATAAGCGGCCTTTATCAACTAATGCTTCGTATACGTTTTGCTCAAGCAATGGCACCGTTTTATTGTCAGGGTGATAATAGGTCACAGTAGGCAAATTAAATCGCAGCGTTGCAGAAAGTTCCAAAGCGCTCATAGTCTCAAAAAAATACTCTGCCACTTGTTCAAGCGACGAACAAAGTGCAATATTTTTAAAAAAAGCCATGACTAAGCTGTATTGAGAGGCCTGCTTCATTGTATCAAAAACCATGTTTTGGCTTTCTTTAACCTCTGTTAGTAGAGACAACTCTCTATTTTTTCTGGCCACACTGAGTGTTAACTTGGCAATCAGCTCTGAACTCTGAAAAGGTTCTATCAATTGATCTGAAATTCCTACCTCATAATAAGATTGCAAAATAGCTTGGTCGATACTTTCATCAGCTAGGATGATTATTTCAGGAGAGTAACTTTGATCCGATATGATAGTCTGACAAAGACTCACTAAACTATCGTTAAAACTAGAGATATTTAAAAGCAATGTCTTAGGCTTTTCAGCTTCAATAGCAAGGCCTAAATCATCTAAATTACAAACACCAAAGACACTAAACGATTCACTAAGAACCTTGTTGTGAGTTGTTAAAAAATTGTTGTCATCTGCGACAATAAAAATCGTTTCTTTCATATCTTTCTATTAATTTGTACTCAATTGGTTAATCAGGTCGTTGCCATTTGACAAGTCCGTATTAAATAGTTCCCACCTTCCTGTAAAACTAGGGAAAACCCTTATTCCTAAGTGCACTGTGGCAAGCCTTCCATGAAAAATGGTAGTAAAACTATTGCTTCAATGTTGGTATTAACGCGACATTTACCCGACAGGCTTTTCTTGTAAATGGTAACCAATTTCCATAATGAAGGTAGTGGGTTTGGTAACATTTCTACAAGATAATGTTGGCGTCATAAATTGTGGTTTAAAAAACTCATTTTACAACAGGGGCGTACTATAGTGCAGGAGAGAAACTTAAGCTATATATTGTAGCTTTTATATTCCATTATGAGATATATCTCACAATAGAAATGGTACAAACGACAATAAACGAAACTAGAGGTAAGCCTCATAGTCCCGTTTATAATGATAATTCCCTAAGGGTGATTATTTATTATCAGCAGGTATACCACTGTGGAACTTAAAATCTTGATCTGGTGTGGCTATAAGTTCAGCCTCAACTTTGCCAAAGAATCGTACCCTTTCGCTAATACTTTTACCTGCAACTTGCTCTGCCAATTCTAAGTAATCTTGATAATGTCGAGCCTCTGAACGTAACAAAGATATATAAAATTTACTCAATTCTTCATCAACGTATGGAGATAATTTTGCAAACCGTTCACAAGATCTGGCTTCTATATAAGCGCCACATATCAACTTATCAATTAATGTTTCAGGCTCATGGGTTTTGACATGTTTCATTAAGCCTTTGGCATAACGACTCGATGTAATATTTCTGTATTCAATGTCTCGTGCCGTCATGATCTCTAATACTTGGACAAAGTGGTGTAACTCTTCTTTGATCAGCAGCACCATTTTATCAATTAACTCTTGGCTATAAGGTGAGTTATTTTTAGCAATGATTGTCTTGCTTAGTTTATTTTTAGACTCTAGTTCGCCTAGCGACCCTTCTCTTCTATAGATAAAGTCTTCATAAGGTTTGAGCCAAGCTAATAATGCATCGCCACTTTCTTTATCAACTGCATACTTTCTTATTAGCAACATGGCGGTTTGTGCTGCTTTAAGTTCACAAATCATGTGATCGATTAATAACATTTCCAAGCTCTCTGGGGCGGCGGCTTTATCAATCCATTGATCTGGCGTTTGGCAATGGAGAAACTGGTGAATAGGTTCTAATAACGACTGAAATTCTGCTGAAAGGGTTTGCATAAGCTGACTTTGGTAAAACTTGAAACTACCAAATTCTAACACGAAGGTATAAAAAAATTTAACTCCATTACCGTCGCCGGATTTCAACTTAGTGCAAACATTCTATTTTTTATTAGTTTTTGATTTTAAAAAAGTTAATTGCTTTTGCTAGGTTATATAGAGTTTTTACTCTTTTGCCAGTGTGTAAACGCTAACTATTTGAAACGATAAAAACCCTATTTTTATGCTGGCTAATTTCTTGACGTTGATCATTTTATTGACCATAACTAAATCATATTGCTGGTTTTAATAGCAATAAATTTAAAAATCGCGATCAATAGACGATGAGGGAAATAATTATGATACTAAACCACCTATGGGGACTATACGCGCATCCTGTTGAAGAATGGCATTCCATTGACGACAGACACGAAAGTTTTAAATATTCAATGTCACATATAATGCTAATTGCATTAATACCCGCTATATGCGGTTATATATCGTTAACATCAATTGGTTGGAGTGTCGGTGTAGGCGATAGATTATTCGTTTCGTCCGAGTCAGCTCTAATTTTATCAGTAGGTATGTACTTTGCGCTAATAGGTGGCGTATTTGCTTTAGCATATCTTGCACATTGGATGGCAAAGACATTTGGTTCAGATCCCACTTACACACAAACTCTAGAACTTGCAGCTTATACTGCTACCCCTTTATTCATGGCTGGTGCATCAGCTTTATATCCTGAACTTTGGTTTGTCATGACGGTTGGTTTTGTCGGCTTGGCTTATTCGGTTTATCTGTTATACGCGGGTGTACCAATTTTAATGCATATTCCTGAAGAGCGAGGATTCATCTATGCCAGCTCAGTTGTAACATGCGGCCTTATTCTATTAGTTTGTATAATGACAGCATTCGCTATTTTCTGGAGTTCTGGCTACGCGCCAGCATTTAGTCACTAAAAAAACAAAGGCGGCACCTAGTCGCCTTTTTCTCGCCTTCTAGGCAATTATTTCAGCTCAGGTTCTGCCTTATATATTTGGCTTATAACCGACAGTTAAACAGCTCAACTATTTTCACCCACACCATTACTCGTATTTTATCATTTTATATCGCCAGAGCTACACCACGGAATAAGTACATCTTTGTAAGTTCGATATACCTTCATCCGTGAAGGCAGCTTTAATACCTGAAAGCCGTCACTCCTTTACTTATGTCCATATAAGCACACGACTCTATACCATCCTTGGACGATGAATCGAATAAAGTACGTCCGTGTAAATTCGATATACCTTCGTCCGTGAAGGCAACTTTCATCCCTGAAAGCCGTCTCTTCTTATCATCCATGATAACGAGACATACTTATGTCCATATAAGCACACGACTCTATACCATCCTTGGTGAGCCGATGTACTTTCATCCCTGAAAGCAAAAAGCCTGCATAAGCAGGCTTTTTTAACTAGTTTAAACTGGGTTTAAATTAGAACTTGTATTCAACACCAAGTCTAAGTTCCCATAAACTTGCAGACTGAATCGTTGGTGTAGGAACTGAGAAGTTGTCATACACGAACTGATTGTTGTCGTTGATAGTAGTGCTTACTACACGTTGAGTGTTGAAAGTATATTGCTCTAATACACCCCACTCGTCGTTTAATAAGTTACCTAAGTTTTTAACTACGAAGAACACTTGAGCTTTGTGACCTGGCATCGCACCTGGTAAGTCTTGTGTTACTTTTAAGTCAACCTTAGTCCACCAGTCTTGGTTCACACCGTTACGAGGCATGATTTGACCACGGTACTTTTCTAGGCCAGCGTCGCTGATCCATTGGTTGAAACCATCTAAGTCGAAACCTTCAGCATAAACAACTTTGCTATCGTTCACTTCAGGAACATAGATTAGCTGGCTGCTGTTTGACCAGTTAGAGTCACCGAATACACGGTCAGAACGGCTAAACGTGTAAGAAGTTGGACGACCTTCGTTTGCCGATGCAAATAAAGATACGCGAGTTGCATAACCGTCAACTAGCTCAAAACGCTGGCTTAACTTAAGAGTGAAACGGTGTGGGATCTCGTAATCAGAAGTCGCAACACCAGGGTTCTCTGGGTTAGTACGAGCGAAGAAGCTGTAGTTAGAACCAGCAACTGAGCTTGTCATTGGACTTACATCTTCAGATTCTGTGTAAGCGTAAGACACTGTTGCATCTAAACCGAAGTCAAACTTCTTGCTTGCAGCGAATGAAAGAACTAAAGAGTCACCGTCATCGCCTTGAACATTAGTTAACATAAAGTCACTGAAACGACCAGGTTGAACTTGTTCAAAGATAGGACGACCATCTGGAGCTTTACGGCCAGAGTCACCATATGCGATGTTGTTGATTAACGCAGAATCTTGTTTTCTTGTGTATAACAAGTCAGCTGTTAATACATACTCGTTATCCGTTTCATAAGTTGCACCAATCGCATATTTCCACTCTGAAGGAACTTCAAAGTCAGGATTGATTGCGTTTACGTCACCGTCACCACTACCAACTGGCGTGTTAGCAACTTGGTCAAATAACGCTTGCGGGATATCGTAAATTGGACGACCTTGACCGATTAAGTCTTTACCGAATAAAGACTCGCCAGTTCTGTCTTGTAGTGCAATTTGCGTAATACCGTCATTAGAGTAAGAGTTAGAGATCCAAACGTTCGGGTTACCACCAGAGTAAAGACCAATACCACCGTGTACTTCTAACTGATCGCTAACAACCCAGCTGAAACCAACACGTGGTTGAAGAATATCAACACCGTCGAAGTTTTGGCTGTTGCTGAAACCATATCTGTCTTGGAAGTTTTGGTTATGACGAGGGCTGTCATCACTTGTGTACCAGTCATAACGTAAACCAGCCATGATAGTTAGGTCTACATCATCAAATACGTATTCGTCTTGTAGGTAAACAGTGTTTTGCGCATATGAGAAGCTAGCAGCTACGTCATTAGGGTTGTTAGTACCTGCAGAGTTGTTGTAGTAAATGCGGTATGGAGTACCAGCTTCGAAGTCATCGATTGAACCGAAACGGTATTCACCAACAGTGTGCTGCATGAATAGGTTAAAGATATCTAGTTCTTCGTACTCATAACCAGCGATAATTTTGTGGTTACCTAAGTAGTATGTACCCGCTAACTTAACAGAGAAGTTTTCCCAGTTTAAGTCGTTAGATTGACGAGAGTCATCTGGACCGATGTAAACGTCCGTGTTACCAATTTCAATTCTTGCTTCAGCGAAACCAGAAGCCGCGTCTAAAGACTGCTGACGGTTATCTAATTCACTTGATTCAATACGTAACTCAGTTGAGAAATCTTCAGTCCAGTCAGAGTACAACGCACCTACTAAAGATGTGAACTCAGCACCACGCTCGTAGAAGTGACTGTCAAACGTGATCTGTGACTCATCTGATTGGTCTAATGCAAAACCATCATTGTAGTTATAAGTTACAGCAGCACGGTGTGTTTCATTGATGTTCCAGTCTAATTTAACAATTAGCTTTTCATCTTCAACAGGCATAGAAGCTGGGTTACCACCGATGTCGTAGTTGTACTTATCGCTAGCAATTTGTCTAATGCGATCTAACTCAGCAGTCGTTACATCAGTACCTAGTCCTGGGTATTCAAATAATTGCGCGCCTTCTAATTTTTCATAAGCAGCGAATAAGAATAACTCATCTTTAATTAATGGAAGACCAACGTTGAAACCATAACGCTTTTCAGTGTAGTCACCATTATCGAAATCTTGGCCATCTGCTTTATCGCCACGTAAGCTGTCAGATGTGTAGTCATAGAAAACTCCACCGTGAACTTCGTTCTCACCAGATTTAGTTACTGCGTTGAAGTTACAAGCAGTGAAGCCACCGTATACAACGTCAAATGGTGCTAATTCAACAGCTACTTGGTCAATTGCATCGTAAGAGAATGGGATACGAGTTGTTGGGTAACCATTGCTGTTAAGACCAAAGCGGTCGTTCATACGAACGCCATCTAGTGTTAACGAGTTAAATCTTGGGTGGCTACCAGCACATTGGATAGCGTCACTGCCAGTTTCATCTAGGTATACACGAGGATCTTGACGAACGATGTCTTTAATATCACGGTTAATAGCTGGAGCCGCGTCGATGTCGTTGCGGTCGAAAATAGTAGACGGACCAGTTTTTGCTTCGATAGCACTTACTGCAGAACCCGTTACAACGATAGTTTCAATCTCGCTTTGAGCTTTTAACGACATGTCGATTTCGTATGTATCGCCTAAGTTAAGGAATACATCGTTGATCGTCGCATCTTTGAAGTTGTCAGAGTCTAGTACTACTCGGTATGGACCACCTACACGAAGACCTTGAGCTGAGAATAAGCCAGCTTCGTTAACCATAACAGTTTTTGAAGTACCTGAACCTACGTGAGTGATTACAACTTTAGTACCTGCAGCAGCCTGACCTTGAGGTCCTGTGATTTGACCACGGATGGCTGAGGTAGTGGTATTAGCGTTAGCAAATCCAGCTGAACCAAGTGCAGCTGCAACGGCTAAGCCAAGCAGGGTACGCTTTGTTGAGTTCATTGTGATAGTTTCCTATAGTTGTTGTTTCTTTTTAAACGTAATTTTTATTAATTTTTTGTCATCTGAATCGTGTTATAAGCGGTTTTTATTGACCCTATTCGGTTATAAGTTTTCGCTTTTCGTATTTATTTTTATTCAGAACTAAACACTCGTTTCAATTGAATGTTTAGACACCGATATTAGTACACTTTTCACACAAGATGAACGCTTAAAACGCATTTTGCCAAACTAATGTTTCAGATTTATGAAATTTGCTATTAATTACTGATTTTACTTAGTATTTTTTTAGTCTACTGGGACATAGCTGGAGCTATTGAAAAGATTGATGTTGCGGCGATTTGTCAAGTGTTATTTGAGGCTGAAAAAACAAGCGGAGAATTGAACAAAAAAACGGCCCTTAAAAGGGCCGTTTTGAGCGTTTATTTTCGGCAAAATTAAATCATTTTTTTGCCTCAGTATGGAGGATTAGAACTTGTAGCTCACACCCACTTTGATTTGCCATGAAGATGCTCTATCGATTTGGTTGTAGTTACGAACATCTGCACCACGGAATGGAGCATCAAGAATGTAACGACCTTGGTCATCTAAACCACCGAAATCATAGATTGTTTTGTTGAAGAAACGCATGTCTCTTTCAATGCCCCAATCGTCATTCAACAGGTTAACGAAGTTATCAATCATGAAGTAAACTTCACCTTTGTGACCTTCAGCAAAACCCGGAATTTCTTGGTGTACAGATACATCCATAGTTGTTACCCATGGTTGTGTTGCTGTGTTACGACCAAGGATCTCGCCTCTTTCTGTAATGCCAGCACGGTCTAATAATACCTCTAGCTCACTCCAAGTGATACGAGACTCATCCCAGTTTACGTTTGCGTCGTTAGGACCCGTTGGGATATATGGTAAATAAGCTTGCGTGCTGTTGAATTCACGGTTGTCACCTAAATCACCATCGCGGAACATACCCATAGTGTAACTGAATGGACGACCTGAACGACGCTCAAAGTATGTGTTGAAACGCGTTTGGTAACCGGCAAATAGCTCAGTTGTGTAACCTAAAGTTAACTTTAAGCTGTGCTTAACTTCATAGTTACCACGCGCAGCTTCGATTTGGTTACGGTTAACTACGATACTGTGCTTGTAGTTACTGTCGGTGTTAGATGCAGAACCCGCGTGTACATCTTCAATGTCTTGGTTTGTGTAAGACATAGTCATGCGGATACCGTTATCCCATTGCTTAGCTAACGCAGTAGTTAAGATCAGAGACTTAGGATCGTCATCAGCATTAGTCATCATGATGTCGTAAAGGTCACCACGAGTCGGTTCATTGATAATACGCTCGCCGTCAGCAGCAACACCAACTTGACGTAATGAAGTGTTTAACCAAACTGCTTGGTCAGTATCAACTTTGTAGATTGCTTCGTTTGTCCACTTAAAGTCATTACCTAACATTGGAATGTCGAAGTTTAAGTCGAAACCAACTTGTGCACGCCAGCTTGAAGGCATCTTGAAGTTAGGATCGTTATAAGCAACCCAACCTTGACCTTGTTGCAATGTATCTTTGATACCTTGTGGTACGTCAAAGTTAGTAACTGTGCGGTTGTTTTCGAAGTAGTCATTAATGTCTGACTGGAATGCGCTAACAACAGTTACACCGTCGTAAGTGAATGGGTTGTTGAACCAAACATTAGGGCTACCGCCTTGGAAGCGACCGATGCCACCACGAACTGTTAAGTCTTCAGTTGGTGTCCAAACTAAACCTAAACGAGGTAAGAAAATATCTAGACCATCTAAGTTTTCTTGGTTAGAGAAACCGTAACGAGATTGGAAGTCTTCGTTTAATGTTGCTTTATCACTTGCGATTAAACGCTCGTAACGTAAACCAGCAGTTACTTCTAACTCGTCAGTTAAGTAGAATTTATCTTGAGCGTAAAGAGAAAGCTGAGAACGAACTGCAGTGTAACCACCATCAGCTACGTTATTAGTATAAGCGTTGCTGTATGTGAAACGAGTAGTACCTCGGCTGTCAGCGTTAAGAGTTTGATTTTCAAAATCTTCTAAGCTTTGGAAAGTCCAGCTACCTTTTGAGTCACGTACATACAAATTGTATAGGCTTAAACGCTCGAATTGACCACCGAATGTGATCTCGTGCTCGCCCATGAAGTAAGTTGCGTCTAAAGATAAGATGAATGTTTCAGTTTCTGATTCATTTGCGTGGCGGTTTACGTCACGACCGAATTCAAAACCGTCACCACGACCACCGTCTAGGTATACACGAACTGTACCGATGTCAGAATTAGTATCTGAAGTGTTAGTTACGTTTTTGTAACTGAGACCAATCTCAGTCGAGAAGTCATCACTCCAGTCTGAGTATAATTTAGTCGAGTAGTTATCAAACTTAGTTACATAGTCGTAACGAGTAGAGTTCAATTTAACTGTGCTACCACCGCCACTTACGTTGCTGTCATTAACCCCTTCTTTCCACTGGTATGTGAAATCCATACGGTGGTCATCATTGATGTTCCAGCTTAACTTAGTAAGAATACTTTCGTCAGTGTCTTCAGGTGACGTTGGTAATGCGTCTGTTAAACCATACTTTTCAGAAAGTACGCGGTTGAAGGTTTCAAACTGTTCAGCTGTAACGTTGAATTCGTTAGATGCACCGCTACCAGCAAAACCGTAATCGATGTCTGAAGTCTCTTTCCAGTTTGTGTAGTCAACGAAGAAGAACAACTCGTCTTCAATTAGCGCACCACCAACGTTAAAGCCAAAACGTTTTTCAGTTAGATTTGCTTCGTTTTCGTTGATTTCATATGTTCTGTGACCGTCTTCATCAATTCCGTTTCTAACTTCTGAAATGCTTAAGATATCGCCAGAAAGTGAAGGAGTTGTTGTCTCGTAGTAACCAGAGAATTTAAAGTCGTTTGTACCTGACTTAGTTACCGCGTTGATGCTACCGCCACCGAACTTACCTTTTTTCGCAGAGAAAGGAGAAGTATCAACTGATACTTGCTCTAATGCGCTTAGAGATACAGGAGGTTGTTGAGTTGGGTAACCACCGAAGTTTAGACCAAAGTCATCGTTTTGGCTGATGCCATCAACTGAGAAAGAGTTAGTTCTTGGGTTGCCACCAGCAATAGTCATCTCACCATTACCACGGATACTAACTAATGGGTTGATACGCGCGATGTCTTTTACATCTTTATCAAATGAAGGTGTGTTACGAATTGTGTCTTCGTTGAATACACTGCTTGAGCCGCCACTTTCTTGAACATAACGAGAAGCAGTAACTTGGATAGATTCCATAGTTACAGACTCTAGCTGTTGGTTGATACGTGCAGTTTGACCTAAGCTTAGGAAAATACCGTCTTTAGTAACGTCTTGGTATTGTTCTGAATCGATGATCACCTTGTATGGACCACCAACTCGTAAACCTTTCGCTAAAAAGATACCCGCTTCGTTTGTTACGTAAGAGTTAACTGTGCCAGTTGACTCATGGATCACTGTAATCGCAACGTTTGCTGCAGCTTCACCGTCTGGAGTTAAGATCTTACCGCGTAATGCAGAAGAAGTATCTGACGCGTTAGCTACACCAGCAGTGCCTAGGGCAGCTGCAACAGCTAAACCAAGCAGGGTACGCTTTGTAGAGTTCATATAATTTCCTGTGTTGTCGTTTTTTAAATTGAAGTTAAATTATTTCGCCGCTAATGCGGTCTTACCCGGAACTGACTTTGAGTCATAAACCTCATTAAGTAGTCCAGCTAAGCGAATACCGCCTTGTAAAAGTCTTTCTTTTACTACTGGCATGTATTTGTAAACGTAGTTATAGCTGAAATCCTTATCGCCAACTTGATACACATCTTGTGCTTGGTGGAATGACTCTTTGATCCAATCAGCTGGACGAGAGTCGAGATATTTTGAAATTAGTTTGCGGTCATTTGTGTCAATGAATTCTGCAAACTCAGAGTAGGAAAGCTGTTCTTGATCAATTAATTGAGAATCCCAAAGTCTATGAAGGTTGGTTTCTTGCCAAAAGAATTTGACTTTGATCGCGTTGCCGCCTTTATCTTCAGCTCTGCCAACATGTAGAGGCTGATGAATATCGGCAACTAAATGAATTAAGAAGCGAAGGTAAAACTTTTTATCTTCCTTGCTTGCTGCAGGGTCTTTCAGTACATCAACGGCTTTTCGGATGCCTGTATAAGCATCTTTAACATCGTCTTCATGAGAATAATGTTCTGGGTGGAAATCGGTAATCTCATTAACATTCACATAGTGCCATTTCGGCGACACTTTCTGCCAGAAATCACTAGGGTTAGAACGCATTTCATCAGCCCAAGTACCAACCTCAGCTATTTTGTCGCCATCTAATAGCGCTTCTACAGCTTGAATTGTTGTTTCTGTCATGTGATTTTCGGCAAGCTCACCAACAATTCTATGACCACTTTTACCCCATGCATTGGCAGTTTGTGGTGCGATTAATAAAAATAAAGAGGTTAGTGCAATTAAGCTTAAGCCCTTGTAATTAATCATAATGATTTCCTGTTATGCCCAATTACCACTGAGCAGTTTAAAAAACAGCGACATTATGAAGGTTTTTTTAATTTTATGAAGAACTCAAAGACATTCATACTTACTAATTAATATTTCTATAAAATCAGTAAATTAGGGTGATTAAATAATTTTATTTATTATAATAAGTAATTATTCTTTGTCGTTTTTTGAGTTTTTATTCTACAAATAAAAGTAAGGCCGTCGATGGAACAAACCAAATTATTAAAGCAGTTATTTATTACAGTATTTATATTGCTTTTATTTATCATGTGGTTAGCTGGAAGCAAGAGTTCATCTTTTGCTCGTTTAGACGTAGGACACACAATAGAAAGAAGTAAAACTTGTGTTACAGAAGGTAAAGGGGATGAGGAGTTTGTCCTGTTTTTACATAACGCCCAAATCGCCATTCAGCTAATGAACCTGTACTGTCAAGATCCTATTATTGCAAAACAATTTGCTAAAGTTACTGCCCATTGGGGTGGCGGTGACGCTTCAAGCATTTCATATGTAGGTAAAGGCATTGCCTCTTTGGTACTAGCAAAAGAAAATATTATGGATGCGATCCAAGCGACTGAAACCCATGGCTACCAGAAGATAGCAAACTACTCGAGTTACAAAGCATACCTAATAGGTAACACCGAAAAGCCGATATTAACCAAAGAATACCTGCTAGATAAAAAGATCGCATTATTAGAGTACCCTACTAGCCGTTCTGGTCATATTATTCCAAAACGTACTTTTGCCAACCTTGGCTTATCGCTTGATAAATTAGACATTGTCTACACCAGCTCACACAAGATCTCTCGCGATTTGCTTGCTAGCGGTGAAGTCGATTTAATCTCATCTTACTGGTCTGTAGAAGATCAAACTAGCTTTAGCGAAGATTACAAACAAGAACTGCAAAACGATATTTCAGGTAGTAGCTGGTATTTGAAAATGGACAAAAACAATACCGTATTACTGTGTACGAGTATGGACTTGCTCGTCGCATTGGCACAAAGCGATCAATCTAACTATTACTCAAATTTAAATTTACAAGGTCATAGCCAGTGCGCACTTTAACCCCTAGTTCTATTAATTACCTAGTTGGCTTTGTCGCTTTTATTTTGTTTCAAGCGGCTTATTCAATTGGTAAATTAGATAGCTACAAACACGATAAATTGCATGCTATTTCTGCTATTGAAAAGCAGGTAACAGGCGATTTAAACAAACTGCCGTTGGCAAACGAACGCTTACAGATCATGGGCCAGCCAGTAGAAGTAGAAAACTATCTTTATGGCTTAAATCAAAGTTTATCTGAAAAGGACTTCCCAGTTTCCGTATTGAGTCTAGTAACTGACGCACAGCCAGAACTTCAGCCTAATCAAATATCAAAAGTGTTATCGGGACAAGAGCAACAAGTTTGGCTAGTATTAACCGATGACAATATTCCTTTGCATCAGTTGTTCAGTATTTTTCCACTTATCGCAGCGGCATTCTTTTATTGGCTTGCGCTTCAATATCGCTTAATTGTCTGCCAACCAAAAGCTGAGCCTGAAGTATTAGAGCAAGAAGTACTTACTTGGTTGCAAATTAACTTAAAAGAGAAAAAGTTAATCAACTTGACTAATCAAAATGCGGTGGATGTTGCCAATAAGCCCCTGTGCTTTTTTAGTGCGCTGATTGATTATTGTCAGCATAACCCTGAGCAACATATCAATCCAAATAAAGAGTTACCTGAAGAGCTTATTTCTTTATCAAATAAGTATTTTTTCAGACTAATCGATTTAGGTCACACTATCCGAAAAAGGCCTAACTTCACCAATAACTTGGAGAAAACCCTCAGTGAGATCAGAGCGGCATTGGATGAGATATTTGATAAGGACTTAGAGAAAAAAGAGTTGTTTTATCCGCCTAAAGCAATAGGTGAAGGTTCTCGCTCCAAAGCTCATAGTTTTGCTTTAAGTAAATTAGAAATAGAAAGATTAGAGTTTATTGGCAAATAAGTGACTGCACTAAATCAACTAGCTAAAACTAGTAACAAGTGTGAATTTCTCAATAATGTAGAAACAAAGCGATCTGAAGCCCCCTACTCCAACTACGTAGTCAAATCGCTTTGCTTATATAAAAACAATCAAACGAAAAAGTCCAAGTGTTCTTTACCATCCTTGTCGATAAACTTGCCCTTACCTTTGTATTCAGGCTCTAGCTTCTTGTCCAACAAGTCTTGCTTTTCGCCTTCTTCAAGCTCTAAATAGCTAGCAAATTTTTGATGCTGCTCTTTTCCCTCTTTTGCATCATCTTCTTCCGCACGTTTTATTTCAGCGTCTTTATGAGCACGATCAACATGGTAAACATCCTTTTTATCGGGATCGTTAGCCAGCGGTCTTGTTAGCACATTGTATATAACATCAACCATAATCGTTTCCTCTCACCTCTACTTTAAGTAAAGCATGCCTTGCCGTTTTTACATTGTTTTAGTCCAGAAAACGATGCAATTTTTGTTCACTATTTAACCATATATCGACAAGTTATTAGATAGGTTTAAATTTTTTCGACTTTTTTATATTAAGGGGTTGCTATTTATTGAAGATAAGCCTAATTTGAATAATAACTCTAGAACGTACAAATTCAGACCAGTTGTTGGTTAAATTTAAACAGCCAATATAACAATAAAGAAAAAGAGCGAAACGAACATGCTTACAACAAAAATTTGGTTCCATCATCATATTCCAACGAAATAGTGTTCAGCTAGTTTCGCTGGAGGCTATTTCTAAATAGGCCTCCAAGCAACCAATTGCAAACCCCGGAGGCTGCCACCTTCGGGGTTTTTTATTATTTAAACGGCATATAAAGGTAGAAAATAGGTAATAACAATGACAACAGATAACACAAGACTAAGAATTGCAGTACAAAAGAAAGGCCGTCTTAGTGATGAATCTTTAAAGCTATTAAAAGCAATTGGGGTAAAGCTTTCAATTCGAGACAGACTACTTATTGCCCACTCTACTAACCTACCAATCGATCTTTTATTAGTTCGTGATGACGATATTCCAGGCTTAGTCATGGATGGCATTGCTGATTTAGGTTTCATCGGTGAAAACGAACTAGAAGAAAAAATGCTTGAGCGTCAAGCAGCTGGTGAACCAGCAGAATATAAACAGCTTAAACGTTTAGAATACGGTGGTTGCCGCTTATCAATTGCTGTGCCGAATGAGTTTAAATACGAAAATGTACAATCGTTCGAAGGCAAAAGCATTGCAACTACCTACCCACAACTACTTAAACGCTACCTTAATGAAAAAGGCGTAAATGCCCAAACGGTTATGCTAACGGGTTCTGTTGAAGTTGCGCCTAGAGCTGGTATTGCCGACGCAATTTGTGACTTAGTATCTACTGGAGCAACGCTTGATGCTAACGGTTTATATGAAGCAGAAGAGATCTTCCGTTCAAAAGCGGTGTTAATTCAAAAGTCAGCGGACTTAGAACCAAACAAACAAGAATTAGTGGACACTTTAATCCCTCGTATCAACGGTGTTATGCAAGCAAAAGAATCTAAATACATCATGCTACACGCACCTAAAGATGTATTAGAAGATGTTAAGAAGTTAATGCCAGGCGTTGAAAATCCTACTGTATTACCTTTATCGGGTGATGACAGCCAAGTTGCAGTTCACGTAGTAAGTAAAGAGAACTTGTTCTGGGAAACGATGGAAGAGTTAAAAGCGCTAGGCTGTTCTTCTATTCTAGTTATGCCAATTGAAAAAATGATGGGCTAAAGCATGATTGTCTGGCAACAACTTTCCGACGAGCAAAAAGCACAGGCTTTAAGTCGTCCAGTAATGAGCAATAAGGCCAGTTTAACCGACGCCGTTAAAGACTTAATTGCTCAAGTTAAACAGCAAGGCGACCAAGCGTTAATTGAACTTACTAATAAGTTCGATAAAGTTGAGCTTGGTCAGCTTGCTATTCCTGAGGCGCTACAAGAGTTATCTCTACTTAAACTGACTGAAAAAAGTAAGTCAGCGATTGATCTAGCATACAAAAACATTAGAGCGTTCCACTTAGCCCAAGTTAAACAAACGGTTGAAGTTGAAACCACTCCAGGTGTTACTTGCCAGTTAAAAACTGCTCCTATTGCCGAAGTTGGGCTTTATATCCCAGGTGGGAGTGCACCATTACCATCTACTGTGTTAATGCTAGGCGTGCCTGCCCAAATCGCAGGTTGTAAGCGCATTGTTCTATGTACTCCACCAGATACTAGCGAAAATAACTTTGCCAGCATAACGCCTGAAATTTTATATGCCGCTAAGCTATGTGGTGTTGACGAAATTTATCGCGTTGGTGGCGCACAAGCGATTGCCGCTTTAGCATATGGCACCGAGTCAATTGCCAAAGTAGACAAAATTTACGGCCCTGGTAATAGCTTTGTGACTGAGGCAAAACAGCAAGTTAATAACGATCCATTGGGTGCAGTTATCGACATGCCTGCAGGCCCATCAGAAGTATTAGTTGTTGCTGACGGACAAGCTAACCCTGCTTTTGTTGCCGCAGATTTACTATCTCAAGCAGAACACGGTCCGGATTCACAAGTGATCTTAGTATCAGATTCTGAGCAGCTAATTAAGCAGACAGAGCAAGAGTTACAAACTCAGCTTGCTTTATTACCAAGAGCCGAGATTGCCGAGAAAGCTTTAGCAAATTCAAGCTTGATCTTAACTGAGTCGTTAGCGCAATCAATTGAGATCAGCAACCAATACGCGCCTGAGCACTTAATTGTGCAAACAGAAAATGCAGATGATGCCGTTGCCAAATTAACTAATGCGGCTTCTATTTTTGTTGGTGCTTATACACCGGAAAGTGCTGGTGATTACGCAAGTGGGACAAATCACGTATTGCCTACCTATGGTTATTCTAAAACACTAAGTTCTCTAAACTTAGATGACTTTACTCGTAGGTACACAGTACAAACGGTTACTAAACAAGGTATGCGAAATATTGGTCCTGCTATTTTAGCCTTAGCTGAAGCAGAAGGATTAGAAGCGCACAGAAATGCGGTAGCACTAAGACTCGCTGAGTTAGAAAAGGAGCAAGGTTAATGTCAGATATTGCTAACAAACTTATTCGCGATAACCTCAAAGAGTTAAAGCCATATGAATCAGCACGCAGATTGTATTCAATGGCAAGCACATCAGAAATTGAAACCACATGGCTAAATGCTAATGAAAATCCGTTTGTGCCAGAAATTTCAATTAATCCAGAGTTATTCAATCGCTACCCTGATTTTCAACCAGAGCCTTTAATCAATGCTTATGCTAGTTACGCTGGGGTTAACGCTGAGCAAGTTCTTGCAACACGTGGCGCAGATGAAGGTATTGAACTATTGATCAGAACCTTTTGTAACAATGGAGATAGCATTCTAATTTGTCCACCAACTTACGGCATGTATGCCATTAGCGCGGAAACTTGTGGTGCTAATGTTATTAAAGTGCCTAGCAAACAAGGTTTCCAACTTGATGTTGCAGCAATAAAAGCGCAGTTGAATAACGTAAAGGTTGTTTTTATTTGCAGCCCGAATAACCCAACCGGCCAAGTTATCAATCGAGCTGATTTAGTAGAAGTTATTGAAGCCGCAAAAGATAAATGTCTAGTAGTGGCAGATGAAGCTTATATTGAGTTTTGTCCAGAGGCGACGGTAGCCAATTTATTAGCGCAATATGACAACTTAGTAGTACTTCGTACTTTATCAAAAGCGTTTGGTCTTGCAGGCCTGCGATGCGGCTTTACCTTGGCAAATACTCCAGTCATTGAATGTTTGAAAAAGGTGATAGCCCCTTATCCTGTTCCTGCTCCAGTTGCACAAATTGCGGCACAAACATTAAGCGAGCAAGGCTTAGTTTGGATGCGAAGCAGTGTTAAAGAGCTAAACGAATTGAAAAATAACTTCATTAAGCAAGCTAATAACTGGAACTTCGTTAACGAGGTTTACCCAAGCGATACCAATTTTGTTCTGCTAAAACTGGAGGCTATGGTTAGTGCACAAAGTGTCATAACGCATTTCCTAGAGAACAACATACTATTGAGAGATCAGTCGAAACAGTTAAACCTAGAAAATACGGTTCGCGTATCTATAGGTAATAAACAACAAATGGCAAAAGTACTTGAGTTATTTGAGCAAATTAATAAAACGCAAAGTGCTTAACTATTTCATTAATAACTACGCCATTGATAACGATGCTTATATAAAGAATAACAGACAACAAAGAATTGAATAAGAGAAGTAATAATGAGTAAACAACAGAAGATCTTGTTTATTGACCGTGACGGCACCCTAGTCGAAGAGCCTGCAACCGACAAACAACTAGATACACTAGAAAAGTTAGTGTTTGAACCTATGGTTATTCCTGTACTAACTCGCCTACAAGCAAAGGGCTACAAACTGGTTATGGTGTCTAACCAAGATGGTTTAGGCACTGATTCATTCCCACAAGCTGATTTCGATTTACCACATGACAAAATGATGCACGTGTTTGAATCTCAAGGTGTAAAATTTGACGATGTACTAATCTGCCCGCACTTTGATGAAGATAACTGCACCTGCAGAAAGCCAAAACTAGGTCTAGTGAAAGAGTATTTACAACAAGGTTTGGTCGACTTCACTGATTCCTACGTGATTGGTGATAGAGAAACTGATCTGCAACTTGCCGAAAACATGGGCATAGTTGGTATTCAGTACAACAGAGAAGACAACGACTGGTTAACGATAGAACAAGGCTTAGTTAAAAAGCAAAGAGTAGCGAGCGTAACGAGAACGACTTCTGAAACAGACATCAAGGTTGAAGTAAATCTAGATTCAACGAAAAAAGCAGAGTTAAATACTGGCATCGGCTTTTTCGACCACATGTTAGATCAAATCGCAACGCACGGCGGTTTCTATTTGAATCTATCAACTGACGGTGATTTACACATTGATGACCACCACTCGGTAGAAGACACAGCTCTGGCATTAGGCGAAGCACTAAAACAAGCACTTGGTAACAAACGTGGTATTGGCCGATTTGGCTTTGCTCTACCTATGGATGAGTGTAAAGCAGAAGCTATTTTAGATATTTCAGGCCGCCCTTACTTAGTATTCAATGCAGAATTCAGTCAAGAGCGCGTTGGTGAAATGTCGACGCAAATGGTTGAGCATTTCTTCTACTCACTTGCTCAAGCTATGGGCTTAACCTTGCACCTATCCACCAGCGCGGGTAATGCGCACCACCAAGTGGAAAGCTTGTTTAAAGTATTTGGCCGTGCACTTCGCGCTGCAATCAAGGTAGAAGGTGATGTTTTGCCTTCGTCAAAAGGAGCCCTGTAGTAATGGCAAGCAAGTCACAACAAGAGTTAGTCATTATTGACACAGGCTGCGCCAACATTTCATCGGTAAAGTTTGCCGTTGAAAGGCTTGGCGTAAAAGTAAAAGTTTCTGACCAAGAACAAGTGTTCACCCAAGCTGACAAAGTATTCTTGCCTGGCGTAGGTTCAGCTTATGCCGCGATGAACAGCATAGAGAAAAAACAACTGACTAAACTTATCCAAAGTTTAGAACAGCCTGTTTTGGGCATTTGTTTAGGTATGCAGTTGATGACCTCTGAATCAGAGGAATCACCGGGCAGTCACCTAGACGTTAATGCAACGGCAAACATCCCATGCTTAGACCTGATCCCAAATAAGATCCGCCGCATGCAAGTTGGTGACTTAGTGCTACCTCACATGGGCTGGAACCAAATTAAAGCTGAGCAATCGTCACCTTTATTTGAAGGTATCGACGATGGTAGCTTTTTCTATTTCGTTCACAGCTTTTGTGCGCCAATTACTGAACATACGTTAGCGAGCTGTGAATATGGCGAGAAGTTTTCTGCCGCAATAGGCAAGGACAACTTTTACGGTGTGCAATTCCACCCAGAACGAAGCGGCCAAGCAGGTGCAAAACTGCTGAACAACTTCATCAATCTGTAATAATTTTAGAGGATATTACTCATGCTGATCCCAGCTATTGATCTTATTGAGGGCAGTGTTGTTCGTCTATTTCAAGGCGACTATGGACAAAAAACCGAATACAAATTTGACCCTATTGAGCTAGTTCGTGACTACGCTAATCAAGGGGCAAGTTGGTTACATATTGTTGATTTAACTGGTGCCAAAGATACCAGTAAGAGACAGTTAACTCTGATCTCAGACATGGTGAATACGGGCGTTATGAAGTTTCAAGCCGGTGGCGGTATTCGCTCTGAGCAAGACGTCAGTCAGCTTCTTGACGCAGGTGTAAGTCGTGTTGTTATTGGTTCATTAGCCGTAAAAGAGCCTGAGCTAGTAAAAAGCTGGTTCACTAAATACGGTCCAGAATCCATTGTCCTAGCACTGGATATTAATATCAATTCTGCAGGTAAAAAGTGCATTGCTACTCATGGCTGGCAAGAAGACTCAGGTGTTGAGTTAGAGCAAGTGGTAGCAGACTTTTTAACTGTTGGCTTAAAGCACGTGTTATGCACTGACATAAGTAAAGACGGTACTTTGCAAGGACCTAATCAAGACTTATACCGTGAATTAGCACAGGCTTACCCAGAGATCAGCTGGCAAGCTTCTGGCGGCATGAGTAACCTAGATGATGTAAAGCAGCTTAAACCTAGCTTACAAGATTCAGGGTTAAACAACGCAACGCCTAGCGGCATAATTTTAGGGCGTGCTCTACTTGAAGGTAAATTTACGGTGGAGCAAGCGATTAATACTTGGACGGAAACCTAACATGTCATTAACTCAATCGTTACCGCGAATTATCTTAGCGGTAACACTGGCTACAGTGACTTCACAAACTGTAGCCAAACCTATCGTGGTTGCACACCGCGGTGCAAGTGGCTATTTACCAGAGCATACTCTTGAAGCAAAAGCCTTAGCCTATGGCCAAGGTGCTGATTATTTAGAGCAAGATGTCGTAATGACCAAAGACGATCAATTGATCGTCTTACACGATTTAACCCTAGAACAACTGACCAACGTCAAAGACGTCTTCCCATCTAGAAAGCGTGAAGACGGTAAGTTTTACGTTATAGATTTTACTCTTGAAGAGCTAAAAAGCTTGCAAGTTTCAGAGCGTTTTTCTGATAAACAAGGCTCGCCAAAGCCCGCTTATCCTAGCCGTTTTCCAATTAAAACCTCCAACTTTAAGATCCATACCTTTGCCGAAGAAATTGAATTTGTTCAAGGTTTGAATAAAAGTACAGGTAACAAGGTCGGTATTTATCCCGAAGTGAAATCACCTTGGTTTCACTTAGCCGAAGGCAAAGATATCAGCGCCAAAGTGTTAGCAACATTAAAACAATATGGTTATGAGCAAAAAGATAGCTTAGTTTATTTACAAAGCTTTGATGCCAACGAATTACAGCGCATCAAAACTGAGTTACTGCCAAAGCTGGAAATGGACATCAAACTAGTTCAGCTAATTGCTGAAACCAGCTGGAACGAAACCTATGAGTTAAAAGACGGTAAATTAACGCCCTACTCTTACGATTGGATGTTCAAACCAGGAGCTATGGCTAAGATCAGTAAGTACGCTGACGGTGTAGGCCCTTGGAAACCTATGTTAGTGACAGACCAGAGTAGCAAAGACAAATTGGTGATCACTGATATGGTCAAACAAGCACATAAAACTGGCATGGAAGTTCACCCATACACGTTCAGAGCTGATCCTGAGCGTATCCCTAGCTACGCATCCTCGTTTGAAAACTTAGTTGAAATCTTCATCAATGAAGTAAAGGTTGACGGTGTATTCACTGACTTTCCAGATAAAGCCATAAAAGTGATAAATCAGAAGTAAATGAATACTGACTTGCGCCAGAGTGACAAAGCCTTTTATCTCCGGGCTAGCCCCGGAGTCCGAAAAGAGCAAAACACAATTCGCTTGTTTGTCTTGATCACTAGTTCATCATTTTTGAACTTTATCTACTGAGGGCAATCTTAGATGTTAATTTGTCGTTAAGCCGAAGGGGCAGACTATGATTAAAACGTTTTATTTGGCATTTGGCTTACTTATTCTATCTGGCTGTAGCAATAAGCAACTTTATGGCATGGGGCAAGATTACCAAAAAAGTCAGTGCTTAAAAGATGCGAATACCTCAGAGCAGCATAGCCAGTGCTTCAATACACAACGCATGTCTTTTGAAGAATATGAAGAGCAGCGCAAAAAGATAGCTGACAAATAATCAATTTTACGCTTTCTAACTCGAAGCGATCTGACAGCCCAAGGCTGATTTAGCTGGCTGCCAGAACGCTAATCTAAATTAAGGTTTAATATAACCTCTAGGCTTGTCATCTTTCGAAATGTATCTGTCGCGTAGCTTATCTTGACGAGATTGAGTAGAAATTGACTCGCCATTGATCCACATAGAATCAACTTTAGAGCTAATTTCTAACGGGTCGCCGCTCCATAATACAAGGTCTGCAGGGTAACCAACAGCTAACATACCAGTGCTCATATTGAACACATCGGCAACGTTAGAAGTCATCGCTTTTACTGCACCTTCTTTTGTCATACCGTAAGATACTGCATTACCTGCATCAACACGCATGTTGTAAATTAAGTGGCTATCACTGACGTACAACAATACCTTCACACCAGCTTGTTCTAAATCACCTGCTGTTGTTAAGTTTGCGCCAAGTGAATCAAAGTTGCCTGGTAAATTATCAACAATCTGAACCATCACTGGTACTTTTGCATCTGCAAGTTGTTGTTTAACTTTTACCGCATCTTTGCCCCCAGCAATCACCAAATCAATGCCAAACTGCTGTTTGATTTTGATTAGCTGTAAAACGTCTGACGCTCTTGAAGCATAAGCAATTAATGGCTTTTCGGCTTTTAGTAAAGCAGTTAACACTTGCTCTTCATTGCTTGGCTCTTTTGCATCGTCCTCTTCAGCGTCTTTCGCTTTATCTAGCTTCTTCTGCTGACCTTCTAGCTTATCTTTTAAAGCATGAAGGCTTGATGCTCTTGAATCACCATCATCAGCACCAAAAGAAGCAATAACAGCGACTTCGGTATTCACTAAACTATCGAACTCTGAATTCATTAATACAGTGAAAGCCTGGCCTAAAAACGTATCACTCCAAGAATTCGGAGTGACTACACTGCGAGTGATACCGCCTTTTCGAGCAAATGGAATAAGTGAAGATTCAGAATTGTAAGCAGGTGATGGGTCGAAGGTAATACTCATCTTATCCGCTTTCGCATCATTTGACGTTGCTACCGCACCCACTTCTGTTAAACCGATTTGGTTTAATGCAGAAATAAAACCTGGCGTCACTACTTTGCCTTGTGCATCAATGATCTTATCAGCGGCAATGTTCACAGGGTTAACAGCGGTAACTTTGCCATCTTCGAAAATAATGCTTGCGTTAGTTAATACACCTTTGTCACCTGAAGTGTAGATGGTCGCATTTTTAATCGCTATAGACTCAGCTAGTACAGAGCTAGAAGCAATTAGAGATAAGGCTATTAAACTTGGTTTTAGTAATTTCATCTCGTCTCTCCTTACTTCTGACCTAATAGAAAATCACTTTGCGCTTGGTACGCAGGGTCATTTAGATCGAACACTTTAGCACCATCAATAAATACCTGTTCCGCTTTAGCGTAAACACTAAATGGCGTTTGGTTCCAAATAACCACATCCGCTTGTTTACCCGCTTCTAAAGAACCAGTTTTATCTTCAATGCCTAGTGACTTAGCTACGTTAGACGTGATCCATTTAATTGCGTGTTGCTCAGAGATATTAAAGCCATTTTCATTAGCTCTGTACATTACCTTCGCAGCTTCTTGGTTAAGACGCTGAATGGTTGTGTCTGAATCTGAGTGGATGATGGCACAAGAGTTTGCATACGAGTCTACTACCGCAGCATTTTCTTCAATCATGTCATATGCTTCCATTTTGAAGCCCCACCAATCTGGCCACATTGCCGCACAGTTTTTATTTTCCGCTAACAAGTCACCTATTTTGTACGCTTCAACGGCATGGTGGAACGTACCCGCGTGATAACCAAACTCTTTTGATAAGTCGATCATCATTGCCATTTCTTCCGCTTTAATAACAATGATTGTGGATCTTGATATCGCCGTCTAGAACACCTACTAAAGTGTCTAAAGTAAGATTACGCTCTGGCACTTCTGGATTCATACCTGCTTTGTAATCACGCTCATACTTGTCCCATGCACGTTTGTATTCTGTTGCTTGGATCCACGCATCACGGTAACCCGCCATGTTGCCCATTCTCGTTTGTGGCGCTTCAGTTCGAGAACCATAAACACGTTTAGGGTTTTCACCACAAGCCATCTTCAAACCGTAAGGGGCGTCTGGGAATTTCATGCCCTGCATAGTATGCGCAGATACATTTTTAAGTGTTACACCGCGGCCACCGATTAGGTTGGCAGAACCCGGCAAGATTTGTAATGTTGTAATACCACCAGCTCGTGCAGCTTCAAAGCCTGGATCTTGTGGCCATACTGAATGTTCAACCCAAACTTCAGCCGTTACTGGTGAAGTCATTTCATTACCGTCTTGGTGAGACTCAACTGATGGGTTTGGGTACGCGCCTAAATGTGAGTGATTGTCGATAATACCAGGCGTTACATATTTGCCAGTACCGTCAATAACTTGAGCATTGCCAGCGTCGATACTTTGACCCACAGCTTTGATCTTGCCATTTTCCATTAGGACATCAGCGTTCTCTAATTTCTCGCCTGTACCTGTTAATACCGTCGCACCTTTAATCAACACTGTCATTTGTGCCATTGGCTTATAAGTACTTGGATATGGATTTTTTTCTATTGAGACATACGGATCTTGAGGTTGTTGGCCTGAGCAGCCTGACAACACAGCCAAAGCTACCGCAGACGCAGCAATCGATAATGCGCGCATTAAGTTCCCCTTGTGTAGTTATTGCTTGTAGTTAGTCGCTCACAATACAAAACGATCAAACTATTATTGTTTGCTCAAGTTTTACTATTTAGATCCATGCCCTGATTTGAAGGATCTAATTGACTATAAACTGAGCGAATATTATTAAAATTCTGAAAAAGCACACAAAACATAAACGAGTTGTTAGTAAGTGCCTAATTTAAATTGAATTTAAACCAACAATAATCAAAAATTTTAGCTAAGGCTACAACTAGCTTGGGATAAGTAACGGGTTTTGGCAGTAGAACAGAGTAAGCGGCAACTTTTAACTTTACTGAACTTTTGTATTTGGGTGGGTCTCTATAACTTGTCTCTATAACTTGGAACTATCTCAACCGATTCATCAAATTTGTTACATCCATGTAAATTCGATATACCTTCATCCGTGAAGGCAACTTTCTTCCATAAAGCCGTCGTTCCTTGTCATCCATGACACCACGACATACTTATGTCCATATAAGCACACGAACCTGACGCCATCCATGGCGGTTCGATGTACTTTCTTCCCTGAAAGCAAAAGCCCCGTGGCATACGGGGCTTTGTATAATGAGAAAACAATAGTTTTAGGCGTTTTACGCCTGTGCTTACTGACCCAATAAGGACAATGCAGCCTGTGGCAACTGGTTTGCCTGTGCCAATATCGAAGTACCAGCTTGTTGCAAGATTTGGTTTCTTGTCAATTCCGCTGTCTCCATTGCAAAGTCTGTATCTCTGATACGCGCTCTCGCACCTGAAGAGTTCTCAACGATATTTGCTAAGTTATTAACCGTTGACTGTAGACGGTTTTGTACCGCACCTAATGTTGCCCTATTACGGTCAATTTTTGCCAGTGCTCCATCAATAACGGCAATCGCATCTTGTGCACCAGCCGCTGTGGTAATGTCTACATTTTCAATTGAGTCCTCAACCGCTTGTGCTAAGCCATTTGCTGTTGCTAAGCCAGTTAAATCACTGTTAGCTTGATCTGAGGAAATGTTAAATAAGACTGTACTATCAAGCTGTAGTTGACCTTTAACCGAAGCTTGGTCTTGCGCTAAATTGTTTGCATTCATAGTCACTGCTCCACCAACATCTTGGTCATCGGCGTAGCTCCGTCCTTGTACATTAATACTTGCAGCGGGACCTGTACCGGAATCAGCAAAGTTATCGAATGTAATATTATCACCACTTTCAGAGGTCAAAATAACGGAAGTAGTAGCCGCATCGTATTGTGCACCAATACCTGTAACAGCTGCGACTTCGTTTACTTTATTCACTAATGTTTGTAAGTCATCTTCTCTTACACCTGTTGCAGTAAATGAAATAGTCTCGTCTGCTGTGCCATTGCCTAGGTCAAAGCTGATACCATCGCCAGGACCTGCATTGGCAAAACTCTCTAATCTTAATACCGTTTTAGAATCGGCACTTACACCTGTAGTATTAAAGATGGAGTTAATTTTTGCTGCCATATCTGCAGCTGAGTCATCTTGTGCAATAGATACTTGACCAGTGTTAATACCGCCAATTGTCAGTACTTCAGCTGCTGCATTTAACGGGTGAGTTGTCGTTTCTACGGCTGAACCCAAGGAAGTATTAGCTGCACCTGCGTTGTTAGTACCTTGCATTGCATAACGAGCACTACCTAAATCATCAATTTGTGCAGAGTTAATTGAGATAGCAATCGTTTCGTTTGCTTGTGAGCCCACTTGGAATTGTTGTACACCAAATGAACCATCTAATAATTTTTGACCACCGAATGTAGTGGTGTTAGCGATACGGTCTAATTCAGATTTAAGCTGTATCACTTCTTCTTGTAGCGCTTTTCTATCAACGGTAGAGTTTGTTGCGTTAGCAGACTGAATTGACAAGTCACGCATACGTTGCAGAATGTTTGTCGATTCTTGCATCGCACCTTCTGCTGTTTGTGCCATCGAAATACCATCATTAGCGTTTCGCATTGCTACTTGTAGACCGTTGATCTGTGAAGTTAATCGGTTTGAAATTTGCAGACCCGCAGCGTCGTCTCGCGCGCTGTTGATACGCAAACCTGAGGCTAGACGGTTCATAGATGTCTCTAGACCGTTGGTAGACCCCATTAAGTTACGTTGGCCATTAATCGACGCAACGTTAGTATTTACAAATAATGCCATTGTTTTCTCCTTAGAACTTAAAATCTTCTAAAGTTCTTTCTCAACGTCACGATTTGCACTTACTGTGCCAACTTTAAAAATATTTTTTAACGACTCGTTTAAAAAGCATCCTAAAAGCTTATAAATAAAGGCCTAACAGAAGGATCCTCAGTTAATTTTCTAGATCCTTTGGATCATAACGAACAAAAAATTGACGATGGCAAAACAAGCGGCAAAGGCGGCAATTTGACGGCAACTAACTATCAGAGCTTGTTTACAAAGCTTTCCCCAATCAAAAAGCGCAATATTGCAATAACAAATTAGATCTTAATCAAATGATAAGCGTTTGTATTTGATGAACAGTGAAACAGTAGATAATATGGATTTAGTTCAACAAAGGAGATTGATGTGAACTTGAAAAGCAAAAAGACTGCTGATGATGTACTAGATGTCACTTGGCTACAAGATGCCAACTATGCTCTCACATCAGGCTTTGATTCTGTTGATACAGAAGCGGATGGGAAATTTCGTTGGAATTATGCTAAACAGTTTGTCGACGAACTAGACTATGCTGGATTTAGCGATTGGCGGTTACCAAAGATGACATTTGTCGACGCTAACAACAATGGCTATCCTGATTGTGCTGTCGATAAAATATCTACTTGTACAGAAGAAGAATTAGATTTGATTTCTGAATTACATTATATGTATACAGTCAACCTTGGAAACCCCAAAAAACCAGAAACTCAAGTTTACTGGAAAAATACTAAGTATAAATTTATTGATGGGACTACAGGATTAGAAAGAGAAATCAAAAATCTACGAGCACCAGGGTACAGTGGAATGTGGCATGAAACTGGGTTTACGGGTGCAGCTAAAAACGCAGTTTGGGTTTACACAACAGGAATAAATTCAATAGGTTTTAGTTCAAAAATGAACTTCTACATTCCTTGGCCAGTAAGAGACGGCGATGTATTACCAAATTACGATGGCATGATTGAAGGTGGCACAAACCACGCTATGATCCTTAAAGAAAATGGTGAACTATGGGGTTGGGGTTCTAATTATTTAGGCCAATTAGGTGATGGTACAACTCTCGATAAAAGTCGCCCTACTCTGATCAGCAAAAACAATGGTTACAAAGCGATATCGGTAAGTCATGAGCAAACGTTTGCATTAAATAAAGATGGAACCTTAGTTGGTTGGGGTTACAACAGGTATGGGAAATTAGGTGCAAAAGCTGGCATCAATAAAACTCCTATCACCATAAACATAACTAACGTTGCTAAAGTCGAAGCTGGTTATAGGCATGTTATGGCGCTTACCAACGATGGTTCAGTATACACATGGGGATTAAACTCTTCTGGCCAACTTGGTGATGGTTCTTCTACCGATTCCTCTACTCCGTTAAAAGTAGCAAACTTATCTGACGTTACTTTCATCGATTCAGGTTCAATGAGCAGTTATGCTGTTAAATCAGATGGTACAGTTTGGTCTTGGGGAAGAAATGATTTTTTTCAACTAGGTAGAAGCCAAAGCGATGAGCATATTGCCACAGCCATACCAAATTTGACTAATATAAAAATGGTTGCTGCTGGTTCATCACATGCATTGGCCTTAAAGAAAGATGGCACTGTTTGGGGCTGGGGTCACAATAGCTCTCATAAAACTGGCCACTTTGATAGAAAATCACCAACGGCAACACCTTACCAAATCCCTACTCTGTCAAACGTAAAATCGATCGCTGCTGGTTACAATTATTCTCTAGCACTTAAACGCGATGGTACAGTTTGGGGTTGGGGAAGCAACTCTTGGGGTCAGCTAGGCTTGGGTTATGACTCAACCTTTGAAAGTGTGCCTGTTCAAATCGCCAATATAAACAATGCAGTTTCTATTGAGACACATTGGGGCACAACATTAATTTTACTAGATAATGGTGAGCTAGTTTCATTCGGATTAAATAATAACTATCAAGTAAATACTAATAAAAGCCGAAACGTAAATAGCCCTCAGGTTGTGTTAACTAACGTCACTAATTAATGCACTACTAAAACAACGGTAGACTGGACTCGTTTGAGTCCAGTTTTTTATTACAAGTAATTAAACAAAGAAAGATTTTGCATCTTGGCAAATGACTGCTGGGATGCCTGTAAACCTGTTCGTTCTAGTTCTAAATTGGTAATAGCTTGATAGATATCTATCTCTTCTACATTTGCTAAGGTAGATTTAGTCACCTCTTGGAATCGATACTGTGCATTTTGCTCTTTATCTATCGCATTCAGTCTTGCACCCATTTCAGAACGAGCGTTATCAATTGAGGTCATCCCTGCTTTAAGTTCAGTTATTAAACCACCAACTAGTTCATTTCGAGCTTCCGCAGCTGGCCTATCTATATGGAAAGTATCACCAGCTGCTGGTGTACCACCTACAGCAAATTCGACACCTCGGAACTTGACTTTATTTTCGGCGGTGTAATCGGTAGGGCCTTCAATTAAGCCACCAGAGCTGTCATAAACTTCATACAAACCACCAGCTAGAATATTAACTGTGTAGTCGTCAGTAATATGGTTATTTGCTGGGTCGACAATGTTACCACCAGTTAAAATAGCACCTGAAGCATTACCGACATTCGCCGTAGACTGATAAGACGCAGAAGTCATTGTCATCGCATCAATAGTTCGCTGTATTGTCCACATGATGCTGGTGTTCGGTGATGACTCAAAACCAAAAGAGTCACCAACTGCTGGAGCAGGGTTGGCCTGAGTTGAGAATTTAATACCGTTAAATTCAATATCATCGCCAGGAGTAATATCAATAAATGCAGCTTTATCAGGCTCCATCCCTAGTGCCGTACCACCATTATCCAAAACTTGCACTCGTATTTGGCCAGCTGGGGCACCAGCAATAAAATTGACCGTTAACGGCGCATTTGGAGTATTGTTTTGGTACTCTGCTTGTCGAGTCACGAACCCTATTGATATCTGAGAGTTCGATGGATTACCTGCATTTGCCGTTGGAATAAAAGAAGCATGGGAAGACGGTACATTCTCAATAAATGAGCTTGCAGGGTCATTCACTTTAACTTGGAAGCCTGAGGCAACTAATACTTCTCGCTGGCCATCATCGCCTTGGTAGCGCTGATAACCAAAATCATCTTTTACATAAGTTTGAGTTGTGGTTTGGAAGCCAGAAAAAATGTAGTCGCCATTCGAGTTGGTGGTATTTGCCAAGCCTTCAAATTGCTGCAAGATTTGTTCAAGCTCACCTGCTATGGCTTTCAAACTATTGGCATCCATAGAGCCGTTAATAGAGCGCAGCATCAGTTCTTCGGCTCTGAATATATTATCCGTCATACTTTTTGCCATAGACTCTGACAACATATTGAATCGCTCAGCGGCATCCTGCGAGGTAATGTACCTGTCTGATACATCAATTTCTTTGCGCAGACGTATCGCCGAGTTAGCACCTGTTGGATCATCCGATGGACGAATGATTTTTTTACCTGTTGACAGTTCTAACTGTGCTCTGTCTAAACCGCTTTGACGTTGCTGTAGGTTAACTAGGTTTCGATCAAAGTAGTTTGCAGTTGCTATTCTAGTCATAACTTATCCTTAGGCCGCCGCGCTGATTAAAGTTTGGAATGTTTCTCTGGCTACTGTAATGATCCGTGCTGCTGCCGAGTAAGCCTGTTGATATTGGATCAAATTGGCCGCTTCTTCATCTAAGTTAACACCTTGCACTCCAGCCATACGCTCTTCGGCACCGGATAATAATGTGGCAAATGAAGAGCGCGAAATTTCACGACTCTTTGTTTCTACACCAACCCCCGTTACCAAATCGGCATAACTTTCAGAGAAGCTATTCGTGCCACCATCTAGTGTTTTTGCACTTTGAAAGCCTAACATGGTTAAAATGTTGCCGTTGTCACCAGAACCAAACTTCTTGGTAGTATTTACTCCAGGGTTATCACCATGAGTAATAGTAAAAGCCTCGTTGCCTGCCAACACACCTTTTAACTCAAATTCAACACCCGCGACCGGGTCTTTAATGATCTGATCTGCCGGAATTGGACTAGGGCCACTTATTACAGCACCACCTGAGTTTCTTATTGAATAATTGGTACCCGATGCATCAACTTCAATTCGAATCGAGGCATCAGGCAACGGACCTGGAGGAGTCGCAGAAGAACCTGTAATTTGGTACAAACCTAACTTAACATTATTAGGGTTATTAACTTCAGCAACAATCAAAGGGTTATCAGCCGCAGCAATTTTTTCTGGGTCGTCCAATACTCTTGAAATTTGGTTTGCCGCTGTATAAGTAGGTCTAATTTCAAATGAATCGCCAGCGGTTAGTTGGTTCAAATCTATCGACATAGCTAAACCAGTATCACCAACAGTAAGCTGATTGCCAGCCCCCATTGATGCAATGTCTGCAGGTGTGAACTGTTGTACTACATTTCCTTTGGCATCCAAAATATCTAAGTTGGTACCATCGTAGTCCATTCTGTAATTTTCACCGGTTACCTGTTCACTGTTACGAATATATATCTCGAATTTACTAGCATTGGTGTTATTAGTTGAATTCAGCGTGCGACTCAACACAGTTTGGGGATCATTGACGTCAGAAAAAATATACTCGCCGGCATCGCCATTTAAGTCTCTGCCTAAGGTTTGCTGTCGATTAAAGTTATCGGCAATGCCTATCGCTAATTTACCTAACTCTTGGATCGCTGGGCGCAGGACATTATCTCTAGTATCAATTAACCCCGTTAATGAACCACCACTTAATTGATTAGTAATAACCGACTTCTCGGGAGAGCCTGGTGTTGCGGAAATAGCAATATCTAATTGGGTTGAATCAAACTCGTTACGAACCACAGACATAGGGACAGAAATAGTGCCTGTAACTAAAGTAATACCAGAACCAATTGTTACGTTCCAAGTACCATCTTGCAGTGCAATTGTGTCAACCTGCACTTTTTCACTAAGCTGTTTTAGTAAGTTATCGCGTTTATCCAATAAGTCATTAGGCGGGAAGCCTTGCGCGCCGACGGCATTTTCAACTTGAATTTTACCGTTCAATGACGCTATTTCCGCCGCTATTGCATTGATCTCTTCAACAGAAGTCGTGATTTCTTCATTGATTGAGCCCATGTGCTGAACGGCCATTTCTTCATAAAGCGTGTTGAAACGCTTAGCTACTGTCTCTGAGCGAGAAATTAAAACGTTACGTGCCGAAATGATAGTTGGCTCTTTTACAATCCCATTAATACCATCAAACATCTCTTCAAAGGTTTTTGTGATCCCTGTTTCAGGATCGGCTAACAAGTTATCTAAACGAGAAGAGTTGGTATAAGTTGCATTGTTGTATTGGAACTGCGAAGTATTAAAAATAACTTCTTGGAAGTTATAATCATTAAACGAGCGTTGAATTGCAGCCAGTCGCGTACCATTACCTAAAAACGTACTTCTAAATGCATTACCAACCGTAGATTCCGTTTCAACTCGTTGGCGGCTGAAACCTTCGGTATTAACATTGGCAATGTTATGACCTGTGGTATCGAGACCGAACTGTGCAGCAGCTAAGCCGGATACACCTGTACCTAATATTCCACCTGCCATAATTATGCCCCTATATTGTTGTTGGTTATATTGCCAACAGCTTGTTTAAATCTGTCACTGTTAAGAATGCCGATGATCTTGTCTGCGTAGTTAGGATCGGTGGCGTACCCTGCTTTTTGCAGGTCTTGCAAAAACTGTTCCGAGTTATTGGTGTTGCCTAACGCAGGCTCATATCTTGAGTTTGATTTTAAGAAGCCAACAAAGTCATCAAACGCTTCGGAGAAGTTGTTGTAAACTCGGAAAGGTTCAACTTTTCTTACCGCTACGCCTTTTTCGAATTCCAAAGTAGATTGCGCGGCTTTTTCACCATCCCAATCACGATGAGCTTTAACGTTAAATAAGTTAAAGCTAGACTCGCCGTTTTTATCTTTAATAATGTGTTTACCCCAACCAGTCTCTAAAGCCGATTGGGCAACCATGACTGCTGGGTTTAAACCAATTTTACTCGCCGCTTTTTTGGCGTAGTCCCATACAGAACTAATAAACTGCTCAGGAGATTCAAAGTTCACCGCTTGTTTCTTAACTTGTTCGCTTGTCGGAGTAACTCGGCTTTGAGTATTTGGTTTTTCAGCACCAATTTGAGCAAAGCTTTTGTCAATAACCTGATTGAATGAGCTAAGTAAACTTTCGTCATTAGGCTGTATTTTGTTTTGCTCTTGTTGCTGCTTTTGCTCGATACTGCCTAAGCCAAAGTGTTGACGATCTAACCCTGAGTGATTCCTCAATACACTGGCGGCTTTGAAGTTTTCACTATCACCACTTAGTTGCTGTACGATCAAATCAGCTAAGCCCATGCTGCCATTGCTAGACATATCGGTTGCTAATTGTTGGTCATACATATCGCGAAAAAAGTTGGTGGTGTTTGAATGCATAGGGTTGTCTTTCTCAAATACCGCGTTTGCTTCACGCATTGACTTGAGCATCATGCCAATGAAAATAGACTCAAAGTGTTGAGCCGCTTTTTTCAAGGCTTCTTTGCTTTCAGGATCTTTATTCGCTTGGGCTCTTAGGTTTTGTAACCCGCCAAGATCATGATAGTTATTTAAATCAGCGACTTTATTCATTGACTGTTTTTTGACTGTCCTATTATTCGATATAGGTGATAAATCAAAAATCGAGCCAGTTTGTGTTCAAAGGTAGAATTTGTTGGAAGTGACTATCTTAGTAAGGCTGATGAGCAGGTAAAAGGTTCCTCTGATGAGACTAACTGAAGGTCAATCTCATCTAGAGGAGACGAAAAATACATCTATTAGTGTAATAGTTTAAAGTGCGCAGCTAGTTCAGCTTTTAGTGCACCTGTAATATCACCAATTAAACACACACGTGCGTTATTTGGTACTTTTGAAAAGATTTGGTGTAACTGCTCTGTTACGCTAGTGTTGGTATCAATTGCGTCAGCGTAGTACTCACCTGTAACACCGTCTTCAATGTTAGTCATCGCTTCAAAAGCTCCAAGACCTACTGGCGTGAACTGGATTTCGTTATTTTCAACGACGCCACCAGAAAGACAGCAGTAGATTTTCTTCTCACCGTATGCCACTTCATATACGTGGTATTGAATGTCTTGGTTAATATCCATCTCTAACATTTCTAATACTGCTGCGTTAGTCTCTGGATTTGCAGTTACATTTGTAACTAGAGTGTTTGCAAAGTTCATAACTATTCCCCTCTTCGTGTTTAGTTATTTGTTTCGTTTTTAAAAATTAATGGTTAAATCACTACCAGTTGGCCATCAATGGCACCAACTTGTTTTAACGCTTCTAAAATTGCCATTAAGTCACCTGGCGCTGCGCCAACTTGATTAATAGCTCTTACTAAGTCATCTAAATTAGCGCCTGGGTCGAACACAAAAGCACGCGTATCGTCTCTGGCAACATCTATAATGCTTTGGTTAGTTAATACCGTTTCGCCCTGTGATAGCGGATCTGGCTGGTCAACATCTTGGTTTTCCGCAATAGTCACTGTTAAATTACCGTGCGTGATCGCTGCAGGTTTTAGTTTCACGTCTTTGCCAATAACAATGGTGCCTGTTCTTGAATTGACGATGATCTTTGCTGAACTGTCTGCAGGCTTGAACTCTAAGTTTTCCAATGTTGCTAAGTACGCTACTCGTTGGCTTAAATCTCTTGGAGCAATAACACGAACTGATGCTGCATCCATTGGCTTTGCTGTATTAGGACCAACTAGCTTATTAATTGTGTCTGCCAAACGCTTAGCAGAAGTAAAATCTGGGTCATTTAAATTAAAAGTAATGAAGTCGCCATTACCAAATGGAGTAGGCACACTGCGCTCTACTGTCGCACCGTTTGGAATTCGGCCAACAGTAGGTGTATTGATCACAACCTGAGAACCATCAGCCCCTTCAACACCTAAACCACCAACAACCAATGAACCTTGAGCAATGGCATAAACATTACCATCTGCACCTTTCAAGAAAGTTTGCAATAAAGTACCGCCACGTAAACTCCCTGCACTGCCAATCGATGAAACGGTAATGTCAATATTTTGACCTGGCTTAGAAAAGGCAGGTAATTCCGCATGAACGGCAACCGCTGCGACGTTCTTAATCTTAGGACGCAAGTTAGCTGGTAAACCAATGCCAAAATTCGCTAACATGGCTTTAAAGCTTTGCTCTGTAAAACGAGTAGACTCTCCTGTGCCAGGTAAACCTACGACTAGGCCATAACCAACTAATTGGTTAGAGCGAATACCTTGCACCATAGACACATCTTTAATACGAACCGCATCTGCGCTAAACGACGCCAATGTAATAAGACTTGTGACTAATAACATGAGAGCTTTCATAACTACCCCTTAAAATGCCCACATAGAGCTCATGAAGAAGCTAGATAACCAGCCCGCTTGCTGAGCTTCTGCCATAGAACCTTTACCACTGTATGAGATACGAGCGTTGGCAACACGTGTTGACGCAACGGTATTCTCTGATGAAATATCCTCTGCACGAACTATTCCAGTTAGACGAATAAATTCTTGACCCGTATTCAAAGTTAGCCATTTCTCGCCACGAATGATTAAATTGCCATTTGGCAAGGCACGCAGTACGTGAACAGAAATTTGACCATTTAGGCTATTGCTCTGATCTGCTTTGGCGTCGCCTTTAAATTCGCTGTCTGACTCCATGCCTAAACGTATTGTGTTACCACCTATGGTAGGCGCAGCACCATTTAGACCAACGAGTGGCGCTAAATTAGCATCGGATTCTTTTTTGGTTTCTGTTCGAGCTGATTTAGAAGCCTGCGTGTTTTCTTGCAACAGAACGGTAATGATATCGCCCACTCTTCTTGCTTTAGTGTCTGAGTAAAGACCATTAGACCAACCAGTTTTGTATAAGCTGCCAGTAGTAACGACATCTTCTGCTGGGATCTCAGGCATGATAGGTGCAAAAAATGGATCCTCTTCTTCGATTTGATGATTCACAGCGCAAGCGCTCAAAACCGAAGCCATACCAAGAGCTGCCGCTGCTTTTGTTAATTTCGATATTGTCATTGCATATTTCATCAGCCTACTCCTAAACCGGTTACTAAAGTTGCTGAGTAATGAAACCAAGCATTTGGTCAACCGATGAAATTACTTTGGAGTTCATTTCGTAAACTCGCTGACTTTCAATCATGTTAACTAACTCTTCAGTTACATTTACATTGGAGGTTTCTAATGCGCCTTGAACAACAATACCTAAACCATTGTCACCTGGGTTGCCCTGAATAGGCGCACCACTTACTCCTGTTTCAAGAAGTAAGTTTTGACCAACAGGCTCTAAACCTGATGGGTTAATAAAGTCTGTGATAGTCAACTGACCGATAACGACGCCGTCAGCCTGACCCGGAACTTGAGCTGTTACTTCACCTTGCTGAGAGATTGAAATCGATTGGGCGTTGTCAGGTACGTTCATTTCTGGTTGCAGTGGAAAACCGGCTCCAGAAGTAACTAAACGTCCATTTTCATCAAGCGAGAATTGACCGTTACGAGTATAAGCTAAGGTGCCATCAGGGCGCTGGATCTCGAAAAAGCCTTTACCTTGGATCATAAAGTCCAAGCTATTTTCCGTTGTCGTCATATTGCCTTGCGAGTAGTTCTTTTGGGTGGCAACCACTTTGGTACCAGCACCAACCATCAAACCATTTGGCATTTCAGTATCCTGTGAGGAACGACCACCTGGCTGGTTAATGTTTTGGTATAACAAATCTTCAAATACCGCACGGCTTTTCTTAAAGCCAACCGTACTAGAGTTCGCTAAGTTATTAGAGATAACCGCAATATCGGTTTGTTGGGCATCTAAGCCAGTCTTACTAATCCACAATGCCGGATGCATAATAGCCTCCTAATTTAATCTACAGCTGCTAAACAATTCGTAATAGTTGGTCTTGGCTTTGGTCTATTTCCTCAGCCTTTTTCATCATTTTTACTTGTAATTCATATTGTCGTTGGTGCTCGATCATGCCGACCATTTCACTTACTGGATTAACATTACTCATCTCCAATGCGCCACTGATAAGTCGAGCATTAGGTGAGGCTTCTAAGGCAGTGTTAAATGGGTTGTTCAAATTCAATACCGAATCTTTAGTTCGAAACAGGCCATCCGCTCCTTTGGTCAGGTCATTCTGCGAAGGAGGCTCAACAACTTTAATTCGATCAACGACTTCTAAAAAATTGGCTGGAGCACCTTGAGGGCGAACCGTCACTGTACCGTCAGGGCCAATTTCTACTTTCTCTATGGGAACGGGTAGTATTATGGGGCCGCCTTCACCAATGACAGGAGAGCCTTTGGCTGTCGTTAGTAAACCCTCTGTAGTGATCTGCAAGTTACCTTCTCGGGTATAAGCTTCATTGCCTTGACCATCTTCTACAGCTAACCAACCACCGCCTGCTACTGCTACATCTAAGTCCCTATCCGTCGTTTGTATAGCGCCACCTTGCATGTCTGAGCCTGGCCTTTCGGTCATGGCAAAAACACGTGTTGGGTGACCGTCGCCAAAAGCTTGCATCGACCTTTGCTGTTCGAAGTCGGAACGAAAACCTACCGTTTTGGCATTTGCCAGATTGTTGGCATTCATAGAAATACCAACTAGGTTTTGTTTTGCTCCTGACATAGAAACGTATAACAACTTGTCCATTGAAACCTCTGTCAATTACTCGACGAATTACATTCTTGTAGGAGGTATTGCACTAAACGTGCCAGAAAGGGAAAAAATAGGAAAAGTGAATAGAGAGATTAGATCGCTATGCGCTAGATCTGCTGGCGTAGCTAGAGTAAGTAAGGAGGATATCTAGCAAATGATAAATTTGATCCAGCGAGCTTGCTCGATCTAATTTCTATTTTATTTCTTATAAAGCGATAACAAAAGCTCAGCTTCAGCACGAGGGACATCACATTCTGTTATCAGCTCATCTAGCTCTGCGCCCATTTCAATCATTTTTTTGGCGCGACCATATAACCTTTGTTCGCTAGACTCTGAACGTAATAAATTAACTTGGTCTTTGGTTAACTCCAATTCTTGAGCAAACTCAGATGTTTGGTTAACTATGGTGGAGATAGAGCCAATTGCTTGCTCTAAATGCCGTAACACTTCTTGCTGCTGTTTTTTTAAATTGACTAGAGACTGCTGACTATGAACACTGGCACTCATACTTTCTTGTTTGAACTGTTCTAATTCTAACTTAAGTGCCTGATGCTGTTGTTCTAATTCTTGGCGGCCACGTTCAACTCTTCTGCTATTAAACCAAAATAAAATACAGAAGATCATTAGCAAAGCTATGATTGCACTATTTGCCAACTGCCAAAGCATACCAAGTTTTCTCCGTTACAAACCTAAGAGATGGAATTTACTAATAAAACAAGAAAGAATCGTACCAATTCAACCAATAAAAAAATAGCCAGTAGTAATGCACTACTGGCTATTTATTTAATCTATGCTGGAATAAAAATTACAGGTCTGAGATTTCATCCCATTCGTCATCTGACATCAGTTTGTTCAGGTCTACCAAGATCAGTAATTCGCCGTCTCTATTACTCACGCCTTGAATAAACTTGGCACTTTCATCAGTACCTACATTTGGTGCGCTGTCAATTTCAGAAGACTTCAGATATACCACTTCGGCAACGCTATCAACTAAAATACCGATAACTTGCTTTTCAGCTTCAATGATAACAATACGAGAATTATCGCTCACTTCACCAGGCATCAAGCCAAAACGGGCACGAGTATCGATAACCGTTACGACGTTACCACGCAGGTTAATAATACCTAATACATAGTCCGGAGCACCTGGCACTGGAGCAATTTCAGTATAACGTAATACTTCTTGTACTTGCATTACGTTAATACCGTAGGTTTCTTCTTCTAGTCTAAATGTCACCCACTGCAATACTTCATCATTGCCGTCTGTCACTTGATTTACTGGGGCTCTTTCTTCACTCATTTGAGCAACTCCTACTTTGAATACCTACTCTTGTCTAGCATTTATGCCTTGTTCTAGCATGGCAATTAAATCGCTCACATGCAACAAAGCACACATCTTTTCTTTTATCGTGCCGTATAACCAAGGACGCTTACCTGGTTTACTGCGCCACTTTACTGCATCAGGGTGAATGGACTCTGTCTCTACTAGCCTCTCAGCAGCTAGCCCCCATTCACTTTTTCCTAACGTAATAAGATACTTATATTCTAATGATTGTTCCATGTTTTGATCAAACTTTTCTGGCATTACCCAGCGAGCTGAATCTACCACATTAAGCTTTTTCTCTCGGTTAAGCATCACACCTTTAAACCATTCGGGCTTACCAAACAGACTATTAACCTCGGTTAAGTTGTGAATACCGCCAAGCTCCTGTAACGGAACAGCTAGTACTAAGCCAGCAACTTCAAAGAACAGAGCTTGAAATGGCTCTTCTGGTATCTGCTCTTCTGTTTCTACAGCGACTGGCGCTACTTCAAGCTGGGCTTCAACTTTGACTTGTGTTTCAAGTTTAGTCTCTTTAACGACTTCTGTCGTATCTTTTATTGCAACAGCTTCTTGCTGCTTTAGCTCAACTTGCTGTAATAGCTTTTCTACCGAGCTTGGCTCGGAAATAGTAACAACGTCTTCTTTAAAATCCCTAAGCTGATCCACTTTTGAGCTTATCGGTTGCAACTTAGGCTCCGTTTTAATAATACTTGGTCTTTCTCTATTAACGGCAGAAGTTTGAATTCTTTCAGTTTTTTTTGCTTCTAATGTCTGCTCAACAACAATTTCAGTGTTTTCAGGTGCTAACACAGTCTCTGGCTTTTCCTCACCGGAGCTATCTTCTTCCGTTAAAAGCTGGCTTAAATACTCCAGCATCACTTTTTCACTGGCAAACATATTATTCGTTATCTATTTTCTTCAGTAGTTCTGAATAAGCAAAGACACCACGGGCACTTTTGGCATAAACAGGTAGGGGTAATTTTTCCATACTAGCATTTCTAAACTTAGTATCTATAGGGATAACCCCTTCCCATACTTGCTCACCGTATGTTTCTCTTAATTCTTTATAAGCAGTAATCGAAGCTCTAGTGCGTTTGTCGTACATAGTCGGAATAATACAAGTGTTATAGCTCTTTTCTTGTGATACCTGGATCAACTCCATGGTTCTATGCATTCGCTCTAAACCTTTTAAAGCCATGCACTCGGTTTGCACAGGAATTAACACTTTGTCACATGCAGCTAGAGCATTTACCATCAATACCCCCAATACTGGTGGGCAATCGATAATCACGTAGTCAAAGTCTGAGGCAAATTTATCTAAAGCTTTTTTAATGATCAGACCCATACCTGGTTTTTTACCTAACACACCATCTAGTGTCGCCATTGCCATTGTGGCGGGTAGAATATGCAAATTATCAACAGGGGATTGCCAAAGGCATGCTTGCCACTGCTCTTGGGTCATACTTGAAGAGCGGGTAAATACATCGTAAACACCACTGCTCAATTCTTCAGAGTCAATACCAAAATAATAAGTCAAAGAGGCGTGAGGATCCGTATCAACCATTAACACTTTTTTGCCTCGTAATGCCAAAATGGCTGCTAACGAGATCACTGTTGTTGTTTTACCTACTCCGCCTTTTTGGTTGGCTACCGTCCAAACTTTCAATTACGTCACCTAGTTGTTGTCTTGCTCAGACTGTTCTTGTTCTTTTTCTCGAGTCGTGATCCTCACTCCGCCATTAGGCAATTGGATCACTTTTATCTCTTGTGCTTGTTGTTCTATCTTATCTGACAAATCCTGCTGGATCAGCTTTTTCTGCTCGTTTATTTGCTCTGACTCTGTAACTGATCCGACTTCATACTTACTCAGTGCAATCACAACTCGCCTGTTTTTAGCTCGCCCCTCTGGCGTGTCGTTACTTGCAATTGGCTGGTTCGAGCCGTTTGCTTTAATCGACAATCTATTTTGCTGGATGCCAAACTGCTCTAAAGAATTTGTCACTGCAGCTGCACGAGCTGCCGATAATTGCCAGTTAGAAGAAAATATCTCGTTGTTAATTTGTTGACTATCAGTATAACCGCGAACTTCAATCAAATTTTTGACAGAAGACAACACTTTAGCCACTTGCTCCAGAATAATTAAAGCTGCGGGATTTGATGCTGCACTGCCAGATGGAAACATAACGCCAGAACTGAGTTCTATAGTTAACCAGTCATCATTTCGATGCAGTTTAGCTAAATCATTCTTCATCAAGTCAGACAAAGATTTACGCAGTTCATAATCCAAAGCATCTAATGGGTTACCAAGCTGTTGTTGCTCAGACTCTTCTTTCACTAAGTCTTGCTCCGACTGAGCAGGTCCTTTTTCTATTTGTAAATCATTGCCAAAGAATTGTTCAGTTTGGCTAACTTGATTTGTCAAAATACCATCGCCGCTAGTGCCTGTCCCCTTATCTCCTTTGGTTTCAAAGATCTTACCCAGAGACTCGGATAACACTTCGTATGTTTCTTCTTTGACAATGGCTGAAGCATAAAGCACGACAAATAAAGCAAACATAAGGGTCATGTAATCAGCATAAGAGACTAACCAGCGTTCTTGGCTAGGAGACTTAACTTTGTTGGTTTGTCTGATCCGGGCCATAACTGACCTCTATATCGATGGTGTTTGGTAAGCTGATAATCTACGACTGATCAGCTGAGGGTTTTCACCGTTTGCAGCTGCAATAACCCCGTTAATGATCATCTCTCTAAATAGTATCTCTTGGTCAATCTTTGCTTTTAATTTTTCACCAATTGGAATAAATAGCATGTTTGCTGCTCCAACACCGTATATGGTTGCAACAAAAGCGGTTGCTATCCCCTGTCCAAGCACCGCTGGATCATTGATATGAGACATTGCTTGGATTAAGCCTAAAACAGCTCCTAAGATACCAATGGTAGGACTATAACCACCAAGTGCTTCAAATATGTTAGCACCTCGTAGTTTGTGTTCACTTTCTAATTCAACTTGCATTTGCAGTGAATCACGCAGAGTTTCATGTTCTGCACCGTCAACTAACATCATTAAGGCTTTTCGCGCAAAAGGATCTGGCTCTTGCTCAATATCCTGCTCTAGTGCTAAAAAACCTCTTTGCCTCGAAGTTTCTGACCAATATTGAATTTTGTGCAAATAAACGGTGAACTGATACTTATCGCCTTGCCATACTTGCGGCAACATACGTAAGCCATTGAAAAAGTCTTTTTTTGGTGTTTGCAGCATGACAGCGCCAAAAGAGCCACCTATAACGATAATAAAGGCTGATAAATGGAATAATGTTAGAATGGCTCCGCCTTCATAAGCGTAACCTCCAATTATTGCTAAAAACGCAACCAGTATTCCCGCTATCGCCAGTTTATCCATAATTTAGCTCTTTAAGTATGGCACTACCCATACTTTCTATATCAATGTTTTCCTCAGATATACCAGCATTAGTCACTGCTTGAGGCATACCGTAAACAACACAACTCGCTTCGTCTTGAGCCCAAATCTTAGCGCCGCGCTGTTTTAACATACGACAACCTTCTCGGCCATCAGCCCCCATTCCCGTCAAAATCACGCCAAGTACATCGCCGCCATAAACTTTGGCTGCGCTACCAAAAGATAAGTCGACACTAGGCTTATAAGTCAATTTGCCAGAGTCATCTTCCATTATTTTCAGGGTTGGGGAAGAAGAACGCCCTTCAATAAGCATTTGCTTTCCGCCTGGGGCAAGATAGGCTGTACCAGGCCTTAATACATCACCAGACTCAGCTTCTTTAACTGATATCTTGCAAAGCGAATTTAATCGAGCTGCAAAAGCTGGCGTAAAAGCAGCTGGCATATGCTGAACTAAAATAATTGGCATATTAAAGTTACTAGGAAAGCTGGTTAAGACTTTTTGCAAAGCTACTGGGCCACCGGTAGAAGTCCCTATCGCTAGTAGTTTATAAGACTTACCTGATGCTCTTCGATTTGTTACTGGTCTTGCAACTGGAGTTGCTCTAGCCGTTGTTGGTGTCGTAGGTTGAGTTCTTGTTGTTCTATCAAGTCTACTAGTCAATGGAGAAGAGCTGGGCCTAGTTGCCTCTGTTCTTCTAGGTTCAATTCTTGTCGTTGCAGAACTAAGCGTGGAAGCAGGTCTTCTCGACATCATTCCCGCTTTGCGACCTAAGGCTCTAACACGTTCTTGAAGTAATTTAGTCCCTTCTTTTTTATCTTTTGCTATGTCTTCAAACTTTTTAGGAAGAAAGTCTAAAGCGCCAGCTTCTAAAGCATCTAATGTTGCTTTTGCGCCCTCATGGGTCAAAGAAGAGAACATAATAATTGGCGTTGGACATTTTTCCATAATGTGACGAACTGAGGTAATTCCGTCCATCACTGGCATTTCTATGTCCATGGTAATGACATCGGGTCTGAGCTGTTGGGTCTTTTCAATGGCATCTTTGCCATTAGCTGCATCACCGATAACTTGGAGGTCTGAGTGCTCGTTTAAGATCTCAGAAACTCTGCGTCTAAAAAACGCAGAGTCATCAACTACTAATACTTTTATTGCCATTTTAGCCTTTATTTAAACCTTAAGTTCGAGCGCTTGGCATAGTGTTTCAATAGATTAGGTACATCAAAAATAAGGGCAATGCCACCATCTGATGTAATAGTTGCGCCCGCCATACCCGGCGTGCCTTGCAACATTGCATCTAGAGGCTTAATTACTACTTCTTCTTGACCAATAAGTGAGTCGACTACAAAGCCTACTTGCTGAGCACCTATTTGAATCACTACTACATGACCATCTTTACGATCTTCATGTCCTTTAGGATTTTTAACTAACCAATCTTCTAAATAGAACAATGGAATCGCTTTTTCACGAACGATAACCGTTTGCTGACCATCTACAATATTAGTCTTCGTTAAGTCTAAGTGAATGATCTCGTTTACTGTAGATAAAGGTAAAGCGAATATTAAGCCACCAACAACAACCATTAAGGTAGGTAAGATCGCTAACGTTAGCGGAACCTTAATTTGTAGTGTTGTGCCTACACCCATTTCAGAATGAATTTCAACTGAACCATTTAACTGAGTGATCTTAGTTTTAACCACGTCCATGCCTACACCACGACCTGAAATATCTGAAATTTCAGTTTTAGTAGAGAAGCCAGGAGCAAAGATTAAGTTATATGCTTCTGTGTCCGACATACGCGCCGCAGCGTCAGGGTCTAACACACCTTTACTAATCGCAATTTCTTTTAACTTCTCTGCGTCCATACCTTTACCATCGTCTTCGATGGTTAAAAGAATATGATCACCTTCTTGAGAAGCTGAGAGTCTTACCGTACCAACTCTTGATTTACCAGATGATTCACGATCTGCTGGCATTTCAATACCATGGTCAACTGAGTTTCTAACCAAGTGAACTAGTGGATCGGCGAGCGCTTCAACAAGATTTTTATCTAAATCAGTCTCTTCCCCCACTAGCTCTAGGGTAATTTCTTTATTTAAGCTTCTTGCTAAGTCACGTACAACTCGAGGGAAACGGCCAAATACTTTCTTAATTGGCTGCATTCGAGTTTTCATTACGGCACCCTGTAGATCACCAGTAACTACGTCTAGGTTCGAAATCGCTTTTGTCATCGCTTCATCAGAACCTAGGTTTACTCCTAAGCTTACTAGGCGGTTACGTACTAGTACTAATTCGCCAACCATGTTCATGATTTCGTCTAGGCGTTTAGTATCTACACGTACCGTAGTTTCTGCTTGAGGTGCAGCAGGAGCGGCTTTTTTGTCTTTAGCTGCTGGCGCTGCTTTTTCAGCTTTTTTCTTAGCTGGCGGCTTCGCTGCCGGAGCAGGCGTTTTAGCTGCTGGAGCTGGCGTCGGTTCTGGTGCTGGAGTCGGTACTGCTTCTTTCTTAGTTGTTGGAGCCGCACCTTTGCCATGTAATTCATCAAGCAAAGACTCAAACTCATCATCAGTGATCTCGTCGCCACCTGATGCTGCTTTAGGAGCAGGAGCACTTGTTTTTTCAGCTGGTGCATCACCACCTGCTGGATTAAATGAGCCTTTACCGTGTAACTCATCTAGCAAAGCTTCAAATTCGTCATCCGAAATATCATCGCCACCAGGCGCGGCAACAGGTGCAGCAGGCTCAGGTTTCTTAGCTTGAGGCTTACCGTGTAATTCATCTAGTAATGCTTCAAACTCATCTTCAGTGATCTCATCAATATTACCAGAGTCGCTAGTAGATGCATCTAAGTCAAACAGGTCATCCGTTGCTTCTGCCGTTTCAGCAGGGGCTGGTGCGGCGTCTTCATCGGCAGATTCTGGCTCACAGTACTTGTGAAGCATTTCTAATAACTGAGGGTCGGCAGGCTCTGGATCATCGCCAGCTTGTACTTGCGCAAACATATCGTTTACAGTATCTAAAGCCTGAAGGATAACATCCATCAGTTCTGGCGTAACGCTACGCTGACCTGTACGCAAAATATCAAAAACGTTTTCTGCACCGTGACAGGCATCAACTAAATTGGTTAGAGATAAAAATCCAGCGCCACCTTTTACGGTGTGGAATCCACGGAAAATTGAATTTAATAAGTCGGAGTTTTCAGGGTCATTTTCTAACTCTACTAACTCTTCAGAAAGTTGCTCTAAAATTTCAGCAGCTTCTATTAAGAAATCTTGTAATATCTCTTGATCCACATCCAATGCCATGCGGCAGCTCCCCTAATCTAAAAGCCTAAACTAGACAACAGGTCGTCCACTTCATCTTGGCTAGAAACCGCATCTTCGCGATTTTCTGCATCAATGATTGGACCTTCAACATCATTATTATCGACAACTTTCTCTTCTTCATTAATGTTATTTGACGCTGGTTCGCCGAATACCGTTAATAAGTGGATTAAGCTATCTTCTACTTCTTTAACTAGCTCAATTACACGCTTAATTACCTGACCGGTTAAGTCTTGGAAATCTTGCGCCATCATGATTTCTGTCATGTAAAGATGTAGTTGTGCAGAATCTTGTTCTGCTGACTCCATAAAGTCATTAATAGAATGACAAAGAGACTTAAACTCACCAAGTTGGATTTGTCGCTGCATCAGCTTGTCCCACTCGGGTTTAAGCTCAGTCAGCGCACTGTTGATTTTATCAGCAAGTGGTAAGCTTGAGTCTACTGCATCCATCGTTTTGTTTGCAGCTTGTTCTGTCATGTTCATGACATAACTCAAGCGCTCTTTTGCATCTGGAATATCATCCGTTGCTAAGTTAGCTATTTTTGGGTCCAACTGAAAACTCGTCAGAGAGTCATGTAATTGACGGGTCAATTTACCAACTTCAGCAAACAGTTCTTTGCTTTCTGGACTAGCAACAACGCTTAGTATTTGATTCGCAGACTCATTGTCACCCGCTTCAAGTGCAACCACTAAAGCCTTAGCTTCTTCTAGGCTAATCTGCGGAGTTGTCAGTGAAGACATAGTTAACTCCTTGGGATCACTCTAGACGTTCGAAAATTTTATCTAATTTACCTTTTAAAGTAGCCGCGGTGAATGGTTTAACAATGTAACCATTTACACCAGCTTGAGCAGCAGCAACGATTTGTTCTTTCTTAGCTTCTGCTGTAACCATCATTACAGGCATATGTTTTAAATTGTCATCTTTACGGATCTCTCGTAGCAAGTCGATGCCTTGCATACCTGGCATGTTCCAATCTGTAACGACAAAATCAAAGTCACCATCTTTTAACATAGGTAATGCAGTGCTGCCGTCATCCGCTTCTTGTACATTGGTAAAACCTAAGTCACGAAGTAAGTTCTTGATAATTCTTCTCATTGTTGAAAAGTCATCAACAACTAGAATTTTCATGTTCTTATCCAAAGTATTCTCCAGTGAGGTAAGTTGTTTGTGTTAATTATTAATTAAAATTAAGAAGTTACAAGTATTTATAGTGATTCCAACAAAATATACCATTGCTGGCACTATAGCCACTCTTTTAATCTCGAACGTAGGCGAACCATTGCCTGAGAGTGAATTTGGCTAACCCTAGATTCACTAACGCTCAAAATATCCCCAATTTCTCGTAAGTTTAATTCATCATCATAATACAGGGAAAGAATTAATGCTTCCCTTTCTGGCAAGGTTTTTATTGCCTCGGCCAATGAGCTCTTAAAATGTTGGCCTTCTATACCGTCATAAGTATCGTCAGACTCACTTTGTTCTTTTATGCTGATCACATCTTCGCTAACGCCAAGATCATCCATTCCTATGATCTTACCAGCATTCGCTTCATTGAGCATGACGTGGTATTGCTCAACCGTTACTTCTAACGCTTCTGCAACTTCGACATCCTTAACGTCTCTGCCTAATTCGGCTTCCAATTCAGAGATTTTGTCCGATATCATTCTAGTGTTACGGTGCACAGACCTTGGTGTCCAATCACCTTTTCGAATATCATCCAGCATAGCTCCGCGAATACGAATACCAGCGTAAGTCTCAAAACTCGCACCTTTACTGCCATCAAAATTTTTAGCGGCCTCTAACAAGCCAATCATTCCAGCTTGAATAAGGTCATCAACTAAAACACTACCGGGTAAGCGAGCAATCAAATGGTGGGCAATTCGTTTAACTAAACTGGCGTGCTTTTCTAACATGTTAGAAAGCTCTGCACCATTTGATTCGTACGCAGCTACTTTGCTGTTCAAACTAAACCTCTTAGTTAACCAACTGTTCTAAAAAGAATTCTAAATTTCCAGATGCATGAACTGGGGTCGGCCAGTGATGGATCTTAGTTGCTAATGTCTTAAACGCAACTGCCGATGGCGACCTAGGGAAAGCGTCAACTATCGCTCTCTGGCGACGCACAGCTTTACGAAGATTATCATCAAATGGAATTATAGCGGTAAGTTCCAAGTTAACATCTAAAAAGCGGTCTGTAACCATAGTTAACTTTTTAAACAGGTCTTGTCCCTCTTTAATTGTTCTTACCATGTTGGAAACAACTTTGAATTTCGTTACATCATGATCTCGGTTTAACACTTTAATCAATGCGTATGCATCGGTAATTGATGTAGGTTCATCCGTTACTACCACTAACACTTCCTGTGATGCTCTGGCGAAAGACAATACCATATCAGATATGCCTGCTGCCGTGTCGACAATGAATACATCAACTTGTGTTTTCATCTCGCTAAACGCTCTAATTAAACCAGCGTGTTGCGCAGGAGACAACTCAACCATATCAATTGAGCCTGAAGTTGCAGGTACAATCTTAATACCGTGTGGGCCTTCAACTAGAATATCATCCAGCTCGGCTTCTCCTGATAATACATGAGATAAGTTCTTCTGAACTCTCAACCCAAGCATTACGTCACAGTTTGCCAAACCTAAGTCAGCATCCAGTACTAATACATTTTTCCCAGTCTGGGCGATTGCGATAGCTGTGTTCAAAGATACGCTGGTTTTACCAACACCACCTTTACCACCAGTTACCGCTATTACTTTTGTTTTTCTTGCTATCGTCATATGTCTCAAGCCACTAGCCTGATCGGTATAAGATTTTTCAATCATACATGCCAACTGCTTTCGGCACTACCTTATTATTTCTATTTCTAACTTTTTGTTTTAATTCAAACAACTGATTAGCTTTTTGCACAATTTTTTCACTATTTGCAACTCTTATATCTTCTGGTACTCGCTGACCGTTGGTTAAATAACCAATTGGTAGACGATTGTGAATCGCTACGCTCATTAACTCACCTAAGCTTAAAGATTCGTCAATTTTGGTAAAGATGCAACCAGATAGAGGAACGCTTCTAAAGTGCTGTACACTTTCTTGTAACACACTCATTTGAGATGTTGCAGACAGAACTAAATAGTTCTTAATTCTAACTCGAGATTTAGTTAGTAAGTTATTCAGTCTTTCAGTCAACTTAATGTCTCTTTGACTCATGCCCGCAGTATCAATTAATACCAGTTTTTTGTGGCGTAATTGATAAATTGCCTCAGACAACTCTTCGGTATTTTTTGCTTGTTTAAGCGGACAACCTAGAATTTTAGCATAAGTTGCCAATTGTTCTAATGCACCAATACGGAAGCTATCAGTCGAGATTAAACCTACTTTATCTGCGCCATGTATTTGTGCGTAACGAGCTGCTAACTTGGCAATAGTCGTTGTCTTACCAACACCTGTTGCGCCAACCAACGAATAAACACCACCACGGGTAATAATTTCGTTCGATGTGGTATCAAGTTGTTGTGTTAATAACTCTAACATTTGTGGCCAAGCATTTTGTTGACCTACGTCATCAGAAAGGAAATGAGTTAAATGCTCTGATACATGAGAAGACAAACCCATGTCTTTTAATTTAGAGATAGTCATCGCTTTAACTGGAGACTTTCTTTCCATATCCTGCCACATTAATTCAGAAACTTGATGTTGTAATAGTTCCTTAATCGAGTGCATTTCGTTTTTCAATGAAGTCAGCTCATTATCAAAGTTACCTTGCACTACATTTGATTCTTGGATCATGCTTTGTGCTTGAGTTTCAGCCATTGCAATTTCAGTGGTATCAGCGATATTTGTTACTTCGGCATGAGGCACTGACAATTGTGAATGAGGTTGGGTGTCAGTTTCCTGTTCAATAACCGTAGAACGAGCTTTATTCAGCCACTGTTCAAATTCAGATTCAGCTTTTTGTGACATTGAAACATTGTTAGTTGGAGCTACTTGTGGTGCTTCAACTGGCGCTGCCGTTGTTGCTTTTACTTCAACAGCACTCTCGTTAATTTGAGCTTGGCGAGTTAGTAATTCTTGTAAAGAAGAAGCAACTTTACTTTCGTTGTCTTGTTCTTGAGCCATATTGCCATAAGCTGACATCGCCTGTTTTGGTTGGGCAGAGATTTGTTGCGCGGTTTGTTGTGCCGTCTCTGCTACTGAATCGTTATCTACTGCAGCAACAATCTCAATACCTGTTGCTGTTTTCTTGTTTGACATAATAACTGCATCAGGACCAAGTTCTTCTTTAACTTGATTTAGTGCACTTCTCATATCTTTTGCGTAATAACGTTTGATTTTCATTTCCAACCTCCGTCAAGTCTTTGACTTAACCTACTGAATTCACAATCTTAATTTGTTTCTCTTCTGGTATCTCTTGATAAGACAAGGTCACCATGCCTGGAATGCTGTGTTTGATGAAGCGAGATAACACGCCTCTTAGCATTCCCGACGTTAACAAGATTGATGGTTCGCCAGACAATTCTTGATTTCTATGAGCATCAGCTAACGAAGTTTGAATGCGTTCAGCCAAGCCAGGTTCAATGCCTGCACCATCATTTCCTGCAGATTGCATAGACTGTTGCAACATCTGTTCCAACTCTGGTGCTAATGTGATCACAGGTATCTCAGCGCTAGGCCCAGCGGCGTCTTGAACGATAAATCTTCTTAGAGAAATACGACAAGCAGCAGTCAATACGTCAGGATCCTGACTCTTCGGTGCGTACTCAACTAAGGTTTGTAAGATAGAGCGCATATCACGAATAGGTACGCCCTCATTAAGTAGGTTTTGCAGAGTTTTAGTAACAACTGACAGGCTCAACATATCAGGCACTAAACCATCAACTAGCTTAGGATAGTTCTTACCAATCATATCTAGTAAGTTTTGTGTTTCTTCGTGACCTATTAGCTGCGCAGCATTGTTAGTTAATAACTGACTGATATGTGTTGCAACCACGGTAGCAGCATCTACCACGGTGTAACCCAATGACTGAGCTTTATCTCGATTTGATGATTCAATCCACACTGCTTCTAACCCAAATGCAGGGTCTACAGTGTCAATACCTTCTACTTTGCCAAATACTTGACCAGGGTTAATCGCTAATTCACGATCATGACGGATTTCAGCTTCACCAATAGTTACGCCCATTAAGGTAATACGGTAACTGTTAGGGTCTAAGTCTAGGTTGTCTCTGATGTGTACGGCTGGCACTAGGAAGCCAAACTCTTGACTCAGTTTACGACGAACGCCTTTAACACGAGACAATAGCTCACCACCTTGGCCTTTATCCACTAGAGGGATAAGACGGTAACCTACTTCTAGGCCAATAGTGTCAACATGAGACACATCGTCCCAGCTAACTTCTTTGTTCTCTTGTTCTTCATGTGGGTTAGCAATCGGTGCGTTTTCTTCATCCAGTTTTGCTTTTTCTTCCGCTTCTTTGGCTTTCTTCGTTGAGTAATAACCCGCGCCTAATAACAGCAAACCAAAGCCGATGAAAGTAAGGTGAGGCATACCTGGCACTAAGCCCATAGCAACTAAGATAGAGCCTGCTACATACATTACCTTTTCAACACCTAGCTGGGTTGAGAACTGTTTCCCCATTTCCTGGTCGGTATTTTGACGAGTAACGACAATCGCAGTACCAATTGAAAGCAGTAGGCCTGGGATCTGTGCAACTAGGCCGTCACCAATGGTTAATAAGGTATAAATTTCTACTGCTTGACCAAACTCTAAATCATGTTGGATCATGCCGATAAACAAACCACCGATGATGTTAATAAATAGAATAATGATGCCAGCTACCGCATCACCTTTAACGAATTTCGAAGCACCGTCCATAGAGCCATAAAATTCAGATTCTCGGCCTATTTCTTCACGTCGAGCTTTAGCTTGTTCAGGAGTAATAAAGCCAGCATTCAAATCAGCATCAATAGCCATTTGTTTACCCGGCATAGCATCTAGAGTGAATCGCGCTGTTACTTCAGAGATACGGCCCGCACCTTTGGTAACAACCACAAAGTTAATAATTACTAGGATAGCGAATACCACTAAACCTACGGCGTAGTTACCACCAATAACAACAGAACCAAAAGCTTCAATAACTTTACCAGCAGCGTCACCACCTTCGTGTCCTTCCAGCAAAACGACACGAGTACTGGCAACGTTTAATGCTAAACGCAATACGGTTGCAATTAATAGAACAGAAGGGAACGCGCCAAAGTCGAGAGGTTTAAGTGTATAAACCGTAACCAAAAGAATGACTAGTGCTAACGCGATATTGAATGAAAATAGAATATCTAGCATCAAGGCTGGAAGTGGTAAAACAACCATGGCCAATGCTGCAAGGATAAAGAGCGGAGCTCCTAAACCATTGACATATTTAGTATTTTCTTTACTGAAAAGTTGATTGAATTTTGCTGATAATTCCATCATTTAAACCGAATAACTACCTACTACCACCTAGCAGAGCAGTAATCATGCCAGCTTACTTCACGGGATTTTGACAGGGTAAAAGTTGAACAAGAGCAAGTTACTCGCTGGTCAGTGATGCTAGGTTTCACCAGCTACTCAACCAGCCTATACTCACCAGATCATACAATGCTAGATCGACCGCTTCGCAGTTGCTAGATCAACTAACGATGCTAGAAAAGAAAGCGTAATCGGATTCAAACGAGATATAGCCACTTATATCTGTTCTAGCGGTTTTACCGATCTAGCAGCGCAGCTGATCTAACATAAAATGATCTAATGGCGCTCGTCAGCTCCTTCTTTAGTGCCTTAACTCAGGTGGTATTGGTAAGTTTTTCGGAACTTCCGTTGGTTTCTTGCCCTTGCCTTTAGTGTATAAGTCCAATTGAAATACATAAGCTAAGACTTGTGCTACCGCTACGAATAGGTCTTCTGGGATCTCTTGGTTGACATCAGTGGTGTAATAGATGGAGCGCGTTAGCATAGGCGTTTCAACAATGGTAACGTCTTTTTCTTTGGCAATTTTACGAATTTGCATTGCCATAAAGTCTGCGCCTTTGGCGACAACAAAAGGAGCTTGAGATTTCTCAGTATCGTATTTAAGAGCAACCGAATAATGTGTTGGGTTGGTAATTACAACATCGGCATTAGGCACTTCTTGTAACATTCTGCGCTGCGATACTTCACGCTGAATTTGTCTTTGTCGACCTTTGACCTCTGGGTTACCTTCTGTGCTCTTATACTCATCTTTTATTTCTTGTTTGCTCATTTTCAGTTGTTTGTTGTGATTCCACTTTTGGAAAGGCACATCAACCATAGAAATAACAATGGTTGAGCAACACAAGCCTAAAAATATCCAACCAAGCAGTAAACTGGCATCAATAGCGTTATTAGGTAAGTCTTCAATACTCAAAAACAGTATGTCATTTAGGTAAATTTTAATTAGCATAACTGCGACAAAAGCAACCACTACAACCTTTAGTACAGACTTGATTAGCTCAATCGCAGCCTGGGTTCCAAACATTCGCTTGAAGCCTTTCAGTGGTGACATTTTATTGGCTTTGGGCGCCATCGCTTCCCAACTAAAATTAATTCCGCCAAGCAAACTATTAGCAACAAATGCCGCTAGCAATATGACGGCGAAAATCGCGAACATCGGCCACATTACTTCAAGCAAAATATCGCCCATTGAGGTGAACATTTTGGTGAAGTCAAAAGCGTCATCTCGGTCAAGCTCGAATTGCTCTGCCATCACCGCCATCAAAGATTTACCTAAACTGGCGCCAAACATTAACAAAGAGGCAGCACTAGCTACCAGTACACCTGTTGTGCCCAGCTCTTTAGAACGCGCTATTTGACCTTTTTTTCGGGCGTCTTCTAAACGCTTGGCCGTGGGTTCTTCGGTTTTTTCTTGATCGGAATCTTCTGCCATATCAACTCTCTAGCTACCAAAGTTAAAGTTGGCAGCCGATGATGGTACACATCATTTCAAGCGAGCGTTCCCAGCTGTGCTCAAAGTGAAAAATAAAGCTTTCCATGGTCACCCACATAATGATCAGACCTGACATCATGGTAAATGGAAAACCAATTGAGAATATATTCAATTGCGGTGCCGCTCGAGTCATGATGCCAAAGCTCAGGTTAATGACCAGCATAGCAACCAAAGGCGCAATAGATAAGATCAGAGCCGCAGAAAACATATAACCACCAAACATGGCTAAGTCATAATAGCTGCCAGTCGCTAACCAGCCTTGGCCAATTGGCAAATAATTAAAGCTTTGAACTATCATCTGCATCATTACCATATGGCCATCAATAGCCCAGAATAATAAACTTGATAAGATCAAGAAGAACTGACCTACCGCTGGTACACTCATACCGTTAGTTGGGTCTACCATAGATGCAAAACCTAAACCCGATTGCATGGCAATAGCTTGACCTGCAACCACGAAAATTTGCAGGAAAATGACCGAGACAAAGCCTATTGCTGAGCCAATCATGATCTGCTGAGCAACCCGTAGCACCATTTCAAAAGAAAATAGATCGGTAAAGGGTGAAGGTGGTAACACTGGCATTACCATAATGGTGAAAGCAACAGCATAAGCGGTTTTAATTGGCCCAGGTATATTCCTAGCGCCAATTCCCACCATCACCATCATCATTGCTGAAATTCGAGTAAAAGGCAGCAATAAGTCGGCTTGGTATTGCATCAGCTGTTGCAATAACACTTCCATAATATCAGCCTATTATAGACGGAATTCGTTCAATAAGATCAAAGGTAAAATCCATGATCATGCCTACAATCCAGTGACCTGCAAAGATAAGCGCCAACAAGGTGACGATCAGCCTAGGTAAGAAACTTAAAGTTTGTTCGTTAATCGATGTCGCGGCTTGGAAAACCGCAACAATAAGACCAACGATTAAGCTAGGAACGACAATAGCTGAAACAAGAATGATAATAAGCCATAACGATTCTCGTAAAATATCAACAAAGACTTCAGGCGTCATAATCTATCCCCACCTTCGCTACGTACCAAGACCAAAGCTTTTTGCCAAGGTACCCATTACTAGAGACCAGCCATCAACCAATACAAACATCATGAGTTTAAATGGCAATGAGACAATCATTGGCGATAGCATCATCATACCCATAGCCATTAGGATAGAGGCAACAACTAAATCGATGATCAAAAATGGGATAAAAAACATAAAGCCAATTTGGAATGCGGTTTTTAGTTCTGAGGTAACAAAAGATGGAATGATCACCGACATAGGCAGCTCTTCCGGTGCATTAAGCTGAGTATACCCTGCTATCTCGGCAAAGGTTTGTAAATCGCTGATCCTAGTTTGCGACAGCATGAACTCTCGCATAGGTATCTTTGCAATATCGTAAGCTTGTATTGAGGTGATCTCCTCATTCAGATAAGGCTGAACGGCATTAATATGTATTTCCTCAAATACTGGCGCCATGATAAAAAACGTTAAAAATAGCGAGATGCCAATAAGCAACTGACTATTTGGCGTTTGTTGTAAGCCGATGGCTTGTCGCAAAATGGCCAAAACAACAATGATACGAGTGAAAGATGTCATCAAGATAACAATTGCTGGGATAAAACTCAGCGCCGTCATCATGGCTAAAATTTGCAGCGTTATACTGTATTCTTTTGAACCGTCAGGGTTATCCGTTACTGTAACCGCAGATATGGTGCCTGACTCAGCAAATAACTCAGGGGCAAACAAAGTAAACAAAACCGTTAGGGTTAGCACTAAAAACTTCATTTCTCGGTCATTCCTTAGATTGTTCACCCGGCGCTTTATAACCGAATAACTTATTAATTTTCTTTACCATTTGATTATCTGTGATATCTGTTTTGTTGGCGACAATATTTTGTTCGAGCTTAAACAAATGATTAACACTTTGACTGGTAACACCAATTGCGTGCTGCTCGCCTTGTATTTCTACGATCACAATTCGCTCTCGCCCCCCTAGAGACATGCTAGAGACGAGTTTGAAATGACTGGAACTCATAGGGGTTAAGTTCAGTTTTTTCGCAAACCATGCAATTGCAACAATGACAAACACTACAAACAGTAACGCTAGGATCATCGAAACCAAGCTTTCGGCGTTTGGTCCTGTCAATTTTTGTTGGGAAGAGGTAGAGCAAAAAGCATCATTTGCAAACAAGACAAATGATGCCATTAAGGAAGATTGAGCTGGATGTTTAACGAAGCTTTTTAATACGTTCAATTTGACTGATCACATCTGTTAGTCGAATACCAAACTTGTCGTTGACCACAACTACTTCGCCGTGAGCAATCAAAGTACCATTGACCAATACATCTAATGGTTCACCTGCAACTCGGTCTAACTCAACAACCGAGCCTTGGTTTAATTGCAGCAAGTTACGAATACTGATCTTACTCCGACCAACTTCCATCGAAATGTTAACTGGTATATCTAAGATGGTCTCTAATTTACGGGACTCTTCTTCATTCAGAGAGTTACCTGACTCAGTTAACTCGTCTAATTCTGCAGCAACCACTCCATCGTCACCACCGCCTTCACCTTCGGCTTCTGCAAGGGCTGCTGCCCATTCGTCCATAGTATCTTGGTCGTCACTCATGGTTATTACCCTCTTATAAATCTAAATCGTCTTCTAGTGCCAGTAGCTCTGAGTCATCATCGAGTCTGCGACCACCTCGGGTCAACACATTCATTTCTGACTTAGCGGATTCTGGACGTTTGATCTTCTCTGATATTTGAATCGCGACATTATCACGACAACGACCTAACTTAGCTCGATAAGTTGGAAGATCTTCAATGTATACGGTTATGTTTTCCGGCATTTCAATTGGAATAATGTCGCCGTCTTTTAATTCCATGATCTGGCTTAACGGCAAATCCATTTCTAGCAACTGAGTACTTAAATCGACATACACATCCATGATTTCATCACGTAATGCCTTACTCCAACGATAGTCGGTATCTTCTCTGTCACTTTGTACACCCGCATCAAGTAGTTCACGAATTGGTTCTAACATTGAATATGGCAAGGCAATATGGAAGTCACCGCCGCCGCCGTCTAATTCAATATGGAAAGAACTAATAACAATTACTTCCGTTGGCGAAACTATGTTTGCCATAGCTGGGTTTACTTCTGAGTCTAAGTATTCGAATGACACATCCATCACTGGCGCCCAAGCTTCTTTATAGTCTTCAAATATTAATTTTAGTAACATTTGAATAATACGACGCTCGGTTGGAGTGAATTCACGGCCCTCGATTTTAGCGTGATATCTGCCGTCACCACCAAAGAAGTTATCTACCAAGATAAACACTAATCGTGCTTCCATGGTAATAAGGCCGGTGCCTTTAAGTGGTCTAAAGCGAACCATATTCAAGCTAGTTGGCACGAACAGGGTATGTATGTACTCACCAAACTTGATCATTTGTACGCCGTTAATGGAAACTTCCGCAGTACGGCGCATCATGTTAAATAAGCTGATCCTCATGTGACGCGCAAAACGTTCGTTTACCAACTCCAAGGTTGGCATTCGACCACGAACGATTCGGTCTTGTGAAGAAAAGTCATAATCCAAGGTACTGGAGTTATCACCGCCAGCTTCATGGGATACTTCTTCTTCCTCTACCTCATCGACGCCGTGGAGTAGCGCATCAATTTCATCTTGTGACAGAAGATCAGTCATAATTCTCTCTTAACAGCATTATTTTGACGGTTATTGCATAACAAAACCGGTAAACAATACTTCCTCTACAATTTTCGCGCCAGTTACTTCAGATATGGCTTTTTGCACATCTCTAGCCGCTTTAACCTTAAGTGCGTCTTTACCTGCTGTTGTTGCTAAATCATCAGCATTAGCAGTACTAAAGGCTTTCAATAATGTGCCTTCAATTAAAGGAATATGACGCTTTGCCGTTTCGTGGTTATTATCGCCGCGCACCATAAGTTGCACTTTGATCTGAACCAATCTATCTCGAGTCGTACCAGGTACATTAAAAGTAAATGGTCTTGGCATAGTGACGTACATTGCCGTTCCAAGCTCTGCTACTGGAGTTTCAACTTCAGCTTCAGCCATGTCATCGGTCATTTCTTCACTGTCATTGCCTGACATAAAGAACATTACAGCACCTGCGGTAACTGCCACCAGTAACACTGCTGCTACAATAATAATGATCAGTTTTTTCTTACCGCCGCCAGCGTCTTCTTCCAACGTCAGTTCATTTTCTTGCTCTTCAGCCACTTCCATTACTCCATTTAGAACTTGGATAAACCGTCATGTTATTGTTCAGATCAGCATTTAGCAATTATTAAAGCTGCGAATTGCATTATTTATCGCTTATTTGTTTAGCAAGTAAGCAACTTCTTCAGCATTAAGCGTAATAGCTGACATTCCACGGCGAGTTAATTGCGCGATTGATCATTTGTTGCTGCTGCTCTAAATCACTTTCTTCTTCGCCCGTTTCAGAGTTCAAGCCATTTTTACTTATGCCCTGCTCTTCATTATCTCCGCCACTTTGTGCTTGTGATTGTTGCTGGTGAACGTCAGAGTCTGCCAGCTGTAAACCTTGCTGCTCAAGTAACTCTTTTAACTTAGGCAAGCTATTTTCCAAAGCGTCTTTAGCTTGCTGGTTAGATACAACAAAAGAGACACTGGCTTGGTCATTCTGTACTGATAGCTTTACTTGCATGCTGCCTAGCTCTGGCGGGTCAAGTCGAATATCAACCGATTTCATATTTCGCGCCATCATCATGCCAACCTGAGTTTGCATCTGGGTTGCTAACTCCTGTTTGTTAAACAGAATGTTTTCCCTGACCACAACTTCATTTTTCGCTTGTGTCATGTTTTCAATTTTTGGCATTTGTAAGGTTTTATCTAGCGTAACTCCTGCCACGTTAACTTTTTCTGCTCGATTGCTCTGATCAGAAGTTTTCACTTCTTCTGGTGCCAAAGTGCCTAACAAACTCGCTAGTTTGTTTTCTGAATTGTCTCGGCTTGCCGCTTCTGTCATATCTAATTCAGATAAACCCAGTTTGCTATTGTTAACTTGTGATTGTTCAACTGCGACTTGAGCTGCTGCAGAAGTAATGTTGTTTGCTAGTGACACATTAGCTTCACTGTTAGCGACCGGGGTGCCTGCAATATTTACCACTTTAGTCGTCGGCGATAACATCTCGGCGATGGTTTGCTTAACTGGCTCTTGGCCTTGTGTTTCTGTCTCAGCAGTTTCACTGCCAAGCTGCATTGCGCTGACTAGGCTGGACTGTTTAAATTTATTTTCCTGCTTATCTAAGGTTGTTTTATCGGCTTGGCTTGCGTTCACTTGCACCAGCTTTGAACCAACATTTTGTTCTGCTGAAACTTGTGTATTTAGTTGTTGCTCAGCAACTTTAGGTTGTTGTGCTGCTTTTACTTGATTAACTAAATCCGTAACCGATTTTATTTCTATTGCTGGCTTTTGTTCTGTTGCTTCTGCATTACCAACTTTGCCATCACTGGATAGCTTTGCTAATAGCTGTTCGAACTCTTGTTCAGGGCTAACTTCGGCTTCTAATTTGTGCAACTCAGTAGCAATCACTGCTTTGAACTCAGAGTCAGACAACACTGCTTTTAGCTGGGCTAAGCTAACCTGCTCTTGCCCTTCTAATTCTCCAAGATCGGCATTAGAGCCAATACTTGCCAAAATATCTTTGATCTGGGCAAGGCTAATTTGCTCATTACCCGTTGTTGTTTCTTGCTCACCAGTATTCGCTTCTGTACTAGCATCGGTTTCAGTATCCGAGCTCAGAGATAGAATCGTATCTAACCACTTACTGGTTTCACTTTCTTTCGCTGACTCCAGTCTTTGCTCTGCTGTTTGCTCGACTAACTTTCCTGGACTAACCTGCGCAGGCTTGTGCTCTTTATCAGCGCAGTGCTCACAGTCATGCTCAGCTTTATTCTCTTTTGCTTCTGAGCTTGTCTGCTCCTTGCCATCGGAAGCCACTGGTTTTTCCGAGGTTTGTTTAACCGCAGCGTCTTCTTTTACCGGCTCTTTGCGCTCTGCTTTATCTGTATTTTTAGGCTCTGGCTGACGAGAAGAGGTTGCCTCTTTGGCATCCGTTTGCCGCTTATTAGTTTCTTGCGATCTGTCATAACCCTGCTGTTCACGACGACCCTTTTCCATATCACGGTCAAAATCACGAGTTCTAGTTGTGTCTCTAGAGCTCTTGATTTCACTGGCTTTGTTAGCCTCTTGACGAACTTGGACCTCAGGTACTGGCAGCTGATTTGCAAGCATAAAATCTCCTAGGGAATAAAAACCTAACACAGGTAAAATTGCTGTTTCCTAACGGTAATATTCAAGTTTTATTCCAAGTTGATGACACTGTTGTAATTTGCAAAATTTATCGGGCGAAGCTTGGTAGGAAAAATAGCGGAGTCGAGACTCCGCTTGTCATTAGTAACCTTTTTTCATTGCAACGGAATCGGCTAGCACAGTGCGGTACATCTTGCTCAGTGCTTTTTCCTTATCGCGCTTTTGCTTTAAGCTGGCACTATTTCTAGCTTGCTCCTGCTGAAGTTTTTGATAATTATCAAACCTTCTCGCATCCAGCTTACCACTTGCTAGCGCCTGTAAAATAGCGCAGCCGGGCTCATTTGTATGGGAGCAGTTATTAAATCGACAGCTTGTTATTAACGACTCAATATCGTTAAAAACTTGGCTAACGCCTTGCTCACAATCAGCCAATTGCAACTCGCGCATACCTGGTGTGTCAATCACTGCAGCCCCACCTTGAATAAATCGCATAGCTCTAGCTCTGGTAGTGTGTCGCCCTTTACTATCGTCTTGGCGTATATCTCCGGTGACTTGCTGTTGTTGACCTAACAAGGTATTGACCAAAGTTGATTTACCCACTCCTGATGAACCTAAGAAGGAAACTGTTTTACCCATGCCGCACCAAGGCTCAAGGACTTTTACCGACTCTGGCTCTAGACTGTTAACAAGTTCAACCATTAGTAGAGGGTTAAGCTTTTGCACTTGTCTCTTTTTATCATCGGCATTGTCACATAAATCCACTTTTGTCAGTATCACCACAGGCTCAACCATAGCTTCACCAGCCAAAGCTAAGTAACGCTCAATGCGATTGAGATTAAAGTCATGATTCAGTGAGCAAACAATAAATAATGTATCTACATTTGCAGCAATAAGCTGCTCATCGACTTTACTGCCAGCGGCTTTTCTCTTAAACAAAGATTTAGCTTCTAAAGCTCGCTCAAATTGCTTTTCTTGGTTCAGTAGTACCCAGTCTCCAACCGTCAGCTTGGGTAAAGCCTTGCAAAGAGGTAGATGAACTAGCCCGTGTTCTGATTGTAAAATGTATTGGTTTCTATGTTGCTCTATCACTCGAGCAATATGGCAAGACTCTAGCTCTGCTAGTGTAAGTTGCTGTTGAAAATAAGGTTGCCAACCTAATTGGCGTAAAGATAGTGTGTTATTCATTTTTATTCCCTAACGACGTTAACAAACGCCTACAAGAAATCTCAGGGCAAATGAATACATTGCCCCGGCAATCACCAACATTAACGCTGGTGTGAACTCACCGGGTAAAGAAGAGAAATACTGTTATCAGTATTAAGATAATAAAATTAGCTAATGCTCTTATTTACCGGGTGGATACGAATAACAATCATCTTTTTCTCCTGCTTTGTAATAACGAATAAATTGTAAACAATCCAACCTGCTTTCGCTAGTCTTGTTTTATACCTGCTGTTGATGCAACCAAGGTCCTGTGATGGCTAAAGTCTTTGTTGGCGCATATAAATTGACGAAAAAGGTGGAGCCATCAGGCGAAAAACACGCTCCTGCAGGCTCAGTTTGTACTCTGATCTTAGCAAAGTCATATACCTCTCCTTTTGTTGTTACACCTCGTAAGTGATTTTCCACTCTATCGGTATACTGATCTTCACACACAATTAAATGGCCATTTGGCGCGATCGTTAAATTATCGCCATAGTTAAACAAACTGCCATCATCACTTTCTAAGAACAGTTGGATTTGTCCTGGTTTGTTCGCTTCTTCAACTTTGCCTTCGGCAACGGAAGGTTGATATCTCATGATTTGACCTAATTGCTTAGCTCCACCATTGGTGCAACAAAAATAGAGCTCATTTTCGCCCCAATGAATACCTTCACCTCTAGCAAATACCGCGGCCCCAGCCTGATAGCCACGACCCCTTAAATCATCTTCCGGTGACTCCGGCTGATCCAAGTCAATCCATTCGGTTTGATACCATTTGTTAAGTGGCATAACAGTATCGTTCCAGTTACGGCTATCAAACTTAGCCATATGTTTAATAACTAAAGCTTGTAGCTGACCGCCTTGCTCTAGCTTTCCTGGTACATTTGGAATGAAGCGATAAAACAAGCTATCACCTCTATCTTCAGTCATGTATACGATACCTGTTCTTGGGTCTACCGCAGCGGCTTCATGGTTAAAACGTCCCATAGCTTTTAACGGCTTAGCTTGGACTAGCTCACTAGCACTTGCTGGTATTTCAAAAACATAGCCATGATCTTGCTTTATCTTGCCGTCAGCTTTAGCTAC
>CBDAVN010000014.1:0-7664 GCA_965200905.1 Psychrosphaera sp.
GTGCAGATTGCACATTGATTAACTTTTCTACTCGTTGTTTTGCTTGCCAACGGTTGTACAAATAAAACAGGAATTTAATTCCATACCAAGTAACGAAGATCGCGGCAAATAGTTGAATGCCAATGGTTTCTTGATAACCCAGTAAAACAGCTCCAGCAAAACAAATTGCTAAGATCAGTAGCCAAATAAATACAATTAATAAAAACTTCAGTACTTTTTTCATTTCAGCTGTTCCAATTTAGATTTGGCTAAGGGCGCTAGAAATAACATCCAACAGGTCATTTCTGAAAAATACATAGGACAGGACTGCTAACAAGATTGGTCCCCAGATAAACGCCTGCTCTTTTAATTGCGGCGGTAAGTTTGGTTCAGTAGGCGCGACTTTTTGCATGTTATGTGACGACTGGAATAACGAATTTTCATTACTGTTGGCCAGTAGTTCATAATTATTTTGGATTAATTCTTGTAAGAAACTTTGTTCACCTGCGTTGAAGTAACAACCAGAAAAACCTTGTGCCAAACAATAAAGGTAGACTTCTCTAACCTGCTGTTCGAGTTCTATGTTCTCATTCAAACTATCAAGCTTTTGGAAAAACAGCTGACCTGCAATATTGGTATCGAAATACGTTTGTTGTAACGTTTTCTTACTCCATTCATCTCTTTCGGACCAGTCAGACTCCAATAACTTTTCATCAATGAAAGCGCATACAGCAAACATAGCTTGCTGCACTTGTTCATGACTCTGAGGTAGTTCTTGGGCTACCTTAAGTAACAATTTTAACTCTTCATTTACCACAGCTGCGCTTTTGCTTGAGTCTTCGATTAACTCTGGCGCTAACTTTTCCATGTAAACAAAAACAGGAATAAAGGCGTCTACAATTTTCATGACTTACCCCTTAACTGCAATAAGGTCTATCGCCAAGTCTTCTGGCGCATTGCTCCAAATTAAACCAACGCGATTTGAGTCGATAACCTTTTGCCATTGGAATGACTGCCTATCAAATGCAAAGTAATAACTGTTCTTAACATTCGCTACACCTTGTGGCTTTCTCGCCAAGTAGCTTAATTCAACGCCAGGCAGTGAACGCTTAAGGTAAACATCAACCTGACCGTCAGCACCTAACTTGGCGTAATTTAAGATATCGTCTAGTTGATGTTCTAAGTTAGTTGCAGAACGAAGTCGTAAATAAACTCGGCTACTAACATCAATAAACTCACTCGTTAGCGGCGCGATAAACTTAGCGTCACCTTGTGGCGTCATAGTGATAAGTAACTCAGGGTCGACCGTCAGTTCATTCAATAATTGCATTGCTAAGTTTGTTGCTCTGGCAAAACACTGAGTCATATTTTGTTCGTTAAAAGCAACTAAAGCATGTTCATCATTATTGGTTTCACCCAGCACAGATACCGTTCTAGAGAACACACTTAATTGTGCTATCAGTTGTTTAATTGCTAGGTAAACATCAGCAGGTCGCGAACTACCCACTTCTTCAAAGTGGCTAAATGTCGCAACATGGCTAGCTACAATATTTAGCGCCATTGCCATACCAAGATTATGGCCTGAAGACTCACCTTGGCTATGTAAGCTGCTAAAGCTCTCTAACTGTTCGAAACGGCCCAGTAAGCTTTGTTTTAATGACTTCACATAACCTGAAAGTACTTTGCTGCTATCAATGCTGATGACTTGTGGAATGAACTTTTGGTCTTGCACAAACTGATCGCCCGACAGCACTAATTCAGCCACTTTGACACTGATAAGTTGGCTGTGGTGTTTCAGTTGTTCTTCACCTAATAAAATCCGGCAGTCAAAATCTAAGGTCGATAATTCAGTGGTTTCTTGCGGGTCAAATAAGTCTTTGGTCGCCACTTTATCGTTTAGTTTAAAGCGTCCAACATAATCAGAATTGCCTGTTAAATTAGATACTTGCTGCAATAAAGGAGAGATACCGATATAAACGGATAAATGCCCCTGACTATCAGCATACTCAGGTGCGAGTTTAACTGGTGAAATTTGGCAGTTACCTGGAAATGAAAGAAATGAGCCATCACCAAAAATGCACTCTAAATCATTGATAACAAGCATACTATTGCTAAGTGCTGAGTCATCAATATCCAGTTTAGAGAAGCCCGAGTCTACTCCAGTTCGCGCTTTAGATAGTGCGTTGGCTAATGCTGATGTTTGTAATTCGAATTGTTGAAAATGCTGAGGCTTTAGGAATAAGCCCTGATTCCAGTATAAAGACTTTAGTGAACCCACGTTAAACCTCTTATTTATCTTGCCGTGGCTAAGAATTCCGAGATGCTATTCTCACCTAGCTTGACGTCCATAGTTATCAGTGCAGGTCTGACAATATCTGGCAATTGTTCTGGCTCTTCGGCAAAAAATCCGAAGGTTAAAGTATCAACTAATGATGTTTCCTGCTCAGGTGGAGTTTGCGCTTCTGAAATAACCGGAATTGGTATAATTCGTACTGATTTTTCAGTATTTAGTTCAGCAAAGCCTGTCACTAGGGCAATAAATTTTGCATCTTGTTGTCGTGCGAAGTTGATAGTTTGTGTTTGTTTTGGCGCTAAGATCTTAGATTCGCTATAAACTGCATTAGGTATCATTTCTGTTGCTTCTGATAACACAGCTCTGACACCATCAGGTGTTTGTATTAGCGTAGATAAACCACTGACATCGGTTAATTGAATGACCTTAACAACGAGTGTATGCGGCCTTTGCGCATAGGTATTTAAATCTCTGCTGGCAACTAACTTAACCGCTAGTGCATTTTTTTCGTAAGACCAAGTCACTAAGCTGTTGTTTGGATTACCAACATCCCAGTTTTTCCATCTTGCGTCATTATCCAGCCAACGATCAGTTTTACTGCCTGATTGTTGTTGTAGCTCAGCGATTTTGTCAGTTGAACCGGCGAACGTTTCAGACAGCATACTGCACCCACTTAAAAAAGTGAGTGCAGTCATTAATGCTATGCCTTTAACAGATTTGGCGTGTGCATTATTAATTTTCATAAACGAGCTATTACTCGCCTTCACCTGACCAATCATCAATTGCAGTCGTGCCGCAAACAACGTGGTCAGCTTGAATTTGGCCGTAAGTAAAACGAACCACTTCGTATGGCATTAAGCCATCGTTTTCAGCATCAAGAATGTTAGGTGATACTGTGTTGATGCTAACAATCTTTGCGCGTTGCAATGTGATGTTGTAGTACTCAACTGGCTCACCGGCACTTGTCTCGTCCGGAGTACGGAAGAATCTAAGCACAACCTCTAACTCTGAAGGAGACGTAACCGAGTTTAAGAGTAACGGAGAACTCTTATCGATGAATTTACTTACTTCTAAGTATTCATGCTTACGAGTACCAGTAACTTGACCTGTTAAGTTATTAGTCGGCACACTTACTTTGTGGTCGTAAGCTAATACTAATGACTCTTCATCGTGATCAGACTTGAAGAAAGAACCAATACTTTCTTTTGAACACGCTTCTTCTGTTAAACAACCTTCAGGGTCATTAATTGACATATAAATTTCAGTAGGCATTACACAATTCCTTATTTATTACTACGCCTGAATTAGGCACGTTCTAACACACTGGTTAATGACAAGGTGAAGTTAGCACCCATAAACTTGAAGTGAGGAGTTACTTCCATCCCAACTTCGTACCAGCCTGCTTCTGTTTCAATTTCACTAACTGAGATAGACGCTTTTCTTAGCGGTCTTTGGCTACGTGTAGCTGCTGATGGGTTGTCTTGATCCGCAACGTACTGTCTGATCCACTTGTTCAGTTCAGTCTCTAACTCAACGCGGCTCTTCCAGCTGCCTAAGTTTTCACGTTGTAATACTTTCACGTAGTGAGCAAGACGGTTAACAATGAATAGGTAAGGCAATTGTGTACCTAAACGGTAGTTGATTTCTGCTTGGCGACCCGCTTCATCATTACTAAATTTCTTCGGCAATTGAGTTGAGTTCGACGAGAAGAATACAGCGCTATCTGAACCTTTACGAAGTGTTAGTGGAATAAAGCCAAGCTCGGCTAATTCGTACTCTTTACGGTCCGAGATGTTCACCTCGATTGGGCCGTAAACAACGTCTGTACCACTTTCATCAACAACATCAACTGGTAAATCTGCTACTTCACCACCTGATTGAGGACCAATGATATTTGGACACCAACGGTACTTAGCAAAGCTGTTGTTTAGTCGAGTTGCGTATGCAAATGCAGCATTACCCCACAAGTAATCAGACTTGTCGCTAATGCTTTCTTGATATTGGAAACTGCGTACTGGGATGTTTTCGCCATAAGTAGGGCGAAGCATAAATTTAGGTAACGTTAAACCTACATTTCTTGCATCTGCAGAATCTCTAAAGCTGCGCCATTTAAGGTAAGCAGGGCCTTCAAACATTGACTCAATTTGCTTTAAGTTTGGTAACTCTGAGTAATCATCAATACCAAAGAAGCTTTCATCAACACTTGCGATAAACGGTGCGTGAGTCATTGCTGATAAGCTTGCCATGTTTGACAATAAACGCATATCTGGTGCTGAAGGTGAGATCGGATAGTCGCCGATGATCACGCCGTATGGGTCACCACCAAACTGACCAAACTCATCTGTATATACTTTGCGGTATAAACCACTTTCAGTGATATCTGGTGCATCTTCAAAGTCTTCTAACAACTCTTCTTTTGATACAGAAAGTAATTCAACTTTGATGTTTTCTTGGAAGTCTGTGCGGTCGCACAGCATTTTTAAACTGCGCCATGGCGCTTCTAAATTCTTAAATGCTTGGTGATGAAGAATTTCATCCATCTGCGCACTTAACTTACGGTCTAATTCGTCAATTAGGCCTTCAACATAACGCTTATCAACTCGAATTTCGTCTTCAGCATTGGTCTCTGCAAGGATGCTTTTTAATACAGTTTGCATGCCTTGGTTCGCTACTTGGTAGCTGTATTCATCATCTGGTAACTTGCTGAAACTTAAGATATCCGCAATCAATGATTGGTCTTTCACTTTTTCCATCATAAACTCCTAAAACTTCGCGGCTAATGCGCAAAGTTCTTTATTTTTTATCGCCTGAACTAATTTCTTTTTCCAATGCCTTACGCGAAGACTGATCGCTTAATAGCGCTTGGATTTTCTTACGCATTTGCGGCGAGTTTCCTAATGGGCCTTTTAGTGCTTTTAGCGCATCTCGCAGTTCTAACACTTGCTTAAGTTCTTCAACGTGTTCGATGATGTTGTCTGGTTCAAAGTCTTTCAACTCATTGAACTTTAGGCTGACATCAATACTGCCGCCCTTTTCCGACATTTTGTTATCAACAGTGAATTTTGCCTCCAGCTGCTGACTTTTCATTACGTCATCAAAGTTGTAGTTGTTGATGTTAATTAGCTTGCGGTCTTCAATAGTTGAGTCATCTTCAGCTTGTTTGAAATCGCCTAAAACTAATAATTTGAATGGTAACTCTACCCCTTCCTTTGCGGAGCCGACCGCTGGTCGATATGAGATGTTTATGCGTTCTTTAGGTGCAACTGAACCTGAATTTTTGGTTCTAGTAGACATGTATACCTCCAGTCATTGTAAGAAATCCCCCGCATACTCATAACCGTTAGCAGATGTATTTGGAGTTCACTGCACTTAACTAAAATGGACTTGAGCCCATAAAAGCGAGTTAAAGCTAAAATAAACAATACAGCACAATGACCACCTCAACATCCCCTAAAGTTAGGGGGTGAAGGGGAAGGCAGACCAGTGCTAAACCACAATAAAAATGGGTCAATTAGGTACAATCGGCAGGCAGTAAGGGCTGGCGATCTTTTGTCTTTTCGCGGTGACGAATTTTTGTTCTGGGTTATTACTCAAAACTTCATTATTTCTCCACATTTCATTCACTTTTAATCCTTATACTAAGGCAATCAAATATCATAAATATGAGTCACGCCACTTGTCATTTCTTAGTTTTCTGGGCTAAATTAAAAGCTCAACAAAGTTAGCAACTTGATAAGACTCAACAACTGAGAGAGCGAATATAGTGCGAAACGGACTAATACTAGGAAGCAATCCGGAAGCGTTAGGGGGTTATAGAGAAATCGCCCAAATGGCGTTACCAATGATCAACTTTCATCTTGCATACAATATTGATGAAGCTAATTACAAAAGCCAAAAGTACGCCTTCCAAGTTATTATTTACATCAACAAAAACCTAGACGGTGTGTTTTTTGAAGAGATAAAAAAACTGCACAACTGTGATCATCAAGCTATTTTAATCACCATTAACAACAGTGAAAATAAATCCACCTTATCTAAGCTTTTTAGTAGTGGTGTTAAAGGTTGCATTCTAGCCAACGAATCCAACGAAGAAATGGTTAGGTTACTTAGCGTTATTAAGTATGGAATTGTCCCTATTTCACCTAAAGTGGTCGACATTTTAACCGAAAAAAATACAGTTACTGACGACGCGACACAACTGACTAACAGAGAAAATGATGTGTTTAATTTACTGTGTAAAGGCTTAACCAATAAATACATAGCCAAATCATTAAATTTATCCGTCTACACAGTTGCAGACCATGTTAAGTCGATCTTCAAGAAAATGAATGTACACAGCAGAACGGCCTTGATATCGCAACAACTTAACATCAACTGATGGGCAAATAGGAAGCTATTGTGAACAAAGTGTACCAGTCCATGATGACACTAGGCCCAGCCTTTACTGTCGGCACAAACGAACAACCAGATACCACCTCTTACGTAGCAGAATTGCCAGAGCCTAGTGGCTCAGGCTGGTTGTTAAAACAGGTTATTCCAGTTCATAACAACCCCAAATACCTACAATACTTTTGGCAAAGAGAATTAACCGAACAATCAGAACAAAGTAAAGATAGCAACCAAGCTCAATTTCGAGCCAATAAGATCACCTTAGGTGGATAAGTCCCTTGTCTAATACCAATGAAAATTAGTGGTTAATTTTTATTCGAATAAAGGTGATAACAACATCGAATATTTGGAGGTAAAAAAACTTGCAGATTTAACAAACTGTCATAAAAGCGTCGTACACTAATACAGCAATCTATTAACTAGAATAAAAACCATGGAACAAATAGAAGCTGGTAACCCAACGACGCAGTCAGCCAAACCCAAAGCCCTCAAGTGGCTTTTTCTTGCAGTACTGATTTATTTCATTTTAGTCGCCGTATCTTCGGTTGGCTCAGGCTTTAAGATTGCCACCGGTGGCAGTGCTCAGGAGCTATTTAACTTTGCTGAAAATCCCCTATTAGGATTACTCATTGGTATGGTTGCCACTGCCTTAGTGCAATCTTCAAGTACCGTTTCTTCCATTATTGTAGGCCTTGTCGCTGGCGGCTTACCAATAGGCATGGCGATCCCTATGATCATGGGAGCCAATATAGGCACAAGTGTTACTAATACTTTTGTCAGCCTAGGGCATATTCGCGACAAAGGTGAGTTTCGTAAAGCCTTTGCTGGTGCCACCATCCACGACTTCTTTAATCTGCTAAGTGTCGCTATCTTTTTCCCACTTGAAATTGCCTTTGGCATTTTAGCCAAGCTCAGTGACGCTACTGTGCATTTGTTTGCTGGCGATGGCGGCATTGAAATAGGCGCGTTCAACTTTGTCAAAGCCGCCACTGAGCCGAGCGTT
>CBDAVN010000015.1:0-165370 GCA_965200905.1 Psychrosphaera sp.
GCCACTTCGCCAGGGTTAACCCACATGTTTGCATTTAAGTCTGGGTGACTGTGATCAATGCCTGAGTCAATGATGCCAACAACTACATCTTTAGTACCTGTTGATTTATCCAAGCTTCGACAGCGTCAATATCTGCATCTTCGACACCACCTGTTTGACCAGTGTTATGCATGCCCCACAACTGTGAAAATTCGCTGTCATTAGGAATACCATTAACACCAACAATATAGTTTGGCTCTGCATACAGTACTGCCGGGTGACTACGTACTTTTTTCAATGCATCTTTGATTGACATGCCGTCAAGCTCAAAATTTGCGATACGACCATTTAAAAGATTGCGATACGCGTCATCAATTTCATCTGAGTTTAAATCTGAAATTTTAGCGAATACGAGAGAACGAGCGCTTCTTTTTTCTTGTTGAGAAGCGTCTTCCTTATAAACCACGATAATAGAATCGTCGTGATAAGGCGTCGAGTTTTGAACTGAACCTGTTGCACCAGCCAAAATAGGCAGTACAGCAAGGGAAAGTGCTGATAGTTTTGCTTTCATAGTATGAATCCATGTCCTGTAATTAACGCTGAACTTCGCCAGCTTTGCGGATTTATAGACTCTTATTTATCACTACTTACACACGTTTAATGGAATTGGGCAACGCAAGCACTTTAACCAGGTTCTGATTTTAATGGCTATTATTTTTTGCAAAAAAAGCCAAAAATACGACTTTACTACTAGTTTATTTAAATCCACTAAAATAAAAGCTAATACTTTTTTATGGCTCCATCATCAGCACTTTTTGTTGTTAGGAAAAATTTTCTTTAAGTTACCCACACACCACTAAAACGAAATGTAGTTAACCGTTTAAATAGGGAAAATATTTCTTTAAAACTAGTACTTTTGTATGAGTTTCAACCTTAACCGCACAGCCAAAAACAAAATAAGCAATTGAAAAATATTAGAAAAATAAATTTAAGACTTTTGGGTGATAGGTTTGCTAGTCGATACGTATTAGAGTTTTTAGTGCAACAAGTGTTGTTGCTTTTTGAAGTCTTAACACAGTGGTACAAATGAATAATAACAATAAACCATCCCAGCAAATATTGTCCCTGATCAAATATGTATCAGTTAATACTTTTGCTATGGCTTTACTGTTCAATAGTTCTTTTACTAACTCACAAGATTTAGCAAACAACACCGACTTAAAAGAATCTTCTTTATCTCTAAGTCTTACACCTTCGACTTTGATGGCTATCAATGCACAGCAGCATCAGGTAACGATCAGTCAATATGGAATACTTAATCGCGCAACAATTAAGCAATTAGCGAATGCATCGAATAGCATTTCTATCAACCAGGACGGATTTAATAATCAGGTTTCGGTTGAGCAGTTTGGTTATGGCAACTCAGTCAATATTGAACAACTGGGGAGCTATAACTTAGCGGGTGTTATTCAAGAAGGTAATGCAAACGTAGCTAATATAACTCAATCCGGTGAACAGACTTTTGTCGTTCATCAAATAGGAAATGATATGGTCGTTAATATTACCCAGTATTAGTGGCTGAATGCATTTATGGAGAATAAAAGTGAAATTGAATAAATCAATGATCGCCTGCGCTATCGTCATGGCTTTAGGTTTAAACCAACAAGCGATTGCGGCGGAAAAGGACAAAGAGTCAGCGCCAAAAGTAAACAGTGAATTTATGGCTGATGCAGTAGGTAATGTCGTCATTTTGAAGCAAACATCAAAGTCAGGTGCGGTATTTGGCAATGCGGTAAGCATGTTACAAGAAGGCGATCGCAACGGCTTAAGCATTGACGTAGATGGCGAAAATAATGACAGCAAAGCCACTCAAATTGGTACAGAAAACGTTGCCGTAAGTGTTAGCTTGGGTAATACCAATACTCAAACTTTATTCCAAGACGGTTCAGATCACGCCCTACAATCGAGTACCGAAGGCAATGACAATAGCATTACCATTACACAAAACGGTTCTGATTACTTAGGCATCAATAACCGAGTAGTGAGTAATATAAAAGGCGATGCAAACACCCTAGAAGTTGAGCAAGAAACAGGTGGTCACTGGTTCTTTAATAAAAATATGGATGGCTCAAATAACAGTGTTTCAGGCTTGCAATCTGGCCAATGGAACGAAACTCATTTAGACAGTGTGGTAGGTGATGGTAACAGCTTTGAAATAGAACAGGATGGCTATTTTAATGCGACTCGAGTAACGGAGCTACAAGGTAGCAATAATGAATTAGAGGTATCTCAAGAAGGTGACCGTAACAAAACGACCATTGCAGGTATTGAAGGCGATAACAATGATATTGAAGTATCGCAAGACGGTAACCGCAATGAGGTTGAATCAAACTTATTCCGTGGCGACGGCAATGAAGTAAACCTTACTCAATTGGGTGACTCCAACGTAACTACCTTCGACGCCATTGGTGATGACAATGAGTTTACTGTTACTCAAACAGGTGACTCTAACTCTGCATATGTTGGTGCTATAGGGACTAACAACGAGTTCACCACAATGCAAACAGGCGACTTAAACTCAAGCCACATTGTAAATTTCAATGGCACTGAGAATACTATCCAAGTGGTACAAGCTGGAGATGAAAACACTTCGTTAATTCAAGCATCGGTTGATAACCGTGCTCTAACAGCGAATGAAAATGAGATTAAGCTGAATCAAGACGGTAACCAAAACGACGCTGTGATCAACATGAGCAGTATTTTAGACACCAATAACAATACCTTAGATATTGCCCAAAACGGTGATCTGAACAGTTTGGATATTTTAGTTGAAGGTAGTGGCCATAACATTGACATTGCCCAAACTGGTGATGAAAACATGATCACAGGTGCCAATGGCCAAGCTATGTTAGTTGGCGGTGCGGGCCTGAGCTTAAACATCAGCCAAACTGGTAACGGTAACTTGGTAGAAGGTTCTTTGATCAATGGCACTGGCACAATTGAGATCACCCAAGTCGGTGATTGGAACAGTGCAACAATAGTTCAACAATAACTTCTTTGTTGCTCAGTAAAGGGCTCAACAGAGCCCTTGTATTTCCTATGTTAAGAAACCTTCTCTTACTGTTTATTTTAACCTCTTCGCATTTAGCTAAGTCTGAAGATATTGCATTGGGTGGCTTACTGCTCGATAGCACTATTAGTCGATTCGGTCACGAGTTTTATTATCAATTCAGCCAATTTTGGCCTGATATTCCAAATACCGATGGCGTCAATGTCCAGATCAAAGAGCAAGTCGTTCCCAGAGCAGGCACCAAACTCAGCGTGATCATGGATCACCAAGTTATCTATGTTACCCACTTAGGTCGCAGACAGTCGCCGATTAAACCCAAAGTAGAACAAGCAATTTACATTCTTATCGAAGCAATAGCCCAATCACAACTGCGCCAGAGCAATCCCGATCTGGCAGAAAACGGATGGTAGTATGAAAAAAAACATGATCCCCTTGTTAATGGCCGCAACAGTGTTGTTGCCACTAAGCGTTTCAGCTTCCGAGCTGGTATACACCCCAATCAACCCGAGCTTTGGCGGTAATCCAATTAATGGCAGCTTTTTATTAGGTAAAGCCCAGAGCCAAAACAAGCATAAAGCTCCTATTACCCGAAAAAGTTACGCTGAAAAATTTCAGGAGTCGTTAGAAAGGGCTTATATCAATAAAATCGTTAGAGAGATCACCGATTTAAGCTTTGGCGAAACCTGTGATGCCGCAACCAGCACAGACTGCGAACCTAGTCTGTTTTCTGATGATGCGACCTTTGTCAGTGGCGATTATGAAATCCAAATTTTAACAACTGGCACAGACAGTATCACTGTGCAAATTACCCACCTAGAAACGGGTGAAATTACAATTATTGAGGTACCTAGATTTGGCTAAGATCAGAAATGTTGTTGTATTATTCTGTTGTTTCAACTTGTTTGCTTGCAGTCACCTAAGTCAACTCGTGCCGCCAGATAAGAAAAGCGCTGTCAGTGTCGCTCCTTCAGAAGCATTTAAAGAACTCAAGTCTTTGCCAAAACCGAAAGGAGCGATCCCAGTATCAGTTTACGCATTTAGGGATCAAACAGGCCAATACAAACCGCAATCAAACGTAAGTTCCTTTTCAACTGCTGTCACCCAAGGGGCAACTTCGATTTTAATGCAGGCCTTAAGTGACTCAGAGTGGTTTTTACCTGTCGAGCGTGAGGGTTTACAAAATATTCTTACCGAACGGAAAATAACAAGGGCAGCGCTGCAAGCGAAAAAAAGCGAAGATGACTTACCACCATTAACAACGGCCAAAATACTGCTAGAAGGCGGCGTGATCAGCTATGACTCAAATACCACAACCGGCGGCTTTGGTGCCGAGTACTTTGGTATTGGCAGTTCAGAGCTATATCGAGAAGATGTGATCTCTGTATATATGCGAGCTGTCGATGTTAGAACAGGTCAGGTTTTGGTGTCAGTGGCGACGACAAAAACCGTATTGAGCAAAGAAATACGAGCGGGGTTTTTCCGCTATGTCAGTTTTAAGCGTTTAGCAGAAGCCGAAGGCGGTTACACAACCAATGAACCCATGCACCTTTGTGTCAAGAAATCCATAGAAAAAGCCATCACAGAACTGGTACAAAAAGGCATTCAACGACGAATTTGGCACGCCAGCACATGATCGGCAAAAACACCTTCAAAAATACCTAACCAATAGTTAAAAAACACGATTAACTAGGTTTTCATTTTACTAGAAGTGGCATGAAAGCAATAGACATATAGTGCATTAAGAGGTAATGTAAAGAAATGTAATTAAATGTAATCGTGTATTTTAACTAATATAAAAACAAACGCAAAGAAGGACTTTTTTAGTTAACGAAACGAACTTTAAAACAAAGCAACAACAAGATATTGGTGTAATTTCCAACGATTTCAGCAATATAAAAATGTAAAGGGATACACAGATGTCAACTACAATAAAAAAAAATACGGCTTTGGTCTTAACCTCGCTAGACCCCACCTACAAAAACTTACCGGCAAGTCATCGTTTTGTGGAACTCATTAAAGCCTGTGGCATAGAAGTAAAAATAGCTGACGCAATTGAAGATATAAACCAAGCAAAAATGTACGACTGCATTATGCTAGATTCTGCACTGGCTGCCGTATCCGAGCCCTTGTGGGAGCAAGTGTTATTATTAACCAATGACACTAACACTGTATTATTTAATGCCAACGAACAAGAAATATGTGAATCTTCCGCTTTACTTTCTGGTGTAAAGGGCATCTTTTATCAGGATGATCGACCTGATCTTATTTTAAAAGGGTTAGAATTGATCATGAATAATGAGTCTTGGTTTAAGCGTTCAACCATGGATAAAGCCATTGCTGACTTGTTAAAGCTAAAACCAACAAATCGAGGTTCACTTTCGCTACGTGATACTGAAATAAATCTACCGCAATTGACCAAGCGAGAGCAAATGATAGTCCAGTTGGTATCCAGTGGAGCACAAAATAAAGAGATCGCCGAGCAACTGCATATCAGCCCAAATACAGTAAAAACTCACATTTACAGTCTATTTAGAAAAACCAGTTCAAGAAATAGAATTGAACTGATAACTTGGTCACAACAGTTTAATCCAATGCAAAGGTCGCATTAAAATATCCCCCCTCATGACCTACTTGCTAGGAAAAGTCTGCTCAGGGTAAATGTATAGAGCCCATTTACCCAATAGATTGTTCTCCATTAAGGCTAACAGTCAAGTGATGATAAGTGATCAGCAAATTGTACCAGCGCAAAAAAACATCGCTTGAAAAGCGATTGTTTATTAGCGATATTGGTCAATATGAACAAAATGGTCACAATACTTTTCCTATTTATTATGAATAGCTTAGCGACAGTAAACGCGACAGAAATCAGTGAATCTCAACAGCGTCAGATAATTCAAAGCGCTTCTAGCGTGGTCAGAAATATATTCGAAGCGTCTAATAACAAACAGTTTCTACAAGGTTTAGACTATTACTCTGACGATAAAAATGCGTTTTTTGTCAGTAATGGCACCATCCAGTCATTAAGTGATTTAAAAATCTCATACGCAGCAGCGGGAGCAGGTGTCGAGGATCTACACAACGAAATTTTAGAATGGAACAGTAAACTGCTTAGTCCTGAACTCGTGTCGTTTACTTTGCCAGTAAGATTGAGATTAAAGTTAAAAGGTATTGCAGAATATACCGGCACAATTATTTGGTCTGCGGTTTTGCAAAAAACCGATGACCACTGGCTTGTCGTACAAAGTCACGAGTCTTGGTTAAACGCAGCTGAAGTTGCACAGGCATTAAACCCGCAGCAGTAATAAACCTAATTGGCTAATACATATTTAGCTTTAGTGCTTTATTTTAGTCGCACTTATTGCTGGCTTGAATGATCAGCAACTCAATTTCATCGGCGCTATCGTTTAACAAACCGTGTTCGCCATTTGGTCTATTGTAAATCATGTCACCAGGGCCCACTCTGCTTTCTTGGCCATCTACTGTCATTACCCCTTCACCTTTTAAGATAATATACATTTCTTCATCTTCACCATGTCTGTGTAAGCCCATGGCTGAGTTTGGCTCCATTATGACTCTAAGTGCAAAGTCCCAAGCCCCGTCAAAGTCGACTCGCCTGAATACCTTTTGAATATGTATCGTTCCATGGCCGCTATGACTGCTTTGCTGAGCTTCACTTTGACAGCTGAGAAAATTCCTTATCATTATTAAATTACCTATTGTGTTGAATTCAAGCTGAAACAACGGGGTGCTAAGTTATTGCTTTACATCCTAGTCACATTGATGCCTAGCTTCTGAGCTATTTCAACTACTGTAACTAACGATTCATTGTCAGTTCAACTGAAAAATGAACTGACTATTCCCCTTATCGGCATAGTTCAATTCACCTAACGTTAATAAGCTTTGTTAACGTTAGGTGCTAGATGAGGCATATAATGATGACCAGTTAATGCTTACACTTTCTTCAGTTTTTTCAGCTTCTTCTTTGCTTGTTTTTTGATCGTCCTGTTGCTGGTATTTTTTACCAGTTCGCTAAATAATTGCTTGGCCTGCAATTTCTTCCCCTGTTTAGCTAAAATGTTGGCATGTAAAAACCTTGCGCTGTCTTTGCTTGGTGTGGATATTGAAAAATGACTATTGGCAATAAATTTAGATAAATGAGTTTCTGCTTCGGCTAAATTGTCGCCCATCATTTCTGCGGTATTAGCTAGCTGAAACATGGCTTTGTCCAGCACTACCTTATCTGATGACGACTTTTGTGCCAATCCCAGTGCTTTTTGTAAGTGTTTAAATGCCAACTGGTATTCGCCTTTTTGCTGATAAAACAGGCCAAGCATATAAAGGAAGTTTGCACTGTCACCATAGCTTTGCAACGAACTTTCTAGCTGTTGCTGAAATTCCTGCTCTGACTCCATTGCATCGTACACCAGCAATAATCCAAAGCTGCCATCTTCAGCTGACATTTGCCTTAAGCTTTGCGCATTGGTAAGGGCTAGTTCAACATCCCCTCCCAACATAGATGGGGCTTGAGTATGAAACTGGATCAGTGCTCGTTGATACTCAGTGTTAGTAGGTTCAAGTTTTGCTGCCAAAGTTAACGATTTTTTGACTTCTTTTACATAACCTAACAAGCTGAAAACACTGGCTTGCTCTGCAATTTCCCCCAGTATTTTTGCTCTGACAAAATGGCCCAACGCCTTTGAAGGTTCAAGCTTTATCGCTTCATCAACTAGCTCTACCGCCTTGTCCAAGTCACTATTGGCCAGCGCTATTTGAGCTAAATATATATTTTTATCGAAGCTCTCAACTTTCACACTTAACAATATTGTCTCAGCTGTCGCTAACTCACCTTTATCAAAAGCTTTTATAGCACTGGTTAAATCAGCAATCGCCGAGCAACTAAGCAGCAGTAACAAGGTTGATAGCTTTACTAACTTATTCATCTGTATTCTCCATCAAGGCTAATATTTTAAAGCGCAGCTGGCTCTTTTGATTCAGCAATTATCTCAGTGGCTAACTGACCATCGGTTTTCCAAGTGACCGAGAGCCATAAAATAATCAACATTACTAACACTTCGATACCGACATAAAAAATGAAGAATGGGTAGGTCTCACTACCGCCGACAACAAACAAAATCGTTAACAAACTTGCTGCTATATTTGCCACGCGGTTCAAACGATGACTTAATACCCGAGATAAGAAGATCATTAAAATAGGGATCTCTATTAAGATTGCTGAAACGAAGAGTAGCTCTTGCGTTAACTTCACAGTACCTGAGTAACCACTCATCAGTTCTTCGACAACACCGGGGGTAATGAATGCCGATATAATGGCCAGAATATCGGCATAAATCATATTAAACATCACCAGAACCCAAAGTAGGGAGAGCTTTACTCTGATATCCACTCGGCTTTTTACAGCTTGGCTTTTGCTCGTGCTTGTTACATCCATCTTGTATTCCTTGTTATTTTTATACATTTGGTTTTTGTTCATCAACTAGAGGTACAGCCCACTAGATAGCGTTACCTTAAGGTCTTTTTAGATGAGTTGTCGTCTGTGACTGCAAGCGCGGACATTCAATTTGTCCGTTTTTAAAAGCCTTTTTTAAGTAAACTTAGTTCCGCAAGGCTGCAGGTTCTTAATGACCGTGTTTTGGCTACTTTGCTCAGCCAAATAAAAAGTGAGGGGAAATTGGTGTTGCAATTTGATATCTATTGCTTGGTTTATTTAGGAAACAGCGCAGAGGATAAAGTAGTACTCCACGCTGCTATAAATTAATTATTGTTTTTGATTTTTTCGGCCCATTGCCAAGCTTGAGTTTGGTATAGAGGGACGGTTGACAGTGCGTGATGATGACTGCCACTGCTTTCTTTTGTTGAGTAAGACAAATACATCAATGTATTGGTCTTTTTGTCATAAATACGACGTACTTTTAAGCTTTTAAAAAGAATACTGGTCGACTCTCGGAATATGATCTCACCGCTTTTTGATAAATCAATCTGGGCTAGGTGTTGCTCAAGAATAGGCCCCGTTTGACGACATGCTATCGACATATCAGAAGGGTCGGCAAAATCTAAGTCCGCCTCAACATGGCTGATATGGCAGGTCACTCCTGGGATCTTAGGGTCAGCTTCTGATTTGATCACAACATCTTTAGTGGTAAATAAGCCAAGGCTTACTTTGCCTACGTCTTCGGTACATGCAACTAAGCCAAACACTAAGCTAAGTAGTATTGCTTTTTTCATTCTAGTTCCTTGTTTTTTTAGGGCTTACAACTAGTGAGTTTATATCATTGCAGTAGAGTTCGACTAATTAATTCCATGCTTGGACAAGATAGCTTGCAATTGGCCTTGTTGCTTTAGTTTCTGTAAGCCTAAATTAAAGTCAGTCAGCTTATCTGAAGCGCCTTTGGCTTGCTTGGAAATTGCGACAAATTGTTGTCGAGTTTCTAACACTCTTTCCATTGGCTCAACTAGACTGGCTATTTGTTGTAGTTGTGTGGTTGCTAGGATGTATTTGGCGTAGTCTTTATCTGCGACTAAAAGGTCAACTCGCCCTTTTGCCAATAACTTAAAATTCTGGATATCGTTATTTACGAAATTAATTTTGATCCCTGACTCTTCCAAGCCTTTTACTTGTTTGTAACCTCTAGTGCTGCCTAATACTAAGTTTTGCCTTGCTAAGTCTTTATATTCAACAAATTCAATGGTTCTGCTTCGGTGTTTATAAAACACCATTTTATTAGGATAAATAGGTGCCGAATAAAGCAAAAACTGTTCGCGCTCTTGGCTGTGCCAAATGCCAATAATACCATCGACTTTTCCCTGTTTCGTCCACTCAAGAGCTCGAAGCCAAGGCAAAAATATCACATCTACTTTATAACCTTGTTGTTGGTAAACACTTACAACCAAGTCTATAAGAGGACCATTTTGCTTGAGCTCTTCGCCATAGTGCGGAGGGTAATCCATCGCCGCTAAGGTTAGCTTTGTAGCATTGGCGGACAAAGCTAAACAGAACATAACTAAGCTTATTATCGTCGATACTTTGCTTTTCACTGCTCGAATATCAAAATGTAAAAATCGAGTTTAATATTCGTTTATTGTACAACTTATGTAAAGTTTAACTTCAATAATGACAGCGTCATAGATGCAACTTATTAATTAGTTATCAGCATCTATTGCAACCAATCAGCTAAGATAAAACCTTTATTATCACTAGCTTTGCCTTTGCTCCGAACAGCGCTATTTGGCTGTAACCTCAGCTCATGCATGTCAGATTGGTAGTTAGCCACTCGAATGTAGTAACTTGAGTTTTTAGGCAATAAGTTTTGCTTAGACAGTTGCTCTCTTTCTTGTTTACTAGCCAGTATATATGCACCAGAAACCGACGTTGGCGAGTATGCTTGTCCTTCGACTAGCGTTTTTTTCTCAACGTCTAACAAGCGATATTTTACCGTCGCACGTTGCGAGATAGGTGCAGTGCTAGCAGGAAGATCTTGCTCGACTAACCAAGCATCAACAACTCTATGTTGGCCATTGAGTATTTGCATTTTAATCATCAAAGTCTTGGCATAAACGTTTGCTGTTGTGAAGCTAAGCATTAGTATAAATAAATAGATATATTTCATAACCTGCTCCTATAAAGCCTTTACTTTCCAAACATTTTCAAACTCAGACAAATTAAAGCCATCTTGTCGAATTAAGCCTGTTTTGTCTTTTACCACAACTTTCACTTGGTACTGACTACTCGGTGCTGTGTTCACGGTAAAGCTAGTATCAAATCGAGTGCCTGTTTGTTGTAGTTGGTCATCTAAGTACCAAAATATCTCACTGATTTGTTCATTAAATACAGGCTCTACCCTGAAGGTCACGCTAGTGCCTGCAGCTTGCTCTACTTGTTCTAATTCAGGCGCTACAGTATGGACACTGCCAGCTACACGGTGAACATTCAGTGACCATTGCTCAGCGTTAACCTCACCAAATGGTCTGCCGATATTTCTCATGACAGAATCATCTGTTGGTCGATAATAGTTTTTGGCTCGGTAGTAAGCCCCTTCAAAGAGTCCAACACCTTGCTCTCCAGCTTGTGAAGGAAGATCATCAAGGTCCGTTATCCAATGTTTCCACTTGAGTTGATTTGGCTCTGTTTGGGTCGTTACATTAGGTTGATTCGGTTCATGAATGCTGTTGTCACTGGAGCCATAGCTATATTCATCGGCCAAACCTGCAAATGAGTGTCCTAACTCATGAATAGCAATATCAGATGCCGAGTCCGCTAATGAATACACCGACACTGGGCCACCACTACCGCCATATGTCGTTGAGTTTACAACAACAATGATCTGATCGAACTGAGGCAATATTTTCGCGGTTACATCCATTACTTTTTCGCTGTTAACACAAAGCAAGCGGTATATTCCACCGCATTGGAAATGTGCATCAAATGCTGTATTTAAGTGAATATTATCTTGCGGAAAGCTTGCGCCTGACTCTTGCGATATCGATTCAATCAAATGAATATTCCATGCCTCTTTATGTACCGCAATTGTCGGTTCTTGTACAAAATGTCGAGCAAACTCTAGCGCGGCTGTATTTAAAGCAGCCAATTCATGTTGCTGGAAGCCATCGGCAACGATAACTAAATCAACGCCTTTTCCATCAGTACGTCCCGACAAAGTTTTGCTATTAAATCTTGGAAACAAACTCAGTTTTAAATCTGCAGATGCAGTTAACCCATCATTATCGACAACGGTTACTCGAAATTCTGCTTGTTGATGAATCGCTAGCGCAGGAACAGAAAGTTGTAAATTTGCAGATTGAGCATCAGCTATGACTAAATCAGGTCCAGAAAGTTGTTGCCATTGGTAACTAACAATTTGCCCATCAGGATCATAAGCCTCAGCCTTCACATCGACTGCTTCGCCAGTTATGACATTAATATTAGGGCTATAAAAATATACATCAGGGGCTGCTTGCTGACTTGTTACTGTAACTTCAAGTTCGATCTCTGCTGTGGCGATTTCACCATCATCATCGGTAACTTTTACTTGAAATCGTAGCGTCTGTGCTTGCTCAACATTTGGCGCAACTAAATTGAGCTTTGCCAAACTATTGTCCGCAATTGTCACACTGGAGCCTGCCAATTGCGACCATGCGTAACTGGCAATTGTACCATCACTATCTGTTGCTGACGCTTCTAGTTCAAATGCTTGTCCTGCAACTACTGTCGTTGCTGAGCTAATAATAGAGACTTGTGGTTTTTGATTTATTGCCGATACGGTAACGCTGACTTCAGACCAAGCACTTGCATTATCATCATCTTTAACTTCAACCCTAAAGGTTAACGACTGCTCTTGCTCAACTTCTGGCGCGACAAGTTTTAGCTTAGGTGTATTTGAGTCCGGCATAGTGATGTCTGGGCCTGATGTTTGGCTCCAACTATAACTGACTACGCGACCATCGCTGTCGGAGGCTGTAGCCACTAGTTCAAATGTCTCTCCAACATCCACACTTATTTGCGAGCTTGCCAAACTAACTTGTGGGGCAATATTTGTTGGGGTTACCTCAGTATTACTGTCTGAGCCTCCACCACAGGCAGTCAACACGATTAATGCCGACAAAGCTAAGGCGTAGATTTTCATAACATTACAACTTCACTTTAATTGGACTTTAATGATGCTAACACGGCTAACCTACAAGCATCTGTTACATTTTGTTATCAAAGTGCTCGGTTATCTATCCACTCACTTAATACAACGTGAGTTTTGATCTTTAAAATTTCATCCATAGTGTCAAATTGTTCACGTATCTGATGAATACGACGCATCGATTCAGCTTTGACCAGCACTAATAAATCCATATCACCAGATATGCCATGGCAAGTCACTACCTCTGGTATTTGTCTAAAATGAGGAATGATCTCACTGCATTTTGCACACTGGTGCTGGATCTCAAAGTACGCCGAAACGCCTTCTTTTTGCGATTCGGTCAGCAGTACTTGGTAACCTCGAATAATATTACTTTTTTCTAGCTTCTTAATTCGCTCACTGACCGATGAGCGAGACAGAGAAACTTCTTGGGCAATAGCAGAAATACTGCAGCGGGCATTTTTTCGCAATTGATCAATAATTGCTAAATCAAACTTATCCAAACGACGCTCCAACGATTTGCAGGAATATAACAAGTAAACCGTCATTTTGACGGCAACAATGATAATTTGTACTTGAACAAAAGCACTTTGTGATAGCTATTGAGGTTATACTAATAACACTCAAAGACAATAAAAATAAAGATATGACAACTACTCATGGAAAAATTGGACGCTGGCATGGCGCTGGCCTACTTGCCACCACTTTGTTAGGCACCAGCGTGTTTATCCTGCCACAAATGACCGTTGATATTGCTGGCTCAACCGCTTTGTGGGCGTGGGCATTACTGACGGTTGCAATTTTGCCTGTGGCTTTAGTGTTTGCCAAACTTTCTGCGCAATTTCCACATGCCGCAGGTCCTGCATTTTTTGTCGAAAAAGCATTTGGCTTAACCGCTGGGCGTACCATAGGGATGATCTTTTTGTTTGTTGTGCCTTTAGGCGCACCAGCGGCTTTGATCATGACTTATCAGTTCGTCGATGCGATTTTTCAGTTATCAGAACAAGGTGCTATTTGGGTGCAGCTGAGCTTTATTGTGTTGCTGTTTATCTTGAATTTCAGAGGTTTGCAGGTATCCGCTTCATTACAGCTAGGTCTGACCTTTTTCATCACTTTGGTCGTTGCAGCTATGTTCACTGGTTTAGGTTTTGATTCAACCGCATCAGCTTCACTTGAGCAAATCTCAACCTCGGCAGATAGCAGTTTAATTCTTGCCGCTTCAGGTTTGGCGTTCTGGAGCTTCTTGGGCATTGAAGCTATGTCGCATTTGTCTGGCGATTTTAAACATCCAAAAAAAGACTTAGTGCCTGCCATTATGATTGGCACCGTACTCGTTGGTCTTATTTATCTGATCTGTACTTATCTAGTTTTGGCAGTACCAAGCAACACCGAGTTGCATATGGTTGGTGCATTTGATCAGTTATTCGGTCAAGGCGGACAAGTTATCATTGGCTGTTTAGGCATTGCTGGCGGTTTAGCTACCGTTAATGTTTATACTGCCAGCTTAACTCGTTTAATGTGGAGTTTTGCTAATGACGGTGTGTTGCCTAAAGTATTGGCCTACCAAAATAGTAACGGCGTTGCAGTAAAAGCACTAACGCTATTGTTGACGGTAAATGCCTTGGTGCTGGTTATTACTCATTTCACTGGCATTGATTTAGAGCAATTATTAAATTGGGTTAACGGTGTGTTTGCTGTGATTTATTTTGCTTCCATGTTAGCCGCATTCAAGCTATTGAAACGCAAGTATTTACCAGTAACAGTGATGAGTTGTGGTTTTTGCCTATTGATGTTTTGGGGCTTAGGGATAAACATGGCTTACGCCTTGCTTTTGATGGCTTTAATTACACCTTTTTTGTATCTACAGAAAAAAAGAAAGCAGCATATTCAAACCGTTAGCTAGTTTATTACCGTTGCGCTTACTATAAAATTAACTTTTATAGTAAGCATCTAAAGCGGTTTTCTTAGCGCTTCTTCTCCCTATTATCACTTTGTTTTTTACAACCAAAACCAAAGTTAAATAAAATCAACAAAAAAATTCACTAAAACAGAAAAATAAATTATTATTTTCTTGCCCTTTGCCTGTTTAACAATTATACATAATGTCCGAGGTCAGACCTCGGACTATAAAAATAATAAAATATCAACAGGTAATAATATGAAACAACTAAAACTAATCATGTTTTATTATTGGCTGCGTGACATCAGTTTTTGCTAATGCCAAAACCGGCTTAGCTCTGGTGCACGGAACGGGTAGCCAAACAGACGCTTACAATGACTACTGGACTGGCGACTTTGTCAATTCAGTTAAGCAGGGACTTGCAGACCAGTCTTTGGGTTTTTGTCGTTAATTGCGACTTTGATCAATACATGTGGAGTGATAAAGCAGCGGGTTGCTTAGCAGGCCAATTAACTGACTTTGTCAATCAACACCAACTGACCGAGTTAAAACTGGTTACTCATTCAAACGGCGGTAACATTGTTAGATGGATCTTATCTAATCCAACCTACGACCCAAGATACCCAGCTCTTATCAACACTATCTCACGAGTTATCGCGGTAGCTCCTTCAAGCGCAGGTACGCCATTAGCTGATGCAGCCATGAACGGCAACGTTTTCGAGTCCACACTAGGTTGGCTTTTAGGTTATAAAAGTGATGCGGTTAGACAACAACAAGAAGGTTGGATGGCTTATTACAATGCTAATCAATTATACGGCACTGCTGGCCGCCCTAACCTACCAACTGTGTTTGAAAATGTTGTTGGTAGTGACGTAGATTCGGCTTTCTGGGATAGCGACAGCTATTGTGGCGGTTATCAATATCAAGTGGCTTTAGAAGTGACACAAAACTGGTTAGATTCATGTTCAGATGGCTTCTTAAACTGCTCATCACAACAGGCAGCTGGCACGACTTGGTTTAAAGATAAAGACAAAACCAAAGGTAGAGAGCCATTAAGCCACCATCAATCTCGTCGTGATTGTTTCAATCTAGATACATTGATCAGAGATAGAATTTAGGAGCAAGTCATGAACCATAAAATACGTAATACTTTTTCTGTGATTGCCTTGCTAGTTGCAACACAAATAAGTGCCCAAAACAATAACTTTCAAACAGAACAACAGGCAAACATTGCAGTGCCTGCTGACTATTCTGCCGCGAAAACGGCCACTAGCTATATTTGGCCGCAAGTACATCAAGCTAGTGATGATTTACATGCTAACAAGCAGCTTCGTTCGAGCAATGAATACTGGCGAGTAGTAACAGGAGCAGAGCTAAATCAAGGTGTTAAGCTTCACACAACAAGCGATGCGCTTGTTCGCCTCGCTCCCTATGCTGACTATAACTCAGGCAGTAAACAGCTAGCGGCAGCAATTGAGCCTCAAAATCTAGTGCTATCATCCGCTAAACGAGGCATGGTAAAAGCTCAGCAACTTATGTCGCAAACACAAATGCAAGCAGCAGGTTTCTCTGATGGTAGCGTTGCTTTAAAAGTAGAAGATAACCAGCACAACCTGATGTTAAGAGCACACCAGCCAATTGCCGCTAAAGGCCAGTACCTCTTGCACGTGAAAGAAAAGAACAGCCCATTGCTATTAAGTGTTAGCGCCAAAACTAATGTTGCTGGTATTACAGACAAAGTAATGAAATTGGATATGTCGTTGACCGGTAACCAAATACAGGATGAAAATGTTACCGTTAAATTGCTTGCGCCAAATGGCCAAGAGTTAGCGGTTGAGTACCGCGATTCAAAAGTAAACTTCGTTGAAGATCTTAGCTATTTTGGTGCACACCAAGGACTTTACGAGTTAGAGGTTATGTTGAAAAGACCTTGTTAGGTCAAAAAATTAGCCGAACTTTGAAGTTCCCTTTTGCTAATTCAGTAAAAACTGCAAGCATAGACAAAGCACCGTGGTTGCAGTCAAAATCGGGCTATCAAGTACCTGTAACAGTGTTTGAGCCTGGCCGTTATAACGTTACTGCGACTTTGCAAGGAGTTAATGAACAAGGCGATGTCGTTCGCTTACAAACGGTTAGTACAGCAAACTGGTTAGAGTCAGATGGCGTATTAACTCTGCCATTCACTTTGTCAGAGTTTAGCCAGTATAAGCAGTTTGAGCTGGTTGATATTCAACTTATGGATCAGAGCAGAATGATGCTACAACAAGTGCAACAATCAGGTGATCATATTTAATACCAATTGGTGTAATAAAAAAGGCGAGCTCATATGACCTCGCCTTTATTTTTATCCTTGTCCCGTCCTGAAATGTGTTTACACATTTAGGACTTATTATGACAAGTACAGATAAACAAAGAGTTAAGAGGACTCAACGAGATTACACACTAGGCTTTAAATTAGCCGTGGTTGAGCAAGTAGAAAAAGGCAACTTTACTTACAAACAAGCGCAGCGACATTATGGAATTCAAGGTAGAAGTACCGTTCTAGTGTGGTTGAGAAAACATGGTAAGCTTGATTGGACGAAACTAATTAGTATGCCCGATATGCCAAAATCAAAAGAAACCCCCGCCCAAAAAATCAAACGTCTAGAAAAAGAATTAGCCGACTTAAAGCTCAAGAATGATGTCATGGAAGGCATGGTAGATATTATGGACAATGAGTATGGAGCAGGCATTAGAAAAAAGTATTACGCCAGTATCTCTGGCGAGAAAAAGAAACAGGAAAAATAAAATTAGCTACCGCATGTAGGGTATTTGGTATTACACGACAAAGTGTTTATCAAGCGATTCAAAGAGGTGAGGCAAAACGGCTAACACTAGAGCCAGTTAAAGAGTTAGTTGGTTACTGGCGAAAGTACATGCCGCAAGTGGGTACTCGAAAGCTATATAAATTGATAAAACCTGAACTAATGGAACGAAACATTAAGCTTGGTCGAGACGGTTTGTTTACCTATCTTAGGCTCAATGATTTGCTTGTAAAGCCAAAGAAAAACTATACAAAAACAACGAACAGCAAACATTGGATGCGCAAGCACCCAAACTTGCTTAAGGAGCACAAAGCAACGAAAGCCGAAGAGGTGTTCGTCAGTGACATTACTTACTTGAAATCGGACAAAGGAACCCATTATTTATCGCTGACAACGGATGCCTATTCACGAAAGATAATGGGCTACGAATTGAGTGATGAAATGAAAGCATCAGATGTGGTTAAAGCCCTAAAAATGAGTATTAAGAACAAACGGTATTCACATCAAGCAATCCACCACTCAGACAGAGGCTTACAATATTGCTCAGATGAATATCAACAGGCGTTAAATCAGCACAACATAATGCCATCTATGACAGATGGATATGATTGCTATCAAAATGCATTAGCTGATCGAGTCAATGGCATATTGAAACAAGAATTTTTACTGTATCAATGTAAGGACATGAATGAGCTAAAGCAGCTCGTTGAAGAGTCGATTTACACATACAATGAAATAAGACCGCACTTAAGTTTAGGAATGAAAACTCCTAACCAAGTGCACTACGAAAAAGGCCAATGATAATAATCACTGGCCTTTAAAAACCGTCAACTTAATTTAGGACGGGACACCTAAGAACTAAGAGCGGTAAACCGTCTTAATTAGGTGAAAACCAAACTTGGTTTTAACCGGGCCATGCACTTCAAACAGTGGCTTTTTAAATACCACATCATCAAACGCTTTCACCATATCGCCACGGTTGAACTCACCCAGATCACCGCCTTTTTTGCGAGATGGACAAGTTGAATGTTGTTTCGCTAGTTGTTGAAAATTAGCGCCTTTGTCTAATTTCTGTTTTAGCTTTAATGCTTCTTCTTTGGTTTTCACCAAAATATGGTATGCCGAGGCTCTTGCCATGTTCTTGCCTTTGATTACTTTCTTTCTCAATAGGCAATTGTAGCTTATCGCGCAGCGTTGTTCTAAAGCTTTCTAATGAAGATAAAAGGTAGGTTTGCTGATCACAGTAAATATCGAGAGGGAAGAATGCGCTAGGCATGTAGCCTAGCGCAGAAAGCGATTTAGTTCTTACACTTTTCACCAAAGATGGCATCTACCCACTCAGGGTGATCAATGAATGGGTTACGGTTACCTTGGAACTCATAAACCTTATCATTACGCTGTTTTTCAGCTTGATCAACCACATCCGTTAAGCTCCATTGATAAAGCGTACATAACTTACCAAATTGCGGTGAACCTGTTGCAGTACCGATGTTATCAACTAAAACTAAGTCTGGTGTATTGTCACTAGATAAACCGGCATAACGCACATCCATATAGAACATCATACGAGCCACATCACCTTTTACATCGTCTCTTGGTTCCCAAGTTTGTAGGTTCTTATCATAGCTGTTTTGCGGGGATTCAGGCACCATGTCGCCGCCTTCAGCAAAGTCATAACTACTTCTTGTTGAGTTTACGGATACGTCTGCAGCGCGAAGGTGGTGAGCATCTGTGTAAGCCAATTGTGCACGATCAGGGAAACCATGACTTTTCGCCCAAACGTGTTCACGGTTCCAAGCGTCTAAATTAGAAGCCTGCACACCACTAGCGTTTAACGTTTTAGCAACTGACTTGCCAGTGTAAAGTAAAATAACATTGTCAGTATTGTTCGGGTCTTCATCTGCGTGAGTTAATACAGTCCAAACTTCTGAATAAGTTAACTGTTTGTGTTCTTGCGCAATAATGCCTGCAAGTACATTTCTTAGTTGAGCATTATCAGCAGCAAGTGCCGCTGCATAGTAATCACTGTCGACAAAGTCTGCAGCATTTTTAATCTTGCTTACATCTGGACAGTTTAAACATACTGGCGTACCGCCTGTACCCGGCTCTGTTGTTGGGTCAGTTGGATCTGTTGGGCCTGGTTCATTACCATCACACGCAGCTTCGCCGTGACAACCTAAACCGTCAGCAGTATCAATTGAAAATGGAACCCAAGTGTTGAGTTCACCAGGGAAAGCATCATTAGTAATTGTATCGCCTTGTTTCACAGCAGAGGCTCTACGCAGCGTTTTGTTACTAGTAGAGAAGTTACTATTGTTGCTGTCTGACCAAGCTTTACCAGGGTCTTCACCTTTACGACCAATACTATCAACCACTTGATCGTTTTTAGTTAGCACTAAAGCATCGTCACCATTAAAGTTTGCCACACTTGAAGCAATGCCCTGCGGTGCATCTTTCTTAAATTCAGCAGAAGCGCCTGAGTTGAACACCACAATACTTGAATTCGGTACTAATAAACCTGACAGATTTACTTCTGCAGTTGCGGTTGTTGCGCCATTGTTAAACGCAGATAATTTGTAACCTTGCTCGCCTAAGTTAACGCTTTTGCCACCTAAGTTAGAGATCTCAATGGCTTTATTGTTACCACTACCTTCAACATATTCAGTAATTAAAACCAATGCTTCGGAGGTATCGACACAAGCTGACTCACCAATGCAAGACAGGCCGTCTGCTGTATTTTTACTAAATACCGTCCAGTTTTGAGTATTGCTCGGATAACTATCATAAGGGTTAGTGTCACCATTGGCGCTACTTAATTTACGACGTAAAGTTCTATCTTTTGTTGAGAAGCCCGAACTTGTTTTCCACTCAGAACCTGGGTCTCTACCAACTTGCCCAATGCTATCGATGGCTTGGCCATTTTTGCTCAACACTAACGCATCATCACCATTGAAATAAGTGATATCAGATGCAATTCCTTGAGCAGGAATAAAAGCCTGATCCGCACCAGCATTGTAAATAACTAGACTTTGGTAAGGGGCTAACGAACCTGATAATGCAAGTGATTTTGATGCATTTCTGCTGCCATTGGTATAAAGGCTAAGCTTATAAGTATCAGCAGATAAATTAACGTTTTGTGTACTTAGGTTGGATATTTCAATTGCTTTGTTATTACCACTGCCTTCAACATATTCAGTGATCAATACATTGGATAGCGCAGAAAAAGGGACCAATGTTGATAACATGGCAAACATTATTTTTGTTTTTGTCATTTTTGCTCCGAGGGTGCCAACTGTAGTTGGGCTGTTATTGTTATAGCAGCAGTCCCTCGCCATGATCGCGCGCAAGTTACAGGAGTAATGTTACCATTTTATTACATCAACAAAACTTACTAATAATGACAGAACAAGAAAGTTAAATAACATTTAACTAATTTTAGCAGCAGAAAAGCGACTTACCCATATTAAAAACTAAGATACGTAACTCGCTTTTGAACATTGATTTAGGCTAATTCATCAATGAGTTGATCACACCAATCAGCAATGCGTTGCTCGGAATAGTCATACTGAGTTTCGTCATCCAGTGCTAGGCCAACAAAGTGTGAGCCATCTGCCGTTAACGCTTTTGACGCTTCAAATTGATATTGCTCAGAGTTAGGCCAATAACCAATTGGCTTTGCCCCTCTACTTAAGGCTACATCGTGTAACATGCCAAGTGCATCTTGGAACCATTCAGCGTAGCCTTCTTGATCGCCTAAACCAAAACAAGCCAACACTTTACCCGACAAATCGAGTTGCTCTAGGTCTTGCCAATGGGACTCCCAATCTTCCTGTAACTCACCAAAGTCCCAAGTTGAAATACCAAAGATCAAAAAGTCGTACTCGGCGACTTTATCTAAGCTGATATCTTTAATATTGAATAACTCAACGACTGGCGCATCGAATACTTGGTCTAACTGTTGTTGGATTTTTTCTGCGGCCATTTCAGTGTAACAAGTAGTAGAGCCGTAAAATAAACCTATCTGCATGACTGTTTGCTAATTTACCCTTTGAATTTTGCCGCAAGTCTAGCAAAATGCAGGTAATAACACACGCTATGGTTTGCCAATTGGACTTGCAAGATACAAATCAACTTCATATTCAGGATTTCCTCGAACACTTGTGGCTTGAAAAAGGGCTGAGTGAAAACACCTTAAGTGCTTATAAAACCGACTTAGCGCATTTAACAAAATATTTGCAGAGCCAAAAGTTGGATGTGATCAGTTGCTCTGAGCTTGATATTGAAAGTTTTGTCGCCTCTCGTTATGACTTAGGAATTAGTCACAGATCAAACGCTCGTTGCATTAGTGCCATTAAGCGCTTTTTTAAATATTTACTAGCCACAAAAGTTCGCAGCGACAACCCAACAGCACTAACGCAAGCGCCAAAATTTGGTAAACCTATTCCCAAAGTGCTGTCAGAACAAGATGTCGAAAGTCTATTAGAAAGTCCTAATTTAGATGAGCCGATTGAATTTCGCGATAGAACCATGTTGGAACTACTTTACGCTACCGGGCTAAGGGTGACAGAATTGGTGTCGCTTAGATTGGACAACATAAGTCTAAATCAAAATGTGGTCAGGGTAACCGGTAAAGGTGGCAAAGAGCGATTAGTGCCGATTGGTGAAGTAAGCGCTGAATGGCTGGCAAACTATTTAAAGCTGGCAAGGCCGACTTTGCTGAAAGGCGAAACGGATGTGTTGTTTCCATCCAAACGTGGTCAACAGATGACCCGACAAACGTTTTGGCACAGAATAAAATTTTATGCTCAAGTGGCTGGAATTAATGCCCACTTGTCACCACATACACTAAGACATGCATTTGCTACGCATCTGTTAAATAACGGGGCAGACCTTCGTGTTGTGCAAATGCTACTGGGACATAGTGACCTGTCTACGACACAAATTTATACCCATGTGGCAAAAGAGAGGTTAAAATCTTTGCACATGCAACACCACCCAAGAGGGTAGGTGTTTTTTATATAATAAAGAAAGATTATTCGACTTTTACGGTCATATATATTGGATGCTGACACTGTTGCGCTGATAGCGCTAGGTTAAAAAGTGACTTAAGTTGCAATGTCAGTGGAATTGTCAATTAGGAATAGAAATGAAATTTATCAAAACTTTAAGCGTGGCTAGTATTTTCCTTGCAGCCGTTACTAGCTCAACGGCCTTCGCCAGCGACGACAAAAACCATTTGGCAATTGAACAAAAAATGCGTTCAATTGGCTTAGAAGTAAATGAAATTAATGACTCAAAAATTGCTGGTTTAAAAGAAGTGATCAGTAACCGTGGCATTTTTTACGTATCCAATGACGGTCAATACCTAGTAGCTGGTCGTATGTTTGATATGGACAACGGCATGGCTAACCTAACGGATAAGTCACTTGCCAAATTGCGCTTAGAAGGGATTAAAGAATTTAAAGACAGCATGATTGTTTTCCCTGCGGAAAATGAAAAACACCGTATCACTGTATTTACCGACACCACATGTGGCTACTGTAAAAAATTACACGGTCAAATGGATGACTACAACAAGCTAGGCATCACAGTTCAATACTTAGGTTTCCCACGTGGCGGTTTACAATCTCGTTCATATGACAACCTACAAAATGTATGGTGTGCAGCTGACCAACAAGGTGCAATGACCGCATTTAAATCAGGCTCTTCAGTATCAAGCAAAGCTTGCGCAACTAAAGTTGCTCAACACTATGAATTAGGTCAAGCAGCGGGAGTAACCGGTACACCTGCAATCATTCTTGATGACGGCTCATTAATCGGTGGTTATAAGCCGCCTAGAGCACTAATCAAAGACTTAGAAGCTCACTAATCACAGCTCTCTAGAGGCCCTAACTGAGGGCCTCATTTATTTACTCTCCCCCTTATTTTGCAACACGACGACTTCATATGCTCAATATAAAACAGCGCCCTATCACCACAAATATTGACCAACTAGCGATAGATCATCCAATAATAAAAAGGCTTTATGCAGGCCGAGGCATAACCGACGCCTCTGATTTAAAACGAAGTGCAGCAGAATTACTGCCTATCGCCTCAATGAAAGGCTTAGATCAAGCTTGTACAGTAATGGCGGATGCGTTGGCGCAAAACCTTCATATTACTATTGTTGGTGACTTTGACGCCGATGGCGCTACTAGCACAGCATTGATGGTATTGGGATTGCAGAAATTAGGTTATCAAAGAGTCAACTACAAAGTGCCTAACCGCTTTGAATATGGTTATGGTCTTAGTCCTCAGTTAGCACAGGAAATTGTCAATACTGGTACAGACTTAATTATTACTGTTGATAATGGCATATCCTGTATTGAAGGCGTGGCCTTAGCAAAAGATGCAGGGGTACAAGTCATTGTAACCGACCATCACTTACCGGGTGAGAAACAGCCAAACGCAGATGCCATTGTTAACCCCAATCAGCATGAGTGTGAGTTTGCTAGTAAAAACCTTGCTGGTGTTGGCGTGGCTTTTTATTTGTTATTGGCAGTTAGAACGCATTTACGCAAAGCTAACTATTTTGTCGAACAGGGCATCGCAGAACCCAATTTAGCCGAGCTTTTGGACTTGGTTGCCCTTGGTACGGTTGCCGATGTTGTACAACTAGACGCAAATAACCGAATTTTAGTGCACCAAGGTTTGGCTCGAATTAAAAAAGGCATTTGCCGTCCTGGCATCAAAGCCATCATGCAAATGGCAAACAAAGATTTGAACAAAGCAAAATCTTCTGACTTTGGTTTTGTTATAGGACCAAGGTTGAACGCTGCAGGCCGACTAGATGATATGTCTTATGGCATTCGTTGTTTATTGACAGAAAATTATGGCCAAGCATTAAAGATGGCGGAAGATCTGAACTCATTAAACAACGAACGCAAAGAAATTGAACAAGGCATGAGAGTCGAAGCGGAAGCTGCGGTTAACACTATTTCAATTACTAGTGGCGAGTTACCAGATGGCATTTGTGTGTATGAACCAAGCTGGCATCAAGGGGTGATTGGTATTGTTGCAGGTCGAGTAAAAGATAAATATTACCGACCAACTATCGCATTTGCGCAAAGTGACGACGGCCAAATAAAAGGCTCAGCTCGGTCAATTCAGGGCGTTCATATTCGAGATGTGTTAGATGAAGTAAGTACCAAACACCCAGACTTAATTATCGCTTTTGGTGGTCATGCGATGGCTGCTGGTTTAACTATTTTAGAATCAAACCTAGATGCCTTTAAACAAGCGTTTAATCAAGTTGTAGCAAGATATTTAGACGAAGAAGTAAAAACTCAAGTTACTTTAACCGACGGCTCTTTACCTTCTGAATACTTAACACTTGAGTTCTGCCAGCAACTAGACTTAGCTGGCCCTTGGGGTCAAGGTTTTGCTGAGCCTTGTTTTGATGATGAGTTTGAGATCATTAGCCAAAGATTGGTCGGTGCTAAACACTTGAAACTAGTGTTGAGTAATAACGATGGTTTGGTCGTTGATGCAATTCACTTTAACGCAGACTTAAATACATGGCCAAACCCAAGTATCTCTCGTGCCCATTTGGTATACCAGCTAGATTCTAATGAATTCAGAGGTAATGTCAGTTTACAGCTGATTGTTAGAGAGATAGAGCCGAAGTGATAAGTAAAGAGCGATCGGTAAGCCGTTAGATCAGTCTTCGACTGCCAGATCGCTTCGCGCTAGAACAAGAGCAGGCTCAGAGAAACAAAAAGCGCTAACGTCATTATCGTGCTTCGATGCGATAATCCATTGTAAAAGCCGATCGGCAAGCCGCTAGATCAGTCTTCGACCGTGTAACAAAGAGCAACCTTAGGTTGCTCTTTGCAGCTCAGTAACAAGCTCGACTCCCTTTTGTCCTAAGCCCATATTTTTTGCCGAGCCTGTTATTGCTTTACGTGTATCTTCAGCCAAAACATTAACATGGTTAGCCAGCGTATTTAGCTGCTCTGCTTCGCTGACTAATTGCTCATGAACATGCTGCAAACTTAACCGAACACTATCTGCTGATGCCGAAACTGCCGAGGTAGATTGTTGCATGGAGCTTTCACTGTTATTAGTCGCTTGCTGCGCCCTTTGCATTGATTCATTTAAGCTTTGTAATGCTTGGTCTAACTTTTCTTGATGCGCATTTAAAGTGCCTAATTTGTCATCAATTTTACTGGCGTTTTCTTTTGTTTGAGCCGCTAAGTTTTTCACTTCATCGGCTACCACAGCAAAGCCTCGACCAGCCTCCCCTGCTCTGGCAGCTTCAATCGCTGCATTTAGGGCTAACAAATTTGTTTGATCTGAGATGGCTGTGATGCCCGTTGCTAATTGCGCAATGTTTTCAAACTCAGCTAAAAACTGTTGGATCTCATCGGATAAGGTTTTCGAAGTTTGCGCGGCAACATTGACTTGCTCACCCAAACCTTTGATATGTTTGCAAACTTGAGAAAAAGCCTGATCCATGTCGGTTAAACAACCTTGACTCTGCTCCGCTTCCAAAGAAAGGTTATGGCTTACTTCACAGGCGTGTTGTGCGGTTTGTGCAACTTCTTCAACGAAAGACACTCGTTTTTTAGAAGCACGGTTTACGTTGGTTGCTATTTCAGTCATGGTTTGAGTTATGTTTAACAACTCATCAGTTAAAGGCTTGTTATCGCCTTGCTTGCCTTCATGAACCTTATCACATAACTCATCAACATTACTTAGTAACCGGCGTCGAGTTCTGACGCCTGAAAATGTCGAGACACAATAAGGTACAAGGTAAGTTAATAGCAATTGAGTCAAATTAACTTCTGCATTGCCCCAAAGTACTGCGCCTTGGTTGATAAGGTTTAACACGCTACCAACAATCAGTGACATGATTAAACTTTGTTTTAACATTGCTGGGCAAAAAGCAGCTTCAAGCCAAGTTTCTTCCCTTGACGGCGACTCAGACATAATAAGCTTCCTTCTACAAATAAAGGTTTATTCTAACCCAAACAACCAGATGCCAACTTATACCGTAGTGGACTAAGTTATTTGGATCAGAATACACAAACCTTTAATGTAGAAAAGTTTCTGCACTTTTCAAAAATATTTACTTAAGTGAGATAACTAGCGCTCGTTTATAAGCCAAAGCGGCGGGAACTAGGCCAACCACAAATGCAGCGGCTAACGACGCCACTAACATTAGCATTTTTGCTTCACTGAACAGATTGGCTTCAATTGCCAAGCCAAATTGTTGTAAAAGCATAGGCTGAATAAGCCAATGGCTGATATACCCCAAGACTAAGGCAAGGCCACCAGCTAAGGAAATGAGCATTAAGACTTCGAATTGAATTAACCAAAAAATAAATGATTTGCTAGCCCCTAGCGCTCGAAATACTGCGATTTCTCTGACCCGTTCTTGCATAGAAGATAACAACATGGCGCACATGCCAAATAGACTAGAGATCAGTACCAAAACAGCAATCACTAGTAACACAGTTTCTACTTTAGATAACAAACGCCATAACTCAGTTAAAGCAACCCCAGGCAGTACCGCCATTAAAGGCTCTCCAGTAAAGTCATTCACATACTTTTGCACCATTAAAGTTGCGTACTTAGCCTTTACCCCAACTAAAACAGCAGATACTTGTTCTGTGTTGTGTATATGACCTTCATGATCATGGTTGTCACTATGCTCTGAATGATCATGATGTTTGTCGTGTTCATGCTTGTCATGTTCATCATGCTCTTGATGTTTGTGAGCATGTTCGTCGTGTTCACCTTGATCCTGATGTTTATGAGCATGATGCTCATCGCTATTTTGCTTATTGCTTTTAATAGCCTTTGTTTTGAGTGATTGTTTCGAGTCATCATGCATTCTCACCATGCCTGACAAACTAACAAACAACGCACTATCTGTAGGAGTTCCGGTTAATTCCAGTATTCCTGAAACCACAAACGGGACTTGATCATGGTGTTGAAAGCTGGTCACCCCTAAACCATGTGATAGTACTATTTCGTCACCAAGTTTATAGCCAAGTTCGTTTGCCACTCGGCCGCCGAGTACAACTTGAGCAGCTATATAGGCGTCATCTATAAAAGTACGACCTTGGGCAAAGCTTAAGTTCTGCTTATTACCATATTTGACCAATTCAAAGTAGTTACTATTGGTGCCTATGACTCGGTTACCTTTGTGTGAGTCACCAAGTGAAATTGGCACTAACCAATCTACCTGTGAGTGCTGTTCTAACCTTTCATAGCTTTCCCATTCTACCGAATTGGTTAAATAACCAATGCCAAATACACTGGCTAAGGTTAAATTCAGTTGTCCCGTTGGCGCACCGACAATTAAGTCCACCCCTGATACTGCTCGGCTAAAGCTCTGTTTTGACTGATGGCGAATATCTTCGATGGTTAATAACACAAATAAACTCAAAGTCAGAGTAAATAACGTTAAAAGCGCTGAGCCTTTGCGGTTGAGTAAACTTTTAAGAGCAACATTAAACAGCATGTGTCTCTCCTGTCGGCAGAGCTTTGTTTAAACTTTCCAAACGAACCGTTTGACTAAACTTTGGCGCCAATGATAGGTCGTGGCTGACAAATAAAATGCTGGAGTTATAGCTATTGGCCGTTGTTAGCAAGATGTCAATAAAGGCATCTCTGGCATCGGCATCAAGTGCAGAAGTGGGCTCGTCAGCAATGATTATTTCTGGCTTATTTATTAATGCTCTGGCTATCGCTACGCGCTGTTGCTGACCTAGGCTAAGCTCAGAAGCTTTGCGCTTTACTAACTCTGCAGGCAATTGTAGTTGTTGCAACAATTGGCCAACATCAGCGTCGTCAGCCTGTTTTTTACTAGAAGCAAAATAGCCCGCCAGCTTAATATTTTCCGCTACGGTTAAATAAGGGACTAAGTTCATTTGCTGAAACACCACACCTATGTGATCAGCGCGAAACTTGTCGAGCTTAGCGTTTGAAAGCGTCGCTAAATCTTGGCCTAACACGGTCAATTTACCAGCTTGAGTTTTATAAACCCCGGCTAATAAATTCAATAGCGTTGACTTACCTGAGCCAGATTTACCTTGAATAAAGGTATGTTGCCCTTTATTTAACTGCCAACTATCAATGTCTAATGCGTCATTACTGGCATTTGGATAGCGAAACTTTATCCCAGTTGCATTGATTAACAGATTATTTGAGGTTTGTTTTTCAGTCATAGTACTTTCAAATATTAACTAGCTTAGAGCGATAAAAAGCAGCAGCTCAAATTGAGCTACTGCTTTGTAACAAAACCAACTGTCGAATAAAATAACTAGTCGACTATGGTCATTTCTGCCACGATATTATTGGCACCATCAATATGTTCCATGGTCCAAAGCATAAATGGTACGCTGGTGTGGATAGAACGGTTTAACTTAGTATCGTAGTACCAATCGCCAATGATTGACTCATAAACGCCATCAAACAACAGACCAACAAACTCGCCTTTGCTATTTAGTGTTGGTGAACCTGAATTACCGCCCGTTGTGTCTAGCGTCGACAAGAAGTTAACCGGCACTGAGCCCAAGCTGTTGCGGTAATACTTACCATAATCTTTGTTTTCAATCGCTGTGCGAATATTGGCAAACAAATCAAACTCGTGATCGCCTGCGATATACTTAGCTAACATCCCCTCTAATGTAGTAAATGGCTCTGCTACTAAGCCATCTTGTGGTGAGTAACCTTTAACGTTGCCGTAGGTAATACGCAAAGAGCTATTGGCATCGGCATATACCGGCTCACCTTTGCTCTTCTTAAATGCGATCATCGCTGACATATATGCCGGACGGGCTTGTGCTAGCTTACCAACTAAGTCTTGGTCTTGTTTTTCTAACTTACTGTCTTGCTCGTATTGAGCTACAGCGAATTGGATATAAGGGTCTTTGCTATTTTTAAATTCGTGTACCGACTTATCCATCCAAGCCAATCTTACCGCTTCTTCATCGAGCTTAGTATCACTGTGCATCTGATCTAATTGCTGTTGTAGCTTGTTCGCATCAAAGTTTTTGCTTAAACCGAAGAACTGATCAAACGCCTGATTGCGTTCTGATTTAGGGAAGCTAGCATACTGAGCAATAAAGTGCGCCAATACCGCTTTATCTACGGCAGCGTCATAACGACGGTTTACCCTTTTCATACCTTGAGTGAAGCGGTTCATATCACGCTCTTGATAACCCTGTTTGCGCTCGGCATCAGGCTTCGCTCGTTCGTGAGCTAGACGATATAATTTCTTGGCAACAGACATCATATTAGTACGGCCAATGTAAGCCATGATTAAGTCGCGCTGTTGGTTTTCCTGACCTTTTGCCACCAGCTCGTTTAGCTCAGCTAACGCTTTACCATACTTCTGCTTACGCTTTTTCGAACCATTAATCCAAGCTTCTAGCTCTTTCAATTCTTTTTGCTTGCGCTCTAACATGTCCCCTTTGTGAAAACTCTCCACCATAGAGCCATAGTTCTTCGCATAGTTGGCTAAACCGGCAAGCGTACTTTCATATTTAATACGTGCTTCACTGCCTTCTGGCGCGGTATTTTTAATGGTTTCAATATACTCTTCACGGTAACGCTTTGCTGTTGGATAAGTCCAAGTAAACTGGTTTTCCACTTCATCCGCTGTGCGGTAACGATTAGTACGGCCTGGGTAGCCCAACACCATTACATAATCACCGTCATCAACACCGTTTGCGTTCACTTTTAAAAAGGCTTCAGGCTCAAATGGTACGTTATCTTCTGAAAAATCAGCAGGTTTACCATCTTTATTTACATAAGCACGATAGAACGACCAGTCTCCCGTGTGTCTTGGCCACATCCAGTTATCCGTATCACCACCAAACTTACCTATGCTTGACGGTGGCGCATAAACTAAACGAACATCGCGAATTGCTAATTGTTTGATTAAGAAATACTGTGAGCCACCATGGAAACTATAGACTTCACAGCGGTAGTCTTGAGAGGTTTCACACTCAGCAACAAGTTTCTTTTCATTCGCTTCAATCGCTTTATAAAAATCTTCGCCAGTTACCGACTTAGCAATTGACCCTGTTACCTTATCTGTCACATCCGTTAATGACTCAGTGACGTAAACACGAGAGCCTGGAGAAGCCGGTAGCTCTTCAGCTAAGTTTTTAGCCACAAAGCCTTTTTCTAATAAATTGTTTTGTTCCGTCGAGTTATATTGAATGGAACCATAAGCACAATGATGGTTAGTCACCACCAGTCCTTGGTTTGATAAAAACGATGCGGTACAGCCGCCTAAACTGATAATGGCATTCATTGGGAATTGATCTAAATTTGCCATCTGGCTTGGGTCTAACTGTAAACCAGCTTGTTTTAATTTACCGCTGATCTCTTGCAGTTGATGTGGCTGCCACATCCCTTCATCCGCTTGTACCGCTCCAGCTAGTACAAGTGAAGTTAAAGACAAAGTCTTTAGCGCTTTGCTGAACAACATTTACGTTTTCCTATTAGTGTTATTATTATATTGAGGGCAATGATACATTGTATCAATTAAAAAGACAGCCGCCTAAGTTGAACCCACAACTATCCAAGTTGCACTTGTCAGAACTCAAGCCTGCCCACCTATTTTTGTGGCAGAACTCTAACAAACTAGCAATCGCAGTTAAATAACCCAACAACAACTGGCAACTCTTCAAGAGTCCACTTTCTAATACGTCTCCGTCATTTCAGCCCAACCTTAAGCCCAAATGCATGGTTAAACAAAATCAACATAAAAACTTGATAAATAAATTGTATACATTATACATATATTACCCAACGCCTTATGCAATGGGTGAATAAAAATAAAAAGAGCACAAATAAGCTCTAATAAAATAAAAGGAAGAAATAAAATGAAGTTTACTACCAACCACATTACTGTGGCGTTAACACTGGCATTGATGACAACAGATTCGTCTGCAGTTGTGGCTGAACCTAACCAACATATAAGGCATCATCACCTGCCACCCCATATGAAAGTGGTGGAAAAAGGGGTCAAAGAAACACAGCAGCTACAAGCTATCTCTGCTGATAAAAAAATACAGCCAACACTGACTCCGTCAGTTAAGACAGCTGCACAAATTAAGTCTTCTGCTAGTTGCTCTGTTAGCGCCAGTAATCTTGCTTCAGCGACCAATGCTGACAAAATAAACATGCTGGCCAGCAGTTCAGACTTTCAATGCTTAAGTAGCGAAATTTGGGCAGCCAATAACAGCTTATACGCGGCGTTATTTAACGAAAACACCATGATAGCCATTGCCAATGAAGCAAAACAGCGAGCGCAAAATTACGATGGTAGCAATGCCAACAAGTTACAAAATTTCATCTTGTACCTGAGAGTTGGCTATTGGGCGCAATGGGGCAACGCAGCTCAAATTGGTGAATATACTGACCGACTAACCAATGCCAACCATGCATTTCTAGACACCTTTGCTGCCAATTCAAATTTCTACAATACCGATGAAACGCATTCTAAAACGGCGTCAGAAGTAATGATATTAATGAATAACTTTTCTAGTCATAGATACCTGTCTGAAGCGGAACAAATTATCCGTCGTTACAATAAAAACACAGGCTATTACAACCAAAGTGTTATGACTCAGGCTTTAACATTGTTATATCGAGGCAGCTGGAATCAAGATTATCGTAACTTAATAGAAGCAGACCCAAGTATTTTAAATACTTTAGACAACTTCCTTGCCACCAATACCGACCTGATTGGCCATAATCGAGAATACCAATATACCGACGCAGTAAATGAGTTGGGGCGAATGTTAAGTTACGGCGGCAATACTTATGAGCGAGCCAAGCCTTTAGTCAAAAATGTATTAGATAGATTTAGCTTAACAGGCTTCGGTTCTTCAGCATGGCTTAAAGCTGCTGCACAGGTTGAATATGCTGACAAAGACAACTGCAGTTATTACGGTACTTGCGACTTTAAAGCTCGGTTAGAACAGCAAGTATTACCGATAACGCACTCATGCAGCTCAAGTTTGAGAGTCCGAGCGCAAGATTTAACACAAGCTCAACTTAACCAAATTTGTGCCAGCTTGGCAGAGCAGGAAACCTACTTTCACCAAAAACTAGCAACCGGATATAGCCCTGTCGCTGATGATTTAAATAGCACATTAGAAATGATCATTTACAACAGCAGTGCTGATTACCAAAACTACTCAGGTATTTTATTTGGTCACAGCACCGACAATGGCGGTATTTATCTTGAAGGCGCCCCATCACAACAAGGTAATATTCCTCGATTTCTCGCTTATGAAGCAGAATGGCTAAGACCCGCTTTTCAAGTTTGGAACCTAGAGCACGAATACGTGCATTATTTAGATGGTCGTTTTAACCTTTATGGTGATTTTGCCACAGGCAACGCTCATGATACCGTTTGGTGGAGTGAAGGCTTAGCTGAATATATTTCGAAAAAGAACAGAAATGACGGTGCGGTTGGCAAAGCAAAAGATAAAACCTTTTCATTGAGTACTTTGTTTAGAACCGACTACAACAAAACCGCCAACCAGATTTACGATTGGGGATATTTAGCCACTCGCTATATGTTTGAGCAACAACAACCTGAAGTTGATAACATCTTGAACGAGCTAAGAGCTGGCAATTACCAAAACTATGATAGCTTGTTAAATAATTATGCTACAGGCTTTGATAATAGCTTTAGTAATTGGCTCGACTCGGTAACCAGTAATGACGATACCGATCCTGTCGACCCAGTAGATCCGGTTGACCCTACAGACCCTCCTTCACAAGGTGTTCAGTCGTTAAATAATGGAGATAGCAAAACCTTTAGTGCCAATGCCAACGAGCAACAAAAGTTTGTCATTGATATTCCAACTGGCAGCCAAAACCTGTTAATCGAAACATCGGGCGGCACAGGTGAAGCTGATCTTTATGTAAAATTTGCCAGCGAACCTAGCACACAAGACTATGACTATAGACCTTGGGTTGTGGGTAATGCTGAGGAAGTTGAAGTAGCAACGCCACAATCAGGCCAGTGGTACATAATGGTCAATCCAGATACAGATGTAACTAATGTCACTGTAAAAGTGAGCTGGACTGAGCCAGCTTTAGAAAATGCATGTAATACTCAAACTGCTCAGAGCTATGGTGAACTAACCAGCTCTCAAGCCGTTTGCGTAACGGAAAACTCTGCAAGCTTCTATATCTGGGTACCTCAAGGCAGCTCACAATTAACCATTGAAACCGACTATGGTCAAGGTGATGCTAGCTTATACCATAAAGCGGTTAGCTGGCCGACGACTAGCGACTACCAGTCAAGCTCACAGCAAGCAAACTCTAATAAAGAACGCATTCAAATAAGTGCACCTGAGTCAGCTTGGCACCATGTCATTGTTCGAGGTCAAGAACAAGGCATGACAATTAAAGCAACGGTGAAATAGCCCACTCAACTCAAGACTATAAACAAGTAGGGCTCAGTGCCCTACTTTCTTATCAAAACCTTCTTACCTGAATAAATGATCATAAGTTAACTATTTGAAATATAAATTCTAACTCCATTACTAAATCTGATATCGTGTAAATCTCATACTATTGAATAAACAGGGATCAGTTACTATGGATAACATTAGGAAAAAGGTAAAAGCGCACTTCTTTTCATTTTTACTCTTATCAATGATGTTGTTTACTTTGATATCGCTAAACGTTGAAGCAACAGAACAACCAATAAAACTCACAGGAAATATCGAAGTATCAATAAAGTTAGGGACGATTGAGGCCGACTTACAACTTCAACATATCCCTAAACTTAACGATTATCTGATACATATAAACTCTGGACTTAACATAGAGTTCATAAAAGATAGCAACACCGATGAATTTCTTAATTATAAAAAAAGTTATGAACCAGCCTTATCAGAAGAGAGCTTTGGTTATCAGTTAACCCATAGCTCAAAGCAGAAACGATTTATGCCGGAGTCTTTCAGAGTGAAGCTGACGGGTAAATTTCCAGTCATTGCTGACTTAGAGCAAGCCAAAAACTATGGAGACTGGAAAGGTAATATTGCTTTTAACGGTAAAACCCTAAGAACTGACGGTTTTCAGGCAGCTTGGTACCCTATTATTTATGACGTTGAACAAGACAAACGATATGACGAAGTTGAATACGATCTAAATGTCACTTGTCTGGATTGTTCAAGCATTTATGTCAATGGCAGCAAACCAGTAAAAGCTAACAAAGCACAGTTTTCGACGACAAAGCCAACATCAATTAACTTATTTATTGGTGATTACGAGATAGCTGAACATAGCAACAATTTCTATTTGAACTCAAAGCTGTCAACACAGCAGATTGAAAAATTAGCTACTCTAACTCAATCTTTTAAGCGCTTCTTCGAACAAAAACTTAACATTCCTTACGGCGATGACATTGTTTATATACACGCCACCCCAGTATCAAAAAAAGACTCTTGGTTATTCGTTGTTTACCCTTCAATTGTTGTGATGAACCATAACGAGACAGGCTTGAGTAATTTAGTAACAACTGATGATTATCAAAGCTTTATCGGCCATGAGTTAGGCCACTATTACTTTGGTACATATAAAGTTTTTAACTCTGAATTAGGCGACATGTTGACAGAGTCCTTTGCCGAGTTTCTCGCTCTCAAATTGACTAAAGCGCTAATCAGCGAAGAGCAATACTATGAAATTATTGCTAATAAATTCAGTTACTTAAATAATACCGAACTCCCTGCAATAAACCAGGTTACCGCAAGCGACGAGTACGGTGATAGAGAGTTATATGTTTACGTTTACGGCCCTTTAATTTGGCTGGCAGTCGAGCAAGAAATTGGGGAACCTGCAATGTGGCAGTGGCTAAATAAGTTGTTAACAACCCCAAGTACGTTAACAAATGCAGAGTTTATGACTCAGACCTTATCAGAAGTACTACAAGATGACGTTAAATTAAAGCAACTGACAAAACGATACTTTGACAATACCGATGCAATAAAAAATGCAAAAGCACGGTTGAAACGATAACTAAATCAGTTGACTAGGTTGACAACCAACCTAGTCAACTTTGCTACATCATAGAGTTGTAAACCTTATTTACGACATCTACAGAAATATTATTATTTTTGTAATGCCCAACAATACGCTGATATCTCAGTTGTTCTTGTCGAATAAAGTCGATAAAGGCTCGGGTATAACTAGGGATGAATTTAGGAATCGTGTTGTCGGCGGCTAAACTAAGAAAGTCAGCTTGAAAAATGATCCCACTATCTTTGAAGTAGGCAAAACTCTGCTCTTTTGTATGTATATTTGATAAAACATAAAACTTTACTCCTTCAATTTCTTGCCCACTTTCAATCACTCTAAACTTGAACTTATCGATATCTGCGGCAAATGCTGGCAGCGCTTTTAGTCCCGCAATGGTGTATTTATCGGCGAGGATCTCCACTCCCAATCTAGCGAACACAGCTAAGCCTGCAATCTCAGACTTATGCGGATGAGTAATATGGATTGAAGCTATTTTTTTATTGGGGAAAGTTTCTGTAATTAACTTAATCGTCTTTTCAGACAAAGACGAATAACCACTGCCACCAAATAACGCTAATTCATCATCATTCACTTTCAAAAGACTATTACGAGCGTGTCCCGAATCTGTGATCAGATATAAATTTTTACCTATCTCTTTCATAACTAATACACCGTCTCCTCGTTTAATTTCAGGCCCATAGCCTTGAGGTAACTGCAGTTTAGAACTGTCGACTTGGCTAATAATGTCAAACCTGTCATTGAAGCTTATGTAAGCTGGAACAGTATCGCCGTTATAGAATTTATTCACTGAACGAGCAAAGGTTAAACCTCTCGTAGTTTGATAATCACTATAGACATAACGTGCTTTTCGAGACTTTTTATCTATTGAAATTAATCGAAGTGGCTCTCGTTTAAACTCATAGTCAACCTCATCATCATCTGAAATGGAATGCGTCAGAATGAAGGATTCAGAGTTTGCTTGGTTACGCAAAGTAATAAGATCTATATCTTTTTCATCAAGAAGAGGCCTTACAGCAAGAAAATCAATATTAAGTGCCATAAAACTCATGAAACGGTCAAAATTTCCCATGCCTAGGTTTAAATAACCTTTGCCTAAAAAGTTGCCGTTTTTTTCGTAATAATAACTGTGATGGTCATTTTGGAACTGCACTCTATCTAACATTCTGCCGCCAGGCGCATACAAAATGTCATTGTCATAAAAGTGTTTCTTTTCTAAATCCACTTCCACCATTCTTAAAGACATCACCCTATCTGGGCTTTGATGATCCCAATAATCCAACGACCGATATTGTTTATTTAAGAAGTGGTAGTTGAGCGAGAATTTAGTAATTGAGCGTGTTGGTTGGTAGTGGCTTTTCAACTTATTAACAAAGCTTTCAGCTTCCCCTGCCGACGCATTAGCGGTAACTAGCGCCAAGTAGGCAATAGCGCTAGTAATAAGCCCCCTCAAGTGACTTGAGGTAAAAGTAAGTCTCAACATGAATGTCATTTCCTTTGTAGTGAATTCCCAATTGTTTGAAAAACACACTACAAAAGATAAAAAATCTGTACCTTAATTATTCGGCAACAAGTAAATATTCTGCGATTAACTGATATTGCTCTTATTGAGACAAGATGAGCCTCCTCATGGCGATTCTTATCACACTATAACGATCGGCTATACAAAGTTTCCAAACTAAGTCTGGGGCTGCAACTTAGCTTGTTTAGAAAGCGCTCAGTTTTTACTTTGTGATTGGATGAAAGACAAATATGACCGCTCAAAAGTTTTAATCGATGTTGTAAATCATAGGCTCTCAGAAATACCATCGATAAATAACTTTTCGCTCAGTAAAGAAAAGTTGGGGCAAGCTATTAACAAAAAGCAATGGCTCAACTTTTAACGCCTTTGTTCGCATTCTTCACATTTAGAGTTCGAGCAGTACCAAGCTTTTGTAGTTTCTCGTTCTTCATTTTGCACATACTTCCATTTCAACTTTCCACCACAGCCATTACAATACATGATTGGTTTTGGCTTTTTCTTGGTCTTGGGCGCTAAATATATTTTTTGTTGCTCTTTCGTAAACTTTCTTCGTATACCTCCAACGTTGTATTTGAAACCGAAGAGTTTCCCCCAGACAGTAGGTAGTTTTTGAAAAACTGAATATTTCGTTGTATCAATTTTGTCGTTTCTTTTTGCAAGGGGGAGCAGCATTGCCAGTAAATAACACACTATAAAAGAAACAATTGAGACCCACTTCATTGACGAAGGCTCTTCTAAGATAACGTAATGGTGTTGGCAGCAAAAATACAAGTTGTTTAATTTTAAATTAACCCCACTTCTAGATAGAAGCTGAAACTGAATTTCCTGGCGCTTAAAGTACCCTCCATTGGATAAAAACCTTCTATATCTTCGAAATTCAGCTCTCTCAGCGAATTCCGCCGCCTTTAACTCTTTTGCTTTATCTCGTTTATCGCCATAAAGGTATTTATCGTTTCTATATAAATAAATTGAGTCTGAAATACGTTTTTTCGATGAGACTAGCCCCCCAAAATGAGTCGTAATATTTTCTCTCGTTGCTCCTTTGTAATGGGTTGTCTTTAAACCATAAAAAAAGTTTTCATAACTGACTAAATGAGACTCTCCATGGAAATAAAAGTAGCTGTGGTTGGTCAGTTTATTAGCTTCATTTAGATTGGCTATTTCTATTGCCTCGGACATTATCCCGTCCTGCTTAAACCCAAGTCCTAGCATTAATCCGCACATCAAAATTGGTGCTGCTGAAAACCAAACTTCAAGCCTTGATGGTCTAACTCTTCCTGTATTTTTATTGGGAGTATTTTTTGTTAAGTCAGGCAAATACATTACTGTATACCTAAGATATAAAAGAACTAAGACAACAGCAGGTACAAATAAAATTAATGTAGTTTCCTCTTGGGAAAATGATTTCCAAAGGAAATTAAGAGCTCCATCAGTAAATTGGCTTAGAAATGCGAGTGCAAAAATAGGAACTAGAATAAGTATTGCGTATGGCAAAACATAATACTTTATTACAGGGTTACGAATATTTAACAAATAATTTTCCTTTTATACTTAGAGACTTCCACTGCATTTAGTTTACTCAATAATAGTGCCTACAAAATTATGCAAACTCTACCAGCAAACAAAAATATTGTTGCAGTACGTGTTAATATGCAGCCGAGTATTAGTTGGAGAGTTATAGATGTTAGACATATACGTTGGCGAAACCGCTAGGAAGGAAATTGAACAAAATGGATTAACCCAACAGATGTTTGACGTCTTTCTCGGCACATCTGTTGGCCCTAAATGGGTTACTTTGTATAGCCATACGCCAAAATTAAATTTAACATTTCTTTAAACTCTCAAACATTGTCAAACTTTGCCAATATCTGCCATAATTATTGGCATTAAATTTACAGGAGAATGATATGGCTACTCTCAATATTTCTATTCCTGATGAAATGCGAGCTTGGATTGATACTCAAGTTGAGTCCGGACGCTTTGCCAATGCAAGTGACTACATAAGAGATTTGATCCGTCATAACCAAACTGAACAAGACGCGATTAGAATGGCGCTTGTTGAAGGTGAGTTAAGTGGTGAAAGTCAATTAACTGTTTTAGATGTAATAGCAAAACAAAAGTCTAAAACTGGTGTGAAATGAACAACTACACGCTCTCTAATAAAGCGCAATTAGATCTTGAGCGTATATACCAATATACCGAACAAGAATTTGGGGCAAATAGAGCAGAAAGCTATTTATTAGGCATACATGATTGCCTGTTGTTGTTGGTTGATGAACCTAATCTAGGACAAGATATAAGGGATATCCGACTAGGCTACTTTAGATATCTGTACCAGAAACACAGCATCTTTTTTAAAGTTCGTAACAACGACATTTATATTGTAAGAATACTCCATCAACAAATGAAAGTTGAACTTCATCTGACCAGCTAAACACCTCTTCAATAGAAAAATAAGTATTCGCTCAGAGGCTCGATAAAACAAAAACGATGAACTTTTTTATTATGAAAAAGTAACAAACTTGTTTAGGCTATGCCCTTTTAAAATCTCTTTTTCAGAATAATAAGAAGTAAAATGTTAGACATATACGTTGGCGAAACCGCTAGGAAGGAAATTGAACAAAATGGATTAACCCAACAGATGTTTGACGTCTTTCTTGGCGCATCTGGTGGCCCTAAATGGTTTACTTTATTGGGCCTTGATCAATACTTATTCGGTGAATTTTTTAAACACAGAAGTACAGAATTAAACCTTGTTGGCTCCTCGGCTGGTGCTTTTCGTTCAGCTTGTTTCACCCAAGCAGACCCTGTGAGTGCAATTACTGAGTTAGCTACTCGTTATTCTGAAACTAACTATGTCAAAGGGGTAACCGCGCAGGAGTTGACCGATTCGGCACAACGCATGTTACGCCATATTTTCTCTAGTGAAGGTATTAATCAACTTATTTCCAACCCTATTTTCAAAGCGCACTTTATCGTGGCGAAGTCTAATGGTTTGGTACAATATGAAAATAAATTGCTACAAGGCTTGGGATTAGCTAAATCTATCCTTCTTAACCGCCTTGACCGCAAGTACCTTAACCAACAATATAAACGTTATGTTTTTGCTCCGCAAAGCTCTAGCTTACGGTTAACTGACCCGCATAATATTACCACTTGTTATCAATCTTTTAGCCAAGACAATGTCGAGCCATCTTTGTTGGCATCGGGGGCAATCCCCTTTGTAATGGCAGGCATAAAAAACATTGCCAATGCAGAGCTGGGAATGTATCGAGACGGCGGCGTGATCGATTATCATTTTGAGCTTGAATTCAATAAACCTGGGCTAACGCTGTACCCGCACTTTAACAAATCGCCGAAAGCAGGCTGGTTTGACAAATCACTGGCTCGTTCTCCTAATAGGCAACATTACGATAAAACTCTAATGCTGGTGCCATCAGACCAATTTATTGCCAACTTACCTTACGGCAAAATTCCAGATAGAAAAGACTTTGAGAGCATCAGTTACGAGGACAGGTTGAAGTACTGGCGTACCGTGTTCAGCGAATCACAGCGTTTAGCGGAAAAATTCGATGACATAATTAAAAAGCAGGATTTTTCCCAATTTAAATCCTTCGCTTTTTAATGCGACAATAATTTTACTCCACCTTGCGGCAACTTTTTCAAGGTGCAAGAGTCTGTGTATTCGTAAATTTATCCACTGTTAGGTAAAATTTTCAGCTTACATAGCAGTGTAAATATGTGTTAATAGAGTGCTTATAGCTAAAAGGATATGTGGTGAGAACACTTAGTCTCATTGTTTTGCTGTTTTTTACGACCAGTACTTGGTCATCGTCTTATGCACTGGCAACAGTGAAAAACGTCGCTATTATTGCCAGCTCGGATGTTACCTCCCTGAATATGGACCAACTGAAGAATGTCTACAGTTTAAAACAAAAACTACTGCCTAATAACGCACCAGTGAAACTGGTTCATTTGCCTTTAGACAATGAGGTAACTCAAGCGTTTTCCCATCACTTATTTGAGCTTTACCCTTATCAATTACAACGCATTTGGGACCGACAAGTCTTTTCTGGTCGAGCGCGAGCGCCAAAAAATATAAGTTCAGAAAGTAAAGTATTTGCCCATGTAAGTACTAACTCAAACACCATCGCATATGTTTCAGCAGATTCAGCGTTGTTCTTAGAATATAAAGGAAAGGTCAATGTACTTACGACTTTCTAAAGCTATTGCTCTGGCAACTATCCTTACAACAAGCAACGCTATTTCGGTAGAGTTAAGCGAAAATGTTTATGCCTCAGGCTTCTTATCCGTTGGTGCTGCCAATTACCGAAGTTATGACAGAGATGACAATTCATGGCAACGTGATTGGCATCAGATAATTGAAGGTGGAGTCTCCATTTCAGCGACGCTACCGTACGGCTTAGAGTTCAATGGACAAGCGCTTTATCGAGATTTTGCCGAGCTTTCTGACGATTCCAAGCTAAAGCTAGATTACGCCAGTATAGATTGGCGCAACAACTTACTTGGTGTCGGTGAACAAACTATCAGTCTAGGTAGAGTAAAGTCCGGCGGCGGCATTTATAACCAAACTCGTGATATGCCGTTTATTAGACCGAGTGTGCTGTTGCCTCATTCCGTTTACACCGATGACTTACGTAGTGTTCACTCCCACATAGATGGAATTAGGCTGGCATCTAACTTTTATATTTCAGACGGCGATTTACGTGTTGAGTTAGCCGCAGGCAAGCCTGACTTAGACGATGACTTTGTTGCTAAATTTTACTCTTTTTCCAAACACGCAAGCTGGCAAGATGCCAATGCTAATTACTTTGACATCCGCTACCAAAATGCCAATTGGTTAGTTACTTATACCAGAACCAGCTTTGATGGTGACTTAAATAGCCCCATCAGGCAATTGGACATTGACGACCTTGTTATTAATACAATGAGTAAACTAGACTTAGCCAGCAGTTCATTTGGCTTGCAATATCAACATAGCGATTTTGAAGTAACCGCAGAATATGCAAAACAAAAAGTCAGAACCTACAATACTGAGTTAAATATCGACTTTGAGCGCGAGCTAACCGGTCATTACGCCCAGTTTAGATATTTTGTTGCTCCTGAACTAAGTGTTTTACTGCGTAAGGAAAAGTTGAGCTTTGATGAAGAGCTGGAGTTCGACTCAATCGCACCAATTGGTTTGCTAGACTCACAACAGTATGCGTTGGGCTTGAGTTGGCGAATTAATAGTGATTGGCAATTAAATGTTGAGGGTCACCGAAGTAAAACCGAACTTTGGGATGAAAATCTGGCACTTATGCAATTATCTTGGCGTTTTTAACTAAAGAGAAATAATTATGATGAAGATCAGTTTGAGGTATTTAGCAGTTGTGATCATGCTGCTGTTGCTTATTCCCGTCGCTGTATTTTCCTATAGCATAGTTTCCAGCAAAAACGTTGAACGACAACAAGAACAAAACCAACGTCTGATCACTCGTATTGATAATGCCTTTGACACTTTTATTCAGCAACAGTTTGACCTTGCGATTTTATTCTCAGAAGAGATCATTTCAATCCGAAGTTTACAAACAGAAACCATTGAAGGTGCAGAAACGGCGCTAAAACAAGCCTTATCCCGCATTCAAGTTTACTCTTCTGTTAGAGAGTTTAAGCTACTAACAGACGATTTCATTGCCTCATCGGCAAAAAAACAAACCTACTTAACTTTTCAGCAACAAATTAAAAAAACCGCCATTCCAGTTCAGACCATAGAATGCGAATTGGAATGTACCATCACGGTAGTGGTTCCCGTTAGCATTGAAGGTCAGACGATTGGACTGCTGTACTCAAGAGACCTGCTGTCTTCGCTGCTGGCTTTTAGCCGCTTAACCCACTTAGATGTGGCATTGTTAACTGAAAAATCAAAGCCTCATGTTAATGACTATAGATACTGGCAAAACTACGCAGTACCAATACTGACCAACGCAGATAAAAACAACCAAGTTATCAGCAGTATTAATACCGAATTTGAGCAATTAATCGACCAAGGTCAATACGCTCAGGACAGTGATAAGTACGTGTGGGCATATGAATATAAACAACAACAAGAGTCTCGTTTCAAATTGCTATTTATTGATGAACAAACGGCTTTTATAAAGAGTATGGAGCAAGAGTTTCAATTCGTAATTGGTTTTATCTCTATTCTTATTGGCACCCTATTCTTAGGTGGGCTGGCAATGACTTCTAATCCGATTAGTCGGCTGACTAAGCTTGGTCGAGCGGTTACTCTTATTGGTGAGAAACAGTACAACTCAGCGATTACAGATTTAAACCGGATAAAATCAAACCGCTTTATCAATGACGAGATCAGTCAAGTTCATCACGCTTTAACCAGTACAGTGACCAATCTAAAGAACAACGAACAAGAGCTAGAAGCATCAAACAAACACTTGGAGTTTATAGCTCTGCATGACAGCGTAACTGAATTATCGAATAGATATGCCCTGTCTATCCACTTATCGCAATTAGCTGAACAAGCCGACAAGCAAGTGACTTTACTGCTATTAGACATTGACGGATTTACTGCGCTAAATGAAAACCTAGGTCACGAAGTTGGTGATCAGTTGTTAAAAACCGTGGCTAAGCGTTTAAGTTCTGTTTGCCGAACTTATACCCACGCCTACCGTTTTGGTAGTGATGAGTTTGTTGTTCGCAGCGACAGTTTGACCACAGCTGAAGACATTGAAGACTTTATCACTCATGTTACTCAAGTCTTTGATAACCCTATTTCATTTGAAAAGTTAGTACTCAATGTGTCACTGAGCATAGGAGTTGCTCATGCTAATACTAACTCGCCAGAGTTTGCAAAATTGCTCAGACAAGCAGACTTAGCCTTACACAAAGCAAAAGAAGACAAGAGCCAAAACTACCACATTTTTGATCCTGCAATGGAGCAAGAGTCAAAATTTCTATTTCGGATCAAATCAGACTTTGACCGTTCATTAGCGAACGAAGAATTCTATTTGTGCTTCCAACCTATGTTGAACTTACAGTCAGAGTCATTAGTAACAATGGAAGCCTTAGTGCGTTGGGTTCACCCTCATTTGGGGCCCGTTTACCCTGACAAATTTATTCCCGTTTTGGAAGATACAGGGCAAATAGAAACCCTGACAGACTGGATTGTTAAACAAGCTGCTGAGAAAGTGAGAACCTTGAATCAACTAGGGTTAACCGACGTAAAGATCTCAATAAATATCAGCGGTCATCAAGCCACCGACTTAAATTACATTGATAAAGTTGAGAAAATTGTCCAACAAGTAGGAACTTCACCATCTCGACTTAAGTTGGAGATCACAGAGACCTCTGTGGTAAATGACTTTGACAAAGCTAAGCTTTGGGTTAGCAAAGCCAAAGAAGCAGGCTTCGAAGTGGCGATGGATGACTTTGGTACTGGCTACTCGTCATTATCTTATTTAACCAGTATCGACTTCGACACAGTTAAACTCGACCGTTCTCTTATTACTGATATTGTCCACAACAAAGTGCAACAAAAGGTGGTTAAGTCCATTGTCACCATGATCAAAAGCTTGGATAGAAAAATTGTGGTTGAAGGCATTGAAGAATACAACCAGTTTACTTTACTAAGAGAGTTGGGCTGTGATGTGGCGCAAGGCTACTTAATCGCCAGACCTCTTGATGATAAAGCCCTATCTATGGCTTTAACGGATTACGTCGAAAAAGGCAGTTGGTTCAGCGAAACGTAAACTATGAGTAATAGATCTGACAAACAGCAAGCTTCATCACTGAGCTTGCTGTTTACTGCTAAAAGCTTGTGATCCCTCATTCTCTATAAACTTGAGGCTAACTTTTTGCCTTCAATTGGCTAAATTATCTTGTCAAACCTCTGCTTAATTCGTTAATGTTTACAATAGTTTGAGCGCCTGTATTAGCTATCACAAACTCCAGCCTGATATAACAATGCCTATAGAGCTAGGCTGGCAAAACACGCAACACAAAGAGACACACAATGAATACAATAAAATTAGTTACCCTTACCCTATGCTCTGCGCTTACTTTTACAGCTTCAACTTCAGTTAATGCCCATGCAGACCATACCGATGCTTTGATCAAAGAACGTAAAAAAGGCTTTAAAGTTATGGGCAAATCGATGCGCGCTATGGGCAAGATGTTGAAGTCCGGTAACGTTGATATGGCTGAAGTAAACAATCGTGTTAAAGCGATTAAAGTACAAAGTCTAAAACTGCCAGGTTGGTTCGAGCAAGAGTCTAGCAACAAGTCTTATAAAACGGATGCCTTACCTGCGATTTGGAGTGATACAGCAGACTTCGCAGAAAAAGCAAAAGCCTTGCAAATGGCGGCAGCCGAAGTGGAAGGCATGTTAAACAAAGATGACTTTCAACTAAAAACGGCGTTGAAAACATTCAAGAAAACCTGCGGCTCATGTCACGACAAGTACAAAGCTGACTAACTTTCGCAATGACAACCTCAACACCAGTACACAAGTGGGACCTAGTTGTCCGCTTGTGTCATATCTTGATGATAACCTTACTCGCTGTTTGCTGGTATACCGCTGAAAACGGCATGTTCCAATGGCATTACTATGCCGGCTACGGGTTAATATCGGTTTTGCTTGTAAGAATAATTTGGGGCTTTTGTGGCTCATCGGCGGCTAAATTTAGCGCCTTTATCAAATCGCCAGTAAAGGTTGTTCGCTACTTAGCAAATATCCGTTCTGTTAATAACAATAAGCCTAGTGAAACTCACTCACCTGCCGGAGGTTACAGTGTTCTAGTACTGCTAACACTTATGCTCAACCAAACCGTTTTAGGCTTATTTGCCGTGGAAACTGACGGCTTTGACGGTGGACCATTAAGCGAATTGATTGACTATGATTTGGCATTAGAAATATCAGAGTTACACCAGCTGAACTTCGATATATTATTGGGCTTTATTGCTTTGCACTTATTTGCCGTTTTGTTTTACCAAAAAGTGTTAAAACAAAAGTTAATACAAAAAATGTTTTTCTAGAAAAAAAGCCAAGTCTGCTACTCAAAGCTTGGCTTATATAACTCAACTCGATTTCTGCCAGATATTTTTGCTTGATACAAGGCTACGTCAGCTTGATGGATCAGCTCATCTAAACGAGTGCTGGCAGCATTTTTTAAATTGGTGACGCCACAACTAATGGTATAGTTTATTTGCTGATCCGAACATTCAACTGAGGTTGATTGTATCTTTTGTCTCAATTGATCTAATAATTCGGCGGCATCGTGTTTTGTAGTTTGTGGCAAAAACACAGCAAACTCTTCCCCTCCCACTCGGCCTATCACATCACTGTCTCTAAAGTGCTGTTTTAACGTTGCGGCAAACTGTTTCAATACGACATCACCAGTATTATGACCATAGCTATCATTTATTTTCTTAAAATGATCAATGTCGATATAAGCTACGGCTAATTCGGTGTTAGCTTGCTTAGATTGTTTCATCGCTAGCTCAAGCTGTTCAAAGAAAACACGTCTTACCCGTAATTGAGTTAAAGCATCATAGGTTGCCAAGTGGCGTTGTTCTTGTTCTAACTTATGAATACGCAAAAGTAACCCTGCAATATTCCACGTAAGTACTGGCGTTATAAGCAGTGGAGCCAAAATAGATATGTAGAGGCCAAGCATCATATCGCCCCTGCCTAATACTTTCATCGTCGTTATCGTGATAAATACCGAAAGTAGTACAGAAATGAGAGTGATCAATAAGCAGATGCCAACCCGACCAAGCTTGATAAACTTCCTTGCCATTACTGCTCCTACGAAATAAAGGTAACCGATTATAAGTAATTTAATTGACAATAATAAGACATAAAATAAACCTGAGCAGAAGGTAATTGCTAGAGCATTTAAAAAAAGACCTGACTTAGTTAAACACTAAGCCAGGCTAAGCGGAGGACACCCCATGTCTAGCCATGCCTGTAAATGGCTAAAGTTGGAATAATCATTTAACATCCATGTAAGGCGCAAACTAGTGCTTTACACCTACCGATAATCCTAGAGACAACACGGTTTTGAGAATAAACAGTCATTACTCTCACTCGCATCAAGGGCTAGCCGAACTAACTTAACCATTAACGCTAAATTCTATTTTTCTGTGTCCGTACTCGTCAGTCATTCCATAACTGTTTGAGTCATTTGTCCGGAAACCTGGCTTAATGCGAGCACTAAGCCAGGCAAAGCGGAGGACAACCTTTACTTAGCCATGCCTGTAATTGGCCAAACAAAGATAATCATTTAACATCCATGTAGGGTATAAACTAGTGCTTTACACCCACCGATAATCCTAGAGACAACACGGTTTGGAGAAGACTCTTGCTTCCCTCTTTAGCTAGCGACCCATTGGTTACTAACATTAAATTCTTTCGAGCTTTACTGCCTTACCCTTTCAATCATTCCATGACCAAGCGGGCTTACTACTCCGAAAAAACCTGGCTCAATGACCACACTGAGCCAGGCAAAGCGGAGGACAACCATTATTTAACCAAGCCTGTAATTGGCTAAATAACGTTAATCGTTTAACATCCATGTAAGGCATGAACTAGTGCTTCATACCTACCCAAATTCCCAGAGACAACCCGGCTTAAAATTGAGAATCATTCTCATTTGCGTTAATCATAAGCTTATTAATTTTTAAGTCAACACCTAAATTAAAACTTTTTTCATTTTTTCTTTGTTCTCCTTTGTGAACCCAGTTTCACTCGTACTTTGCTGGCTTAAAAATAATTCTGCGGCGTTAGCAGCGATAAAGAAGGATCGGCAAGCCGCTAGAGGAAGGCAAGACAGAACTTCTGAGTGAATGATAGAAAAAGCGATAGCGTCATTATCGTGCTTCGATGCGATAATCCATTGAAAAAACCGATCGGCAAACCGCTAGATCAGCCTTCGACTGCTAGATCGCTTCGCGCTAGAGGTAGGTAAGACAGAAGTTCTGAGTGAGAGATAGAAAAAGCGATACCGTCATTATCGTGCTTCGATGCGATAATCCATTGCGAAAAACAACGGTAAGCTGCTAGAAGAAGTAGAGCACGATGTTTATGGACTCTGAGTCGAGCTTAGAGTGACAGGGGGAAAAATTAAAGAGAAGAAAAATTAAAGAGACACCCACTTAAAAGCCGAGCGGGAGCTTTCATCCTAAGCCGTCGCTCTTTTTCTAAATATAAAATAGTGAGTGCAAGCGGTGAGCGTTTTTTTACCGAAGACGATTACATCCATGTAGCTTCGGTATACTTTCATCCATGAAAGCAAAAAAAACCTGGTTCATTAGATGAACCAGGTAAGCGGAGGACACCCTACTTAATCGTGCCTGTAAGTGACTAAGCAGGGGTTATCTTTTCAACATCCATGTACGGCACAAATAACAGTAAACCATTATTTGGCACCTACCCGTAATCCTAGAGACAACTCGGTTTAGAGAACTTTCGATTTCAATCATTGATAATCATTCTCATTTGCAAACTATAATAAACCCATTACTTTCGATGTCAACAAAGAATGTTAAAAAAGTTTAAATTAATTAAATGAGCAAAAAAATACACTTTCCACTTGATTTAAAACTTAATGATAACTATTCTCATTTAAAACAAAGGGAGAAATAGCATGAATCAAAAGTACCTGTGCGTAAACCACCGTCAACAACTAAGAAATTATCCAAGACAAGCTGTTAGAGCTTGGTCAAAAAGTTATGAGAATGGTCAATCACTTCTTGCTATGGGTTTTAACTTTGAAGCCTTGGCTCATTTAGGTTGCGCTTATGAAGCCGCTGAAATTGTTCTGTCAGCAAATGTAATCGATACCTTAGATGCGGTGGCGATGTTAACCTCAAGTGCTGCCACATTAGCTAGGTTATTAGATGACTTAGGCCAGCCTCTAGAAAGCAGTAATGTCATAGACTTGACCAGCCAAAGGATTGAAAAAGAGTTTATAAAGAAACCGGAAACAAAGGCGGTACTACAAAACCAAATCCAGTCTTTGCGCTACTTTGTCGAAACGGATAAACAACAAGAATACCCTTTAGATGAAGCTAATTTATCCATCTTTGCCACTATCACTAATTCTTCATCAACCGCGTTACATTAGGAGCCGTTATGACTAATCAACAGCACATCCAGATCAGTATTAATCAACAAACATTGGAACGTCTAATTAGCGATAAAGCTTTGTCGATTGGTGAACTGTCCTGTTTAGATAAAACCAGTAAACAAGTTGTCCATCAATGCTTATTAAAGTCATTATTGGCAAGGTCAAAGCGATAACTTGTGCTATCGCTTGGCAAGATAAAACTGGTTTATGCCTTCACCAAACCAGTGAACAAGACAAAAGTAAGCACTAAACAGATTAAAATTAATACGTAAGACAGCCATTTGCCTTTTTTCATTCTGGCCAAAGCGCCCTGCCAAAAATAGCTGGGCTTGGCATTTTGCTCTTTCGGTTTAGGCATAACTCTCATGGCAAATATGTACACACCTGATATGGCTAACGCCGATAAAATAATGCCAAACAAAAAATACAATACTTTAGTCGGCATTCCTGCAAAATAACCAAAATGCAAAGGGTCTGCAGCCTCTGAGATCCTCGCATGTATCGACAGCTCAGTGCCTTTATTGAGCGCCAACAGCTCACCGCTTATTGGATCAAAACTTATCAAATTAGCTCTAGGTCTTACTAAAGCCGCTTCAGCACTACCAGTAAAAGCAACGCCCTGCCCCGCTCTAAATGGAAAACGGATCAACTCTATTGTTAATTCTGGATATAAGGTTTCGACTTGCAGCAACATGTTATTAAACTGCTCTATATCAGGATTTGTTGGCTGTTCTAGGGCTAATTCCGACTTTGCTTTGCCTTTGCTTGGGTAACTGGCTGCGCCTCCCCACCTTTCAACTAAATACCAAATACCCGTCACCGAGATCACAAGAATAAACCACTGACTCCACACCCCCATTAACTTGTGCATATCGCCCCAAAAAACTTTACGGTGATGAGTTCTTGGCTTACGCCAAAAGCCTTTCCACCACTTGGGGTAAATGTAAAAGCTACTGATAAAAGAAATGAACAGCATAACTGCCAACATACCGACAATAGACACACCTATTATCGTAGGCATCATTAAATGACGGTGTGACATACGGAAAAAACGTTGCCAGTTAAACCAACGGCCCTCTCCCAAGAACTCGCCAGTCGTTGGGTGAAAAAATGCTCTTTTGCGTTCGTCACTTTCAATTGCATAAACCAGCTCAGCACTAAACCAAGGATCCCTAGGCGCGCTGATATTTTGATACACACGATCGCCATATCTTTGCTGCGCTGTTTGGTAAATAGCAGACCAATTAACTCCGTCGACCGTTGAGCTATCTACTCTTTTAGCACTATTGGTTAACCAGTCAATTTCATGGGAAAACACGGCTAAAGTGCCAGTCACAAGAATAAAGCTCATCAAGATAGATAACTTTAAGCCAACCCAACTATGCCAGCGGTACCACTTTGCTCTGTCCAATTTCATTCTCACATAAAAAAGCCGCAGGAAAACTGCGGCTAATTGAATTTATAGCCAAGCTAGGAAGCTTGTTTGTTAAATAAAGGTAAAACCAAAGTCATTACCATGCCAATGAAAGCCCACACGCCTAAATAAACAAATATGCCCCTAGCTGTGCCATACAAGCTGGCGAACACAAGCAAGGCAACAATATTAAGGCCAAAGCCAGCAATACGCATTTTTACATCGGCTGTTAATGAACCATTTTGATTTAGTAGCCAAGTACCAGCAATCGTCAAAATTAATGCTAAAACTAACATCTTAAACCGCCTCCCCAGCTAGTTCTTGTTCACTTGTAATCGTTTGCTGTTGTTTAGTTACCAGCTTTTTATATACCCACAGTAGTAATACCCCCAGTGCTAACATCACTGCGTTTACGCCCATAGAGACAAAATGCTTAGTTTCAAATAAGTTAAACAAATGGCTTCCTGTCATTACCGCATCCATTGGCATGATAAGTATCATTAACCAAGCCGTTACCAGTACAATAAACTTCATAGCTTTAGCCTGACTTATGACAAACGGCATCACCACTGCTGCAAACCAAACACCAAAGAATACTAGGAAAATAGCATCAGTATGATCTTGTCCCGACATCCACTTATTCATTAATAATTGACTAGGAAATAGCGCGACAGTCGCCATTACAACACCGCCACAAGCGCCAATTAGCAAACGATTAAAGTTCTCATAAGTGCGTCGGCTGTGTGCTGGATTCTGCGCGTTCAGTCCTCTTTCAATCCACAGCATCAAACCAGTTATAGGTAGCAATGCTGTGGCAATACCTAAAATGGCCCAGATACTTTTCACCAATAAGCCACCAAAGTTACCGAAGTGTAGCGGGAACATAGCGTCTAAGATCTTGCCAGTAACCCCCTCTAAGCGGCCAAAATTAGCTTGGCTAGTTACGTATTCCGCTGTCGCTCCTTTATACACCAGAGTTTCACCACCTAGTTGATCACTACCAGCACCAAATAGGTAAACCATAGCGTTTTGGTCGCCGTAACCCATTACTTGTAATCGGTTAAAGGTCAAGTCTGGTCGTTCTTTTGCGCTGCGTTGTAAAATCTCACCTAACTTAGTTGGTTGCTCAACATGAGCCAAAACAGGAGGCTTCACTGCAGTAAAGGTTTCAACTAACTTGTCCTGATCACCATTAAAGCCAACGTAAGCAGCGGCTGGAACCAGTATCACGGTGGCTAGGCCAAGGAATGCGCCAGTAAATGCAATTACAGAATGGAACAATACAGCCCAAATACTCATAACTTTATGGCTATCATTGAGCATCAAAGAGAAGGTCTTAGAGACCCTAAATGTGAACAACTGCGCCAATATTTTTCTATGAATAAAGATACCAGTAACAATGGACACCATTAAAGTAAGCCCTAACAAACCTGTTAGAATTAGACCTACTGGTCTGCCAAGGTGTAAGTCGGCATGGAAATGAGCTAAAAAAGCAGACATATCTAATCGATGAGAATTGAAAAAAGTATCCATGTCCGCTTCGGTAATTAGTGTTAAGTCTTCTGGGTGAAACAGGAATACTTTACCTTGGTGCTCTTCACCACCATCAGGCTTGTCGAAATGACCTTCGTAAATGACCCTTGCAGTCTCCGAAAATCTAGGGCTTGGCAATGATACATGTACTTCTTCTAAGTATTCAGGCCCCACTTTTTTTGAATACTGTTCTACCACCTGAGCTAATTTATGTGGTTGTTGTGGGATCTCACCGCGAATAACCTCGCTGCCCCATACTTTTAGTTCCGGTTTGGCAAATACTGCAACTGCGCCAGTAAAGGCGATGATAAATAACAAGATACCAGTGATCACACCAACCCAAGAGTGCAAAGCATAAAGTTTTTTTATCGTAATACTTTTCATTGTGCTGTCCTTAAGCCGTTGTTAGTGCAAAGTAAATGCAGGCCACATGAACCAAAGTCAGTGCTGAAAGTACTAACCAAACCTGCACAACTGACTTAGCCATATAGCTATAAATAAACAAGCCAGTCCAAATAAAAGGAAAGAATAATATTGGTAAGCCAATCGCATCATTTTGATGAAATGGTAAATAAGTCGCCATGCCTGGGATCATGACGACCGAAGCAATAAGTGTCATAACCAAAGCCAAAAAGGTTCGGTTTTTAAACGCGTTAAAAGTCGCGTTTTTAGATTTTGTTGATCCTGAAGTTTCCATACCGAAAGTCGTTGTCTGTCAAGTTAGCGGACAAAAATACCCCAGTCTATTTACTAATGCAAATCAGATCCGTTATCATTCGCAAAAACATAGATAATAATCATTATCACCACACATGAAGTGGATTTAAGTACATTTAACAACAAACTGGGAAAGAAATGAAATATAATAAGTTGGCTATTGGAGTAGCCACTGCAATGGGGTTATTCGCTGCACATTCTATTGCTAATGAAGTGCAAGAAGTTGAAACTATCGTTGTTACAGGTCAAAAGATTGACCGCACCTTAAAAGAAACACCAACAAGTGTTGCTGTTATTACAACAGAAGATCTAGAAAAGCAAAATATTCAAAACATCTCTGACGTTTTTGCAGGCATGGCCAATGTTGCAGGTGATTTAACACAGGGCTTTAGTATTCGTGGTATTAATGCCTTTAACGTATCAGGTGGCGGTAATAGTTACTTAACAACCATGTACTTAGATGGCGCGCCATTACCATACCGAGTAATGAGAAGTGGTGCTGTACCAGTTTGGGATGTATCGCAAATAGAAGTGTTCCGCGGTCCTCAATCTACGCTGCAAGGTAGAAACTCATTAGCAGGAGCGGTTCACATTAGAACTCAAGATCCGACTTACGAGTGGGGTGGAAAAACGAAAGTAACATTAGGCAACATAGGTCAAAGAGAATTCGCATTCGCTGGCGGCGGTGGCCTAATCGACGACATGCTAGCATTTCGTTTATCATTTGAAGATAAATCACTAGATGGTGACATTTACAATCCAACAAGACGTGAATATTCAAACCACGAAGAGTCCAACACCTTACGTGCTAAGTTATTATTCCAGCCAACTGACAACATCACGACCATCTTAACTCTAGCAAATACAGAAAGTGACTTAGGTCCTTACTGGGCAACTTTTGAATATGGTGACTCTCCATTTAACAGAGAAACTCAATTTAACTCTGACATCTGGTCTAGAACCGATACTGATATTGCGACGCTTGAATTCAACTGGGACATCACTGACGAGTTATCACTGGTATCGATTCTCACAACCAACGACTCAGATTATGGCTATAACTGGGACAGTGATTTAACAGCCAAGCAATTAGTTGCAGATAACCGTTACGCCAGAAATGACAAAACAGACAGCCTTGAAATTCGCTTTGCTTATGACTCAGATAAACTAGAAGCGGTTGTCGGCTTGTATGCTTCTGATTTAGAAGTGTCAGACTATGCTTCGGGTGAACGCGCTATTTTCCTAGAAGACGTTGTTGGTGCAGGTTTTACCACAGCGGTTACCGGACTGTTAATGCAAAATGGTTTTGACCAAGCAACGGCGTCTAGCTTAGCGCAACAAGTATCACCTCTATACCCGAATATTGACCCTATTTATTTAGCTATTTCTTCCTCGCTTGGTCAGGAAGTAACAAGCCGTGCAATATTTGCCGATATCAAATATTCGTTGAATGACTCTTTCGATTTACTAGCAGGCATTCGATACGAAGAAGAAGAGCAAGAGAACAAGTCTGACTCTTTATATCGCATTACCAACCCAATGCCTAACCCAACAGCTTACCCTGCACAAGTAGGACAACTAATTGGCGCTATTAACGGTTTCCTAAATGGCTTTGCAGCTAACGCATCGGGTATCGAGCCGCCTTCTGCCGCTGAGTTCGACGCTTTCTTACCAAAGTTTGGTTTGAGCTACCACATTAATGAAGATATAACGACGAGCCTTATTTACCAAAAAGGTTTCCGTTCAGGTGGCGTGGGCACAAACATAGCAAGAAATGAGTTATTTACTTACGAGCCTGAATATACTGATAATATTGAGTTGTCTTACCGCTCTGTTTGGTTAAATGGTAACTTGATGTTCAATGCCAATGCGTTCTTTACTAAGTGGGAAAAACAACAAGTAGAGCAACAGTTATCAGGTGCTCAATTTGACACTATAACTCGCAACGCTGGTGAATCAGAAGTGAAAGGGTTTGAAACTGAAGTATTTTACTACCCTAATAACAACCTAACGATTACAGCTGGATTCGGTTATTCAAAATCTGAATTTACCGACTTTAGATATGACGACACCAACTTAACAGGTCGTTCGTTCGCGGACTCGCCAAAACTGACCTCTAATCTGGCTGTGGAATACGACTTTGACAATGGCACTTACTTAAATGTAAACGCTAACTATCAAGACAGGTCATTAGCTTATGTAGCTCATGAAACTGTGCTAGGTGACGTTCCTGCTCCATACAACGATGGCCGAACTTTAGTTAATGCTCAACTTGGCTACGATTTTGGCGCATTTAAGTTGCAACTAGATGTTCGTAACTTGCTTGATGAAGAATATGTGAGTCAGTACTTCCGAGATGCCAAGCTACGTGTTGCTAATGAAGCTAGAGGCCCTAGAAACGATGGTCAACACATAATTGGTCGTTCGCGCCAGTACAGCTTAACGATTCAAGCTGAATTTTAATCGCAAAGACAGTGCTGGTGTATGCGGCACTGTCTTGTTTACACTTAATAAAAATATCGGGAAATTAATCATGAAAAAATTAATGATGTTAGCTGCAGTAGCAGCAACTATTAGTACAAACGCAATGGCTGTAGATGTTGATCACTTTAAAGGTAAGCCATCACCAGATTTAAAGTCTGCACTTTGCAACTTACAAGAGTTTGATAAAAAACTAAAAATGGCAACAACAGGTGACAAACTTACACCACAACAAATGGCTGACGTACACCAGCTGACTTACACGTTAGAAGTCGCTGTACAAAAACTACAGTCTGAATTAGTTATCGTTGCTGAAGAACTAGAAAAAGCGCACAAAGGTTCAGAAGTGATGGCGAATGAGAAAGTAAAAAATGGGGCAAAAGAATATCTAGCTCGTACTAAATTACTAACATCGAAGTTAACTTGTAAGTAATTCATACGCTTTTTTAATTAGTGATTTTAATAATGCCGGACTTGCTCCGGCATTTTTTATGACCTAAGCAGTCACAGCCTCACGCCTTGTTTTACGCTTTGTGTTGTTATTTCTAAATAGATAAAAGTACAAACCTGTTAGCGACAACCAAACAGGACTCAAACCTAAGACGCACCAAATGATCTTACTTGGCAATCCAGCAAAATAGCCAAAATGCAGTTTTCTGAACATATCGACAAAATACCAAAAGCCACTGGCCTGTCGAATATCATAGGTTGCTACCAGCTTGCCTGTCTGTTTATCAAAGGTGACAGTGGAGGAATATTCGCTAGAGAGAATGTTTTTGTTTGGTACATCACCATAAAAAACAATCGGTAATTGAGCTTCGTAAGGAAAAGTCATGTAAGTGGGCTGAAACTCGGATATCTGTGTTTTTGCTTGCTCTAATAAGCTTTGGAACTGAATACCGTCACCGTAAATTTTGCTCTGCAAAATAGGTTCTTGTTCTATGTGATGCTCTGCTTCGTGCAGCATTTCTGACGCGTTCCAATAACCGCCAGTTATCGCCAAAATTAGAAAAACAGGGGCGGACAGCACACCAATAAATTTATGCACGTCGCTAAAGAAAATGCGTTTGGCAGCATTGAACCTCAAGGTAAAGAGCTTACGCCAAAATTGTCTGTGCAATATCAAACCACTGACAGCTAAAAACAATAAAATAACAGCAAACACAAAGCCCAATGTAGTACCGACAAAGCCAAGTAAAAACGTGTAATGTAAAGACACTAACCAGTCGGTAATATCATGGCTAAGAGGCACAGGCTCAGATAGCAGTTGTCCAGTGTATTGATTGAGATAAAGCTTAAACCATTCACCATCGGTTGTACTTAATAAATAAGCCGCATCTGCTCGCTTGTTATTATCAAATAACTCCCAACTACCAAGAATGTAATTAGTATGTTGACTTTCAACTTGCGCAATTAACTCGTCAAAATTCACACGCTCTACAGCGTGTTGCTGAGTAACCACCGTATGTTCAGGCATCAGCCAAGAGTCAATCTCCACTTTAAATACTAAAATGCTGCCCGTAATAGAAATAACCATCAGTGGGATCAAGGCAAAAAGCGCGCTCATTGAGTGCCATTTAAAAAGTTGCTTACGCATACCTATCTCCTACTCTTGAGTTTTATTGACAAGCTTTTGGTTAAATACCAAAGCCGCTGCAATAACGCTTGCCCCAATTGCTAATCGAGTTAAGTCCGCATCGCGATTCCAAATAGCTAGATTGACAATAATGCCCGCAGGAATAAGTAAATTGTTCATTACTGCTAAAGTGCCAACGTTTACTTTGGTCGCGCCGGAATTCCAAGCAAAATAGCCTAGCCCTGACGCAACAACGCCCAGATAAATTAAAATGCCCCACTCAGTATTGTTTGTCGGTAACTTATCAATATTGCCAAACAACAAGTAACTAACACAGGCTAGAATAAATGCGCCGATAAAAAACCAGCCAAATACGGCTGAGTGTGGCAATTGCTGATGTGTTGCCATTAGACGTTTATAACTGACTTGGCCAATGGCAAAACACAAGTTAGCACCTTGCACCAGCAATAAGCCGAACAAGAAACCAGAGTTAATATTGTCAAACCGAATGGCCAACGCACCAAGCACAGCTAATAAAGCAGAAAGGAAAAACTTAGGTCTAAAGATGCGGTCTAATATATCGTTGAATAAAGTGATGTAAATTGGCGTCATTATGGTGAATAACAACACTTCAGGTACGCTTAAATATAAAAATGAGTGGTAATAAAAGCCATACATTAAGCCTAACTGCACCGCGCCAATGGCCGCCAATTTTGCGTTTAACTTTGCCTGTCCGCTCTGCCATTTAATAAAAGGCAAAAACACCACCATGGCTAATCCCGTTCTAACTAAAACGGAAAACCAAGGATCGACCGCGGTTAAGTAAACGCCAATCAGACTAAATGAAAATGCCCACAATAGGGTGACGAGAAGTAAATATATCAAAGTGCCTAGCTCAATGTGTTGTTATTAAAATTATGGGTTGCATCACGACCAAAACAAAAGCCCGACTACCAAGCTCTTTTGTCATACAAGGTAGCTGATATTACAACAGTAAAATTAAACAACAATCATTATCAGTTAAGCTTTTATTATTTTCTCTAATGAGCCGATTTGCAGTATTCAATTTTATTGAACGTGATATTCACCTTAATTAATTTTTCTAATTAAATCGATTTGCCTAATATGACCTCATCGAAAGCGAATATGCTTTTAACCAAACAAAATTAAATTAATGAGGAAATTCATCATGGCACAAATTGGCAAAACTATCCCTGAGTTCACAGCACAAGCATTCCACAACGGCGACTTCACAGAAGTAACGTCTGAGTCAGTAAAAGGTAAGTGGGGCATCTTCTTATTCTACCCAGCAGACTTCACATTTGTTTGCCCAACTGAATTAGAAGACATGGCAAACCAATACGAAGAGTTACAAGGTTTAGGTGTTGAAGTTTACGCAGTATCAACTGACACACACTTCTCGCACAAAGCATGGCACGACTCGTCAGACGCGATTGGCAAGATTAAATTCCCAATGTTAGGCGACCAAACTGGCACTATCACTCGCGGTTTTGACGTAATGATTGAAGAAGACCACATGGCACACCGCGGCACATTCTTAGTAGACCCTGATGGTGTTATTCAGGTAGCGGAAATTCACGCAGGTGGTATTGGCCGCTCAGCAAGAGACATGGTTCGTAAAGTAAAAGCAGCACAATACGTTCGCGACAACGATGGTGAAGTATGTCCAGCAGCTTGGGAGCAAGGTCAACAAACACTAACTCCTAGCCTAGACCTAGTAGGCAAGATCTAGGACGTAGGACGCAGTGCTGGGCTCGACCCAGTACCCAATGCCCGTACAACGAGACAACATCTCCAATTGGGCGGGGTATGTACCCATGCTACCCTGCCCGCCTTAAATAAAGTAATAAATAAAAAGTCGAAGCATAGATCCTCTATATACTTCGACTTTTTTGTGTTCACCCCAAAAATTATTTACACCAACTCCATTGGTGAGCGTTTACCTGACGTAGTAACAATTGTATACATGTTATCCATTGGTGGGCGTTTACCTGTGCCTACACCAATTGAAAGAGAAGTTTCCATTGGTGGGCGTTTGCCCGTGCCTACACCAATTGCAAACAAGTTGTCCATTGGTGGACGTTTGCCCGTGCCTACACCAATTGCAAACAAGTTATTCATTGGTGGTCGTTTGTCCGTACCTACACCAATTGCAAACAAGTTATTCATTGGAGGTCGTTTGTCCGTACCTACACCAATTGAAAGAGAAGCTTCCATTGGTGGACGTTTTCCCGTGCCTACACCAATTGTAAACAAGTTATTCATTGGAGGTCGTTTGTCCGTACTTACACCAATTGAAAGAGAAGCTTCCATTGGTGGTCGTTTGCCCGTGCCTACACCAATTGCAAACAAGTTGTCCATTGGTGGACGTTTACCTGTGCCTACACCAATTGCAAACAAGTTATCCATTGGTGGACGTTTACCTGTGCCTACACCAATTGAAAGAGAAGTCTCCATTGGTGGTCGTTTGCCCGTGCCTACACCAATTGTAAACAAGTTATTCATTGGAGGGCGTTTGTCCGTACCTACACCAATTGCAAACAAGTTATCCATTGGTGGACGTTTACCCGTACCTACACCAATTGCAAACAACTTATCCATTGGTGGACGTTTACCCGTACCTACACCAATTGCAAACAAGTTATCCATTGGTGGGCGTTTACCTGTACCTACACCAATTAGAGCAGAGGACTCTTGAGAACCTAATACAGTTTTTGAAGTCTCTGTGTTCAGTGTCGCGAAAGAAGCTGTTGAATATAAAAGAGTAGAAGCTGTTAGAAGTTTGATTGTATGTTTCATATATCACCTTTGCTGTGTAGTTATGTCCACAGCAAAGGGTATACGAGTATTTAAAGAGTGCCCATTAGGGTTTACATTAAGTGCATTGCGTTAAGCATTTATTGTAAACCTAGATTTAATCAAATAAGAAATTACTAAATATGGGAACATTAATGTAATTAATTGAAGAATATATGAGTAAACTTGATAAATAAGCAATGGGTTTAATGGCGTTAAATGCCTTATCAAATACTCTACAATCATTACAGCAATAATAACGTTGTAAATGCCTGTTAGCTTATAAAGATCAAAGTCCAAGCTAATACCAGAAAGTTTTATTTTCGGATTGAACTGAGTTAAGTGCGCTCTGTAAGTTAATAAGTTTCTAAGCAAGCAATTGAATGAAATGCTTAGAATATAATTACTTAGATCGGGTGCAGGGTAGTCCAGATAATACCAATAAACCTCTGTGATACAACAAATCACTAATATAGGTAACAAAAGAAAACTACTTTGTTGATCGAATTTAAATTTGTAAAAAATAACTATACTAGTAGCGTAAAATAGTAGGTCTTTATACGCTCCTTCATATAAAAATAAAATTTGCCCAGTTCCTCTTACTGCTAACAAGACCAAAGCAATCGATGCAATATTTGGATTACGTTTGTATAGCGTTGTAAGACATACTAAAAAGGCTATAAACAGCCAATCAAACTGTTGTGGATAACCAAACGATAAAAAACCAAGAAAGATGAATATAAAAAATAGAAGAGTAGAAATTCCTTTTTCTAACCAATAATGTGCGATCACTCGTTACATGCCAAAGAATCGTAGAACCAATGCTTTGAATGATAACTGGCTTGATTCTGATACTGACTTGCGGCAGATCATCCACCAAGCGTTTACAACTTCTAAACTTAGCGCATCAATAGTTTTTGGATGCTCGTTTTCAATTGCAACAACCGTTTCACGGCTAATACCAATTTTTTTTGCGATTTCAGCTTGTGTTAAGCCTGCTTCTTTTCTTAAGCCTCTCAGCTCTTTTCCAGAAAATTTCATTTTGTTACCTCTTTTAAAACAACGACGATTCGGAATAAGTATATTCAAATACTCATTCTAGCCAAGGTTTGGAAAAAACAAAACCGTTAAATGGGTGTTTAGACCAGAGTTTTTGTAAGCCCTCGACTTTGCTTGAATTTTAGTCAAAATGTGACGGATGTAAATACCGTCACACAAAAATTGAACAGATAAAATAACTTTATTTTACCTACTCTGTCACGTCAAAGTGCACGATTTCAGTGAAATCATAACTTTTAAAGTTATTCGCACGGTCATAAATGGTCATCTCGGTTAGCCCCCAAGTTCCCGGAGCTGAACCTGCTGGCAACACAATAGTTCGAGTGTAAGTTTGCCACTGACCTTGCTCCCCTTCAGGAAAGAGCGACCATGAGCTGTCATTATAAGCCCAGTAATTATGAACGATTCCTTGCGGATCTCTAAGTGATAATGACGCTAAGTTATAACCTGAAATATTATCTTTTACCTTAAAGCTAATTTGTACTTTTGTTTCGCCATTTGGCGTCTCAGGGTTACTCGGCTGCGCGCTAATTTGAATATCATTTAGATCTAATTCAGGGTGCTGAGTGTCAGGGTTATTGGTACTTAGTACTACCTCTGGTGACAACTCATCTACTATGGTTTCTTCATCTCTTAAAGCATGACCTGGGTCCGTGAAGTAAACACCGCGCTCATTTAATGCTTTATCCTTCATATTGGCTTGGCTGACTGAATAGACCGAGCTTGGCATATAGTGCGGCATTAGTATTTCAGTTTTACAGGTTTGACTTTGCGAGTCATACGAGCCTTCTGTTTGATAGCTGTAAGTGCTTGCAATTTCATCATTTAATGTTGCATAACAAGCGCCCGAATCAGCCATAGCTACCGCTTCGGTAACTTGCCAGTTAGCATGAAGAACCTGAACTTCTTGTCCCTCTATCTGAGTAACAGACTTGCTTAGAGTTAAAGAGTTATTTACATATTCTGGTGCTGTCACATCCTCTAGTGAGTTATTAACGTATAACTTCCAACCAAAGTCATTGGCACCTTCCATACGCTCATTGCCAACCGCATCGGTGATCACTATTTGGTCTGTACGCCAGTGGCCTGACTTGGCGTATTTACTCAATTCGAATGAGCCAGTCAGCACAGTGCTAAGTTCAGCTTCTTTAGGCTCTAGGTATAAATCAACATAGGTGCCTATTTCACTAAATATTCTTAAATAAGCCCTTTTTGCACCTTCAAGCTCAGCGTCAAGCGCATGTAATTCAATTTCAACCGATACTGTTTTGTCTTGTTCGGCCTGACCATTAACAGCTATATCCACGCGTTTTATTTTGCCAGGGAATACATAGTCAGGGTACAAGTTATAAACTTGGAAAGTCACATCATCACGAATTTTCGCAAGGTAAATATTGCCCTGCATTACCCTGTCGCGAATAAAATTGTATTTATCAGGCGCTCTAGATCTTAGCTTATCTGGGTTAATTACAAAGTATGAAACCGACTCAGCCATATCTTCATTTGGGTTTACCGCATGGGCATAGGCAGAAACAAACTCAGTTTGTTTCGTTGTCGACCAGCCACTTGCGCTGTTTTCATCTTGATACCAGCCGCCGACTTCTATCCAGTCGTTTTTCAATTCTTGAGCAAATTGGTTGTGCCATAAGAAATGCGCTTTTTCATGAATGATCAGACGGTGCATATGTTCGACACTGACGCTGTTAAATGCACTTTCCATAAATTCAATATAACCGTTTTCAGGCCAAGCAACGGCAGGCGCGCTAGGATATAACGGATGAGTTTGCCCATTGACTCGTCGAACTAGATATTTCAACTCTGGCAACGCATGCATGCCTTTTGGCATTTCTTCAAACATGTTGATGATCTGTACGATCTCTTCGGCCTGAAACTCTTGGAAGCGGCTATTTGGTTCGCTGCCCGTTGTGTCTTGAGTCAACGACATATAATCAGCAATATCGGTTGTGACACCGTAACGCTCTGTCAGTATTTTCTCATAGGCTGGTTTATCTGAACCGTTGTTGGTAACAAAACGAACTAAAGCATGATGCAAACGCTGAGAGTAAAATATCCCTCTTTTGCCCTCAACTTTTGCCAACTTTGGTGTTGCATTAGTGAACGCAGCGGTTGAAATCGTTACCTGTTTGGCGCCGTCAACTTCAACAATGGCAATGTCGTCTTCAATAAAATCAGAAGTTAAGTTCCATTTCGACGCAGCGAGTGTTTGTGACTTGTAAAAGTCTCTTTTTTGCTGCGGAATGGTTTTCATTGTAGCTAATAAACGGTAGGCGTGTTCTTGACTCCAGTTGCTAAAACCTTCGCCATCGGCAAGTAAAATGTTGTAGTCGTGCTGCAATTGGTCTGCCGATGAATCATCAACAACGGTGACGCTTTGTTGTAAAAACTCAACTTCAACAGGCTGATTAATTGCCGCTGAATAATCACTGCCAGCGGTACTTTGGTCTTCCTGCCAATGATAGGAAAAATAAGAGCTATCTAGTTGTTCTAATTCAAATAACAAAGGAGCAATTTTTGGTGCCGCTTGCTCACTTTGACTTGGTAACTGTGCCGATAAGTCCAAAGATACAGCCTGTGCAGGTGTTGCTTTAAAGCCTGATTTACGAACTTTAACTCTGTAATCGCCAGTCTCTAAGCCATAAATACTAAAACTACCATCGGCTTTAGGAGTGATGTACTGCAAAGTATCATCCGAGGTTAGCAGCACCTGAGTATCGGCTAAATCAGCTTGTGATAAGTTGATGCTGCCTTTTATTGATAAGTTGTTATCGACCACTAATTGACTGGTAACAGTGGCAATGCCATCCGATGTATTTAAGGTTATTTGATCAACACCTTGAGCATTTTGCTCTGGCGTATAGGTTAACGTGTTGTCTTGGTTAACGACTAAGCTGCCTTTTTTAGGTTGAGTTGCAACCTCAATAGTCAACTTATCGTCATCAGCGTCCGTAGCTGGAATTGCGAAAGTGATAGCTTGGCCTGCTCTGGTATAAGTCTCAACATCAGTAACCACAGGTTTATCGTTCTCTGAACTGACAACCAAGGTAAACTCAGCATTAGTCGTCGTTTTACCATCGGAAACTTGAGCTGAAAAACGGTCTGAGCCATGAAAGTTCAAATTGCTTAGGTAAGTAAAACTACCATCACTAGCTAAGGTTAAAGCACCACTTTCAGGAGCGGATAATAGGCTAAAAGTGAGCGCATCATTGTCTGCATCGGTTGCACTAAGATTTGCAGTAAATGGCGTATCTTCTAGCAAGGTGTAGCTCGCTGCAGCCATAACTGGCGAGCTATTGGTGTTGTTTGTATTAGAAGTTGTTGCTTTAGTATTGTCAGCTGCTGGCTCACTTGATGAGCCTCCACCACAGCCAGATAGAGCAATGGCAATAGACAGCACTAACGTGGATTTAGTCCAGTTATAAAACATTCCCTTTCCCTTTTTATTATTATTTTATTATTCGCCTTCCATCAGGCTTATACTCCAAGACTCTAACATACCTAGTTGAAATATTAAGCATTTTTAGTTGAACACCGGCTAAAAGTTGTGAACCAAATTGTAACTTATTGTTAACTGCTAGAAAGAGCGATCCGCAGGCCGCTAGATCAGCCTTCGACTGCTAGATCGCTTCGCGCTAGAGGAGCTGTTTGCTAGTGGCGAATACGAACAATAAAGTCATCAATTGCGCTTCGATGTTCGGCTAAATTAAATTCAGATGAACAGCTACAATAATTCATGCCTTGATACTGCATCCCTAAGTATTTAAAACTCATTGCAAACATCTGTTCAAAACAACTCGGTGGACTTGCATCTCCTCCTGTAGCAATTAGCACAGCGGACTTACCGCGCAACTGGCGTCCTTTGTCTTTATCAAAGCTCAATAGGTCAGAAAGCCTATCGAGGAAGATCTTCATTTGCCCACTGGCACTGTACCAATACATTGGCGTAGCAAATATTATCCTTTGAAAATCAAGCAGCTCATCCATTAACTTAGCGAAGTCATCTTGGTAGCTGTTGTGGTAACAATAAGGGGCTATCTGAAAATCATTAAGGTCGTAATAAGCACAGTCCAATTGTTGTTTAAGCACGTTAGCCAGCGCTGATGTATTACCTTGTGAACGGCTTGAACCTAGAATAATTGCAGTCTTCATCTTATGCTCCTTCATATAAGTTTCTTTGCCCAGGGATATCCGATAAGTACTGGACGAATTCAACTTCATAGCCATTTGGATCTATGTAATAAACATTCTTACGAAACTCTACTGTTTGACCAATTTTATCTACAGGAAAGCCTGCTTCTTCAAGTCTTGCAATCACAGCATCTAAATTGTTAGTAACAAATGCAAAGTGAGCCAACCCCATGTCATTGCTCTGTAAGTTTCTGATCTTACCTAAACCGTTATCATTAAAAGTTAAGAACTGATAATCGTCGCCAAAATGCAACCAGCGTCGATAAGTACCATACCAGTCCCCTTCACCTTGCCCTCTGATCTGCCAATGGGGAAAAGCCGCCTGATAAAATGCTAGTGTTTTCGCCATATCATCCACAACCAAATTTAAATGTTCTAATTGCATCATGTTTATTTTCCTTTTGTTTGCTTTTACTGAACGGCAAAAGATGCTAAAACCTCAAGTTAACTTGAGGTAAAGTACTTTTTTTAAAAATATGAAAAATGAAGCAACATGGTCGGTCGGACGCATTGCCAAACGCTGCGGAATTAACGTTTCAACATTGCATTTCTATGAGCAAAAGGGACTGATCCGAAGCTGGCGTAATCAAGGCAATCAAAGGCGTTACAAACCAGAAGTGATGCGCCGTATCTCGGTAATTAAAGCTGCACAAAAGTTAGGAGTAACGCTGGAGGAGATCAAACAAGCATTGGCTCAATTGCCTGATAATCGAACGCCAACGCCTGAAGATTGGCAACAATTAAGCGAAGGCTGGCACGAGATGTTAAACAATCGAATTAAAAAGCTAGAGCACTTACGGGACTCATTAACGGGCTGTATTGGCTGTGGTTGTTTGTCTTTGAAAAAGTGTCCACTGTATAACCCAGAAGATAAACTAGCAGAACAAGGCTCCGGGCCTATTATTTTAGATTCAAAGAGTTAGCAGCCAACTAACCTAGCACTTTCTCTAAGTTACTCTCACAGCCATACCATTGAAGTTTAGGTCTGAAACTTTTAACGAGTATTTGTATTGCTGGCTATTTACAAGCTGTACTTAGTCATTTTGCCCTTGTTAGTCAGATGAAAAAACAAACTAACTCCACGACAGGCTCCTGCCTACTTAGTAAAAACTTGCGCTTTTTTTATATTTTATTGAGTCATTTTGTTATAAATCATTGAAAACAACAATGAGAATAATTATCATCCGCATATAAGTCCAACCTCATACAGCAACGAGCAAAATGAAAAAAAGTTTAATACACAGTGCCGTCGTACTCGGCCTATTATCAACGCAAGCAAGTTACGCCGCATCAGAACAAGAAATGGAAGTCATTGAAGTAAAAGGCCGCGCTCAAACCTTCTATCTTGACCAACAAACAACAGTAGGCACCAAGGTTGATGCAGACCTACTTGATATTCCTTTATCAGCTCAAGTATTAAGTAAGCAGTTGATCATAGACCAAGCCGCTCGCGATATTACCGACCTTTATCGCTCGATTGCAGGTGTGAGTGAATTTAGCTACTCGGGGGTGACTTTCCGTGGCTTCAGAGACGATGGCAATGTATTTTACGACGGCGTAAGAGGTGACCCATTCTCAGGCTTTAGCGTTCCGCAATTATTTAATGTTGAGCGAGTAGAAGTATTAAAAGGCCCTGCTGCTGCAATCTATGGCGGTGGTGAACCAGGTGGCATGATCAACTATGTGACTAAAAAGCCTAAGTTCAACTCTGAAAAAAATCTAAACCTGACGTTCGGTAACTTTGGCCTATCTGGCATCTCATTAGATGTTACCGATGCCCTGACTGAACAGTTAGCCTACCGAATTGGTGGTTTTTATGAACAACAAAATAGCTTCCGCAACAACGCAGACCAAGAAAATATCGAGCTTGCCGGTGGTGTGCTTTATAACATTAGCACTGACACTAGCGTCGATTTTACTTTCGACTACATAGTCCAAAACCTTGGCGGTAATCGTTTACGTGGTGTACCTGTTGATGACGAAGGCAACTTCTTGGTTGACCGTTCATACAATGCCAATGAAAAGTTTGATTTCCAAGATATGAAAGCTTTAGTACTGCAAAGTAATTTAAAGCATCACTTTAACGACGATTTATCTGTAAGTTTTACCGCTAGATACATGGATAATGAGCGAGAGCAGGCTTACCATGAATCTCGTCATTGGGTTGATGTGAACGGCGACGGAAAAGCAGATATTAACGACAGAACCATTCGCCGTGAGTATCGCGATCAATTTAGAGCAAATGAAGAGCTTAGCTTTACCGCTGATTTCGTTTACAACCTAGAACTTGCGAATATTTCTCATCAACTGCTATTTGGCGGTGATCACCATGACGTTGAAACTGAGTATGATTATTTAAGAGCTCGTTATGAGGGTGACGGTGTTCGCAATCTTAATATTTTCGAGCTTAATTACGGTCTGACCGACCCAAGTACATACACTTTAAAAGATCAGAATCGCGATGGCATTGAGCGAACAAGACAAAGTGTCTACGTTCAAGACATGATGACTCTGAATGAAAACTGGATATTAATGCTTGGCGCTCGTTTTGATAAATTCGAAGAAACCGATAATGACAAAGGCACGAATTCTTATGATGACAGTGACGTTAGCTATCGCTCAGGTTTAACTTATAAACCGTCAAACGACCTTTCTTTATACATCAGCTATTCAGAAAGTTTTAACCCTGTTAGCACAGACGATTTTGAAGAAAGTGCTGGTTCACTTGATCCTACAACTGGTAACCAAGTAGAAGTGGGCGCGAAGAAAGAGTGGTTAAACGGTAAAATCTTAACCACCCTTGCCTTCTATCAAATTGAAAAAGAAAACTTGGTGCAATCTAACCCTGATTACATTGATGAAGACGAAACCCCAAACCTTTCGCCACTGATCAACTTTGGTTTAGTTGAAAGTGATGGTGCTGAGTTTGTGCTTGTTGGTGACTTAATGGAAAACCTAAGCGTAACAGCGAACTACGCATACAATGACACAGTGATCGCAAAAGGCTCTGACAGAAATGCTCGTGATAACAAGCAATTTGTTAACGCGCCTAAGCATCAAGCTGGTCTTTGGTTCAGATATAACATCGAAGGGTTAGATTCATCATTTGCCTTTGGCGCCGACTATGTCAGCGAACAGTTTAGCTTTGATGAGCAAAGAGTTAAGCCACACACTGTGTTTGACGCGAGTTGGACCACTCGTTGGGATAACATCTTGTTTAGCTTAAATATCAACAATATCTTTGACAAAGAGTACGCAGTAAGTGGCTTTAGTAAGCGTAATGGTCACTTCCCTGGCGCCCCTAGAGAAATTGTTGCGCAAATCTCTTATAGCTTCTAAACAAGCTCATTCGAACTAGCTCACTCAGAGCTAGTTCGATACTTCATCTTAGTCACTGCAAGTTACACAGAGCGTTAATCTGCACTCAATCTAACGCAATTTCTACCATCATTTTTAGCTTGATAAAGCGCTTTATCAGCCCGTTCAAACATAGGCTTTGAGCCTTCATCTTGGTGTGATAATTGGGAAACACCAACACTGACTGTGATCTTGATGCACAAGGCATCTTGTACTTCAAAGCAGTTTCGACTTACTTCATGATTAATGCGCTCAGCCAAAGCCTGTGCCGATGGCAGATCAGTAAATGGTAAAATTGCGGCAAATTCTTCACCGCCAATACGGGCAAAGGTATCATTTTCTCTAGTGAAGCGACTCACCAGTTGCGTTAATTGCATTAAGATTTTATCACCAGCATCATGGCCGTATTGATCGTTAACTTGCTTAAAGTGGTCAATATCAAACAATAACAAGGATAGCGCTTGCTCATGCCGCCTCGCCCCTTTGAAGCCTTCTTGCATCATCTTATTAAACTGGCGTTTATTGAAGATCTGCGTCAGCGGATCTAACAGAGCTAACTCTTGTAATCTCTTATTCTCTTCTCGCTCAACATGAAGCGATTGCAGTAAGGCTTCGCGCTCTGAAATATTCCTTATCGTGGCCAAGACTTTATTGCCAAACGGTGTCGAGATTAAACTTAACCTTGATTCCACAATAACTTTGTTATCAGAGCGGTCAGTGATAGTAAGCACTTCCGTTTGGAAGTTAGGTTGCTCTTCAGGCCAAGTGGAAAAACATGAATTAAAGTGGTCCCGGCACCTAGCGCCATAACATTCCGGCATTAACGAAAAAAAGTTCATTCGTTCTAATTCAAATTTCGCAATGCCAAATAGTTGTGCGGCCTGACCGTTAGCTTTCATGATGTTACCGCTTTGATCCAATTTCAAATTGGCATCGGGCGCCATATCAAACAGCTTTTCACTCTCTTCTAGTGCAGCTTTGATGGAAACATACGCTCGGTCTAACTCTGCAAGGTTACGTTGATACTTAGCTTGGCTTTCTTTTAACTCAGTAATATTGCTATGAGCCCCAATCATTCGGATTGGGTTACCTTGGTCATCTCGGATCACCATGCCACGGCAACGGATCCAAACTGTTGAGCCATCTTTATGTTGGTATCGCACCTCTTGATCATAAGGATAATTAGGATCGGCACAATGTTTATTGAAGTTATCGAGTGCTAGCGCTAAATCATCTTGGTTGATGATATCTTGCCACTCTGCAGCTAAATGCTTTTTTCCTGCGGGATCGTACCCTAACTCTGACCAGAACCGCTCATTCATCCATTCATTTTCTGGATTGGTTAAATCCCAGTACCACAGACCATCGGTCGCGCCACCTTGCAAAAAGTCGAAAATACTGTCGTCTTGCTTAATTAATGAATAGAGCTCTGTTCTTAAATAGTTACTATCGGCGCTCATTTAGTGTCAAAAAAAGGGTTAATCTATAAGCAAAGTTTACCCCATTTCGCGACGCTAGACTACGAGAAATTTATAAACCACCTGTGGCATCAATAAAACTGCCAGTGACAAAAGAAGACTTGTCCGTTGCTAGCCAAACTATCGCTTCAGCTACTTCATCTGCTTGCCCACCTCTAGCCAGCGGTATCTTACTTTTCAGTCTATCCACTCTTTCAGGCTCTCCACCAGAAGCGTGCATATCCGTGTATATCAAGCCAGGTCGAACCGCGTTGACTCTAATCCTTTCTTCGGCCACTTCCATCGCAATACCTCTTGTTAAGGTATCCATTGCGCCTTTTGATGCCGCATAGTCAACGTATTCATTCGGCGAACCGGTCTTTGCTGCACCCGAAGAAACATTAACAATGTTGCCACCTGAACCGCCATGCCTAGTAGACATTCTTTTAATTGATTGCTGGCAACACAAAAAGCAACTGACCACATTGGCATTTAACACTCGCTGTAATCGAGCAAGTGAAATATCTTCAAATCTTGTTTGTTGCTCTAAAACACCAGTGTTATTAACTAAAATTTTTAACTCTCCGAGCTCGTCTGCAGCAGCAAACAAACGACTAACTTGTTGCTCATCGGATACATCTGCTTGCACCGCTACGCAATCAACACCAAGCTTGGTTATCTCGGATTTAACTAGCTCGGCTGCATCTTTGTTTGTCAGATAATTAACGACTATGGCGTAACCTTGTGCCGCTAATAATTTAGCCGTTGCAGCACCTATACCACGGCTACTTCCAGTGATCAGAGCGACTTTGTTTTTAGTCATTTTATTCCTTGTTAGTGTTTATTCCGGTTATTACTTCAGAGCACCACTAAGCGTACTGAAATTGCAAAAGCATTATATGTATCAAAGATACAATCACATTAACACGAAAAATGGCGACTCTGTTAAACTGTAAACGAGCTATAATAAAGCTCCCAATTAGCTCTCACTGCAAGCTAAGTACTGCTCGTCAATTATAAATTATGTATGCCTGTAAAAGTTTAAGTACAAAACGAATAGTTCCTCCCTAAGTCAAATCATTGATAAACCAAGAAAGAAACTGGAGTTCAGTAAAACTGACACTATATTTTATAAAAATATGAAATTTTTAGTGACAATACAGTTTCTATACTTAAGCAAATATCAACCAAAGAGTAGGAAAGCGATTTATGTATGACGACTTAACCGTTGAAAACTTTATGGAAGGCCTGATCAAGCGCAATCCCCATGAGCCAGAATTCCACCAAGCAGTAAAAGAAGTGGCCGAGTCGGTTATTCCTTTTATCAACGAACATCCAAAGTATAAACAAGCGCATATCCTAGAGCGCATGACTGAGCCAGACAAAGTGGTGTCGTTTCGCGTTTCTTGGGAAGACGACGAAGGCAATATTCGGATCAACCGCGGTTACCGTGTGCAATTTAATAACTCAATTGGTCCATACAAAGGCGGCTTGCGTTTTGACCCGTCAGTAAATTTAAGCATATTAAAGTTTTTAGGCTTTGAACAAACATTCAAAAATAGCTTAACTACCTTGCCTATTGGTGCCGGTAAAGGCGGCTCTGATTTTAATCCCAAAGGTAAATCAGACCGTGAGATCATGCGTTTTTGTCAGTCATTCATGACCCAACTGGCTCAGCATATTGGCCCTAATATGGACGTACCTGCTGGTGATATTGGCGTTGGCGCCAGAGAGATCAGTTATTTATTTGGTCAATACAAAAGGCTGACTCACCAGTTTGAAAGCGTGCTAACGGGCAAGTCATTAGAGTTTGGTGGTAGCTTAATTCGCACCGAAGCAACGGGCTACGGCAACGTATTCTTTATGCAGGCCATGTTAAAACACAAAGGCGATGATATTGCAGGTAAAAACTGTTTGGTTTCTGGCTCTGGCAATGTTGCTTTGCACTGTGCTGAAAAGATCATCCAGTTAGGCGGTAAAGTGCTAACCGTTTCAGATTCAGGCGGCACTCTGTATGTACCTGAAGGCATTGACCAGCAAAAGTTAGACATTATCAAGCAAGGCAAAATTGTCGAAAGAAAGCGTTTATCTGAATTGGCCGGGCAACTCGAAGGCGAGTTTTTGTCAGATAAAAAGCCTTGGCATATTGCCGCAGAGCTAGCCTTTCCTTGTGCAACACAAAATGAGTTGGATGAGTTTGACGCGCAGATCTTGGCAAAAAATGGCTGCATTGCAGTATCAGAAGGTGCCAATATGCCTTGTACACCAAGAGCGGTAGAAACCTTTAATCACGAAGGGGTTAGTTATGCCCCAGGTAAAGCGTCAAATGCTGGCGGTGTAGCAGTATCGGCACTTGAAATGTCACAAAACAGCATTCGCATGTCTTGGTCTGAACAAGAACTGGAAGATAAACTTCGCACCATAATGAATGACATACATGAACAATGTGTTCGTTATGGCAGTCATGATGGCAAAGTTGATTACATCAAAGGGGCAAACATAGCAGGCTTTATTAAGGTCGCCGATGCCATGTTAGCCTACGGAGTCGTTTAATCCTCTGTTAACCCTAAACGGTTTAAGCTGCTCTTATTAACTTATTCAGTTTTATTTGCACAGCTGGTAAGTATTAGAACAGAGTAAACATGAAGACTAGCGGGAGTGCTTCGGCACTCTCGCTTTTCTTTTCTTGCTATTTGTCTTTAGAACTACTTCAGCGCTTTACACACTTTGACAATTGCCGCGGCTAACTCGGTATTCCAAGGCAGAGCAAAAGTGATCCTGAAATATGGCTCAAACTCTTTATTAACTCCAAACATTGCTCCCGGCGCAATTGCTACGCCCTTTACTACTAAAGCATGCCACAGCGCTTTACTTGATTTGTCGGCTTTAAACCAAAGGCAAGGACCGCCATCTACTTTATTAAAAAGAATGTTACTCGGTAAGTACTTAGCCAATAGTGCTAGGCAATGCTGGTAATTAAGCCTTAATTGCACTCTTAATTTATCAAGCATCAATTCATAGTCACCAGAACTGATCAGCGAATTAACTAAATGTTGAGTGTGTAAATTAGGCTCTTCTGTCAGTGTATGTTTGGTATTTAATAAGACTTTATTGCAGTTAACCGCGAGCATAAAACCAAGGCATATCCGAGTTGAAACCGTATCAAAAAAGTCTTGTATACCAATTACTTTAACTCCTTGCACTTGTGCCGCTAGCATAGTTAATGATTGAGGTTTAGTTGCACCAAGGTATAGCTCACTTCGGTCATACTCAATTAAGGTAACGTCTTTATCCTTCGCCCATTGCAACAGAGCTAACTTATCCTCGCTTGATAAACACCTGCCCGTTGGGTCATTAAAACTGGGATTGACCAAGTAGCAGCTAAAGCCAGTTTCTACATGCGCTTGTTGCAACAAAGCTAACTCTTGCTGATAGTCTGTTTGCATAGGTATTTCAACCACATTTTGACATACCCGAGACAGTACTGATTGAAAATAGAATGAAGTAGGTGACTCAACGGCAACAGTTCCAGCCAAAGCGCCTGTTGCTATCAAAGCAGTGACTAACGCTTCCCGGCGGCCTGAAGTAATATGAATATCATCAGGATTAATACTTTGACCTTGGCGTAGTAACATTTGACTCAAACTTTGTCTTAACGATAACGCGCCTTGAACTTCATCTTCAATCTGGAAACAATAAATCGCCTTATCAAATGCTTTTTTATGATGCTTGGTTAGCAAGGCTTGATTATTTATCACTGAGCTAGGCGCAGTAGAAGACAAAGGGGTGAGTTTGTCATCATTAAGTGAGAACAAGACTTGTTGTTCTTGTGCTTTTTTGCTGGTCACTTTTTGATACTTTACACCGTAGTCACCAATTTCAGCCCTAGGCTGTTGCTTTACAAAATATCCCTTCTTAGGTTTGGCCTCAATTACGCCCATTCTTTCTAACGCTTCGTATGCCTTTTGCACCGTTGCAATGCTCACTTTACGCTCATTAGCGAGCTGCCTTACCGAAGGTAGTTTACTGTTGAATACACCTTGTTTGATGCCCTGCTCTAAACTGGTTTGCAGCTCTTGATACTTAAATTTACTCATAAACTGTACTGGTTAATCGATGCCAAACTGTATCTGTATTGCTTTCCCCCTTAAAAATAAACTAAAAACCATACAGTTACAAAGGGGCATAAAATGATGATAGAAACAGCAAGAACTTATATTAGGGAATTTGAGCTCACAGACGCGAGTGCAGTATTAGCATTCAACAGTAACCCTTCAGTGACCAAGTACACAGGTGATACTGGCATGGTAAATACCTTAGCGGACGCTCAATCGATTATTGAGAATATTTGGCTAGAAGAGTACCAAGAGTTCGGTTACGGTCGCTGGGCAGTGATTGATAAAGGCAGTAATAAAGTGATTGGCTTTAGCGGCTTAAAATATATTCCAGAGCTTGATATGGCAGATATTGGCTATCGGTTTTTACCTGAGTTTTGGGGCCAAGGCTACGCCACAGAAACGGCATTTGCCGCAGTAAAATATGGACAAGAAAAGTTAGCCATTAGCGAGTTCTTTGGCGATGTGATGGAACAAAATACGGCATCAGTTAAGCTGTTAAAAAAGCTAGGGCTCAAGTTTAATGGTTACATCGTAGAGCACGGTGAAGTTTTCATGCGTTTTATGCAAACCACGCCGACGTTACTCAATACTCAACAGTTTTATAAGTAAACAAGTGGATACCGGAACAAGCCCGGTATGACAGCAAGTAGATACCGGAGCAAGTCCGGTATGACTCTAGTAAGCGACCTGTCGATCTTTTCCCCGCTAAGACAAGCTACTTTTGCCCTTTGTATTTGTCGTCTTTATATTTATCGAACCAGGCCAAAATGTAGCCGACCTTACGAGCCAAGTTAGAAGGTTTGGCAGCGATACCGTGGTAAGCACCTTGAATTCTAACTAAAGAACTTTCAACACCTTCTAGACGCAGCGCACCATAATACTGCTCACTTTCACTCATTGGTGTTCTTACGTCTAATTCGCCAGTTAATACCATAGTTGGGGTTTTGACATTACCCACTAGTGATAACGGTGAACGATTCCAATATTGTTCGTAGTCATTCCAAGGTAAATCGGTAAACCAGTACTTGGCCATGAAGGTGTAAATATCCGATGTACCTATCATGCTCGCCCAGTTAATTACTGGTTTAGCAACTACTGACGCTTTAAACCTATCGGTTTTACCAATGATCCAAGCCGTTAAGACTCCGCCACCAGAACCACCAGTAACAAACAGGTTCGACTCGTCTACGTAACCTTTTTTGATCACGCCATCAACCATATCCATCAGGTCATTGTAGTCTTGTGATGGGTAGTTTTTATCAATCAAGTTAGCAAATTCATCACCCATTGAAGTTGAGCCTCTTGGGTTACCGTAAACCACAACATAACCTGCCGCGGCGAACAGCTGTACTTCAGACGAAAACTCAGGACCGTAAGCGGTGTGCGGGCCGCCGTGAATTTCTAATATCAACGGGTATTTTTTACTTGGGTCAAAATTAGGCGGCGTCACTATCCAAGCTTGTAAATCGCGATCATCGACGCTGCTTTTCAGTTCCATTAACTCTGGTTTATTCAATGTTTTGTGATCAAATACATCCGAGTTCAAGTCAGTTAGTTGAGTTACTTTGCCACGACTATTTACTACCGCTAAATCCGCTGGGCGATCCCCCACTGATTGGGTGTAAACAATGTTGCCTTTTGCTGTCACATCATAGTGACCAGAAGTATAAGGGCGACCAATACTCAAACCACCAAGGTTATCGGTTTTAGTCGAGATCTTGCCTGACAAGCTAACATAAGCAACGTGCTTTTTGCCCATATCGTCATAGCTGAAATATAAACCTTTGCCGTTTTTTGCCCAACTTACGTCACCAACAGAACGGTCCAGCTTTGGCGTTAAACGCTTAACATTACTGCCGTCTTTATCCATCACATAAAGTTCTGTGATCTGGTTTGACTTACCGTTATCAAGATTACCAACATAAGCGATCATCTTGCCATTTGGACTCAACATTGGGCTGCTTTCAGGACCCGAGTCATTGGTAAGTTTGGTCATTTCTCCAGTTGCCACAGAAAGCGCTAAAATGTCTGAGTTAAATACATCAAACTCGGCGTCATCACGGGTGTTGGCTGCAACGAATAATTGCTTAGCATCTTTGCTCCAAGCAATCTTGCCAGCATAGTCATGCTCACCAGAAGTGATTTGTCTTGGCGTACCGCCAATACTTGGCACTACGTAAACTTGCATGTTGCCAGGGCGATTCATACCTGCGCCATCACGTTGAAACAATGTGTCATCTATGTACTGCGCATCATCCGCCCACTTTGCCCCTTTTGGCTTAAAGTTAAGGCTGAATAAAGGCTTTGCTTTAGTTGGTGTAAACATAGCAAAAGCTAATTGTTTACCATCTGGAGAGAAGCTCATGCTACTTGGCGTCATAGCGACATCCGTCACTCTTGCGGTATTGCCACTGGCTATGTCTCTAAGATAAATCTGTACCTTACCTTCTTTGCTTGAAAGGTAAGCCATCTTGCTGCCATCTGGAGAAAATACTGGATTAAAGTGATTTTTAGTATCGGACAATAAAGGCATATGTTCGCTACCATCTAGCGATACCGTCCACAAATTACGACGCTGGGTATCCGCCATGATATCCATGCTACGACGCTCATATATGACGGCTTTGCCATCAGGCATGACCACAGGATTTGCTGCGTACTCTAGGTTGAACAAGTCTTTATAGCCAATTGTATTATCCGACTCTTTAGCAAACGCTAAACTGGAAACGAGTGAACTGGCAATAAAGGTTAAAGATGAACCAACTAATAACTTTCTATTCATTAGAAAATACCTTTATATTTTTGTTTTTATTCTTTGTTTTATTTAGATGCGAAAACGCATTAGAGATACAACATATCCTAACTGACTCGCTGAGCACCAGAAGTTTAATTTGAATAACATGTTAAATCGGTTGAATAAGAAGTGATTAAGCTGGAATTTAGCCTTGTAGGTTAAGATGAACCTCAGCAATTACAAACCATAATAGGTTGTTCCACCTTTTCCTCTGCAACTAAATGTAACTTTCCACTTTGTTGCTCGATAGCAAACAGACTCATATTGTTTGACGTTTGGTTGCCAACCAATAAGTACTGGCCTTTCGCACAAATAGCAAAACTAAGCGGAGTGTTGCCGTTAGATGAAATGGCGTTGCTTTGCGTTAACTCAGCCGTTGTTTGGTCAATGATATAAGTGACTAATAAATTCGCTTCGCGAACTGATGCATAGAGTAATGTGCCACTAGGGTGAATGTGAATTTCAGCGCCTGTTATATTGCCGCAGCCATTGTTAGGTAATGAATAATGAGCGAGTTCAGTAACTTTGTTGTTAAGTATTTGGCATACAGATATGTGCGCAGACATCTCATAAATAACATAAAACACATTGTGTTTGGTTGGGTGAAATCGAATGTGTCTAGGGCCAGAACCTGCTTGGCAATGAAAGGTTAGCTCAGTCACTAAATTTATTACCCCTTGGTCATTAGCAAATTGATAGAGTAGGACTTTATCTAAGCCCAGATCTGCAACTGCAATGTAAGAGTTACACGGAGAAACTTCAATGGCATGGGGGTGTGGCCCTTCTTGTCGAGCTTCGTTAATGCTACTACCTAGATTTCTGTGCATACATACTGGCTGACCAAGTTGATGGTCATCTAGTACTGGATAAACTAAAATGTTGCCAGCAACATAGTTACTGATAAATAACCAGTTTTTATCTCTATCCAAACAGGTATAAACGGTGCCAGTGCCAAAAGACGCCTGTTCATTTAATAACGTCATTGCGTCTTTATCTGCAAAGCGATAACAAGATATCGCCCCGTCACTACCTTGATGGTAAGAAAATATCTGATTAGCTATGTAAATGTGGTTATCTGACAGCGAAAAGTAAGTAAGTTCTTTAATTGCTAATTGACAGCTTGTTACTTCTAGTTTTCCAGTAGCCTGACTGTAACCCACTTTGTAAAGTGCACTTTCGCAACTCTGCTCTGGCTCTATATAACTGCCTAGATAAAACTCACAATCACTCATTAGCTGACGTCCTTTTCTTTGCTTTAGTCCATCTGCTGATAGATTTTTGCTAAGTGCTCATTGGCATAACAAAACCTTTGGTACAAAGCTTGATATTGCTCAGTTTCAGCTTGTTCTGGTGTGTAGTTTTCACACTTGTTGTGAGCCGAATCAATGACTGAGTAGTTTTGCCAAATACCAGCACCAACGCCAGCTAAGGCTGCCGCGCCGAGTGCTGCACACTGTTGATTTACGCTTGATGTTTGCACCTTAGAGTTAAAAATATTGGCGAATAATTGCATCCAGAACGGGCTTTTGCTGCCACCACCGACAAAGCGAATTTGTTGATCAAAATCTTGTACTTTTGCTAGCGCATCTAGGGCTACTTTCAAGCTAAAGCTAATTCCTTCAAATACGGCTCGACTGAGATCGGCTTGTGTATGTTTAAGTTCTAAACCAATAAAGCTGCCTTTCACTTTCGGTGTTTTATCTAGCGAACTTCCACCAGCTAAGTGAGGAATAAAAATAAGACCATTGGCCCCAGCTTTTGATTGTTGTGCTAAATCGGCTAATTGCTCAAAGCTGACCTCGTTACCAAGCTGCTCTACGAGCTGTTGTTTGTACCAATTTAATGATGTCCCAGCCGAAAAAATAGCGGTTGCCGAGGTGAACATATTCGGTAAAACGTGAGTAAATACAAAGGGTTTGGTTTGGTAATCTAAAATTGGCTGGTCACTTGACACGGCTATCCAACTAGATGAGCCTAAAGAGTTGTAGGCTTTACCATCCGAGGTATTGCCAGCACCTAGCGCCATACAGGAATTATCAACACCACCAAGTACCACTTGTACACTTGCTGGTAGTCCTAGCTGCGTTGCAATTTCAGGCAAAATAGTGCCAAGCACCTGATCCGACGGATAGATATCAGGGAAAATATCAGCGGGTATGTTTGCTGCACTTAATACCTTGTCGCAGTACTTCCAGTTAGTAAGATCGTATGCTCCAGAGCCTGAGGCATAAGAGTAGTCGGTAGCAATTTTGCCCGTTAATAAATAATTGATGTAATCTTTGGTGCCAACAAACACTGACATTTTGTTATACACATCTGCTTGGTGTTGTCGCAGCCAAAGTAATTTAAACAATGGATAGTGGGCTGCAGGAAAGCCATTGCCCGAAGTTAGATACCACTGTTTTTCTGAGTAAAAACTAAAGAACTCTTCGGCTTGTTGATCTGCTCTTGCATCAGACCAAATTGGCGTCCATTCCAGCAACAACTCGCCACTACTCGACAAAGGCACTAGACCAAGACTGTGACCTGATATTCCCAAAGATACGATAAGCTCTGGCGCAATTTCGCTCTTTGCTAATAAATTTGCGGTCGATTGGACAAAGGCACGCCACCAATCTGCAGGCCTTTGCTCTTGTTGTTTAGCTTGTGGAAAGCGTGTTTGGTAAGTTTCAAAGCTGGCGCACACTAGCTTGGCTTGGCTATCGAATAAGCTTGCTTTAATACCACCTGTACCAAAGTCATAGGCAATAACATAAGACATTAGTAATCACCTGCTGCTGCGTTTGCTGTGTTATTAATAATGTCCAGCGCCGTTGCTACGCCTAAGCCAAATCGAGAAGCTCCAGCCTTATTTAGGGCTAGTAAGGTTGCTAAATCTCTTACTCCACCTGCGGCTTTCACTTGGCATCGACCCGCTACGGACTTAGCCATAAGTGCAACGTTATCCAAAGTAGCTCCTGTTGGTGCCCAACCAGTCCCGGTTTTGACAAATGCAACGCCGGCATCGACTGCCAACTCACAGGCTTTAACAATTTCCTGCTCGGATAAATGATGGCATTCCAAGATCACTTTTACTGGAATATCTCCTGCGCTGATAACGACGGCTTGAATATCTGCTTGGCATTGTTCATATTGACCCGATTTCAACAGCCCAATGTTGATCACCATATCAATCTCATCACAGCCCATGGCAATAAGCTCTTTACACTCAAACATTTTGCTTGCTGTTGTTGAGCCACCAGCGGGAAAACCAACGACACCACCAATTAAGATATTGGGTTCATCTTGCAAAGCCTGCACAACTTGCTGAGTGTGTGACGGCAATACAAATACACACTTAACTTGGTATTGCTTTGCCGTGGCGATCAGAAGGTCAAACTCTGATTGGCTTTGCTCAGCTTTTACTGCACTTAAGTCAATCATTTCGATGATCTGTTTTGCTGATAACGTAGAGCTACTCATAACTAATCCCTTTTTGTTACCAAGCGTAAGCATAAGGCGCTTCACCGCCTGGACCTGGGAAGATCTCATCTAACCTTTGCATAGTCGCGTCATCTAATTTCACTTCTGTTGCACGAATTGCACTGTCCAGCTGCTCCACGGTACGAGGACCAATGATTGGTGCGGTTACCGCAGGATTATGTAATAACCAAGCCAGCGCAATAGTTGCAGGCTCTTCACCTAAATCTCGACATAAACTTTCGTATTGCGATAGTTGTTCACGCCACTTGTTTATCGTCGCTTCCATCTCTGGCCCATTGCGGCGATCGCTTGCTTGTGATTTACCTAACAAACCAGCCAAAATTCCCCCAGCCAAGGGACTCCAAGGCATTAAGCCCATGCCATAATTACGACAGGCAGGAATAACTTCCAGCTCGATAGTTCTATTTACTAAGCTGTAGACACTTTGCTCTGCTATCAAGCCGTGCATACCGCGTTTATCGGCTTCTTGATTTGCCGTAGCAATATCCCAACCTGCAAAATTACTCGACCCGTTGTAAACAATTTTGCCTTGGTTTTTCAGCGACTGCATCGACTCCCAAATTTCACTCCAAGGGCACTCGCGGTCAACATGGTGCATTTGGTAAAAGTCTATCCAATCGGTTTGTAAACGGCGTAAACTGTCTTCACAATGCTTTTTAATCTTCATTGCTGACAGACTCAAACCATCCGTATTAGGCTCTCGCAACTTGTCATCACGTTTAACCGAACCGTAAACTTTGGCAGCAAGCACCACTGCTTCTCTGCGTCCACCACCTTGGGCAAACCAGCGACCTATGATCTCTTCGGTTAAGCCTTTTTTCTGAAAGTCGCCATTAATGCTCTCGCCACCATAAACATCGGCCGTATCAAAAAAGTTGATGCCATGTTCTAACGCTCGGTCCATGATCTTAAAGCTTTCTTGTTCTGATGTTTTCCAACCAAAATTCATGGTTCCTAAACATAGATTACTGACGATAACGCCATTTTTGCCAACGCGTTTATGTTCTACAGACATGTCTTTCTCCTGATCGGTTATGGTTGCAGTGCCGCTTGTTTAGCAACGCTTTTTTCTATTTTTTTACGTATGGTTTGATGGCGACGACGCGATATTGGGTATAAGGTCACCAACGCCAACGCCACTAGCATTAAGACAAATGGTACGTAAGCCATAACTAACTTAACCCCTTGTCCTGCTTCTGCGGTAAGTACTGTTGAACTAGGTTCAAAGCCATATTGAGCGGCTATCCACAAACCAATGCCACCGCCTAAACCACCAAATGATTTTTTAATAAAGGTAAATACTGAGTAATAAGTGCCTGACTGGTCTTGTCCTGTTTTGAGTGTGCCGTAATCGATCACGTCACCAAGCAGCGCTGGCGGCAGCGACCAAATCGCGCCTTGCATTAGCTGCAGTAAGAAAAATATGCCTAAGTAGTACCAAAAGTTAATTGGCATATCCCACATGACTTGATCAGAAGGATTTAGCGTAGCCAGCAATAAAAAACCAGCTCCGCTTAAGCCTATGCCCAAGGCGTATGCTTTGGCCTTTTCCATTTTTCTGGCTAAGTGTAACCACAGTGGCATAGTTAAAATGGTGGCAGGAAAACCAATAGCGTAGATGATGCTGGCTTCTTGTTTTAATCCTAAAAAGCTAGTTAGGTGTAAAAATGCAATGGCGCCTTGCATGCCTATTGCCACTTCTATCATTAAGACCACCGAGCAAAAGATGATAAATGGACGGTTACCCGCCATGGTTTTCAAGGTATCTAAAATATTAATTTTGCTTTTTGCGACCTTATTTACCTTACCTTGCGGACAGTTTTTAGTGGCGATCCAAACCGTAATTGGCATACCAACAAGGATGATCATAAAAGCCACTTTTAGGGTGTCGCCATTGAACTCTGACGTTTCGAAAATAGGCAGCAAAGGCAGTGATACAAATGCCCACATGCCGATAAACAAAAACGCATACCTAAAGTTAAAGATCTTTGATTTAACGTCGTAATTGCCTGATAGCTCATTACCCCAAGCAAGATGTGGAATTTCCATCATGGTCCAGCCCAAATAGCACAATAAGAAAAAAGCTAAGAAGTATTCAGCACTCACGCCTTGTGGCGGTATAAACAGAAAGTAAGCAGCAATGACCGAAATGATTGAACCTGCAATAAGCCAAAGCTTTCGTCCGCCTTTTATATGCGCGGTTTTATCTGACAAGTAGCCAATCGTTGGGTCGGTGATGGCATCAAACAAACGACAAATAATTAAATAGAATGCAATATCTTCTAGCTTGAGGCCAAATGATTGAGTGTATACGCCTTGAATGATCGAATAAGATGGCCCTAACATCAGCGACATGATCATAATAGGCGCTGCGTAAGACATAATATTGCTATTTGAAACTCGAACTGTCATAAAACCTCTAAGTAACTGGAGTTACACCTTTTTTTATTATTATGTTGCCATACTTACGGGTTTCGCCGGTCATCACAATGGCAAATGCCGATTGGGTTCGTTGGTAAAACGCCATTCGCTCAATAAAACTCACTTTACTAAACACACTAGAGCCTTGTTTTAATGAGCTTGTATAAGCTTTTTCGACCATAGGATCTGGTGTATCTCCCGGAACAGGGCTCATCATGACAGCCGGATCATCAACGTAAGAGTCAAGTTCAAATAACGGTAAAATGGCGTCCAACAAATCGGTTACCGATAAACCATCGGCGCGAATGACGTTAGCATTGGTGCTTTCTCCGGGGTAGTGCGCATCTGCTAGCACCAACTCATCGCCATGTCCCATTTTAGCCAGTGTCATCAATAGCTCTGGGCTGATCAAAGGTGAAATTCCAGTTAACATATTAAGCCTCCAGAGCTGTAACCGTGATAACAATTGTTGAACCTGCTGTTAGCTCAATAGAGCTACGCAATTGCAGTTGTTTGGTTGCGATTAAACGACAATCTAACGGCTGACCATCCTGTGCAACTTGGACTTTCAACTTTGCCGAATTCAATAAGTTAGGCAAGTCCAGTGTGGTTAAATTTAACTGACCATAATGCAGTGCCAACTCGAATTGTGCCGTCGTTGAATTGACCAACTTCTGGCTGTAACTGCCCCAACCTTTTGCCGCAGTAAAGGCTGATTTAAAGTCATTTGGCGTAATTTTAGGAGCAAAAGACATATGTTGTTTTGGCCCGTGATAATTAAAGCCAGATAAACTTGTAAACACGCCATAGCTGGCCATGGAACGTGAATAGTGATCGCCACATTCAATTTCATTCCAAGGGTTACGCTTACTTGGGTGGTAACGGTCGTGGATAGATTTGGTTAATGACAAGCCTTCAACCACCATGTCTTCAGCTATCATGTGAGACGCAACTTGATATTCAAAACCCGCCATACACTCATTCAAATAGCCTTCAGAGGTAACGTCTAAACCAAGTAAAATCGGGGCTTTTTTGGCGCAGTCTTGTTTCGGCCATGTGCACATAATTGTGCCTCCCTCTCCGGGCATGGCATACCAGCGACCACCTAAAATATCGGTAAAGCCTTGTCGATATGGGCCAACATCTTGCACATAGTTGTACTTAAAAATAGCATTCAAGGCTGAGCGAGTCTCACGCTCTGGCAACACTCTGCCTAAGCCTACTTGGAAGGCAAAGCTTTGACCGAATACTTGGTCAATGTAAGAACCTTCAGTCAAGTTCATTGAGTCCGGTTCATTGACATCTGCCCGATGGACAAAGTACTCACCGTTATAAAGCTGTTTGACGAAGTTGCGCTGGCCTTTGGCTAAAATATCTGCACATTCTTTGGCAAAAATGTCATCGTCCATTTCCAAGGACATAGCTTCACTGGCCGCTAAAGCGGCTAAATACAGTGACGTGATCCAAGGTATTTTACCGTGCCAAATGACATCTAACGTATTGTATTGCGGCGCATCAATAATACCTGACAGCTCAGAGTCTAACGTCATCATAAACTGCATCGACCTTTTCACCTTAGGCCAGATCTCAGTCAGAAACGCCATTGAGTCTGAATTTCTATGCTCTCGATACACTCGTAAAATGGTGCCCAGCTGACCATCGGCCGCAAATTTGGCCTTGGAGAGATCAGTTTCAGCCGGGACACCAAACTGGGACGCTTCGGCACGATAATCCAAAGATCCATCTGGATAATAAGCAATGCCGTAATCGGTATAAGTTCGAAGGTCCCTTTCTATATCTGGAAATATTTTTGCCACGGCTTGAGCGTATTGCCATACGTGCTGACAAGTGCCAGGGCAACTGTCCACCCCTTCCCATGCCCAAAATCGGCCGTCGTCGAAGCGGTGACAAGTGCCTGTTGCTAAAATCGAGGTGTTTAAAAATGTTCTATCTAACAACCAAGGAGATAAAGTAGAGTCATACCAGGTATCTAGCCAACGCTTGGTATTGCCTGCCAGATAACTTTGATGCTCGACAAAATAATCTATCGCATCGGAACTCGACTCTAAAAAACTAGCGTAAAAACGTTTCTTTTGTTTTAGGCCATCAATCAGCTCCATTGATGAGTAGAACTTGTCTTCTCCTAACGTAGCAAAAAGCACCTCTCCCCCTGTATATTCTGGGTAATACCAAGATATAACGGCGGTGAAAATATGTTTGCTATTTGGCGCTAATTTAACGGTCGATTTAACCCCGCCAATAAGCTGCTCTGATGTATCAACATTAACCTCAATAGTAGGTTCGTCAAAGCTGTCAGAACTGACTATACGGTTAAAGTTATGTACTTTAGCTGTGGAAGTACTTACTTCATTACTATTAAGTATTACTAGCGACATTGAGCCGCTACCCGCTACTCCACTTGGTACATTAGTTTCACAGGTTACTCCTGTGTAGTTAGCTGCAACTAAACTAACGTTTCTTCTCTGCCCTGTTGTCAGGTTTGAGTCATAAGGACAGACTTTATTTTCTAGCCAACCAAGTAAGCTGACTTCTAGTTCTTGTGCCGAAGTATTGTCAATTGTGTATTCCAATACTGTTAGCGGCAGTCCTGAATTTTTTGAATCCAAAGGAATAAAAGGTGAATAAGCCTGTAACTTAACGTCAACAGGCAATGCTTTATCGGCATAAGTAACCGTGCCTACTGGGTACTGACCCCGAAACTTGATATCAGCAAAGCCTTCTTTATTAAGAGAAATAATATCTTCACCAATTTGTAGGGCAAAACCTTGCTCAATTGGCGATTTCTTTACTAATGGCTTAGCGTAATGCGGTCCTCTCGGATCGGCGTGCTCCTCTGCGCCACCATAGTCTTTAAAAATATCCCAGTGCCACAGTTCACCATCACCGCCTAAATACACTTGGCCTGTGAAAATGCCGCCAATTGGCATACCAATGTGGGTTAATTGTTCAGCGCTGAATGTTTCCGTATTACGCTGGCTGGTCAATGACTCAACCCATTGGCTAGACAACTTTTTATCCGCTGGGATCAGACGAGAAAACGAATTCAAGCTGCTATCTTGGTCGTCGCTAATTTGTGAAGGTAAATTGTCTTGGCAATGCATTAGTTTTTCCAACAAGATCTCGATAAAAAAACAGAGTAGCCAAAGCGTTTGGCTACTCTAACGAACACAACTTAAAAGTTGTAAGTAGCCGTGAACTCAACCGTACGAGGTTCGTTGTACAAAGTACCAGAACCTAAGAAACCCGGGACTGAGAACACCGTTGCAACAGGACGTCTTTGGTCGTTTAAGTTGTTAGCAACTAAATCAAATCGCCACTTTTCATCGTCGGTTTTATAAGTCACACCAGCAGAAATTGTAGTAACCGAATCACTAATGTAATACTGGCGATTAGCTGGCGTATCTGCAACTAAACCAATACCTGAGGTCTCATTTTGGTTAGCCGCGTTTGTGCCTATGTCATCGCGATAAGCAAAGTTGGCGAAGTATCTGAAGTTGCCTGCAAAATACTCAAAGTTAAGCGAACCTTGCAGTTCTGGCGTTAACGAGTAAGTATCTAGATAAGTATCAGCAATATTAACTTTGGCACCTGTGTCTGGGTCTGTCGTTAATACTTCATCTACATCTAGGTTGGTATAAGCTAAGTTACCGCGAATAATGAAGTTTTCAGATACACGGTATTCAGATTCAATATCGATACCGACTGTATTGGCAGCACCTGCGTTTTGTGGAACCCCAGCAAAGCCCGTCGCACTTACTTCAATTGGAACTGGCGTGTTAACCGCTACTAATAACCCCGAATAGTCGTAGTTATATGCCGCGATGTTGAATAATAAAGTGTCATCTAAATACACACCTTTTAAGCCAACTTCAAAAGCATCAACTAACTGCGAATCCGTTGAAGTACCCGCGCCTGGTACAGCGGACGCAGCGGAGAAAATAGTACCGGCTTGGAAGCCTTTTTTGTAAGAGGCGTATGCCATCACACCATCATCAATCGTATAATCAAACGTGATCTCAGGGGTGACTTCAGAGTAAGTATCTTCGGTGAAAGATGGCTTACATTCAGCCGCGTTACCCGCGCCAAAACACTCTGTTAATACTGTCGCTCCGGCAGGTACTCTAAATGCAGGGAATGAGTCTGTTGAAGTGTAGTTTTGGCCGCCGCCGACAAATACCGTTTGTGGGAATAAAGCATATTGGCTTTTGTCGTCTTCAGTCCAACGTATCCCCGCTGTAACATTGATGTCGTCAGTAAGTTCAAATGACGCATTCAAATACACAGCTAACGACTCTACTTCTTGTTTTAAGTTATCAAAGTGAGCGCCAATGTTAATACCGGTATTGCGTCCTTGCACATCGGTTACAAGTTGGTGAATTGGGTTTTCAGCATCTAAGAACCAATAAAAGTTTTGTACTGGTTGAAAGGTTTCTGCTTTTGTATCTTCTTTATAATAGAACACACCTGCCGACCAATCGTAAGTATCTCCGCCGCCACTTAGTCTAAGTTCGTGATTGTCTGCACTTAATTGATAGTCTTCAGCTACAGTAAGGAAAGGAGCCGCTGTACCATCAATATCGAAAATACGGCGATTTTGCATTTCACGGGTCGCAGCAATATAAGTTAGGGTTAAGTCATCATTGATGTACCAATCAGCTTTTAGTGAAAAGCCTTCTGATTCAACATAGGAGTTCGCCCCAACTTCGGATTCAATTTCATCAATGTTTGAGTTGGTTGGCAAAGTACCTTGATATTCAGGATGAATGCCAGCAAGACCTGTCCAAGCTAAGTTAAATGGTCCGTTATCAACAGCCTTCATCGCTTTTGCTGGTGCGTCTTTTTCGGTGTAGTCATAAGAAAGGTTAATATCTAGCGACTCTGTCGGTCTAAATAAGATCTTGGCGTTGTAGATATCTGAGTTTTCCGCCCAGCCTTCTTTATCAATATTGATCAGCTTTTGAATGCCGTCACGTTCTAAGTGAGCATAACCAAAACCAAACCATAATTTATCTGCAACGATGGGGGCTCTGATCTCTGTCTTGACATTTCTGCGGTTAAAACTACCAGCGGTTGCAGAAACACTGCCTTCAGTTTCTGCTACATCAACACCTTTGGTATAAACTTTAATTGCACCACCAAAGCTGTTACGGCCGTAAAGTGTGCCCTGTGGGCCTTTTAGTACCTCAACTCGACTCAAAGAAAACAAGTCTAATTTAGAACCTAAGCCCGACGGCATGTACACATCATCTACATAAACAGGTACTGCTGGTTCAACACCGACGGTAGGAGTAACTGTACCCATACCACGGATAAAGAACCTAGCCGTGTTGTCATCAACCCCCTCCTGAATAGTCAGGCCTGCGGTGACATTAGATAACGCAGTGACATCTTCAATACCGTTATTTTTCAGCGACTCTTCAGAAATCGCAGTTAACGACATAGGTACGTCTTGCATTGCCTCTGATTTACGACGCGCGCTTACTTCAATGATTTCAATTTTACTGGCATCCACTTTCTGTTCACCTGCCTCTTCAGCGGCTGCCGTAAATGCAACACCAGCTAAAGCACAGGACATAGAAAAGCTTATCGCAGAAAGTTTAAATACAGAGTTCGACTTTTTCATATCTCCCCACCTTTTTTATAATTATTTATTTACCTGTGAACAGGTTGTTTATATTTGAACTTCAAATTCAAATGTAAACAGCGATTAAACTTTCGTCAACAGGTAAAATGAAAAAACGTTCAACTGACAGGTGAATTTATTTTATTTATTGGATTTTTAATATTTAAATTTCAATAACTTGAGATTTAATTTGGCGAGAAAATAAAAATTAAAAAATAATTATATTTAAATTAGTCTGTTTATATATAAACTAAGCCGTAAGGATATAAAGACTACTCCACATCAGTGAGGAATAAAATGGCAACGATAGATGACAATAAATATAAATCCCCAGCTTTAGATAAGGGCTTGGATATATTAGAACTGCTTTCACTAGAGCGTATGCCATTAACCATAAATGAAATAGCCAAACGTTTGGGACGCACCCGCAGTGAGATCTTTAGAATGGTGGTCACCCTTGAAAAAAGAGGCTATATCTACCAAGAAGAAGGGTCGGACAAGTACATATTGACCATCAAGTTATTTGAAATGGGCATGAACCACCCGCCTAATCGCTCATTACAAGAAGTTGCTATCCCTGTAATGAATCAGCTAAGTCAAACCATACAACAAGCTTGTTATATCTCTGTTGCCCTATTTGAACATACCGTTGTTATTGCTAATGTCGATGCGCCCGGGCACTTTGGTTACAGTGTCAAAATTGGCCATCAAGAGCACTTAGTAGATAGTGCATCAGGCCGACTTATCTATGCCTTTTTACCGAAAAAGCTGCAAGATGAATGGCTAACCCGCTTCAAACAAAACGAAGGTCGCTCGTTCTCGCCAACAAAATTCGACAAAGCTGCGAAGCAAATAAATGAAGAGGGATTTACTCAGCAAAATAATGCTTTCATCGGTGGAGTAACTGACATTGCTTACCCTATTTTCGATGCGGTCAATGACTATGCATTAGCAAGTTTGGTGGTGCCATTTGTCGAGCACGTTGCAAAGGAAGACGAGCTTACGTTTGTCAAAGAAGAGTTAGCCAAAGCCGCGGCACTCATCTCTGAAAAGCTGCGCGGTATGAATGATTAAAAAGCTAACAAAGAGCGATCGGCAAGCCGTTAGATCAGTCTTCGACTGCTAGATCGCTAGCGCGCCAGATTGATTTACCACTAAGGACACAAAGCAAACAAATTAAAGAAAATTAAAGAGACACCCATTGAAAGAGCGAGCGGCAGCCGTTAGACCAGTCTTCGACTGTTAGATCGCCACGCGCTAGATTGATTTACCATCAAGGACACAAAGAGCATAGAAAAACGATAAATAGTTAAAATTCTTAGTGTACTTCGTAGCCTCTGTGGTTAGTTGTTTTCGTTTTGGCCTTCATCACTATCGGCTATTAGCTGAAAGAAAAAGCGTCTAATCTCTTACTAGAGCGTGTCCGCCTTGGCTTTTCTTAGCACTCAAATAGGCTTTGTTATCTGGTTTTTCATACACGCCAGTATTAACAACTTCATCCACTTCTATTGAGCTTAATTGTAGCGATTTGATCTTTCTCGGGTTATTGGTGATGAGTTTGATCTTTGACACACCTAATGCAAGGAGCATTTCTTGCGCCGAGGTAAAGTCGCGCTCATCTTCAGCAAAACCTAAATGCTTATTCGCTTCGTAGGTATTCATACCTTGGCTTTGTAGCTCATACGCATCCAATTTGTTGTACAAACCTATACCTCGCCCTTCTTGTCGTAAATACAACAACACACCACCATGAATGCTCATTTGGTTAATGGTTTCATTGAGCTGATCACCACAATCACAACGGGACGAATTAAATACATCGCCAGTTAAACATTCAGAATGCATACGTACTAATGGCGATGTTTGTTGGTCTGCTTGCTTGAAGATCAAAGCGATATGTTCTTCGTTATCACTAAGGCCATTAAAACTGATAATTTCAGCAGCTATGCTGCCATTTTCACCCACTTGTATATCAGTTCTAGCTCTAACTGATGCCATAGTTACCTCTCTGAGACATCGAATATAAGTAAGAAAACATACTCACTTACTGTCAACTTAGGTCAGTTAATATATGGGCGAACTCGCTGCAAACAACCCTTATAAACGGACAAAGCCGCAGTAACTTTCTTTGTCATCAGCTTAAAAACATCAAATCCCATAAAGCAGCACTCACCAAAGCAATTTCAACACCCACACACCAAGTTAATCAAAAACCACTTTGATGACTTAAAACTTTTCCACTTTGTTCACATTTCCATCACGAGATTGAAACATTTGCTGATTAACCTTTACTGGTCTAGACCAATATAACAATATTAATCAAGGATCAAAACAGTGAAATACTTCAATTCAAAACAAGTAAAAAGTAAGCCTAAACGTACCACATTGGCAGTTGGCTTTAGCTTATTCAGCTCACTTCTTTGTGCTGTGACACCAGCATACGCTAGTAAGCACTCATTTATCTTTGCACTCGATGGTTTAAGGGGCGATGGTATTACAAATGCATCAACACCACACATGGACAGCTTAATAAATGGCACTTGGGCACAAGGCTATAAAGGTGCCTTCGCTCACTACGCTCAAACAATGACGGACGCAGCGCCAAACAGTGGCCCAAACCATGTTGGTATCATGACAGGGGTTACCGCAACAAAAAGTCTAGTTACTAGTAACAGTAATGTAGGAGGTGGTAACTACGTTGACTACCCTCACTACCAAACGATAATTGAAAACCACAACCCATCACTAAACACAGCATATTTGGTAACTTGGGGAACCGATATGCAGATCGCCAATAATGCTGATATCAAGATTGACTCAACCGATGCTGGTAATACTCAGCGAGCGGTAAACATTGTAAATGGCACATTCTCTTCAGCTAATTGGCCAAAAGGCACTCAACCAGACTCAGTATTTTTCTTTATCGATGCCATTGACTCAGCAGGCCACGGTAATGCTTTTGACGTAGCAAATAGCAACTATATTGCAGCAATAAACAAGGTTGATGGACAAATAGGCCAAGTGCTTGATGCCATCAAAAACCGCCCTAATTTCGCTAATGAAGATTGGCAAATTATTATTACTTCAGACCATGGTGGTCGCGGCCCTTCTCACGGCATTCACCATGCGGATGTTTATACTATACCTTTCTTAGTTGCTTCAAAAGATGCAGGGCAAGGTTACCTAGAAGGCGTGCCAAACAATTTTGATGCGGCTCCTACCGCTTTAGCGCATATGGGTATTTCCGTTCCAGCAAATATGGACGGTAAAGTTCGTGGCGCAAATACTAGACCAGATGCACCAACGGATATTGGCAAAGATATCGTTACCTATATTCCATTTGACGGCGATTACCATGATCACTCAGGTCATGATCATCATGGCTCAATTGGCGCAGGCAGCCCAGAGCTAAAAGCAGCAGGGAAATTTGGTGGCCACGTAGCGATTGATGGCAATGACGAATACGTCACTTTAGGTAACCCATCTGCGCTGGATTTTGGTACTAACAAAGACTTCACTTTGTTCACTTGGTATCGTGTCACAGGTGACCAAAATGGTGATCCAGTCATTGTCAGTAACAAAGACTGGGACAGTGGCAGTAACCGAGGCGTGGCGCTAATAGCCAATGCCAGTGAAGGTAACGGTGACGATGTTGGTATTAACATAGCGTCTTCTGCAAATGACCGTAAAGACTTTCAACCTATTGACTATAGCTTTAATGGTTGGTGGATGTTAGCTGCCACTTTTGACCGAGATGGTGCAGCTACCCTATACGCTGGCAGTCCACAAGGGCAGCTTAAAATGATATCTGGCGATATCTCGGATATAGGTGATTTAAGCTCATCACTAAACTGGAATATAGGCCAAGATGGTACTGGCAGTTATCAATACAACTTAAAAGCAGACCTTGATGACTTTGCAGTGTGGCAACGTGCCTTATCACTTGATGAGATCCGCACCATTTTCAACCAAGGCAATGGCGTTGAGCTTAGCCAGCTTTTATCGGGCAAAACAGCAAACTACCTAAATGCCAACTCGAACCTAGTTGTAGGTGAAAGTTATCGCGTTGCAATTACTTCACAGGCCGAACAAGCTAATTGTGGTGTCGTTGCTGATACCAATGTAAACAACGCAGAAGTAAACGCTTATTTTGATTGTTCGGGTAAAACTGAACCACTAGTGATGCGAGTGGATGCGTTAAATTCTGATAATAATGGCGAACTGTTAGTATCAGCCACGCTAGTAGAAGAAAAAAATAACGCAGGTTTAGAGTGGGATGGCTCAGCCAGTGGCAATGAACGCAATGCCAAGTTTGACCGTAACTCAGCTGGTGATCCTATCACAGTAAAACTAGTGACAGATGCCAACAATACCCGAGTGTTTGCCGATGTCGGCAGCGATAAATGCGGTTTTGAGTGGGATGCAAATATTTCAGCTAATCAGCGTAACGCAAAGTGGGATTGTGCTGGCAATTCAGACCCTATGAGGTTCGAACTATTGGGTAGTAGCGTTACCCCTCCGACAGAACAAGCTAAGCTAATTGCTCACTACCCATTAGATAAAGATGCCAACGATGTTAGTGGCAATGGTTACAACGGAACGATTTCGGGCAATATCAGTTTCACGAATAACTATGCTGAATTTGATAATACCAGCATGATCACTATGGCTTCAGGCTCGGCTCTGCCAAACTTACCAACTGAAGCGATGACCATTGCAACTTGGGTTAACACCAAGAACGCTGATACTTGGGGTGGTTTTACTGGCATGTTGCAAGATAACGGCTCATTTGAAAAAGGTTGGTTACTAGGTACTCGCGGACAAAAGTTCAGCTTTGCTTTGGCAAGTAAAAACACAGGCAACTTAACCTACTTGCAAGACAATAGTAACTTCACTTTAAACAAGTGGTACCACATCACAGCTAGTTATGACGGGTCAACAATGAAGCTATATGTCGACGGCGTGTTAAAAGCAAGTTCAACCGCACAATCTGGTGCTATTGATATGCCAAACAGCGCTTGGTGGCAAATTGGTTCATACAAAGATGACAATGAAGACTTTCGCCATGACGGCGCATTAAGCCAAGTAAAGCTATTTGATAAAGCTTTGTCAGAGGCTGATATCCAGAAGTTGATGACTACGCCACCAACGAGCAACTAACAAGTTGCTGCACTACCTAAAAAAGCAGGCATTGCGCCTGCTTTTTGCTAGGGTAGTTTCAGTAGCAGTTAACTATATGGCCTTTGCGCTAAAATCAAGTCAACTCCATCTTGTTCAGACTTAAATAAAGTTTTGACCTTCAAACACTTTTCCATCTCGTAGATAAAGTTCTTTAACTTATAATGATGTACAGAAGATAATTTTATGTTTTTTGCAACTGCACTAGAGATACTCGCTTCTTTATAATACGCCATGGTTGTTACTGTCCCATCAACAACGCTATCACTGTCTTGATCTCGCAAATTTTCGTAATGCATCAGCTCTGGGTCAAATTGAACTCCCAGCGACGCCAAAGCGTGACTTCAACATCATTCACCAAGTTCATATGCAGCTTTTCTGCAATATGTTTTGACTCTGACGATGACGCAATAAACATTTTAGGTTTGTGCATTTATTTTCTACTCCCTGATCAATAATTAGCGCGAGCTCACTACAGCTTTGCAATACCTCTCTTCCCCCCCTTCAACCTTGCTGGCCTAAAGATATGGCTATTTTGTTCAATCATATTGTCAAATTCAGGCTCAGACAGAGGCCAGATATTTTTCTCGTGTAAACGGTCAAAGCTGGCCATTTGAAACCCTCGTGAACTGAGGTATTGCAAGATCTTATCGACGTTAGGGTCAAGCGCATCATCAGGAGCGGCAGCGATAGGCTCTATGGTATCCTCAGCTGGCTCAAAGTCAGCTAAAGTGGCAGATATATCCTTTTCTAACCTTTGCCAAGGCTGCTCAGTTGGCTTTGAGAAATCTAAATAGTGCAAAGATTCAAGTCTAGGATGGAGCGAACATTCTTTTATCTTCAAAGGTAAAATAGCTTTACCTTGTCCCATGGCATAAGCCCATTCAAAGGTTACATATTGAGATTGAATGGAACCTTCGCTAAGTACCACTAATATTAGAGCACTTTCTTGGAGTCCTCTTTCAATACCATCTTGCCAATCTTCACCAGCCTTTAACTCTCCGCTATCTAACCAAACGTTAAACTCTAACGCTTGCAGTTTAAGCTTTAACAACTCAGCAAAGTGAAAATCTTCACGGGCATAACTAATAAAAATTGTATCCATAAGTAGTTCCTTTAAGAGCCTGTTCCAGGTGTAGACGTGTGGTTTTGTTGCCACTGTGCGTTTTCGTTTGACAATAAATTTTCCACATTGCTAACAAAGTGTTGAAAGGCCGTAGTCTCGTTGTTGTAAGGTGAAGTTTTGGTAAGAAATAAAAATTTTTGATGTTTTAGCTGTTCAGACGTAGCGCGATAAGCCAGCCAGTTTTCTTGATATTTATTCTGCGAAGCAATACCTGCAAGAACCGCAACTATAACCCCTAGAAAACCGACAATAAGAGATGCATCTTTCATCCCAGATCCTGCAATAAAGGGAATAAGAACAGCACAAAAAACCTCAATCCCTCGTAACCATTTATGCATAGTTTGATTGTAACTACTCTTATCGCAATACCACTTAGCCTGCTCTTCAACTCGTTGCTCTAGATAAACATCTTGCTCCATAATCTCCTCTCGAAGAGGCTTAGCCTCGGATTTATAATGAAATGCTCACTAACCAACAGCAGTAACCTGAAACAACAAGTTGACATAGTTACGGAAAAGTTAACCACACCCCACTCTCCATGTCAAAGCCCAGAGTTTGTTTACACTATAAGGAAGCGTCCAACAATTAATGCCCCCTCAGCTATTAACGAGCAGCAATAATAAGCTATAAAAAGAAAAGCAGGCATTCCGCCTGCTTTTTGCTGATTTGTAACTTTAACCTGTAAAGCAACTACAGAGAATATCTCATACCGAAGAAGTAACGACGGTCTAACTGAGCTGTATCATGAGGGTTGCCACGTACAGATTCAGTTTCTAAACGTTCTTTTGTTAAATTCAACGCTTGGAATTGTAAGGTTAAGTTTTCGCTTACGTTGTAATTTACTGAGAAGTCTAATTGTGCATAGTCATTCTGGAACACTGGTACACCGAATGACCCTGCTGTTGTCACAACAAAACGTTCTCTGTATGCGTAAGATAAGCGGGCATCTACCGCACCATCGTCATAATAAATGATGGCGTTATAACTAGTTGGTGATAAACCGGGAATGCTCGCAACCTCAGTATTTTCATCGCCTTCTTCAAATGCTGCATCACTGTCTGTGTAGGTGTAATTGAAAATACCACCGAAGTCAGATAATGCTGGAGACAAAAAATCAAATCGAGACTGAACAATAAACTCTAGACCATTAATCTCCGCTTCTTCACCATTGACAGGAAGCGTAAAGGTAATAGGCCCTGTCACTAAGTCACCTGTAACTTGTGAAGGAAACTCTCTATCTTCCACCGTTGATGAGCTTACGATTAACCCATCGACTTTTTTGTAAAAACCGTTTAATGCCAATAGTGCCTCTTCATCAAAGTACCACTCCACGCCTAAATCTAAGTTATCAGAAGTGAATGGCTTCAACGCTGGGTTACCCTTGCTACCCGTACCACCACTTTCATCAATACCGCCGAAACTCTCCGATACACGAATATCATTAAGCGTTGGGCGTGTTAAAGATTTAGAGTAAGCACTGCGCACAACCACATCGTCGTTCACTTCATAACGCAAGCTCATGCTTGGCAATAACTCGTTGTAATCGCTTTTCTCTTCAATCGCAGTTGAGAAGCTATTAACTACTTGGTAACCCGAAGACGTTACTTCTGAATCAATGTAACGCAAGCCTGCATTAAAGCTCATATTATCAAGCTCAAAGGTCGCCTCTGCATATACTGCAAAAGTGTTCTCTTCAGCCGAGAAGCTTTCTTGTGCACCACGACCTGGTCGGAACCTTAATACTGAGCCTGGCACAGTTAAGTCTCTGATAAACTGATCTGACACTTCACCAGTGTTTGGTCGGTCGTATGCACTAATGTCAAAGCCATTTAAGAAGTACATATCAAGAATGGCATCTGGATCTGCTGACACGATCCTCGATGGGAAAGAACTCGGCATCCCGTCGATATCAAATTCTTCCCAAACTAGTGCGTCCGCTAATGTTGGTAATGTTCTTAAGTCGGTATCGGCTTCTGCATTATCAATTCGAACTTCGGTGAAACGTCGTGTCGTTTCTCTTGAGTTGTATCTCGCACCAAAGTTAATGCGAGATAAAGCGCCATCATCAAAGAAGCGTGAGAAGTCAATTTTAGTTGCGACTTCTTCATCTTTATCAAAAGTAGGTCGGATCAAAAATACGTTTAAGTAATACTGCTGGGCCACTGCAGGGTCATCCAAATTCATCCCCGGAGATGAAAATTCGATGAATTGACCGTTAACATTAAATGACACTGGATAACGTTGCCAGTTACTTGAGTCTGCGTCACCACGGGCAAAAGACAGTAACGATGCATCGTTAGATAACTCACGAGAGGTGACACCAACAAAAGGGCTGATCAACCAATTGTCATTCGGTCGGTAGTCTGCCTTCAAGGTAATTTGGCTGAAATCTTCTGAAATGTCGTTATCGTTTGTTGCAATACGATTTTGTACACAGCACAAAGTACCAGAGCGCATCACGCCATTTTCAATGACTGCGTTTTCAATAGAGCTAATAGTACCCTCAGGTGGCGCATCGGCACGAGTAAAGCGACGCTCACCTTCAATATTGCCTAATAGCGCGTCGAACTTAATTTCTAAATCATCCGATGGGCGATACTGTAGACCTAAAGTCGCGCCTAAGGTTTGACGCTCGTCGTTGTTAATTTCATAGTTAATTGTTGATGGTACTACTGCCGCTAACTCAGCTGCTGTTGCCGTTTGTTGCAAATCATCAGAAGCTCTCACTGGGCGAGAAGAAATGCCGCCATTTGACGGAGTTAAATAAGACACATCAGAATAAGCAAATGATGCTGTTACGCCAAATATGTTATCGACATTATGGCTGATCAATACGGCAGCACGAGGACCAAAATCATCAGCGTTATCGGCGGTTTGACCTTGCAGTGAAGTGGTTAAATTAAATCCTTCATTAGCAAATGCATCGGGCGTATCTAAAGTGATCATGCCAGCAAGACCACCTTCTACATCACTGGCATTAAAAGACTTTTTCACCACAGCATTAGAAAACAACTCAGATGCTAGAATTTCGAAATTAAAGCCACCACCACGAGCATCATTAACTGGCGCTGTCATGCCGTTGATCTCAACACGTGAGAAGTTTGGCCCTAAACCTCTTAAATTAATGGCTGAACCATCACCAAAATCGTTTCGGGTTAACGTCACCCCAGGAATACGTTGTAGTGACTCGGAGATATTTAGGTCTGGAAATTTACCAACGTCCTCTGCTGAAATTGCATCAACAAAGCCTTCCGCGCCTCGCTTTTGATTGATGCTATTTAAAATACTGCCACGAACACCAGTAATAACAATTTCTTCCATTTCGGCTTCGTTGTCTTTAGCAGACTCTGCATAGACTGAGGTCGCAGACAAAACCGCCGCTGCAACAAGTGAGAGTTTTATTAATTTCATTTTCATTTCCTGTTGTTATGTTAGCTGCTAATATTAAATCACTTAATGAGATTTATATCTGTTAATGTTTTATTTCAGAAATATAACACTCGTTAGCTAATTAAAATTAATGCCATTTGCTAACTCCCTAAGCGGGCTTGGCGCCATATTAATAAGCTTGCCTTTGATGAAAAGGGTCGACGACCCACCACCATCAAGATTCAAGGCCTGTTTGGCGCCTGCGGCTTGGAGCATTTGCGCCAACTCGCTTATTGCCATACCTGATGCGATACCGGGTCGTCTGCCATCAACAACAAAGAGTAAAATGTTGCCTTGGTCTGAAATGCCTATCGCCGTTCTGGGATTATTTAAACTGAACCAACTGTGGAACATCTGATTGTGTTCCTTACTTGTTGTAGGCTGAATAGGCCAGCCTTCAAGCTCGCCACGAAATGCCAGTTGATTGTCTTTAAGTAATAAGGGCGCACCGCTGATACCATTGATGCTGCCTCTAATACCCGCTTTTTGCTGGATGTTTTGCAGCACAGCAGCAAAGTTAAATGACTCAAACTTTGTTGTTTTTAGTTTATGTTGTAACTGTGCTTTGGCTTGACCCTTAGCGTTTAACCAGTAGTTGCCTAACTTTATTAAATGTGGTCGTTGGGCCTCTGGCACGATAGATGTTGAGGTGTAGAGCACCAAATCATGGTCGTAGTCACAGGTGACATCATGCTTTGGTAGTTGTACTTTTGTTCTAGTGTCAGCAGGATTAAACTTTCCACAATTTCGCAACAACCCAAGCTCTCTATTGATGCCTTGAATTGGTAAGGTAGTGCCATCACTCCAATTGATTGCCAACTCTTCGATTTCGCTGCTGGGTAATATAGTCATGCCTTGTGATAATTTATCCCCGAACCACAACACCGAACGGCTCGTTGTTGGCTCACTGAGTAACACATTATCAACCAGCAAAGTACCACTGGGATCACCTTCAAAGCCGTCTTTGCGATCCATAGTGAAAAAGCCACCGTTAATTGCTACCACCGAATCGAGATTAGTGAGCATCTGCTCTAAGTTTGCTTTGCCATTGCCTTGCTTAGGCTGCACCAAACTAGGCTGGAGAGTTGAAATGTCGCTTTTTATTTCAACAACATGAATATTTTGATTGCCGCTAAAAGGCAATTTATAACTTGCCATAGAAGTAAGATCACAGTGCTTAAACTCAGCCGTATTTCGATTTACTAGCAAGGTTTTGTAACCGTATTTGCTTTGTGCATTCAGTACGTGCTCTTGCTCGGATAATTCGCTTTTATTAACACCATGTTCAACTAAACAATTGACATAGGCAGTCTGCTCTTTATCGGTAAAAAATATAGGGGAAACCAATACTTGCTTACCAGTATCAGCCATATCGGTTTTAGCTTTATGCTGTGACATAGCAAAGTGATGATAAACCACGCCTTGACTAATAAGAGCGCTATCGTAGTTAATGCTCTCGTACTGATAGTTATTTTTAAAATAGCCCATTAAGTTGCTCTTAATGTCTTGTGCAAAAGTAGAAAAAGACATCATTAAAACAATAAGCAGTGATACAAACTTGATAACTCGCATGATAAGATTGGTTATTAAAAGTACTTTCAACCAATTAAATACCACAAGGTGATTTAATACAAGTGCTGATTTTTCACTTTGTTTCATTTTAACGACTTATGGACCGCAAAATGCCTTGCAGACTTTTGGATAACCTTGACCTTTCATTAAGCGAAAAGCTTGTTTTATTTAGCATTTATCAGAATAAAAGTAGCTCAAGGGTACAGCTTTCAGAACAATGTGGTTTATCTGGTCAGTCCTTAACAAGGATCACCAAAAAGTTTCTAGATCAAGGTTTGATCCTCGAAGGGTCGAGGAAAAAAACAGGTGAAAGAGGTCAGCCTGCCGTGTTTTTATCCATGGCTCCTAAGTCCATCGTCTCTTTAGGGCTGGTGATTGAGCATGACGGTTTGAGCTGCTCGGCACGAGACTTGTGTGGGAACAAGTTATTCCTAGTCAAGCTGCAAGGAGATTATCAATCGGCAAAAAAGGCACTAGCAGAAGGTAAACAATTACTAGAGCTGGCTTTGTCACAAATACCGCAAGACGCTTATGTAGTGGGCACAGGTATTTCTGTTTCGGGGTTATTCGTTAGCAATAAAGAGCGCCGCTATGTGGTGTCGCGAAACGATCTAGAAGGTTGGCGTAAAGTAGACATTCACAATCCTATGGAACTGTCGATGCCAATGCAGTTTAAAGTCGAAAATGACGGTCGTGCCGCAGCGGTTGGGCACTCAATTTCGGGTATAGGAAAACCTTATCACAGCTTCTTTTCCATTCTTATGACCAAAGGCATAGGCGGCGGTTTTATTCACAAAAACCGAGTATTAAATGGCTTTAATCACAATGCCGGAGAAATAGCTGAATTGACTCCTAAAACCCCAGCTTTGATAAGACCTACACTTGAATCTTTTCATCAAGTTTGTGAAGTCGTCACTGGCAATAAAAATCCTCTAAACGAAGATCTTGTGCAACTTCTGCAAACACCACATGAATTGGTTGAGCAATGGCTAAGTACCAATACAGAAATTTTAGAAAATATATGCCGCTCTATTTCGGTCTTTTGCGATCCAGAAGCCATTATCTTAGCTGGGCGTTTACCCTTTGAAGTAAGAGCAGAGCTGAAACAAAGAATAACACTACAGAGCCTAAGCTTTATGCAAGAAACTGTAACGCCACCAACTTTGATAGTCGACCCTAGTGAAGATGCCTTAATTGATGGCGCTAGCGCCCTGCCTTTATTCCAATACTTTAAACACTCTTTCCTCTAACCTTGTTTGGTTTTCAAGCCGAGTGACTGAGTCATATTGTCTTTATTTTTATAAAGCAGCACAGACAAAATGATAAATACAAGAGCATAAATAAGGGTGAAAGGCAGTGATAAGCTGATCATCGCTCCTATTAAACCGATTAGGGAATAAGCTAGAGTGGTAACAATAAGCCAACACCTTAACTTCACGCTCAGTTTTGAATTATGCTCTTTACCACAACGGCGCCAGCCCCAGCCTCCAGCATTGGTTTTTTGCCAAAATTCAATGGTGTGTTGATTAGGAGAAGTGGAAAAGTAAAGAGCGTACAAGCCAGTCAATAAGGCGCAAGAAACCGTTGCAATCACGATAGACAAGGTAAAACCACTGAGTGTCGCCAAGCCAAAGTACATAGCGCAGATATTGCCGACAATGAAACTAGATACAATGGCGACAATTTCCGCATTTAATGACATTCGCCACCAGTACCACCTAGCAATCGCGGCAAATGCAGCTCCCGCTTGCACCACCAACAAATATTTATAGATAGAAGCCAAAGACTGACCGAATGGCGAAAGCGTCAAAACCAAAGTGCCAGCAACAATAAGTAAAATAGCCATAGACTCAACTAGGCGTTTATGAGAAGCCTGAGGAAGAATGTCATTGCTCACATATGTAGCGGCCCAATTCAGCCTCGAATCAACAGTACTCATTAAGGCGGCAAATAAGCTGATCACTAACACGCCCATGCCACCTACAGGAACAAAATCCTGCACCATTAAAACAAAACTCTGTTCCGGCTCAGCAAGGTTAGGAAAATAAATAAGCGCTAGCCAGCCGATAAGAAACCAAGGCCAAGCGCGAAATACATAGTGAAAGAAAATGAAAAACAGCGCACTTTGTAACGCATTTTTTTGATCTTTAGCAGCGATTAACCTTTGCACAAACATGCCACTACCTGGTGCACTATTCCACCAACCAAAGAGCATAAGCAGTGCGATTTCCCAACCAAAACTGGGCAACAAAGCAAAGTCTTGAGCCTGTTTTGGTAAGTTATCAAGTAAAGCTTGGTAACTGCCATACGAGTCGATGCCATGAGTAACACAGCTGATGGCAACAAAAATAGTAACGGAAAAGATCAGAATAAGCTGAATTAGATCGGTTTTTAACACGCCATGAAAGCCTGTCAACATAGTGTAAATTGCGATCACTAAAAAAAGACAAACCGTGATCAGTTCACCAATAGACAACTGCATAGATAAAACACTGTATTGCTCTGCAGCGGCGCCGTTAAATAAACTGTCGAGGATAATAGTCGAAGACGTAGCAATTAAAGTGAGCACTAAAGTGTTAATAAAAAAAGCATCATACAAGGCGTAAGCACGGCGAAAAGTTCGGCTTTTCTTACCATTTCCATACCTTACTTTGATCACTTCAATTTGGGTTTTGACGCCGCTTCTAAACCAAAGGCTGGCAAAGAAAAACAAAGCGGCCACCGCACCGGGAATAGTAGCAAGCCAAAACCAGTTACCTTGCAGTCCATTCTCGTAAAAGCTGCCACTGACCATCAAAGGCGTGTCAGTCGATACCGAGGTCGCAACTAGCGAAGGGCCTAAGATGATCCAAGAGTAACTCAAAGGAGCAACAAACTGCTTATCTGATTTATTGTGTTTAAAGTAGGTGAGTAAAATAGTGCCAAGTAATACGACACAAAATACTGCAATCACCAACCAATCAAGATCCGTCATTACTACCGGTCACTGCCTGCTTAATCATTTTGGCCGCTTTTATCTCAGCTATGAAGGTACAGTGTCAATTGAAATCATTAGCTAGAAAGTCACTTTACTCTTTGATAAACGAGGATTTTTTACCACAATTAAAAACGTTATCAGCGTTTTAATTACTTTTTTAAACAGCAAAGAGCGAGCTAATAGCGAAACACCAGCCCATCTCGAATATAGCTTACATAACAAACCAGACAAAGGATTAGCCAAGCTAAAAAACCTATCGCCAAGCCCTAATAAAAGTTTATTGAACAATATTATTTACCAAAGCAAGATTGTGGTCTATATTTCATAAAATTTAATTCATTGACGAAAAAATAAAGGGATTTATATGAAGTTATTCAACATCATTTTGTTGTTACTGTTGTCCATCAGTACAGCTTACGCAAGCAAAAAACAATCAACTCAGCCTTATGTTAACTACATAAACCTGCCAGTCACCGTCAGCCCTAATACGGTTATCAATACTGCAGCTCAACTGAGAATACCAAAGAACATAACAACCCCAGCACCGGCAGTGATCATTCTCCACACCACCATTGGAGTAGATAGCACGGGCAGTTTTTACGCCAGCAAACTCAATAAAAAAGGCATTATCACTTTAGAGTTAGATATGTGGGGAAGCAGAGGGTTAACAGGCGGAGCAGCAGACAGACCTGCAGCACCACAAGAAACATTAGCAGATGCTTACACAGCCCTAGCCTATCTGGCTCAACATCCAAAAGTAGACGCCGATAAGATTGGTCTATTAGGTTTCTCTTGGGGAGCCGTGGTGACAATGTTAACAGCAACCAACCAATATGATTCAATGTCCAACTTGCCATATAAATTTGCTGCACACGTGGCACACTATCCAGTTTGCTACGGCTACAACCAAATACCAGGTTTTGAGTTTAGTAACTTAACCGGCGCACCAGTTCTAATACAAGCAGCCGAGCTAGATGAGTACGACTATCCAGGCGCATGCGAAGACATGGTTAGCCAGATCCCAGCAACAGATCAACAATACGTAGAAGTCATTGAGTACCCTAACGTGTATCACACTTGGGACAGACTTGAGCCAGAACTAATAGTAGAAGATCCAATTGCTCACTTAGGCCAAGGCGGCTTAGTGACCCTAAAAGGACACAAGCGCACCGCCAAAAAATCACGCAAAAAAGCAATCAAATTCTTTGAACAAGCTTTCAATAACTAACCCAGTTCACAGCCAATGTAACCCTCTTCAGTTGCCACTGACTAGGGTTACGCTTTAGCAGTAAAAGTAAACTTCACTTTTAAGTTCATATTTTATCCCCACACCAAAGTATGCCTAAGCTTAAAGCTAAGTTAGCTAAGTCGAAGAAACCCTTTGAACAAGAATGTAGTAATACGCAAAGACAACAAAAATCGACATAAAAAAAGAGCACAGTGTTCTGAATAAATTCAGCTCTCTATGCTCTTAACTTTAGAAGTCGCATTCAGTTCAATAGTTTCGTACTATCACTACTAGATAGCTCACTAGAAGAGCTAATAAATGCGCATAACTGCTTGATAAAGCTCCCCTGAATAACTTCCACGGCTTCAGCTGACAAGTACTTATTATCAAATAACATATCCAGCATCAGTTGCCCATCTTGTACGCGGGTACTAACACTTAGTTTATGTGGCCATGCTTGCTTGGCACTCCGTTCATTTGCTGGCACTTCAATATTCATGCTAAATAACTCAGTATCTGTTTGTTGGTTATTAAAAGACCCTAAGTGATTATAGCTGACCTGAGGCTGAGCAAGAGACCGCAGTGCAGCTCTGACTTGCGAGTCTGGATGACAGTATTTAAGAAGGTTAAATCCCTGTCCTGCCATTGGTATAGCATCGACATTCCTCCTTAACAACTGCAGTCTTTCAATGGATAGAGGTTGTTCAAGTTTAGGCAGATGTAATGGGAACATCGTAGTAAACCAACCCATAGTACGACTTAAGTCTTGCTCAACAATAACGTTGTCACGACCATGAGTTTCATAGTCTAGCAACAAACTATTATTACCACTCCATTCGCACCATGCCTGTACTAATAACTGCAACTGCAATTGGTCGATAGCTAGGTCATTACAGCTAGCAAGTGATAGAAGGTCTCTAGTTTGTTGTTCGCAAAAGGTGTGAGTTGACAATAATAATTCACTTCCCTCTACATTTTCACATAACTGTTCTTCTATCCGCTGCTCAACTCTTGTTGGAATAGCGGTTTGCCAGTATTGAACTTGTTGTTGCCAATGCTCCTTATGCAACTCTTGGCTCAGAGCATTAGCCCAGACTGGATAAGCAGTATAATCAAGCAAACTAACCTGCTTTTGAGTAAGCAATTGTTGATAGGTCGCATTCAAATCGTCCATAAAAATACGTAAAGAAACACCATCTGCAGCCAATAAGTGGAAAGCAACAAAGAGTTGATCTGCTTGATTGCTATCAGAACGTTGGAAATAACGTATAGCAGCTAACTGACCGTGCTGCAAACTCATGCTTTGTTGAGCTTGTAAAATAACTTTCTGCTTAGCAATATTATACTCTTTACTGGAGCAAGACTTAAAATCCAGCCATTCAACCATACAATCTGTAACAACTCGTTGTTCAGAAATTTCTCCCAACCACTTTCCTGACTGGCACTTCAAATATTTGCAGGTAAGCATTTGATGATGATTAATTACCAGACTTGCAGCTTGCAAGAATAACGATTTATCCAGTGCAACTGATAGATCGAATACAGCTGAAAGATTAGCGTGATGATTCTCGACGTTAATCGTTTCAAAAAACCATTGCTGCATAGGTGCCAATTCAAATTTACCAATAAACTGTCGTTGCTCATCTGACTCAACGAGAGCTTCGGTTTGCTTTAAATTAACAATACACTCAGCCAGTTCTGCAATGGTCTGGTTGCCATACAAATCGGCCAATTTAACGTTATATCGACGTTGCCGCAATTTTCCTAGTTGTTGAATATTGGTAATAGAGTCACCACCTAATGAGAAAAAGTTTTCATTAATACCGATATTTTCTCGGCCGAATAAATCTTGCCAAATTTCTAAGATAATTCGCTCTAGCTTAGTTCTAGGACCTATATATTCGCTGCTGCTTGCTGCTCCAGAAATTTGCGGTAAAGGTAAGCTCTTACGGTTCACTTTGCCATTTACTGTCAAAGGAACGCTATCTATAGCTAATACATAACTGGGCACCATGTAGCTAGGTAAATGTTCGACAATAAACTGCCTGATTTCTTGACAATCACTTCCATGGCTATAGTTCTCGCTATATTCCTGTTGGGGTACGAAATAGGCAACCAACACTTTGCCTTGACCTGTTAATTCCTGAACTTGTACCACAGCTTGTTTTACCTGCTTTAATCGAGTTAGCACTGATTCTACTTCACCAAGTTCTATACGGTATCCATTGAGTTTTATCTGATGATCTTCACGACCGATAAATTCAATTTCGCCACTGGGCAAGAAGCGTCCCAGATCTCCTGTTCGATATAGTCTTTCCCCTGATGTGGGGTGGTATATAAAACTGGCATTGGTTTTTTCGCTATCTTTCCAGTACGCCTTTGCCAAGCCGATACCGCCAATATAAAGCTCTCCCTGAACAAACTCTGGACAAAGCTGCAAATGCTTATCCAGTACATAAAAACGCTGATTATCCATTGGCCTACCGTAAGGGATACTCTTCCAATGCTGTTCAACTACCGTAATTGGATAGCAAATCGACCATATAGAAGCTTCTGTAGCACCACCAAGACTATAAACTTCAGTATTACTTTTTAGAGCTCGTATTCGATCGGGTAAACTTATAGGGATCCAGTCACCACTCATCATGACTAACCTTAACAGACTGGGCATAACGACTTGTTTGCTCTCTAAATGACTGACAAATATTTGCTGCAAAGCTGGAACCGTATTCCAGATGGTAATTGTCCTCTTTATAACTAGTTCAAGCCAGTGCTCAGGATCTCTTTCCAATTCAGCTTCAGGAACCACTATTTTTCCGCCAGCAGACAACATGCCAAAGATATCGTAAACTGACAGATCAAAACACAATGAAGATAAAGCTATAGCGGCATCATCACAGCTAACTGAAAACCGCTTGTTCATATCCACAATAGTATTATTAGCTCCTCGATGATCTATGACTACTCCCTTCGGGGTACCTGTCGAACCAGAGGTAAAAATAACATATGCAATATCATCTAGCCTCTGGCTCGATTCTGCTAGCTTAGCAGGTTTGTATTTGTTGTTCTCATCGACTATTACCGTAGTAACATCATCAGGCAAAGTAATTCGCTGTTTGACTGTGTCAGTAGTTAACACCAGTTCAACATCTCCTAGTCTCAACAGTTGTTGGATCCGCTCTTTAGGTTGGGTTGCATCAATAGGCAGGTACGCAGCTCCTGAAAGCAAGATGGCTATCACAGCGGGAGTTTGCTGCCAACACTTGTCCATCAAAACGGCAACAAGCTTATTGGTTGTCGCTCCCTTTCGTTTTAGGTCTAACGATAAATGGCTAGCAATATTAAGTACTTCGCCATAAGTCCACTGCTGTTCGCTAGTGCACAATGCAATGCGATCAGGGTAGTCCTGAGCATTACGTACAAAAGGCATATGTAACAATTCTGCATTATAATTGATGCTTGTATTATTATATTTTATCAAAGCCTGTTGCTGTCTTTTTGGCAAAGGCAACTCCTGTTGTTGCAACCACGCATCTTCTGCAATTGCCAGTCGGTTTAATAACTCAATGTAATAAGCAAACATATCGTCCAATAAACCTACAGGAAATAACTCTTCTACAGCTTCCCAAGACACATGCAGCTCATCATTAATTTCTTCAACCATGTGATCTAGCCACACTTGAGGTGTTTGTGAAGATTGAAAGCTAACATTACCTAAAGAAAACGGCATGTTGTCAGAGAAATCATCGGTATTCGAGCCCAGAATACTGGTAAACACCACTGGCATCACTGCCCCTTGCAAGTTATCGCTCTGCTTGGCAATTTCTCGCATTAATTCAACACCACTAAAGTAGCGGTGCTCAAGATCTTCACATAACCGAGCCTGCAACTGCTTGGCTCGCTCTGCAAAACTGGCTGATTCTCGGTGATCTATTTCTAACAAAGTCAACGAGGTAAAATCCCCTATCAACTCATCGACTTGCTGATGCATTGGCAAACGGTTGAATAGGGTCAAATTAAGCGTGAAATGTTTTTCCTTAGTCCAACGAGTTAAGACTTCGGCAAATACAGTATATAATACGTTGGCAGGGGTCAGGTTATAGCTGCCAGCAAACTGTTTGATAGCTAGCCACTGCACCTTATCAAGTTTTGCCTCTCTGCGTTGAAAAATTGGAGTGTCTATATCGGCAGGAGTAACTTCCAGCGGCAGTGCTGGGGCCGCTGGTAAAGTTTCTAGGCGCTTCATCCAATAGCGTTTTGATTGAATGTATAACGGATGTTGCTTCAAACATTCGCTTGCTAAGACATAATCGCGGAACGAAATATCTAGCGGAGCTAATGATAACTCAGGATCCATGTATAACTGGTTGAGCTGTTGAATAAAAAGACCTCCACTCCAAGCATCAGAAATAAGAGCATCAATACTGACGTGAAGACGATAATTGTGTTCATCGACTTGGGAGACTCTAAAATCAAACTGTGGCCATACATCAGCAGGCAAAATTCGATGGTGCATCTGTTCACGAATCGCTAACAATTGTTCGGCTTTTTGCTCACTATCCAAGGCTGATAAATCGACGTACTCGCATTTATATTCAGGCACATCATTCAGTATACGTTGCAAGCCGCTGTCATCGACTATCATTCTTAGCATATCATGATGATCAATAAGTTTATTCAAGGTACGATTTAATAAACCAACATTCAGCTCTGTACACTCTATTTCGGCATATTCATGGGTAGATACGTTACCAAGTTCAAAGTCTCCACTACGCCCAATCCAATAAGCTTGCTGAACTGGCGTCAATGGAAATGGTTGACTACTATTTGATGGATCGCTAATGAGTTGAGGTAACGCTACCTCAGTATCATTTGCGGCGTTTCTTTGTTGGTAATGAGCTAGTATTCCTAATATTGTTGGCTGCTCGAATATTAACCCTAGCGACACTTTGATGTTACAAGCTTGGCTCATTTTAACGATCAACTTACCGGCTAATAATGAATGACCACCTAACTTGAAAAAGCTATCAGTAACTCCGACTCTTTCAACTTGTAATACTTCAGCCCATACCTCAGATAAAGCCTTTTCAGCATCGTTAGTCGGTGCAACGTATTCAGCAACATCTATTGGCTTTGAAGATGGAGCAGGCAACTTATGTCGATCTACCTTATCCGCAGTATTGAGAGGAAACTCCTCCATGTAGACAAAATAAGTTGGTACCATATACTCTGGAAGCACATTGCTTAACTGTTCGCTTATCAGGGACGTTAATTGTTGTTCACTAATGTGCTGTGCACCATTTACAATCACATAGGCAACAAGTTGTGGTTGACTCTGTACTTGTGTGTTGACCAGTACTGCACACTGCTTACAAACTTCGAGATGGCTGATTGCCGCTTCGATTTCTCCAAGTTCAACTCTGAACCCTCTTATCTTAACTTGATTATCTTTACGGCCCATAAATTCGAGGTTGCCATCTGGCATCCAGCGACCCACATCACCAGTACGGTAAATGGTTTCCCCAAGAGTACCAATAAATGGATTATCTATAAAAGACTCGGCAGTTTTTTCAGGTTTATTCCAGTACCCCTTACCCACACCTATGCCAGAAACACAAAGCTCTCCAGGTACACCTATAGGTTGTACCCGACCTTTCTCGTCCAACACAACATATTCATATTTGCCAACGGCTTACCTATAGGGAGTGACGTCACATAATCAGCTAAAGGCTTATCAACTGTATACCAAGTAATATCATCTGACGCTTCAGTAGGACCATAACCGTTCATAATTGGAATATCAGGATATAAGTTCAACCATTGGTTAATCAGTGGAATTGGGCAAGCTTCAGCAATAACCATTAGCCACTTCAGTGCAGGTATCGCTCGTTGTTGCTCGGGTAGAGTTTCCACATATTCAAGTAGCAAGCGTAATACTGACGGTACCAATTCAATGATGTCGAGTTGTTGTTGTTTAATCAGAGTAAATAGTGCTGGTGCATCAGCCATATTATCAATTATAACTGTCGCTCCCCCAGTCATTAGTGGAGCAAGAGTTTGCCACACTGAAACATCCGAGGACATTGCAGCGCTCTGCAAGAAATTAAATGGACGATGCAAATCCATCACATCAAATTCACCTAACATATGATTGACCGCGCCAATATGATGAACGAGTGCGCCTTTGGGTTTTCCCGTTGAACCTGAAGTGTACATCATGTAGGCTGTATCGTTTAGATCGCAGCTTTGTAGTGGGTCTACGCTAGGAAATTCAGCTAGCAAGTCGTCTAATTGATCAAGGTTAATGGCGTTTATCGCTAGGCTTTCTATAACTGCCTGATATTTTTCCGCAGTATGTGTTTGACTTAACAACAAATCTATTTGCGAGTCTTGCATCATATAACTAACCCTGTCATCAGGATTAACCGGATCTATAGGCAAATATGCGGCTCCACACTTGAGTATCGCAACTATGCCTACTACCATATCAAGGTCACGTTTAGTACAAATGCCAACGTGTTCTCCAGGACCACAACCAAGGGAAATTAAATAGTGAGCTAATTTATTGGCTTTGTTATTAAGCTCAAGATAGTTGAGAGTTTGATTTCCGTAAACCGCAGCTGTACTTTCAGGGAACTGTTTTACCATGCGTTCAAACATAGTGTGGATACACTCTAGCTGCTCGTACTGCACTGCAGTATTATTCCAGTCTCCTAGTATCAGCGCCTGTTCTTGCTCAGATATCAAAATCAAGTCAGTTAACTTGGCCGTTGAACCACTTAACAGGCCATCCGCCATGCTCAACAGTATATTACGCAAATGCTCCAACATTCTCTCTATACAAGAAGGAACAAACTGCTCACGGCGAAACTCCAGCAAAAAGTCGATACAATCCAAATCTCTGACTGATAGCGTTAATGGATAATGAGTGACGTCATAACTTTGGATATCTTGTAACTGTAAATCAGGCAAGTTGGCGACACTTTCGAGAAGGCTGCTTATCGGATAATTTTCAAACACTATGAGTGAATTAAATAATTCGTTCCCCGCCTCTATTGAGCTCAAAGCTTGAATCTCAGCAAGTGACATGTGTGAATATTGCTCTCTCGTAAGGCTCTGTCGCTGAATTTCTTGAAGCCAATCGAGTAGAGACTGCTGTTCATTAACTTCAACACAACTAGGTAATGAATTAATGAATAAACCAGTAATATGGTCAATATCATCAATTTCAGCCCCACGACCCGATGTAGTCAGTCCAAACACGACCTCATTGTTACCAGAGTAGCGATAGAGCAAATAGGCCCAAGCTGCCTGAACCAATGTACTTACGGTAAGTTGATTATCTCTGGTAGCCTTGCGCAAGCGTTCCGTTTGCTGTGCCGTCAGGGTTAATTGGCATTCCTGCTCGCCTAGCAGTTCATTGGCTATAGGAAGTTTGTCAATTGCCAAAGGCGTAGCCGCATCCAATGTGGATACTTGCTGTTGCCAGAATTGTTCAGCCGCTTTTTTATCCTGCTTGTCCAACCAAGCAATATACTGCTTAAAACTTGGTCGAGGCTTTGCTACGAGCTTATCTCCTCTAATAAGCTGAGCATAATGACAGAAAAGATCGTCAAACAGCTTACTCAATGACCAGCCATCGATTAATGCATGATGAATAGTCACAAGCATACTGTAACTAGCTTCTGTGCACTTAAATACCGTAACCTGAAACATTACTGATGAGCTATTGGTAAAACCTTGACTTCTTAAACTTGTAGCATATTCAGTAATACTTTTGTGCTGCTGTTCACTATCCACGGCTTGCAAATCAACTAGCTTCCAAGGTAATTCAATTTCGCTAAGTACTAATTGCTGTATTGGTTGACCTACGAACAACGTTCGTAAAATATCATTATCCTTAACCACCTGTTGCCAAGCTTGCTTCATCACATTCAATTGCAATACACCGCTAAAGGACAACTGTTGCTGAACTATATATGAGCCACTGTGTTGATTAAGCTGACTATGGAATAATAACCCTTGCTGCAATGCAGTCGCAGCATAGATATCTGTAAACTTATCGAATTGTTGTTGCCATTGAGTAATTAACTCTGGTTCAACAGTAGCTAATGGATAATTACTCGCACTCTGCTCTTTCTGCAAGTTATCAGATACTGTTGGCTGTATTTTTTGTTTTTTTATCAAAGACACTAACGATCTGATCGTCTGATGTTGAAATACATCTTTAGTGCTTAAAGCAATACCACTTTTTCGGGCTTGAGCCTTTATTTGTATCGCTAATATTGAGTCACCACCAATACTAAAGAAATTATCGGTAACTCCTACTTGATTGCAACCAAGCACGTTTTGCCATATTTCACAGAGTTGTTGCTCTAAGTTATTGGATGGTGCGACATAAGTGCTTGCAATAAAATGGTCAGGAGTGACTTGTGGCAAAGCATTACGATCAACTTTACCATTGGCGGTAAGAGGCATAGTATCTAATGCCACATAACATTGCGGCAACATGTGTTTAGGAAGCCGGGATGAAAGAAAGTTCCTGAGTTGCGATTGGATATCCTGTCTCTTAAATTTTTCCTCACAAACACAATAAGCAACTAGCTGTTTATTACCTGAATGGTCGTAGCTCAAAGCCACTGCACTATCGACAATAACAGGTGATTGGTTGATATGAAATTCAATTTCCGCTAACTCAATTCTAAAACCTCTGATCTTAATCTGTTGATCAGTCCTACCTAAACACTCCATATCTACAATCTGGCCAGAGTCATCCGTTAACCAACGAACTTTATCGCCAGTACGATACTTTCTACTAATTTGCTCACCACACAAAGACAAAGACTGGTACTTTTCCTGATTTAGTTCAGGCCTGTTGTGATAACCTCTGGCGACACCATCACCTGCAATCAACAATTCCCCGACTACACCTGGAGCAACCAGCTGCATATTGTCATCAACCACATAGAATTGTGTATTGGCAATAGGTAAACCAATAGTGACTTTATCAGTAATACGTTTAACAGAAGACCACACCGTAGTTTCCGTTGGGCCATACATATTCCATAACGACAAATACTGTTGTTGCAGTAATTGCTCTTTAAGGTCAAGTGGCATAGCTTCTCCACCACACATAGCCTTAAAGTTACTACGACTTTGCCAACCGTTATTTAACAGCATCTTCCAAGTCGCTGGAGTCGCTTGCATCATCGTGACGCTATGTTTTTCGAGCAAAGCTGTAAGCAGTTCTGGCGACATCGAATCATCTCTGGACGCGATAACGACTCGAGCACCACATATTAGCGGCAAAAGTAATTCCAAAACGTGAATATCAAATGACAAAGATGTGATTGCAAGCAAACAGTCATCCTGCTCAATGCCAGGCTGGGACTGCATAGAACAAAGGAAATTAGTCAGATTTTTATGTTCAACTTGTACTCCCTTAGGGTTGCCAGTCGAACCTGAAGTATAAATCATATAAGCTAAACTTGCTGGTTCTACTTTACGATTTAGATTATCTAAGCCTAACGAACCAAGCTGTTGTTCATTACTAAAATGGTCGAAACATACCAATAACTGTTGTTCAAACAAGCTAGTTGCTGTTTGTTGCTCTGAAATAACCCTTTTAGCATTGGCATCTTGTAGCATATAATTGAGGCGTTCTTGAGGATAATCAGGATCTAATGGCAAGTAACATGCCCCCAATTTGTGCAATGCAATAACAGCAATCAACAAACGTTCTGAACGACTAAGGCAGATCCCTATTGTATCCCCCTTGACTACACCACAACCTTTCAGGTACCTAGCAAATTGATTAGCTTGTTGGTTCAACTGCTCATAACTCAGAGAATTACTTTGATAGGTCACCGCTACTTGATGAGGTGTGAGTGTAACCTGTCGTTCAAATAACTGATAAAAACATAGCTTATATGGAGGTTTCCTATCCTTTTGATTCGGCTGTTGAAGTAACTGATATAGACTTTCATCTAGTAATTGGATTGATGCTATGTGTTGTTCAGGTGACGCAATGATGGCACAGAGTAAGTTTTCAAATACTGCAGACATTTGTTTAATACTGTGCTGGTGAAATAAGTCAGTGGCAAACTCCCAACGCAGTTGCAAACTTTCTTTTTGCTGTTGAATATCAAGTGTTAGATCGTACTTAGCAACACTATATTTCTGTGTAACAAGTTCACCATACAGCCCAGATAGATCAACGACGCTATCCGCTTCGCCTTGCATTGCAATCATCACTTGGAAAAGCGGACTGTAACTAAGTTCACGATTAGGTTTAATCTCATTAACTATAGCTTCAAAAGGAACGTCTTGATTTTTGAAAGCCCCTAATAATGTCCCATGGTTATTCGCTAGTACTTCTAAAAAGCTTGATTCTGGATTAATTTCATTACGTAATATTAGTGGATTTAAGAAACAGCCTATTACTCCTTCATAATCACTGTTCAAACGCTGTGAAGCAGGTGTACCAGTAACAATGTCAGAACTTCCAGTATACTTATGCAGGAGCACAGCAAACGCGCTCTGAAGTACTGTAAACAGTGTTGTTTGTTGTTCATTAGCTAGCGCTATAAGCTTTTTATATAAATCGCCAGAAATGCAGTGATAAATGGACTTACCTCTAAAACTTTGAATATTAGGACGAACCTTGTCTAACGGCAAGTTATGCACTTCAGGCAGTTTATCTAAATGTTTGCGCCAATATGCTAACTGATGGTCAAGACGACCATTACTAACTTCAAAATTAATATTATTTGCATAGTCAAGATACTGCTTTTTTGGCGAGGGCAGAGCTTGACTAGAGCGCTTGAGTAAGCTGTGATACTCAAGTTGTAATTCCTTAAGTAACAACTCTATAGATAAACCATCTGCTGCAATATGATGTAGAGTTATTAACAAAGCACTCTTATTACCGAATACGATTTGTTTAGCTCTAATCATTAAATCGGTCTGTAAATTGAAGGTTTTAGCAACTTCCTGTTCTGAAGTTTGCTGTAAAAATTGTTGCTCTTGTGATTCAGAAAGATCTGATATAGATTCAACAGTCAACTCAAATACAGCATTGTCTAACTTTTGTTGCTGGGCAACTCCAGACTCTTCTTGATAAACCGTCATCAGCACTTGATGACGTTCTATGATTCGTTGCAAACTCTCTTGCAATAAACGAGGCTGAGGTACTCCATCAAATTTAATCAACAAGGGAATGTTATACTGTGCACTACCTGACTGGAGCTTATCAAACAGCCAAATCCGCTGTTGAGCTGGAGACAGGTTGCCTTTATGCGAAGCTACTGACGGAAATTCCTGAGTAATCATTGATTTTGAGTTTTTATTGGCAGCTAGCAATTTCAGTAGCTTGGCGCGTTTCTGTTCAATCAATGTTGTAGAGTCAGATGCCATAGTATTGTCCTTAAAACGTAAGATGTTAAATAAGTTATTAAAATAGAGCGCGTTAAAGTAGCTCTAAGTATTTATCTAATTGTTGTTCTGAAAGTTGATTTAATCTCTCACTAAGTTCTATCTGTTGCGCAACTTCTGTTGCAGAGCTAAGAGCGATTAACGCACCTAACTCTGCTAATTCATCAATATAGGCAGCGATTCTATGTAATGTTTTCAACTCAAATATTTCAGCAATACTGATCTCAACGGAAAACATTTGTTCAACCTTGGAACAGAGTCGAATGGCTAAAATGGAGTGTCCCCCAGACTGAAAAAAGTTTGCATTACGGGAGATGGTGCCGCTTTCTTGGTTTAATAATTCAGCCCATAGGCTAGCAAGGGATAACTCAGTAGCAGACTCGCAAGGTATTATGTGCTCGGGAGCAGCTATAATATCGGGCAACTTCAGCGCTTTACGATCAACCTTTCCGTTAGCATTTACAGGAAATTCCTCCATTAACACAAAGCTACTTGGCTGCATATGTTCTGCCAATACCGAAGCTGACAATTGCAATAGGTAATGTGCCGAAAGTGTAGAGTAAGTAGCTGTGACGTAAGCAATTATACGAGTCTCAGCTTCATTACGTTGATCTGCAACTACAACTGCAGATTCGATCTCAGGTAAGCTTTGCAACACTTTTTCAATCTCGCCTAGCTCAACTCTAAACCCCCTGATGTTAACCTGATCATCTGTACGACCGAGAAAGATCAGCTGGTCATTTTGATCAAGTCTAACTCGGTCGCCAGTTCGGTAAATACGGTTTTGGCCATCACAGCTCCAAGCTAAAGTTGTGAATGCTTTATCAGTGGTATCTTTAAGTCCTAGGTAACCATCTGCGAGTCGAGTTCCTGAAATACAAAGCTCACCAGACTCCCCAGGAGGAACTAGGTTTAGCTCTTCATTGAGAATATACTGAAAACTATCACCAACGGGGTTACCCAAGGCAACCGATCCTTCGCTATTATATATCTCTGCGCTTTCTGCACTATCTAAGCAAGCTAAATGGCTAGTAATACATGCCTCTGTAGGACCATATGCATTAAACAACTTGCACTGTTCAAAACGATTATAACGCCGCCAAATAGCAATAATTTCAGGTGGAAAAATCTCACCACCTAGTATTACTCGAGATAAGTGGCTTTGCTGCCAAAACTCCTGGTCTGCAGCTAATCTAGGCAGTACTTCTCTAGCATAGCTGCCAGGTAGGTCAATTGAGGTTACCTCAGTTTGTAATAGCCAGTTTCTGAACTTTTCAGCGCTTAACAAGTCTGGAGCACGAACCACCAAAGTAGCACCACTGCACAAAGCCGTAAAAATCTGTTCGTAAGCTGTATCAGAGCCAATACTAGCAAACTGTAAGATTCGATCTTTACTATTATATTGATATTCAACTACGGCATTATAAATGTGATGAGATAGCGCTTTGTGTCCCATTACAACGCCTTTAGGGCTGCCTGTTGAACCAGATGTGTATATCACGTAGGCTGGGTTAACCGATTCGATAAAAGCCGACTTAGACTTGCATTCAAGCGGACTTTGCTTGCAGTCCATTAGAGTTAGAGTAGAGCAGTCCAGCTGCGTCAATTGGCTATCCCCCTCATTGCTATGCAAAATGAGCGATAGCCCAGCATCTTGCTGAATTGCCTGCAACCTACTCAAAGGTAGTTTGGGGTCCATAGGCACAAAGCCAAAGCCAGCTTTCAAAACAGCGAGTATAGCTGTTACAAACTCAACACCTTGGGACAAACAAACCCCGATCAGAGGGGGATTTATAGCGTGAGTATGTATGCAGCTAGCAAGTTCGGTGGCACGTTGATTAAGCTGTTGATAAGAAATCTGTTGTTGTCCGTCCAGAATTGCAATTTTTTCTCCAAACCTCTCCGCCTGTGCACTAAACAACTGCTCAATGTTTTGCGAATCACTATTATTACTTAACTGATTGGAAGGCTTTAATAGCTTCAATTTTTCGTCTGGTGTGACTAGCTCTATTGCTGCAACAGGAGTTTCTAGTGAAGCATTGCTGACTTGATGAAATATATGAAGTAACCTTTCCGCTAAAGCTTCACCCTGCTCTGGTGTATAATAATCAAGTCTGAAGTCAACGTTAATCCAATGAGGCTGTTGCTCTCCCCAGTCACAAAGTGAAATCTCCAAAGGATTAGTTTGGCTGTTACCCTTAAGGTAAGCTATATGTGCAGACTCATCAGTAAATCTAAGTTTAGTATCGTAGCTAATATAGTTAGCATCTACCTGTACGAAATTATCAACATCACGGCCATATTTTCTAACCAAACGTTGAATATGGCTTACAGGCATATTAGCGTGGCGCATATACTCGCGAATAGTACGCTTAACACACTGAAAAAGCTCTCCTATTGTATTGACTTCATTAAAGTCAAAGCAACAAGGCACTACCCCTGAAAACATTCCCATCATATGTCGATATGCCTTAGGCCGACGATGCATAGGTATTCCCATCATAAATCTAGGTTGACTCTTTACTTTCCAATAATACAGAGCTACTACAGCAGTATGCACCACGCCTAGACTGACCTTGTTCTGCCGTGCAAATGACTCTAACGATTGCTGTAATTTGGGAGCAAACGTTTTGGTCACTCGCAAACTATCAAACTCATTGCTCTCTTTGTTGATTTGTTTATGAATGAGTGGATTTGGCAGCGATGCGAGCTGTGTTTGCCAGAACTCCTGATCTTGCTGATACTGCTCCGAGTCAATATAAGCATTATCCTGTTCATGATAGCTTTGAAACTTGAGCGGCTCTGGCACAGCCGAAATATCTTCACCATTGAACAGCGCTCTATAATAAGCTTCGACCTGCTTCAGTAAATACAAAATACCAAAGCCATCCGTCAGAATATGATGAACCTTAGTAACCCAAACATGACGCTCATCAGGTAACCTAATTAAACTAAACTTTATTAATCTATCAGTACCTAAGTTAAATGGTTTATTACGACATTCTTTAATCCAGCTATCCAACTTTTGATTGCAATCGTCGGCTGATGAAAAATCAATAACTTCAAATGGAGTATCATTGAATTTATCGTAATGCTGAATGCCACTATCACCAAAGACATCAATACCTGACCTGAGCACATCAATGTTATTCACAGCGAAAGTTAAAGCTTGTTCAAACAACTCAAGTTTAAGGTCACCACGAATATCAGCCATTAGCACTAAGTTATAGAGCGGGCTATCTGGTAAAGTTAACTGCTCAAAATAAATAGGAACCTGAGCTGAGGTTAGAGGTTGTCGCACATCACGCATTTCCACACTCCTGTAAGAAAATTGGCTTGAATCACTGCTTAACCAAATACTAGAAATTAAGTCTCAAAACTAGCTAGCAGCGATTACAACTGATGCCTAGTTTGCAAAATTGACTTCGCACTTTACTCCTGCAGTCAATTTTAGAAACCTGCAAGATCTAGCAGTATCGTATTTCACGGTTATCACTAGACTAAATCTCGATAATTTTTGGAGCACTCCTCCGAAGTTGAGTCCATTACTTTCTAAGACGGGGTCTAGCGATGAACAGGGATACACAAAAAAGCAATAACGAAACTGAATTTCACAATATAGAATCAGAGGTCAGGTATTACAGTCGTCAGTACCCAGTCGTATTTGATGGCGCCAAAGATCACTTGCTAATAACAGACTCAGGTGAGCAATATATCGACTTCTTATCAGGAGCAGGCTCACTCAATTATGGCCACAATCCCGATAGCATCATGAAAGAAGTAATTAGCTATTTACAAAAGTCGAAAGTACTCAATTCACTCGATCTAGATACTAGTGCCAAGCGAGCTTTTATTACTGCTTTGAACGATATTATTCTCAAACCTCGAGCCTTAGATTACAAAATTCAGTTTACTGGCCCAACTGGAACTAATGCTATAGAAGCTGCGCTTAAGCTCGCTCGAAAAGTAACTCAACGACAAAACATTATCGCCTTTACTAATGGTTTTCATGGCATGACTCTCGGAGCATTAGCTGCTACAGGTAGTAGTGGTAAAAGGCAGGGGGCAGGAATTGGTTTATATGGTATTACTCATATGCCATTTGATGGATATTACGGTGAGACAATCAACACCATTGAACTTATAGAACGTCATTTACAGGATACAAGTAGTGGGTTAGAACTCCCAGCAGCTTTTCTGGTTGAAACAGTACAAGGCGAAGGAGGCCTTAACACAGCCAGTGACGATTGGTTAAAAGCCCTGTCTCAACTAGCTAAACGCTATAACATATTACTTATTATTGATGACATACAGGCTGGCTGTGGTCGTACAGGCAAATTCTTTAGCTTTGAAGGGGCTGGGATCAACCCAGACATCGTCTGTTTGTCAAAGTCTATCAGTGGCTGTGGGCTGCCAATGGCTATCACCTTATTAAAACCTGAACTTGATATCTGGCAGCCCGGGGAACATAACGGCACATTCCGTGGCAACAACTTAGCATTTGTTGCGGCTCGAGCAGCGCTTGAATTTTGGAACAACAACATGTTTGAAGCGCAAATTGGTAAAAAATCAGCCCTTGTGCATGAACAATTATCAGCAGCAATAGTTGAGCTACCATCCTCTCAAGCTAAAGTTGTAGGAAAAGGGCTATTAAAAGGGGTAGAGTTTCAAGACCCCACTATAGCCACCCAAGTCATGCATCTAGCGTTTGAACAGGGACTTATCTTAGAAACTTGTGGCTCCTGTGACCAAGTTATTAAATTGATGCCTCCGATCAACATAACAGAAAGTGCACTTAATCAAGGCCTTACCATCGCTAGAAATGCTATCACTAAAGCAATAACTCCTCTTATTGAACAAGCAGCAAGTAGTTAATAAGCAGCATCGGAGAACAAGGTGATATTTGAACAAATTGCCAAAACGATTTTACGCCATAGGTTAAAGTCTATTTTACTGACTTTAGCTATCATTGCGGTGCTGTTTCAGAGCATCGCAAAATTGTCCTTTACTAACGATTATGCAGCCCAATTTGGTGAGAAAAATCCACAATACCTAGCCTATGAAACGCTACTTGCTCAATATGAAAATACCGATAATATTCTGATCGCAATTAGGCCCTATGATAAAAATGTATTCAGCCAGCAAAGCTTAGAGATAATAACTCGATTAACAAAACTGGCCTGGAAAACACCTTATTCAAGGAGAGTTGATTCAATTAGTAACTTTGTCTACACCTACGGCGAAGAGGATGATGTCATTTCTGAACCTCTATTTGAACATTATCAACAACTAACTGAGCAACAAATCAAAGCAAGGGCTGATTACGCAACTTCAGAGCCAACATTAAAAAATGTTTTGGTGTCTGAAGATGGTAAAACTGCCGCTGTTAATATCACTGTAGTGCTACCTAAAGCGAACTTTGTCGATGAAGTCTATCAAGCTAACGAATACATAATTTCTACGTTAAAAACCTTACAGCAAGAGCAACAAAACTTCGACTATTACTTAGCAGGTAAAATTGTCCAAGACAGGGCATTTTTTGATGCTACTGGAGACGAATCAGCAACTCTGTTTCCGATCATGTTTATCGTAATTTTGCTAGCCATTTTTGCCATTTTGAGAAGCTTAACGGTGACGATTGCTATACTCGCAGTAGTAGTTGGCTCGGTCTTAGCAACGCTCGGAACCTTGGGTTGGATGAATTTGCAGTTAACACCTGAGGCTCTGACTGCACTAATAATGATAGCCCCTCTGGCAATAGCCGATTGTTTACATATTTACTTCATCTTTTGTAAAAAGCGAAGAGAAGGTCTTTGCACAGAGCAAGCTTGCATATTTAGCATGCAAAGCAACATAAAACCAATAGTGTTAACAAGTGTCACTACCTCCATAGGTTTCCTCAGTATGTTACTAGTAGAGGCTCCTCCCTTTCAACATATGGGCTTAATTGTGGCTATAGGAGTCGGCTATGCACTACTGCTATCCTTTATATTATTTGCGCCATTACTGATACTCATTAAACCTTGGCAGACACAGGCACTGTTGATCCCGAAAGTCATTAGTTTATCGGCAAAGATATTTAGCCACCACTCAAACAGAACAATAGCAGTGCTTTCGTTTCTTATCTTGGTATCACTCATAGGTTTTTGGCAAAACAAAATCGACCAAAATACATCCGAATATTTCTCTTCGAAAATGCAATACCGTCAGGATGTAGAATGGATAAATAATAACCTTACGGGTATCAACAACATTCAGTTTTCGATCCATGCTAAACAAGCTCATGCCATTACAGACCCTGACTATTTGCAACACCTAGAAGCGTTCAGTAACTGGTTAAGGGCACAGAATGGGGTTGTTTATGTTTCCAGTTTTGCTGACATTATGAAACGTCTGAATATGGCTATGCATCAAAATCAGCAACAGTATTACAATTTGCCAACTCAACAAGAACTCTCATCCCAATACTTTACTCTCTATGAAATGTCGCTGCCCTTTGGGCTTGGGTTAACCAATAGAGTCGACTTTCAAAAATCGGCAACTTTGGTCACCGTAAATCTGAAAATGTCTTCTAATCAGGAAATAGTGCAGTTGGATAAGAGAGCCCAACAATGGATGCAGCAGAACATGCCAGAGTATATGTTTGCTAAAGGAACAGGGCCAGATATCATGTACTCCTATCAATTGACCGAGAATATCCCCAGCCTAGTTAAAGGGTTAGCCATATCAATACTGCTGATTGCCGCTATCCTTTGTTACTCTTTGGGCTCTATCAAATTAGGACTGATCAGCCTAATACCTAATTTTTTGCCTATTCTGATGGCTTTCGGCTTGTGGGGGTATGTAGATGGAGAAATTGGTTTATCGATTGCAATCGTAATGGGAATGACACTAGGGATTGTAGTCGATGACACAGTCCACCTAATTAGTAAGTATCGTATCGCTAGGCAACAGCTTAATTATAATCAGTTACAGGCCAGTAATTACGCTGTAGAAATGATTGGCCCAGCTGTACTTGCGACAACGTTCATCATAGCTGCAGGCTTCTTAGTACTAACATTTTCACTTTTTACTCCTAGTGTCGAACTAGGTTTACTTACCGCTCTTATTATCGTTATCGCAGTAATTTTCGATCTGCTAATACTACCAACTATCATTGCAAAAATGGATAATCAACATGCTTAAGTTTACTTTATCGATCTTATCAATTTTACTTATTTTGCCCGCCTCAATTTATGCTAGTGAACAAGGAGATCCAGTTAGAGGTCTGGAAATAGCTAAAGCCAGATATAAGAAATTTAATGGTTACTCAGACTACCAAGTTTCGCAAACAATGACCTTATTCAACGCAAACGGTGAAAGCACAGTATTTAAAATGCGGAGTAAGTCTTTAGCTGTAGATGATGACGGAGATAAAAGTTTATCACTGTTCGACTACCCAAGAGATAAAAAAGGTATTGTAATACTTACCCATACTCGCAGATTTGGTGACGATGACAGTATGTTATATCTGCCAGCGTTGAAACGAGTAAAACGGATAGTCGCCAGTAATAAATCAGGACCTTATATGGGTAGTGATTTTGCCTATGAAGATTTAGGCTCAAAGGAAATAGAAAAGGCTGATTACTTTTATCTAGGGGAAGAACAAATCGACGGACACCCCACCTATAAGATGAAGCGCATACCAAAGTCCCCAAATAGTGGCTACAGCAAAATGTTAGTTTGGACAGATACTGAAAATTTGCGGATATTGCGGGCCGATTACTATGATCGCAAAGGTGCATTACTGAAAACGCTAACTTACAGTGACTTTAACCTCCACGAAGAGCGCTTTTGGAGAGCGCACAAGTCAGTGATGGCTAACCACCAAACCAATACTAAAACAGAAATTATTATTGATGATATTCAGTTTAACAATGGTTTTTATGCTCAGGAATTCGAGCGAAATGCGCTGAAGCGAGCTCGCTAAAGGAAAGTCTTATGGATAATTCGGCTATTTCGTCAAATAGAACGGACGAACTTTGTGACAATAGTTTATTGAAAAACCGTAACTTTATACTGCACTTTTTCGGTTCAACAATATCAGGTTTTGGTGACGCTTTTACGCTTGTAGCGCTTCCGTGGCTTGTACTTGAAGTAACTAACAGTCCAATACATTTAGGTCTCATTATGGCTGCAGCAGGGGTACCAAGAGCAATAGTGATGCTATTAGGTGGGGCTTTAATTGACAAGGTAGGAGCAGCGGCAACTTTGCTATGGTCACGTGTGATGTTTTTTATTTTGTTGTCTGTGCTTGCCTCGCTAATTTGGCAGCAAAATCTTGAACTCTGGATGTTGTACGCTTTTTCCTTTGCTTCAGGGGTATTAGGAGCCTTTGCTCTGCCAGCTGCAGAATCACTGTTGCCTTTACTAGTAAAGCAACTGCAACTACCAAAGGCTAATGGACTGATACTTGGTGGGGAGCAGTTCGGCTACTTGATAGCACCTGCTATATCTGGAGGAATGATCTGGTGGGTATCTAATAGTAACCAAGCAACAGGACACGAGTTAGATGGTCTGGCTCTTATCTTTGCTATAGATGCACTAACCTTTCTATTCGCCGTTATTTCACTGCTAGCAGTGAAACTAAAGAGACAAAAAAAAGCAACTATCAACTATAGTTTTTGGAAAATGACTATAGATGGCTTCAGGCATATTAAACAGGATCAATCATTACTGGCATTCACTATATTTTTAATGTTGTTTGGATTTCTCGGCAATGGGCCATTTTTTGGTTTAATGCCACTCTTTGCAAAGCAAAATTTTACAGATGGTTCAGCAACATTAGGAGTACTAATGTCAATTAATGGGGCTGGTGCTATTACGGGCATCTTAATTGGGAGCTTGTTGCGACCCAAGCCTAGCCAATTAGGTCCATTTCTTATGTCAGGATACTTGTTAACAGGTTTAGGTTTTGCCAGCCTTTCAGCTACTGACGGGATGTTATCGGCTTCAATTACTATATATCTCACAGGTATGGGTTGTAGTTGGTCAATGGTAGCAGGTATTAGTTGGATACAGGTAAGAGTACCAGAGACACTCTTAGGCCGAGCCATTAGTATCATAATGTTTGCTTTTCTAGGTTTAGTACCTTTATCCATAAGTTTAAATGGATTTATGGCCAACTATTTTAATGTCCAAAACGTGATGCTGGTTTACGGTACTTTGTTAGCATTGGTCTCGGTTTTGGCACTCACTCTATCGAGTATTCGCTCTATGGGAGTAACTTCTGGCTCATCAAAACAAACATTTCAAGGATCCGGACAACAGGAATTGCTATCAAACGAACAAGGAGTCTTATGATGGAGTACGTAATAGATAAAAAACAGCAGATCACTGAGGTTGAATTTCGCAACCACTATCTAGATAAAAAGCCACTACTGCTAAAAGGTTTCACTACTGAGTCTAGGTGTATACAAAAGTGGTCGCTAGATTATTTTAGCCAGCACTTTGCTGGCCTGCAAATAGCAACCAAAGAATTTATGCCAGAGCAAATTAAAGTACACCACACTACTATGGGAGAATATATAACGTCACTTCGTAACTACTTTGCAAAAATGGAGCAAGGTAAAGCATGCTCTCTCCCACCTTATTGTCATGATATACCTATTTTTAATATAGCCCCAGCACTCATAAAAGATGTTGAAGGTTTTCCAAGCAATTGGTTACCCAAATGGTACCAAACGAATTGGTGGCTTTTTTGCCAGTTTTTTATGTCTGTCGAAGGCAGCGTTACCCCATTACACTTCGATACTTTACGCACTCATAATCTATTTTTTCAGGTGCAAGGACGCAAACGCTTTACTCTCATCCCGTGGGAAAAGAGTAAAGCGTGTGATCGCAGAGGGTGGCGTTGGTTTAACGCAGATCCAGAAGCTTCGGAACATAATAACCCTCACAATTTTGATAGTGTTCCACGAGTTATCGTTGACGTTGAACCTGGCGACATACTCTATATGCCAGCCGGAACACTTCACCATGTCAGAAGTCTCGATTTCTGTATCTCGTTCAATATAGATTTTCACACCCGAGCAAGTTTGCTCCAAACTGTCCCCGCTATAGCAAATGGTATGCCGCTGGAAAATATTTACTACAACTTACTAAGTGCACTAGGGGTCGTATGTGGTTTGCCTCAAAAGTTGCTGTTTCCACTTTATAGAAAATATCTAAATTACATCTCTTAAAAAATATGTGCGATTCGACCAATGTTGTCCTGTCGCACTATGAAATTAAACTTTAACCATGCATTTAATATTATGAAAAATATTCCCCCCTTTAACTTTATTATACTAATCAACTTGATCTTTATTCCTTTAATAAGTAAAGCAAGTACAAATGACTTTTCAGGTTCAATAGAAGCGCAAAGTTTTATTTTTACTGAATCTCCCCGTTTGGCTGCTCAACCAAGTACTCAATTATCCACTATTGCCGAGCTAGAGTGGTACCAAGATTGGAACTCGGGTAGCAGCAGCCTTACATTTAAACCTTATCTAAGGGTTGATAATCGAGATAGCGAACGTAACTTGCTTGATATAAGAGAGCTAGCTTGGAGATATACACAAAAAAACTGGGAGCTTGGTTTTGGTATATATAAGGTATTTTGGGGGCAAACAGAATCACAACATAGAGTCGATATTATTAACCAGACAGACACCCTCGCGAGTGTAGATGGTGAAGAAAAGCTCGGGCAACCCATGGTACAACTGTCTTTTTACCGAGATTGGGGCGCACTAGAGTTTTATTGGCTACCTATATTTAGACCACAACAATTTGCCTCAGAAAAAAGTCGATTTATTCCCGAACTTAGCATCACAAAAGAAAACTCCTACCAATCAGCAAGGAAAGATAAAGCAATGGATTGGGCTATTCGATGGAGCCAGATGTTAGGAGATCTTGAGCTAGGTCTATCTCACTTCTACGGCACTACAAGGTCTCCTCAGCTAAATAAGATTAATCAAGATAACGAAGTGCTATATCAGCCTTACTATAATCGCATTGAACAAAGTGGATTAGATCTGCTCTACTTATGGAATGAGTGGGTTTGGAAATTAGAGGCAATTCACAGAAGTTTTAAAGGTGGTGCATTTACGGCGGTAACAACAGGGTTCGAATATACTCAAATAGACTTGTTCCAGTCAGCCGTAGATCTAGGCTGGGTAGTCGAATATTCGACTAACTCCAACCCCAACTTATCAGGCGACATTGCTCAGAATGATATTTTTATTGGTAACCGACTTACATTTAATGATGCGGCCGATAGTGAACTGCTGTTCGGCATTAACCAAGATCTAGGTGACTCTTCTTCATACTCAGTAATATTAGAGGGCAGTACCCGCTTAAGTGGTAGCCTTAGAGCAACATTAAACCTTTATCTATTCAATGCCAGTGACCCTCTAGACCCAATGCATTACTTGGATAAGGATGACTTTATGCAATTAAATCTAGAGTACTTTTTCTGAACACACTCTGCTGCTTGTTAGTAGTTGTGAAACTATATATTCTTGGTCATCGTCAATAAAAAAGTGATCACCATTAAAAGTTTTAATAGAAGTTTGACCTGTCGTTAATTCGAACCATTCACGCATTTCTTTATCAGATATACAGTCCTCATTACCAAGCCATGCATCAATAGGACAGTTCAGTAATTCACAGTGGCTAAACTGGTACTGTTCATTTAGTCGAAAATCAGCACGTATTATAGGCATAAAAAATGCCATCAACTCGTCACTTTCATATATTCTCGCAGGAGTGCCATTTAACTTTTTCAGCTCAGCTAAAAAAAGATTATCAGGCAGCGACGAAATCGCTGTAGAAGTCAATGGTAAATTAGGCGGCCGTTTAGCTGACACTATCAACTTTCTGGGACTCTGTAGCCTAGCTCCCTGAATTCTCATAGCTAGCTCATAGCTAATTAACGCTCCTAAGCTATGGCCAAAAAAAACATAAGGAATATCCAGCACACTTTGAATATCTTTATACAGAGCTTCAATAAGTTGTGACATTTCTGAACATAAAGGTTCAACAAAACGTCGCTCTCTGCCAGGGTAACATATAGCAGTTAGCTCAATATCTTTAGGTAGAAAATTAGACCAATTTCTAAATACTGCTGGACTACCTCCTGCATATGGAAAACAGAATATTCTTAGCTTCGCATCAGGATTCGGATTAAAAGTATCTAACCAGATTGAACTACCGTAATACTTTGACATACTATTGCTCAGTTTCGAAAGGTTCAGAGATTTTAATAGATTAGTTCATATGGTACACCCGTCACATTAGACAGGTGTACTTATAAAAATAACGTTAGTTATAAAGAAGGCTTAACTAAGCCTTGCATAATTGCTTTAGCAACAGCATGTTGCCGGTTAGATGCGTTAAGCTTATTCATAACACTACTCAAATGAAACACAGCTGTACGTTCTGAAATATTCAAAATGGTAGATATTTCCCAGGCTGTCTTCCCCTCACAAGCCCAAAAAATACACTCTTTTTCTCGAGATGACAGTTTAACTTCTTGTTTAGCAAAAGACTCTATATTTATACGTAGGTAGTTGTTGAGTAGTCTCGTTGCAAAGCTTTGTGCACTAGCCAAGCGATTTGTAAAACCATCTGCAAACACATTACTGTCTGACACAACTAAACTCAAAGTAGCAATCTCACCACTAGGTGCCTTCATTGGTATTGAGATACCATTTACTAACCCATATTGTTTGGCTTTTTCCATTACTTTGAGATGTTCAGCACTACTGTAACCTTCCGACTGAATCAGTTGATCCCATCGAATAGGTACCGTATTTTCGAAGCAATAGTTCACCACGGGGTCATTTTTCTGTAGGTTTTCTGAAAAGTAGATATCAGTCCAATCCTTTGGATAGTTACTTAATACACCAAGTTTTGGTGATGTTAGCGTTTCAGTATCACAAACACCAAAAAGAAAAAAATCAGCCCCCAATAGTTTGCATAGTTTTTCACAAATATCCTTGAGCTGTTTTTTATCTACAGCGGTATCAAGATCATCAATTAGCCGCACAAATTCAATATTATTCATGGTTCCCTCAGACGTTTATTCTTATTGTCATTTCCTTTGCCACATTAAACTTCTCAGACAAACTATTAGCCTTGTATGCTATGTTGAATAAGTTACAGTCAAGATAAGATCAAAACAATACTTTTTGTTAACCAAATGAAAATAAAGTTAATTATGGACCACCAAAAATTAAAATATTGCCATTAGAGCTATTTCCATTCCCTAGCAAATTTAACGTGAAATAGTATTTCAATATAAATTTATTCCAAAATATTGACTTCCGCCTTAACCAACTATAAATAAAGGGATAGGGCTGTTCAAACACTTAACATTAGCAATACTCCATCGTGCGAGTTCCAATGTTCTCTTTTTTATGGTTGATTCCTACAACCATCAAAACTTAATTTCTGGGCGAACTATTATACTTCTGGGTTGATTTGTATCCATTGAAAAAAACAAGCGATAAAAGATACTGATAACATAAATAAACAAGCCATGACGGCTTTGTATTTAGCATAGCTAGAAGGTAGACAGCTAATCTTTTTAGCTTTGACAAGCTCCGATACCGTAACAAGTTGCAGCACTAATCCTCATTAGTAAATGATTAAGGCTTTGATTGTAGGTGTACTATTAACCCTTGGGTTACCGTTTTTTGATAATTTAAATGCCAGTTTCCCACACGGTCAACAAAAGCAGAAAGCTCGCTGATAACTGCCAAATCATTTGATTTAGGTAACGCCAATACAATAGCTTCATCAATCAGTTTGTTTTTGATACAAGTAAATAGAAAGTCAATGTCGGTAAATAATGAAACTACAGCCTTCTGCTTAGAACCTGTATATTTTTGTAACTTCTGTAAACTGGAAATTGAAGCAATTTCATTGCGTTCAATGACATCATTCATAATATTAAAGCAGGGAGAGAAATATAAAATATCAGCTTGATTAAAAGTATAAAATATAGCAGAAGACTCAGCTAACGGCTTTAGGGCACTCTCAATGAAACCAAAACTGCTCTGCATAAGAGAAATTGTGTTGGCATCGAAATTTCCCTGCCAAACCGATATACCAATAGTCCAAGGTCTCCCTCTGAGCTTCAGTGATAGTGCACCAGATACCAACCCTTTAGCATGAGGCCTTGACTGTGGAAAAAAGCTGATCTGCCCAGAGTAACTTGAGCTCCAATCGCGAAATATTGGGTCACGGAGATAGTCTGGCAATTTGTGTGCAATATGAAGTTGTTCACAATTTGATCGAGTAATCATATCCAGCAGCATTTTTGTATTGCAGTTTTCGATAATTGGTTCGCAAGAACAGTAAAGATAGGCAATTTTCTCACTGTGTTGATTTATCAAATAACTGCTGCGATGTTTTTCGAATCCCGTCATACCAAATTGACTGCCAAGTATGTGGCCATTTTGATCAACTGCAGTAAATGCAAAGCCAGCACGTAAAGAAATAGAGCAGGCAAGTGACAAAGTATAATCGGATAACATTTTTGACAATGGTTGCGACAACGGAGGAAACAATTTACTACAAGCCTAAGCCCGTTTGCGCAAACACAGGCAATAACTAAAATGGCCAGCAAAACTATCAAATCAAGACAACAGAAGAAACCTGTAACTTCTTACAGTTACCATAAAAATAAAATTTAAGTGATTGTTATCAAAATAAAAAATAAGAAAATAGAGACATACCGCAAGATCTGACAGGTAACCATAGCCTTATTTCCTCACTAGTCTTTTTGAAACAAACTTACGACACGGACAGTGAGAAATGAATAAAGTATATTTTGCGACGTCAAACCAACAAAACCACGATTTAATTGAACAGATATATAGCTTACGGCATCAGACGTTTATAAAGAGGCTTGGTTGGGATATTACATCTGATAAGGGATTGGAGCAGGATAAATTTGACTTTCTTGATCCTGTTCATATCGCAGTTACCGATACAAAAGACATAGTAAAAGGATGCTGGCGTGCCCTGCCTACGACTGGAGACTACATGTTGAAATCAGTCTTCCCACAATTATTACAAGGTGAAGATGCTCCCCAACAGGAGGATATTTGGGAGATAAGCAGACTCGCAGTACAAAAGTACTCTTCAAAGCCAGAACATGGTTACATTAGTAACATATCTCTCGACCTAGTTCGTTCCTTTTATGACTTTGCTCAACTACATAACATTAGTTCATTTGTAACTGTCACTACAGTCGCTTGCGAACGAATGCTGAGACAATTAAACGTTACTTTGCGCAGAATGGGACAAGGCAAAGCACTGTGGATAGGCAAAGAATTATCAGTGGCTATTAAGATCGAGGTAAATGAATCGTTAAAGATTTACAGAAACTGATATTACTCTAGCCAATGTAATACTGTGAACTAAGCTTTAGTACTACCTAATGTTTAACTAAGAACACGCTTAAGCTTTTTTTGTTAATAATAAATATATCAATATTGATATATCAGTTAATTACAAATTATGAAGAGAGAACTTTTCCTAGGATAATAAAGCTTAGTAATCAGATGAAATATGCCCAGCCTTAATGCCAAAATGAAGAAAGCCGCATACCGCTACCACAGAGTGTTATTACTAATTAATCATCAGCAAACTAGACATTCACCCAGAATGCATAAACTCCCCCCATACTAGACAGTTAACATATGGAAAACATTTAGACATCCCCATGAATGCTAGTATTGCGATAAAATACATGGATGTTTTTACAATCACTATGAGGTTAGGAGGCGGAACATAAATGTCTGGAACATTTATCAACAGCTTCAGCTGGCCGCTTGCGGTGAAATACATGGACGTATTTCATAATCGAACAGAGCGAAGCTCAGTGAGGTTGCCTTAGTCTCCATTTTACTCCCCCAACGAAAGTACAGGGAATACAGATCTACACAGAAAAACTTAAAATAAGAAATTAACTTTGAGAATAAAATATTTGGGGAATTAAATGGTGCCTCGAGGCGGACAAATATTTCTGGAAAATATTTGGACATCCGTACGGATGGTCGCGAAGCGATAAACGACATGGACGTTGTTTACAATCTATAATGAGAGACGCGGAGAGGCATCTTTACTTCCCATAATTCGCGTACAACAAAAACGGTCAGAACAATATTTAAACTTATTTTCAACTATGGAAATTTTAGACTAATTTAGGAAGTAAATGGTGCCTCGAGGCGGAATCGAACCACCGACACGGGGATTTTCAATTACTCCCGATAACAGTAAAAGTATGCATTATCTGTGTGTATTTTCGAATGAACGTTGAATAGCGTACCGTTTCTAGCCCTACGTGACTTTTCAATAGGTCGTATTAGAGTTGATAAATTTACAAAATATCCCAAGCGTTTTAGTGATACAAAGTTGACTCCTAACTGCACTACTTTCAACCCTGCTGGAATATCTCCATAAATTGAAATTACATCCATCACTGTTCAAACAGCTTCTAAAATTCCTAATATTTCATTTTAGGAATAATTAGGAATGAAAGGTTTAGTTTACTCGGGATTGTGCTTGACGTGCTGACTCAGCCGGTTACATTAATAAATGTGCTCCTTTTTATTTTTTAAGGAGTAAACCATGATTTTATTAGCTGCGTGTTTTGTTTTTGCTTTCCTTGCCATTTTTGTTCAAATATTCATCAAAAGAACTAAACATAAAGAGCTGTTGCTCAAAGGCTTTCTTCGTATGAGTTTTATTTCATTATGTGCCTTTATATTATTAAAGGCACAATTTATGAGTGTCATTCTCGATTTAGCTAAAATTTTAACTCGCTAATTTCCTTTTATAAGCTCTGAAGCTACTTTACGTTCCAGGAATCAATAAAGGATGTGGGAAAAATCGGTTCATCAACAAATCTACTCGGCGCTTTAATTTTACATATTTAGAATAAACGCTAGGATTACCATAATTTTCCTTTAAGAGTTCATCAACATACCTTGAAATTTGATTTAATTTTTCAACACTTTCATGGGATATAAAATTCATTTCGTCTACGCGAGAATGTTGCTCAAGGGCATCCCCTATTCTTGTTAAACAATCAACTCCCCAAAAACCATCTTGGTAATCATGATAAGCCATTGATGGTAAAGAATTTGAAGCACTTCGTAAGTGAGTCACGACATCTCGACTAAAAACAACTCTAGGCCAGTCAGCATACTTACTTTCTAGCTGGTAAGCCTCAATCATTGCTTTCCCGAAAACATTACTTTCTTTATGAAATAGTTCTCCGTATGAGATCCCCCCTCTCAAGCTTATTCTGTGTTCCAAAAATACATCTTCTAGCATTTTAACTGTTGCAGCTACCAACATATTCAAAGATTTAACAACATCCTCTTCCTTTGCTTCTATAGAAAAAACAATACAATCGCTGAAAGTAGTAGCTTTAGGCTCATATCCTATTTCTCTTAATAGCTGTTTGTTATTCATTAGCTCTTGTCGTACTGAGTTAACGATATTTAGCACGAGGTGCCCTTTTTCACTTAGAACCAAATTGCTAAAGCCTAGAATATCTAAAAATAAACAAAGGTTTTTGGTGTACTTTGTATCCATCTATTAACTACTTCTTATATCTTTCAAATATTTTATTAATGATCACAGAAACAATTTCATAATCACCAACAGCGCCACCATGTAAACAGTTGGAGCCATGAGCCATTATATTTCTAGATCCCGGTAATGTTTCGCACAATACATCTAAATAATTGTAATCATATTGAACGCCAGCATAATCTATCTCTGCTTCATCCCACTCGTATGATGATATGTTCTCTTCACTCATTTTTTTTGAAACGTAAAAGCGATATTCCCTTTCAGCTTTTCGAGCTCTTCCGTCTCGCCATACTTTGAAATCTTCATTCCTGATCAAGTTATGTTCAGAAATATATGCTAAGTTCAGCTTTAATCCCCTTGAAAATCGCCCAGTTCCTTTCGGTAACTGCTTATTCTTATTTTTGCGATAATTCTCTAGCTCTACAATACCAATGCACTCACGAATTGCTTGCTCAAGCGTTACAAACAATTGATGTTGTGCTACAGGAAAAAACCTATAAACATAAAACGCGTGTAGGAATAAATTTCGAGCTGTATCAAATTGAATAACTAACTCTTCTGGGACATGAGAACCCAACTCATACTTGGCTATCGCTTGATGAAATTGCTCAATCCCAGTGTCACCAAATTCAATATTGCGCACATCGGGTAACAAAATATTTGACGGTGTTCTAAAGGCCTCAGCTGGAAACTCATCAATGTTTAATTTATTCATTATTATTTCCATTCCTTGAGTTCGAAGAGCCAAATCAATGTTGCTCTACTCTCAATTCGATTGACATTAACCATATCGATTCTCTTATAAAGGATTAATATCTAATACAAATCCTCACTCCTCTCGTACAATAAGGCTCTTCAATCTCGCTCAGGCGGCTTTTGTTTACATGAATATCTGCTGTAAAGAGTAGGTATAAAACCTAAACTTAAATCTGAATACTTCAATGATTTTCTTAACTTATCATGCGTCAGTTTAAGCTCATATTTAGCCATTAAAGGTAAACTTTCCAGTGTTGGGGGAGATTTCCTTTGATCATATAAAACCCACATTTTAACATTGTAATCTTGCCCTGAAACATCTGAGATATCTTCTTTTATATGCTCAAGAACATCGTCTCTTTTGCTGTGCTTTGATTGTTGAACAAAGTCTCGAATATCCTCTAGAAAAACATCATCTGATAAAAAAAACTCACAATAAAATCGAGCTTGAGAGAACAAGTAATTGATAGAATCTGAATAACCATTTTTTTTAACATGGATAATATTGCCTTTTTTATCATCAGACATTTCAAAAATATCACAGAACTCTTTGTTTTTATTACCAGTACCTATTCTTAACTTTGCTTGATCGAATAAGATCGCATTATCATTCAAAGCACAATATTTGGTATTAAAAAGCTCTTCTCTATTTTGCTTTCTACTTGTGCAAAATATATCAAGCCCATGATATCTCGTATCTACGGCTTCAACCTTAATTTGATTTTCAACAAAATCTGATACTTGCTTATAAAAGTCGGGATCAACTTTTCTCCACTCTCCAGAAGTTAATATATAACAGTCATCTTTTAACTCTATTTCAGCAACTAAACAGTCATATATACACCATTTACGATGATGTAAAATCTGACCTTCTTCATGAGAGTATGCATAAACATATTTTTTAGTTATATCTGCAAGTTTAATATCGGAGATATTTCGCTTTACTTCTTCTTTTAAATCTTGCACTCGAATGTGGGAGATAATGTTATTTTCTTTTTTAGGATAATTTGTATAGGTGAAGCTAAACTCATCATCAGGTATGAATTCAGGAATAGATAAGTGTATTTTTGCATAACTTTCGCTTCGAATTAGCTTTAATAATTCTTCGTCTAGTTCAGAAACTTTCTCTTCGGGTACAGCTGTTAGATTAGGGTAATTAGGAAACCACTTTTTATAATCCTCGCTTCTATAAGCAAGCAAACTATTAGAAATAAAATCTAACAGCTTATCCCACGTAAATTTATCAGAACCAAGCGCTTTCACAGTAAGACAATCCTTTCCTTGTAAAGTAATATTTGAGTTTGAATTTAAGTGAGCAGATATATATTGAAGCAACTCAGTTTCTGACATCCCTAAATCGAATACTTCAGAAGGCCGACTAAGTTGTCGATCTATCATTTGCGAAGTCGAAGCTCGTATAGCACTCTTTGCTTGTCTGACTTCTTCATTTCCACAGAGGTTCATTGCTACTTTGATGCCAAAATCAGACTCCATTTGTTTTTTCTTAATCCAAGAACTTCCTCTAGTGCCAAATGCAGCCGCGCAAACTCTGGAGCCTAAATTTATTAATAGTAGTCCACTGCCCCTTTCAGAAGATGTATTAAAGTTAACTTCTTCTTCACTTGATAGTGACTCATTAACAAAATCCAACCATGGTGGATTATCATGAGAGTTAATGAAAACCTTCTGACAAAAAAATTTAATATTAAACTGGTTCACAGAAAAGTGTCTGATCTTAAAAGATCCAGTTTCGACACTTGGGATTTTTTCCACATCTACAACATCATCAAAACCTTTACCATCTTTTGAAAGGTATATAGTTACCTTACCTAGACAAAATTCCACAATGCACTTCCAAAGTTAACTAAAAATCACTTTACCACTAATAAAAAGAAAAATTTAAGAATAGCTATGAAGCTTTTTATAGCTCAACTAATTATCGCTTTCTGATCTAATTGTTAGATAAAGATACATTTTTTAATTATTCATCAAACTCAAGCTCTTATTCAAATTTAAACGACAAACTAGTTGATTAGGCTCAATATATGTGCAAAATAAATCACTTTACTACAGAGCGTACTAGGCTATTTAAGATCGATTAAAATTTATGAGTAGTATCCCTCATCTGTCTAACTTATATAACGATGGTTGGTGGGGATTCATTGTTATTGTAATAATGATTATTCTTTCAGGAGTAATGTTATCGAATAGCTTTCAAATCCCGCAATCAACGAATCAGAAACTAGTCGTTAACTTAAAAATACTTAAGCTACAAGCAACTGGTAGTGAAGTCGTGCTTGGTCTGGTTATATATCTGCTCGTAACTTTTTTAACAGGTTTATTCGGTGGCAAAGAACTGACTACATTTATAAATTGCCAATTTGGCCTTACATTCTCTCAGTTCAATTCAATATGTATTTTAGGTGGAGTGTTATCTTTAATTGTAAGTGCAGTTGTTTTTTTTATTAAAAACCTACCTGTAATTAGAGACAGCAAGAACCTCAACAACCAAGAACTCTATGAAGCTCAATTAAAAAAATTATCAGCCTCCAGATCCCAAGGAGAAAAACGTGAATAAAGGTACTTCTTGTCAAACTATGGCTATAGTCAGTGGTAAAGGGGGCAGTGGTAAAACAATGCTGACAGCCACTTTAGCAAAGATTTTGGATAGTCAGGGTTACTCTACATTGCTTGTGGATGCAGATTTTGGAACTGCAGGACTAACTTATTTTTTGGGCTTAAATGAAGTAAATAATATCAGTGTTGGTCTAACTAATATTTTTTCCAGTGACGAAAAAACCGCACTTCAACCTGAAGATATAATTACTCCATTAAATTCGTATGATAAAACTGAATTTTTGGGTGTAGGAGATCATAAAAGATATCACAAGTTAGATGCACATGGATGGTTCCATAAGCATTTCCACGACCTATTGCAATTCGAAAAAGCCAGAAACAAGTATGATTTTATTATAATTGATTGTAGAGGTGGTATTGATGAGGACTCATTAACTGTATGTAAAGCTGTAGACAACATAATAGCTGTCGCTGAAACTGACACAACATCATTTCAAGCTACACAACATTTAATTGAAATCCTTTATGATAATGCTGTTTCTCATAAAGTTTCAGGTTTTTATGTAAACAAAGTGTTCGATGATCCTTCTACATTATTATCTAGTGGAACAAAAAGTTTTAAAAGTTCACCTTTAGCATCAATACCATTTGATTTAGAAGCAATTCGAAACTTTTTAGTTGGTAAAGTTCCATCTTTAGATAGTGTTTATACTTCGCAAGTATGTTACGGACTTAATAAAATACTAAAGAATGAAAATATAACACCTTCACGTGTATTGCTTGCAAACCACCAATTTTCATCATTTAGTTTTAAAGATACTCAAACTAGTGTGGGATCGACCTCTCTATCTACTTTGTTAGTATCCATATTCATAATACTCCTATCAATGGAATATCAAGAGCATGGTTCAATTATTTCTAATGATAATTATCCGATGATAACTGGACTGTTCCTGTCGGTCTTGACCTTATCTGATAAGATCAAAAAATCATTTGGACAAATAATATCAAAACTAATGCGTAAAAGGATTTAATTGTTCAAATTTAGGTTTGTAATTTATTTTAATAGCTGATTATTTAGAACTTGTTCTATCTTTAAACTAAGCAGCTCCTAACATTAAAAATATATGTTTAAATAAAAGTCTAGATACATCACTTATTATCCAATACAGTTGTACTTAAGGACATCTAAGCCGAGTGACTCAGACGAAATAAGCAGTGATTAATAAAGTGCTGAGTCAATTCTCGCCCCACTGGATGATACTATCTGATACACAGTCCGAGAGGCCACAACGAGAAATACGGGGAAATAGCGTCAAACCAAAAAATTATTACCCTACAGGATAATACCATCTGATTCACAGTCCCTTGTTAGCTTGCAGAAATACTGAGGGTAGAAAGACGACCGCACCACTTTTAACATCAGTACCCTATTTCTACGCTCAATTTTGATAAAATCTAGTAAACAACCATACCTATCGTACTTAGGTATTTTGTAAGTTATTAATACCTCCCTGTTAAAAGTTTGTTTAACAATAAAAACTAGATTTCGCTGAGTATGATTATTATGGAGTGAATAAATAAAAGTAAATTAACACAACCTAATCGACATCATGACGCTGCTAGAAGCAAAACCGCTCAAACCTAAGAAGCCCTTAAAACCTCGTAAGCCATCTAAGCCAAAGAAACCTGTCAAACCAATAGGCAACAGAAAAAGCAGATAACCTAATAAGCAATCTGGTGTTAATTCCATTGATAGATATTTGGCAGCAACAAACTATTAAACCTCGCCCAATTAAAATGTTTATAAATGCAGTTCTTGTTGACTTTCCCCTATATTCAGGGAAATGAACAATTTGCGCACTTTTGTCATCTTCAAAAAATTAACAATGTATATTTTTAATAAATCTGGCAACAAGTTATCAACTTTGTTAAAACTAATCCATTCAAAAAAGTTCGCGATTGCAAATCAAAAATATGCGTAATTTGCGCACAGTTAAATTGTTAGGCATACAAATGGAGTTCAATCTTGTCTATTGAAATAGTGAATAGTGTAGCGGTTGCAGCAGCAGCTAGCTCTATAATAACTCTCGTTTATCCTTTAATAAAAGATTGGCTAAAGAAGTTAATCCAAATAATAGAGAGAAGAAGACCCAAAGTTATAATTACGCTAAAAACTGAAGATGAGAACGGTAACCCAATAGAAATAACCATTGAGAGGGGGACTCGTTCAGCTCCATTGTCGGAAGATGATATTGAAAAAATTCTAATCCAAGCAAAAGGGGTTAGAAATGAGTCGTAATACTAAAGCAATATCAAATAAAAAATCTAATGTTGTAAGTGCTGGTGCGGCTGGTGGTGGTATTGGAACTTTAATTGCTTCATTTGCTGATAGCCTTCCTGAAGATAATGAATTCAAAACATTTCTTACAGTAACAGCTCCAATAATTACTGTAGGGATCTCTGGCTTATGGTTGTTCATTAAGACTGTGTATATAGATCCTTTTGCTGCTAGCAGAAAACATCAGTCAACTCATAAGCATATATCTAAATTACTTGAGGATGCTAAGAGAACGGAAGAGCTTATAGTTAACGATCCTAATTCCACGGATGACCACAAGAAACAAATTCGTAAAAAGGTCGAAGAACTAGAAAAAGTATTAATCGACACGATAATCGACAATGTTGAGTATGCCTAACAAGGCAATCAAGGCCGATCAATAAAGCTTGGATTGTTTCGCTTCGCTCACAACTATAGCCAAGCTTATTTGCCCGAATATTGCGGCGTTATACACCTTGGAGATATCATTTGACAGCAGATCAGCAACTACTCATCTTAAAGTTTCAAATTGCAGCAGCTATTTTAATGGGGCTGGATTATTTTCTTCCTGAATCTTGGAGGGAAAAAGCAAACGAAAAAGCCAAAGCATTTTTCTCTGGAGTTCAAGAAAGTGCGGATTCAGACTTAAAGTCAGCTTTCTTATACTTAAAATCCCAAACACTCAAGATTGTTACATCGCTTATAATGGTTGCTCTTTCATTTGCGATGCTAAAATTAGGGAGTTCTTCGCTAATCAAAGAATATCCTGTTTTTCTGGCTCTATGGTCTATAGCATCAATGCTGCTTTTTTCTGGTGGTTTTTTAACTTTGTTTCATATATTTATGGACATTTTAACGCCCGTAGGTGTAGGCGGCTTCTTCAGAGCTATTACAACTTTTATAGTAAGCTCTCCAAAAGGGCCATTAGCTGCTATTGGCTTTATTTGCCTCTGTATATCATTTAGCTTACGGTACAACTTTTTGGCGACTGTATAGCAAACACATCAACGCATGGACTAATAAAGCTTGGCTTAGTCCGAACCTCACTAATTATAACCAAGCTTTATTAGCCTGTTGTGCGAGCATTACGGAGTGTCTGCTTTAACCTAACAAATATATTAATATCTAAGTGTTCGAATGGCAGCTAATGGCACGTATGCGACAGTCAGGCTAAATTAAGGCTTATTCCTTAACCGCTCTATCAAATCCATCAAGCCCGATTACGATGTGATCAAGTACAGCAACCCCAAAGTAACTCGCAGCTTCTTTAATCTGTTCAGTGAAGTTAATGTCTTGTTTACTTGGAGTAGGATCACCTGATGGATGGTTATGCACTAAAACTATGACTGGTGCATTTACTAGTATTGCTGTTCGTAATACTTCAGCTGGTCTTAGTGACACTTGATTAACTGTACCTATCGCAACTGTTTCATAATTAATGATTTCATGCTGGTTGTTCAAGTTCACAACAATAAAGCGTTCTTTGGTTTCTTCCTTTAAATGTTTAAAAACTTGATAGACCTTATCTGGACTATCAAGCTTTTGATTTAAAACTTCATCATCTACATGTTTAAAGGTATAAACACAGCTTATTTCCCTTAATATCGCCATGCTTATACCTTTGCTTTTCTTGGACCTGTTACCTGATTTAGCTGGGTATCAAGCTCACCTTGTTTAACTGCTTCAATGATAGTGTCGATAGTGGTTAATAGGTTTTCAACTTTACCAACTTGAATAGCTGGTTTTCCTTTTTGTAACTCTAAAGCTTTATTGCCATAACGTATTTCAAAGTAATAAACGCCGTCAACTTGATAGAACCAAGCTCGTACTTTCTTAGGTTGCTTAACTTTTCGTTTTTCACCTGACTCTTCATCTGTTATCCAGACTTCTTTATATGCCACATAAGATTCATTTTCTAAGTGACAAACTGCCATTGCTTTTTGTTCTTCAAGTCTGGCAATTAACTTGTTCTGTTTGGTTTGAAGTGGAGTTACCGCTGGTACTTCAGGTCGAGTGGTTAACTTAAGTTTAGCTAGTGTTGATTGTGTCATTTGATCACCTGTGAGTTCGTTAATACCCAGTAACCATCCAACCAATCACTACTAGCAGGCAACAGCTATTTCGTTGTCCCTACACGCTGTATATAAGAAGGTATCTCTAGTGATATAAAAGGAGTAAAACATGTTAAATGCAGAACAAATTCAACAACTTGTAGAGTTAATAATTGAGTCAGGTATTGATACTAAAGACCAAGATGAAGTGACCGAATTCCTTGGTTTTTTATTAGAGGATATAGCAGGTTGCGAGTGTTTATCTAATACTGAGTTTGAAAACCTTTTACAAAAGGTGCTATCAACTTTTAAAAGTTAATAGCACCTCACTCTAGCTCCCCGCCCCTCAGCTGTATTCAAATAATAAGGACATAGTTTTAATCCCTATTATAGAGATCCAGATCCGCTGACTTTTTTCTTGTCATCAAGTAAGAAAGCTGTCTAACAAAAGCTTTTCTGCGGTCGGTGCCCACGATACTGCTTCACAAATATTGTTTAATGTACCTATGAACATAGTTATTAACTCAGAAGTCCTTTGTCTATCTCATGAATAGCGTTAACCGCACTGAATACTTCTGACTCAAGCAAAATATCCCAAATGGACAAGCAGGTCTCTATGGCGGATTTATCTTCATCTTCAGTTGCTTCATCATATAACCTTTGTAAAACAGCAATAAGTGACGTATCACGAATCCTAATACTTCTGTCTTGCTTATTTTCTGATAAATCTTCAGTTAAATTCACCACCAGCTTTAGCAAATGTTCGCTGTAGTCTGAGATTGAACCCGAATGGCTTTCTAGTTTATCGAATAAATCCCATAGACAATGCTTAGCTGCTTTAGATTGAACAAATATCTCGAATAGCTCTGCCGAATTATGTTTTGTCCAGTAATGCTCGTTTCTAATGCTTCCTCCTACCGTTCTATATACATCGTCATTATTGCAATTAAGAAGTGCTTTGTACGCGGGTGAAATTTTATATATTCTGTCGTGATACTTGTTCTCTCGCAAAAATTGTTGAACAACTGATGCACAACCATCTAATACGACATTATCTCCATTTAAAACTTGATCAACTTCATCTTGAAATAAGTCATTAAAAAACCATCGAGCGTAAACCTGTCGGGCAGCTTCTTTTTTCACATCATCATATGGTGACTTAAGCATCTGCAATACTAAATCAACATATTCTGGCTGCCTTGCCCCTTCAAATCCGTTGTTGAAAAAATGGTATGAACCATAAGCACAAGTCATACGAAGGTCTTTGTTGCACAACTCCAAAAACTTACTACAGGCATAATCGTTATCATAATTAAACATTGGAAGTAATAGCTCGACAGCAGTGATATTAACTGCTGGGTGAAAATCGTTAATAGCGCAATCTATAAGACATTTGTTAGTAAGTGCGTATTTTTTGTCTTTCCAGAATAGGCGAGAAACTCCTCTATAAGCTATTCCTCTAGTGCAGTTGATCGCATTGCTAAGTAAGCTTTCGACATCAGCTTCTTTAGCACTCTCACTCTTTTTGATATCACAAACATTTAACTTATCGAAGCTGGGATCTTCAGCATTCTTCGCTATATCAACTAACAGAGCTTTAATATCATCAGACCAATCGCCCTCTCCAACTCTACTTTCAATCAACCTAGTTAATGTTCGTTCATTCCCTTCATATCCGAAGTGTTCAATTAACTCTTCTGTCAGTTTAACAGAGCATTGTTGCCAATTTTCACGATAATTTTCAGCAATTCTACTCGGATCTGACTCAATTACCCCCCAATAAAATGCTCCGATAAACTCTTTGTCGATATTAGCAGGGAGTGTCAAAGCTAGTTTTGCGAACCTAGTAGGTTCATTCTTTACCGCATCATCAAGCGTTCTTGCAAACTGTTCAGTACTAGACTCTGTGGTACGTCGTTTACCATTTTTGAATCTCCATCGCCCTTTGTTTATCTGTTCTCTAGGGCTGGAGATTAAATTAAACCATGACTTATCAGACAACCTGTTTGGATGAAAAATAGGTGACGAAACGGTATGCACTGAACAGTTTTGGCGATTACAAAAGTCTTCTTCGGTGTAAGATCCAAATTTTCGGTTTAATACAGATATTAATTGCCTAGTGTTATAGCAAACCTTAGAAACAGATAACTTAGGCAGTAAAAAGTACTGGGTTTCCCCCCAATAGCTGTAAAATATGCCCCGCCTTCTTGCTTCTAGTCTCGATTCAATTTTGTCGGTACTCAAAGTCGGCTGAAAATAGTAGATAGCTTTTTCGAGTTTCATAAATAACGAGTTTGAACAATGCGCAGAAAACTTTTCTATCAATTTCCCTGGTAGCACCCACTCAGGCTCTATATAGGTATTACCACAGTTAAATCGAGTTGTAGGGTGTTCTAGTAACCAAGTAATGACTATATCAGCTTGTTCATATGTAAGGTTCATTAGTAGACTGGCTACTAAATAGTTAACTACTGGACTAGTGCTATTTAAAGACGGACGAATCAACTCAAGCAATGTTTCAGGAGCTGAAGCTAGTTCTTTCCCAGATAGTTCGATAATTGAAAAAGTACCGTGTGTGAGGCAACTTGCTGGTTCGTAATTTGAATGTCTGTCTTTATACAACCACTGATAAGCTATATCTTCACTATCCAAGTCACCTACAAATTGATTGACCAGCGCCAATAAGCGTTCAAGTGTTTGTTTAGGGATTTGCTTAGCAATGTTTGTAATTTCATCAAGCTCAGTCGATGACCAATTATCTCTCCTTGCAAATGATTCTAGTTCTTTAGCTTCTGGCGAATACCTTGGTATACAAAGTACGTCTTTATAGTGAATTAACATCAACTCAATTAACTTCAATGCTCGTTCAGGAGCTTTTTTTGACAACGCTTTCCAGTCAATAAAATCAACATTACAGCCCAGCTTATAAAGCTTTAGCCTAAATTCAAACATATCATCTGAGTCATCTTCTATATTCCAACACAAACCTCTGTATGCTCTGTTATTCCAAAGTTCCGATTTGCCTGCAAACGGACGAAGCTCTTTAATAATTATTTCTGGGGCATCTTTCGCGATTGAACTTAGAAGTCTCAATGTAATATCGATTAACTCGTCGTCAGAATCATTCAACCATTTCGATAAAGCACCAGAATCCGACAGGTAACCGATAATACATATATTTTTATAGCAACTATTTGAGAGAAATTTTGATTGAAGTGTTGGTTGAGAAATAATCTCATCAATCATCAACTTCGCTGGTTTTGTTAAGCTATCTATTTCCTTGATTGTGTTTAGTGTTAGATACTTTAAGTGAAACCTAATGCTGTCGCTTTGTAATATGGCTGTTACGCAAGTGCTAAACGCTTGTAAATCTGAATCTAATAACATATTCAAAGCATATTTTAGGTGCTCCCTTTTAGTTAAAGTTTGATTACTAAAATCACCAATTTCAGTAAGCAAGGAAGAAGGTGAATCAACGCCTGCGTTGAATAGCTTTATACCGACTTGATAATCAAATAGAGCTTGGTGACGGAAACTTATTCTTTGTCCTTGTTTTGTTAAGACGCCAACGGAAAGTAAAGCTTGCAAAGTTCGTTGAGAGCCGATTGTTAAAGTATTTTCTGATACTGCCAGCCTAGGACTTGCTTGTCATCAATACAACTATTTTCATCTATCAGACGTACTGCATCTTGTTCATTGATATCAAAGTCTTTAACTAAGTTTATTCGGTCTTCCCAAAACTTTTTAACTAGCTCTAACTTGTTTGAAAATAGCGGGGCAGATTGAGTACGCTGAGCAATAGTTAAATATATACTTAGCCATAAAGGGATTTTTAATGTGCTCTTTTTTTCTTCTGCTAAGTCAGTATATTTTTCATATGGAGATATTAAATTTTCTACGTCATTATCACTCAAACAGGAAATGTATATATCTTCTAAATCTTCTTCCAAGCTATTAACCCAGCTAGATAGAGCAACATCTTCATTTAAGTCAAAATCTCTAGATGCAAGTACAATTGAAACGTCAAAGCCGTCCTTTCTCAGAGATAAAACTTGTCTAACAAGCTCTTGGCATACTTGAAGAGCATTGTTGGAGTGACCTGCAGTCCATCTTATTGCATCAAGTTGGTCTAGAATAAATACAAACTTTTTGTCTTTAGCAAATCGACTAAGAGTAAGCACAGGAGAGTATGGAAAACCTAAAGATTGGCCAAAAGAATCAGCATTCTTCTCTGGTCTTTTTCTATCTAACCGCACTGGCACGCTAACTATATTCTGCTCGCAAAGCTTTCGATGAAGTTCAAGCAATATAGCACTTTTCCCCATGCCAGCTTCAGCTTTTATCAATGTAACAGCATTCTGCTCAACAGATTCGAGCAAATTATTTATTTCTTTTCGTGCAATCAATTGATTAGCTATTAAAAATGGCTTTATTGAGTCTTCAAAATCGATTGATAAGCGGTCGATTACAGGCCTTATTCTTCCGTCATCGGGAACTATTCTTGTAGAAAAACCGCTAGATTTCAGATCATTATGCAAATCTTGAGCTGTAACTTTTTGCCTTAACTTATTAAATTCAACAACATAGTTTTTAAGGAAACTGACAAGCTTTTCCGAGTCACCAGAAAACAAGTAACGAGCTTTGTCTTCCAGTTCATTTTTTGTATGTAAATTTATACTGTATGGCGTAACTTTGAATTTTTTCAGAAAATAAATAGCTTTTTGAACATCGCAATTATTGTCAATGTTTAGGTTAAGATAGTTACAAAGTGAAGAGAACGACTGTTTTCTTTCTTGGCTAGTGTTTATTTGATAATTGATAAAATCACTAGACACTCCATTGCTATTAGACGCCGAGTCACTTAAATCTGACAGCAATTTACACGCTAGTGGTGATACAAGATGAAACTCAGTAATGCCCCGCTCAATCTGAAACTGCGCATTACTCAATATCTTTGAAGAATTTAGCTGCGATAAAGTCCAATACTCGCTATTCCCGGCACCCGCTTTACACTGGTGATGCTCACATTGGCCGCTGTTAAGTCCTGTAATAACATCAACACCAACTTCATCATCGCCAATTGGTTCAACGGTAACCCAAGCAACTTTTTCTTCTAACAGTCTCAATAATTGATATGCAATCCAATTCGATTCATATCTGTTTCCAAGTTTTTCTGCATACCCACCAGCTTCTAACGCCATAGTTTCTTCAATACAAATCAGACATAATTTAAAGATTGGGACAGGTTTTATATTTGCAAGCGATTACATGATGTATAACTAATTAAATGTAAAAGAGATTAAAAAGCAGTTAGAGCATTTTTAACTCAGTTCGCAATAACAATTTACCATTAAATAGATCAACACAAGCTTTAGCCATACAATTTTGAACTCGCTGTATAACTAACTCTCTATCATTAGTTGGTGCATTCACATAAATCGCATCATGTTGAGTACAAATGAAATCAATATCATCGTGTTTAGCTAGCTCTCTAATGGCTAATCGCATTAATGCAGCACCATTGGCTTGCATTGGGAAGTTCAGTAGTTGCGTGTCTTTTACATTATCATCAACAAAATAAGTCCAACCATCAAGTGACTGCATATATCCTAGCGCTCTTGCTTTATTAACTTCGTCAGCTACCCACTTCCAATACACATGAAAGGTTTGTTTATGCCAGTCATGTATTTGTTGGGCTTTGTGATAGGCTTCTGAAAGCGTTAGTGAAGTAGAAGCTTTAATGTCTTTTGCTAGTGACCATATCGTTCTGCCATACGCTAGCCCAATTTGCATGGTTTTAAATAACTGCCTGATGTCTGGGTGAGTTTGTTTAGTGGCATCAACTGGCGCAAACTCAGCTTGTTTTGCTAGAGCCATGTAAACATCACCATCTGGCGTATTGTAGATATCCATTAACGCCTTATCACCAGATAAAGCCGCTGCAATACCTATTTCTTGCTGACACCAATCGACTTCTATCAAGCAATGGTTAGGTTTGGGTTTGATTAGACTCTTAATTAATTGTCCGGCGTTAAGCAGATAACCTTCTGATGGTTTATGCGTATTGCGCCCTGTCTTTTGCGTCATTAAATGAAGGCTTGGCTTAATAAATCCATCTTGATTTAGTTTGCTTAAATCTGCTGAGTTTATGGCTTGTGTTGCTATCAGAGATTGATAAAAGACCTTCAGCTCTGAATGTTGTTTAGTAAGGTGCTTAATGTAACCAGTATCTAGCCTTAGTAAGTCAGAGCTATGCCAAGTCTGCCAATTAATATTGTATAACTTCGCTAGTTGCCTAAGTTGTTTGTGGCTTAATTGCTTATTACCATATCCACCAATAAACAAGTCTCCATATTGCTCATTAACTTGTTGTTGAATTGAGTCAATCGCTTTTGCTTTGTTATCAAAAAGCGAATGCAGCTTACCTTCATCTATAGGAAAGCCCGCACCTTGTTGAGTCAGTTTAACCATAGCTTTGATATATTCGCCACGATTAGCCATTTGCTGCTTAAGTTCAGCTTCATTCTTTATTGCACTTAAAAGCTTGAATACACGCTTGAACGCCTTTAACTGCTTAATACTTGGTGATACTTCATGTTGCAGTTTATATCGGTAGTAGAACGAATCTAAGCTGCTTTCCATCAATTTAAAATCAGGATGCGTTAGCATCACCATATTGGTTTCTGTTTTTAAGTCGATAAGTGCTATATCGATAAATGAAACAGACAACTCATTCATCAGCACTAAAAAAGACTGCGACTCTTCAACTAGCCAAACATAGTGAGCAAATTTATTCTTTAGACTTAATAACTCTGACGTTAAATTAGTAAACTCACATTGAATATCAATACTTTGTGCACCGTCAGTGCAGTGATTAATTAAATAGCCGTTGTTACTTAGTCGCGTTATAGAAATAGAGAGGATATCCATATCACTTCTCCATTGCGATGACATCATCAAGGTTTAATATCTGCCCTTCTGAAGCTTTTAAACCTATGTAAAAAGTACGACCTCGGTCATTAGAACGCTTTTGCTTTTTGACGCCTTTTTCTTTTTCCATCCATTTAACAAAGCGGTTCTGTTGTTGTGTTTCCGTTACACCTTCTTGCCTGAATACCGAACTTAACGCAGAAGCGGTTATTTCAGAGTTTGCATCTACTTGCCAATACTTATTAAAGAAAGATTCAAAGTCTTCAAACTCTTGCTCTGCTAATGCTTTAACATCGTTATCGGTATCACTTTGAATTTTATAGTTGTCCTTGCAACGTTCTTCATAACACTTTTTAGCAAAAGCAAGAAAGCCTGATAGCTCTGCCTTTAAGCGCTCTTTTACGCTTGGGTCTGGCTTTTCACCTACCATAGGTGCAATCGTAATATACAACAATCGACTCGTCATAAAGTGGTCGTTCGTTACCTCTGGCGAGAAATTAGAACACACCCACATTCTTGCGTTTAAATACGCTGTATATGCTTGCTTACCTTTTCGTTCGATAAGAACAGGATCTGAACCAGCACTCGCTAAGGTTTTAAATTCCTCGCTGGATAAACACTTACGATTACTAGCATCAGGGTAAATAACTAACGCAGCATGCTCAAAGTGACTATTTAAGAACCGCTTTTCGTTGGAGTTAATAGACGCATTCGATATCGCATTGTGTGCAGGACCATATAGCTCTTGCCCTATAATACGAGCAATCGCCGACTTACCTTCCTCACCGTGTTCACCTTGAACCCAAAGCACCTGACGACCTTGATATAATCCCGTATAAACACCGTAGTGCCATGCAGCAAAAGCAATTGGATCACTAAGTCTATCTAGTATGCGCTGCCATGATGGAAAATCGACATTAGGGTCTGGAAAATACTGACTACGGTGCAAGCACCATGAGTCATCACCAGGCAAGCCCATAATTTTAGGAGCTTCAATTAACTCTGAATGGTTAAGCCAATATTTAACAAGTTCGGCAGCTCGCCTTGGTGGTAAAGGTACGCCCAGCTTTTCTAACCAACGTGTCGATATTTCACGCGCTAGTATTTTTTCAATATCTCGCTCTAATACAGGATGTAACGTTTTATCTTGCTCTGATGTCACTTTGTAATGTGTTAACTGACCGTTCACCTCGCTCTGTTTATAGTTAGACAAAAAGTACTTTGCCGCTAAGTGCATAGAAACGGGGTTATCATTATCTAATTCAGGGGTTATCACGCTGGATTCGCAACCTGACTCAACAATAGCCTGTTGTGCAGGGGATAAGTTATCTAAAGTACGCTTGGGTATGCAGTCTAAATAATCTTGCCAGTTGTTACCTTTTTTTAGGCAGTCACGTACGGCAAGAACAAAGATATCCGTATCTTTGTCCTTAACGTTGCGCAGCCCAGTTTCAATGTGCTTCGCAATATTACTCATCATACGCATCAATGTGACAGAAAGTTACCCACTGACTAAACTCGCGACCGTCATTGCCCTTCACCTTCTTACTGCGAACAATGTACGTATCCTCTTCGTTAATACCGAACTCTTTATGGTAGTTGTAAAGCAGCTGACCTTGTCCATCAAAGGTGACTCCTTTTTTAGAGCGCCATTCAGGATTCTTTAAATCAAGATAACGAAATTCCCACATCATGCGAACATACTGGTTGTTACCATCAGACACCGCCATTATGTAGTCAATGTTACGAACCTGAACAGGACGCTCGGAATCATTAAAGCTCGTCTGCATTGCCACTACATCTTCAAGAGAAAGTGAACAGCCTTGCTCAGGGATTACCGTTGCTTGCTCTTCAGTCGAGTTAATCTCAGAGCTTTGCTCCATTGCCTTTAGAACTGCATTTTTAGTTGCTTGCATTATAATTTCCTATTAATCAATTTGTACCTAAAATAAATAATTAGGCGGTTAAAATTTCCGCATTTCGCGATTTTTAAGCGCAGTTATCCCTTACTCATAATTCGAGCAACTGCGCAGATTAGGTTTTAATTAAATTTTTGGTGGTGCGTTATTCGTCAGGATTACCGATTAACGCTAGGTAACGGTCTAAGTCTTTAACCGTAAAATATGGTTTGATCATGTCTGAGAACAACTTTTCGATTAGAAGTACATCGTTGGTTCGAGTCATATCTCTATGCCAATGGACGTAGATCTCTAGATCATGAGAGCCTTCGATATTCTCGCCTTCTTCGTTAACCTGATAACATAAAACAATACAAGTTAACTCTTCAGAGCCTAAATGGCTTAAGTCATAGAGCTTGTGACCTTGGAGGTAAGAATCAATAAACTTTAACCCTTCAAACTCACCATTTAGTTGAGGCTCCAAGATCAAAGCTACCCACTCCCAGAACTCCATCTGTATTGTGATAGGTGCCGAAGTTAACTTTAACCTTAGCTTATTGGTTTCTGGATTAGCAGTTAACCAATACGGCTCTACTAATTGACGAAGAGGCTCGCCAACAATAGAGTGCATCGTTTCATAAGCAGCTTCAGGTTGCTCAAAAAAGTTACCTACCGCGTTAATGTTGTCAGGATTAGCATTTAATGTAGATTGTGTCGTCATTTTTGTATCTCCTTAGATAACGTTGTTTGCTTTCGACAGAACGCATATTAAGGAGATATTCGGCAGTTAAATAATCAACTGCCGGAAGGGTGTTCGGCAACTCACAGACTTATTTGATGTTTTAAAACCAGTTCTTGCGCTATATCAGAAAATGAACGACCTATATGCTTGGGATTAGTTCGACTTTTGGTTGCTCTGCCTCTTATTAAAGCTGTTTGTGGGGTAAAAGGTTGATTACGGAAATATTTAGCCAGTGGCTTTTTATCTACCGATTTATAACCTTGCTCAAGAAGTTTTGAGCTAACCATGATATTTTCATATATGGCCTCTGCCATAATTCCAACGGGTATTAATGGTTCAATCTCCCAAACTTTCAATGCCGTTTTGTATACTTGAGTGGCGTACTTATCTCGCATTGGCTTTTCTAATTCTGATTTTCTTGACCCCTTTGCACTTTGACTTAACTTTAAATTATGTTCTTTTTTAAGTCGGTCACGGTGTATCTCTACATAATGGTCGTCACATAGATCAAGATAGGCGGAGGCATAACGAGCGATTGTTAAGGTTTCAACGGCTTGTTTGTATAAGGTCATCAATTGTACGTTATCTGTAGACGACTCGTTTAACACATCAATACACTGGATTAATACGAAAACAGCCAGTTGCGCGCTTTCTATAGCTGGTTGTTCAGTATCGATGTAAGCCTTTAATCCATCACTTAAACCATCTAAATCCATTGATTCCGTTTGATAGTATGTGTCATTCATTCGATCATTATCAAAACCAACATTCCTAATTCCTTCTAATTGTTCGAACAGCACTTCTAAAATATCAATATCCAGCTCTTCATCACCAAATATAATGGCTAGTGCATCGTCGATTAATGAAACAAAATAGCCCTTTTGGTCAGCTGATAATTTTTGCTTAATTTGCTCTAAGGTGGTGGTTTGATTGATAACAAGTTCAAAGGAATACAAGCTAAAGCTCCCATCTTCTATTCGTTGAGGATACTCCAATGGATACCCCAACTAATTAAATACATTGCCATTTATTGAGAACGCAATTTATGCGGAATAGGTCATAACTACAATAGCTTTAGTCCATATACGCAGCATACTCATCTATTTTTGTATTTTTTAATTAACTATTTTACCTATTAACTTTTTTATAAAAATATCCATTAATAGATAAGTATGATGCGTATGCATTTGATGGAAGCGGTGATGGGTGTTGGTACAACTCACGCTCACTTGTTGGTTGGTCACAACCAACATATTATTATGGATAAGCCTTTAGACAAGACTTGTTAGTAAATCCCCAAATCCAACCATATTACCGTTGATCTGATAGGTAATATTACTCACAGGATTATACCAACCAAGTGGCTCACCGTTAGCGTTTCTAATTTCAGTTCTATGGCCATGTAAGTGGTGAATGAATGCTCTGATAGTACCATCTGCATTTTTAAGTATTACTGGTGTCATATTCGTTTCTACTTGTGATTTGTATTAGGCAAAAACAGCATCAAAGTTCCACTAACTAAAGACAACAACTAGCACTATAAAACTGGGGCGAACATTCACTACATTGCTTGTTGTCTCTGTGCTAGCAAGGGATGAAAGTACTTCTATCAAGTTTATATTAATCAATTAGATAGAAGGAATTCACCATGACTATTATTAAGCAATCAAATGGCATTTATCAGGTTAGGTTTCAGATAGATGGCGTTAAGTATCAAAAGTCCTCACAGTCACGTAATAAAGCCAAAGCACTAGAAATTGAGCGTAAGTGGCGACAAGAGATCATGGATAAAAAGCATCTTGGTAAGCAGGATGAAATTTCACTGTATGACGCCTTAGATTTATTCCTGCAATCAAAAATAGATATGAAATCTTATAAAGATACCGTATCGAAAATTCGTGGTATTAAGCAGTATTTTGATGACAAGCCGTTAAGTGAATTATCGACTAAAGATGTTGAGTTATACGTATTAACACGTAAACAGGAAGGTAGAGCAGCACAAACTATAGAACATGGCATTATTCAGCTTCGTGGTTGTTGGGAATACTGTAAACGCTTAGGTTATTCCGTCAATGATGTGGTATTTCCAAAGATAAAAATTAATAACAAGCGTGTACGTTGTTTATCGAAAGATGAAGAAGTGAAGTTATTGGCTGAGCTAGAACCAACTAATAGCAAGTATTATTCAAAATTAACGCCATACGTTGAACGTAAGCAACTGTTACAACAACGTCAAGATAACTTTGATTTAGTGCGAATTTTGATAGACCTAGGTTGTCGCTACTCCGAAGCGGCTGAAATGCAGTGGTCACAAGTAAATCTTACTGATAAGACTATTCATTTAAAGCGCAGTAAAACCAACAATGAAGCCATTCTGTATATGTCGAATCGTGTATATCAGCTATTGAAGTCACGCTTTGAGAATAAAGTGAGTAATACATGGGTGTTCACTGACAAAACAGGTAATGCTCCACGTAAGCATTCTACTATTTCAATCCGTAGAGCGATTGCTAATGCTGGTATTGATGACTTCAGAGTGCATGATTTTCGTCATACTTGTGCAAGTAGACTAGTACAAAACGGGTTTAATCTTCAAGAAACTGCGCTCGTTTTAGGTCATTCAAATATTGGTACTACAATGCGCTATGCTCACTTAGAACAAACGCAAGTAGCTGAAAAAATGAAAGCTGTGATCGATCGGTTTAATGATTAACTCTTCGTGTAGAAATGGGCTCTCATCTTAATCAAAATAGTCGAACGTTATTTTATTCGTCCATTATCGACTTCATATGTTGATTGTTACTCCAATCAGATAGTGTTCGACTTCTTTTAATCTCTCCAGAACCTTTAGGTTTAACAGCTCTTTTATTAAAGAAATCCTCTGGTAACCTATCTCTAATACCTTTTTCAATATGCGCCTTTATTTTGTAACCGTGCTTTTCTTGAACTTTAGTTATTATGTTCTTGAGAGTGTAGCGTGTATTTTCAGCAAGCCACACCCCGTCATCGATAGACTCGTATAACTGAGCTTTACTCTGTAGCTTTAAATCATTAGCCTGATGAACTTTATCTCTGAGCATTGACTCAAGCTCTCTAACATCAAAGCTCTTGTTTTTCGACGATATTTTAATTGCTGTTGCCAGAGTTTTTCCTTCATTAACTATTAACTTTTTTGCTAATGAAAAAGCCCCTAACAATTCACTACCAACTTTTTTAGACTTTTGAAAATACTGTTCCTTCGCTTCCTTATTGTTACTTTCTCTAACAAAGGTTTCCAGTTGCTTTTGAGTAATCTCTTTCCCTATTACTCGAGTTTTCCAACCTTTCTTAGCAGGATAAGGTTCCCCAATAGCAACAGCTTGCTTTCTTCGATAGCTTCTGCCGCCTTTAGTAAACAACTCAATCATTTCTGACGTCAAAATGGGCATAAACAACTCCGAGTGAATTTTTGATTTAAACCAAAAGATTAGATAAAGATATCTTGCTAAAGTAGAAGTTAAATAAAACTAACATAAAAGTCGATAATAACATTCTCTTCGCACAATATTATGGATAAGCAACTAAAGACTCCTATCGCATATAGCGAAAAACTAAAAAGGCTCGTATTAATAGCTGATATAGATAAAGAACAAAATGGCTTGGCTTGCAATTGTACTTGCCCAGAGTGCGGTTCTCCTTTAGTAGCTAAATTTTATGAAAAATTAGATAGAGCTAATCACTTTGCACACTTCAATAGTATTGCTACCCAGAAGTGTAACGAAACAGCATTACATCTAATGGGGAAGCAATTAATTGCTCAAATGAACTTTATAAAAATTAAGAGCTACGCAGTAACTCAATTCAGCTTAGATGATAGTTTTGGACTAACTCATACCACTGACGCAGCTCACCTTTTCGCTTCACCTTTAGAAATAAAAAATCACTATATTGAAAAAGTAGTAGGAGCAATTAGAGGAGATATAATCATTGATTCAGAGTATAACTCCCATGAATTTAGTTTAAATATCGAAGTAAAGGTTTGGAGTGAGGTAAATGAAAAAAAGAAAGCTAAAATTGAAAAAGACAAAATAAATACTCTAGAAATCAACTTAATACATTTACTCAAAGAACCTAACTTATGTAACAAAAGAATTATTGAAGAGCTACAAAACCCCTTAAACCATAAATTTATATTCTTATCACCTGATTTAATTAGTTCTTATACGCTCTCATACGAAAATGAGCTCAGAGAAAAAGTTTTAGAGAGGGATAAAATGCTAGATTCTTGGCTATTAAGCTTAAAGAGTTCATTTGTTTCAAAAGGAATTTCATTACCTAAATATCACTTTCAACTTACACCAATTCCTGAACAGGGCTTACGAGCAAAAATATCACCCAAACTCCCACCTCGCCCTAAACTCAATGTAACCTATAATGTTAAAAGTTTTACTCAACTCTCTCCATCTGTGTTTCAAGTTACCTCCGTAGAGGCGAATAAGGTAATAACTATCATAATTGGAAGCAAAGAGTCTGCTGAAAAGATGAAGTCTTCAACTACAGATATAGCGTTACTAATCCTGTCAAAGCACATAGGGCAGCCAGTTAATGAAATTAAACTAAAGTGGCTAGTAAATAAAGAAGCTGAGCAGTATGAGCGAACTTCAAACAATATTATTCATTCAGAGAAAGAAGAGTGCCTAAGACAAGCATTTAGAAACTTGGATTATTTAAAGCTTGGGCAGGTAGATAAAAGAAAAATAAGCTCTATCTATCATGAAGAAATTAAGCATGTAGCTATTAGCTGCTGGGATAAATTAAAAGCATTAGGATACAGCACGAACCTACTTAAAGAAGCATTGGACGAAGATATTGATCCTTGTGAGATATTTGGTTGTAAATCAAAGATATGGCAAATGATCGCTCTTCACCACATTCTAACTGACGCTAAGTATCCAATATCACCAAATAACTTAACGTCTGTATTTAATAAAAATAAAGTCGATTTAGTAGACCCATATCACCATGTTCTTGAGTCTACTGAGCTGATGAAATTAAATGGATTAAGGAATACATTTGATACTCCAGAAGAGCTCTTCCATCAATTTTTATATCATTTAAGTAAAGTTGATGTACTAAAAGAGGTCTCCCCCTTCACTTATGAGAGAGGTCAAAATGGACAAAAGCAGGTTCCAACTTAACCAAGAAAAAGCAGATACGTTTTTAACAAATAAAGAGCTTTATATGAATACTATCAATTAACTAGTAACAACAAGTTTGTAAATTTATCTTCTGGTTTTTCTGCTTATTGAAGTATCAATCAAATTCAGTTGCACATCGTTTACACAAGAGAGCACAACCAAGAAACGGGTTGCAGGGTGATTTTTAAAATCACTTGTAACCCTGTTAATCCGCAGGGTTAACAAATCAGGCAGGGTGTATGAAAACTCTTACCCTACTAATACAGACTCTATTTACATCACTCTTACACAAGAGCAGCACAACTAAATCTATTCGATTAAATTTTTGATAAATGAAATACCAGTTAGAAATGAGCAAATACTAGTGATTACCAAGCCACGGATATTTGTGGTGCTAGTACCCTTCACAGTTTTTTACACCTGCACTAGCCTGCAACCTATTAATTGAAAGCTGCAAATACTGCGGGGTAGAGAGACGATTTAAGCCCCAATTAATTTTGTAGAAATAAAGAAAAAGACAGAATTAACCCAATTCGATGAAACGTGCGAATTATGTGGTGTATAAGGAAATATTTAGGAAATAAATGGTGCCTCGAGGCGGAATCGAACCACCGACACGGGGATTTTCAATCCCCTGCTCTACCGACTGAGCTATCGAGGCACATTAGAATGTGCAGGTATGTAGAAAATGGTGCCGACTGCCGGAATCGAACTGGCGACCTACTGATTACAAGTCAGTTGCTCTACCAACTGAGCTAAGTCGGCACACTACATTCTCTATCATAGAGATCTTAACGACCATTCTTACTTTGTGTGAGAATGGTGCCTCGAGGCGGAATCGAACCACCGACACGGGGATTTTCAATCCCCTGCTCTACCGACTGAGCTATCGAGGCACATTAAGATGTGCTTGCTATTTGAGATGGTGCCGACTGCCGGAATCGAACTGGCGACCTACTGATTACAAGTCAGTTGCTCTACCAACTGAGCTAAGTCGGCACATTTGTTCTCAAATGAGCTTGCTGTAACTAACATCTTTTTTTGGTGAAAAAGATGGTGCCTCGAGGCGGAATCGAACCACCGACACGGGGATTTTCAATCCCCTGCTCTACCAACTGAGCTATCGAGGCTTTACAGCGTTAACAGGTGTCCCTGTTGAGGCCGACATTAAACGGATTTTGCCTTTTTAAGTCAACACCTTTTTTTCAAGTTTTTATTGTTTGGGTGGTTTTTGAGCTTTTTTTTGCTTTAAAGCTGAATTTTTCAACTTTTTGTTGGTTTTTAATCCGCTATTACTGGCTTGAGCTGACACCTTAATCACAATTTACAAAGTGAAAAAGGCAAGTTTTAGGAACTAAAACGTAAAAAAGGCAGAACGCAGTTCTGCCTTTTTACTAGTTTTAGCCTATCGACCAACAAAAAATTTATTGTTTTGGTACGTAGCCGTCAATTTTTACTTCTTTGCCTTCGAATAAGAAACCAACCATAGTGTCTTCTAACAATTGTCTATGCTCTGGATCTAACATGGAAAGCTTATGTTCATTAATAAGCATGACTTGCTTCTTTTGCCACTCGGCCCATGCTTCTTTTGAAATATTATTAAAAATACGAGTACCAATATCGCCTGGGTACAATTGAAAGTCTAAACCTTCGGCATCTTTTTTAAGATGTTCACAAAATACAGTTCTAGCCATTTATTAGCTCTCTTGTTAAAACGTCATACTATGATGACCCTATTGTAATCTGCTAACTTAATAAGCACCAGCTTTCAAATTAGCTAATAACTTCTCGGTTACTGCTGACTTACCTATCTTGTTTTCATTATCTTCAAGACTAAACCAAACATCATTGCTATCAGATACAATATTCGGTTTGCTATTAAGCTGCACTTTTATTGGTTGAATATCTAAATGATAGTGGCTAAAGGTATGCCTAAAAATAGCATCTTCGGCATAAGCTAAATCGTCAAACTCTTCAGCCAACCCAAGTTTGGCTAAATACATTTGTAATTCGTCCAACGTTTCAAACTCAGGATAAGAATACAAACCTCCCCAAATACCAGTTTGCGGCCTTTGATACATGTACAACTCCTGTTGATGTTGCAGCAATAGCATATAAGTAAACTTAACTGGCTTTTCTTTTTTTGGCTTCGAGTAAGGGAACTCAGTAACTCTGGATAATTTCAGAGCCTGACATTTATCAGCAACAGGACATTCATCACACTTTGGTTTACTGCGAGTACAAACCATAGCGCCCAAGTCCATCATAACCTGATTGTAATTATTAATTCTTTGCTTAGGCGAAAAGGTTTCAGCTATGTGCCAAAGTTCATTCTCCACCTTCTTTTGCCCTGGCCAACCTTCAACCGCCATGAAACGAGTTAATACTCGCTTTACGTTGCCGTCCAAAATTGCGTGATGTTGACCTAAAGATAAAGACAGTACCGCACCAGCTGTCGAGCGACCTATGCCCGGCAAATCTAATACTTGTTCAAACTCTGTAGGGAAGTCACCTTGATATTGTTCCGCCATAATTTGCGCTGCTTTGTGCAAGTTTCTGGCTCTAGCGTAATAACCTAGACCAGTCCAAAGATGCAAAACTTCATCTTGCTCAGCTGCTGCCAAATCCGAAATAGTCGGGAAACGCTGCATAAAACGTTCAAAGTAAGGGATCACCGTTGTTACTTGCGTTTGCTGCAGCATGATCTCCGACACCCAAACCTTATAAGGCGTAATGTCTTGCTGCCAAGGTAAATGTTTACGACCGTGTTGGTCGTACCAAGCCAAAACTGAAGTGCTGAACCAGTTGGCTAATTCTGTTTGTTGTCTCATATATGGTTATATTTATTATTTTGTTGTGTCGCTCATGCTTTGTGTAGATAGTACCAAGGTTGGTACGAGCAAAGCGAATTATTCATTCTTAAGCAAAGCTTACGTGCCAACAAACAATTCGGATTATAAAGCGGAATTAAGCTTGAGACTGGCGGCCAGCTATTAGATAATACGCGCCCTTTTTTTACTACAGGTTAAAAACAAGCCAATGACAGAACCAAAAACTGAGCAAGCTCATAAGTCACTTGAGCAAGCAAAAGCGGAAGGTAAATATATCCGCACAGTAAAAAGCTTTGTGAAGCGCGAGGGCAGGTTGACTAAAGGCCAACAAGCGGCGTTAGACCAAAACTGGCCAACAATGGGACTAGAGCACCAAGGCGGTTTAATCGATACAGCACAAGTATTTGGTAACGATAACCCTGTGGTATTAGAAATTGGCTTCGGCATGGGGGCGTCATTAGTTGAAATGGCAAAGAATGCCCCTGAGAAAAACTTCATTGGCATTGAAGTTCATCTTCCGGGCGTTGGTGCCTGCTTGATGGCTGCGGCTGAACAAGAGGTTTCAAACTTACGTGTTTACGAACACGACGCAGTTGAAATTCTAGCTGATTGTATTCCTGATGCTTGTTTAGATACGGTGCAGTTATTTTTCCCTGATCCATGGCACAAGAAAAAGCACCACAAGCGTCGTATTGTTAAAGACGAGTTTGTCCAACAGCTACGCGCCAAGTTAAAGGTTGGTGGCATTTTCCATATGGCAACCGATTGGGAAAACTACGCAGAAAGCATGATTGAAGTGATGCAAGACAATGAAGGTTTCGAGAACATTGCTCAAAACGGTGACTTTGTTGAGCGTCCAGATCACAGACCTTTAACTAAATTCGAACAACGCGGCCACAGATTAGGTCACGGCGTTTGGGATATCATGTATAAAAGAGTTGATTAATTAAGTGTTGTTAGCCGAAAACCAAGTTATTGAAAGAAACATTGAGCACTTACCTGCCGGTAATGTGCTTTTACTTGATATGTTAGAAGATGATGCAATGAGTGAGTTTGCACAACTTCGACAAGATATCACTTGGTACGGCTACACGCCTTTTTTTGATACTTGGCAACGCTCAGATAAGAGCAAAGTATTTTTCTCTGCTTGGTTGCAAGAGTCTGAGATAAATACCCGTTTTGACGCCGTCATCATTTATTATCCTAAAACCAAACTGCGCTTTGACTATTACTTGTCAATGATCAGCAAATTGTTAAATACCGACGCGACCATTTATGTTGTCGGCGAGAAAAAGGGCGGCGTTAAAAGCTGTGAAAAGCAAATTAAAAGCTATTCACCTAAAGCAAATAAATTAGATGCTGCCCGCCATTGCCAACTTTATTCTGCCTGGTTTAACGGTGAAGTTTGCGCTAAGCAAATGGATGACTGGTTCAATGTAAGGCCAACAACAGTCAACATTGACTCTAAGTCAGTTGAGTTGGACTTGTATTCTTTACCTGGCGTGTTTAGCGCTTCGGGTGTTGATGAAGGTACACAGCTTTTATTAGATACTATTGAGCCTGTATCAGGCAAAGGTATCGATTTTGGTTGCGGCTGTGGCGTCATCTCAGCTGCTGTAGCAAAAGCATTTGGCTGTCAATTAACTGCTATTGACGTTGATGCATTAGCAGTAGCAAGCTCAAATAAAACCTTTGATATGAATAATATAGATGCACAGGCGATAGGATCTAACGGCTTGTCTGAGTTAGTAAACGCTGGCAAACAATTTAACTTTATCGTCACCAACCCACCTTTTCACACGGGTTTAAAAACCGATTATGGCATTACCGAAGCACTTCTAAAAAACAGCCCAAAGGTGATGAAATCCTCTTTTTCTATGTGGATGGTTGCTAACGCATTTTTGCCATACCCTGAACTATTTAATCGATATATCCGCCCCGCTGTCATAAAAAATAAAAATAAACGCTTTAATATCTACTTCACAAAGTCGTCATAGACTGGTATAAAAATTGAGCATTTACTCAAACTGCAGGATGTAGTCGCGTTCGAGTAACTTTATTTTAAAGTTAAATACCAACCACAAAAGTTGGTACATAAGGAGTGATTATGCCCGGCGTCGTATCCCTGATCCTAGCTGGAGGTGAGGGAACCCGATTATTTCCATTGACTCGCAGTCGTAGTAAACCCGCAGTGCCTTTTGCAGGCCAATACCGACTGATAGATTTTGTTCTCAACAACTTTGTCAATTCTGACTTTCTCAAAATATTTATCCTCACCCAATTTAAATCGCAATCGCTAAATTTACACCTCAGGCAAGCTTGGCATATGTCAGGACTGACCGACCGCTTTATCGATCCTATCCCAGCCCAAATGAGAATGGGTAAACGCTGGTATGAAGGCACAGCCGATGCCATATATCAAAATATGCGCTTTGTGCAATTACACGAACCTGAGCACGTTTGTGTATTTGGCAGTGATCACATTTATAAAATGGATATTCGCCAAATGGTCAATCTGCACGCCAAGAGCAAAAGCTAAGTGTACGGTGGCGGCAATTAAAGTTCCTATTGAGGAAGCATCAGCATTTGGCGTAATTGAAATTGATGAAGGCTGGCGCATGGTCGATTTTGTCGAAAAGCCAGAAAACCCCAAGTCAATTCCTGGCGAACCAGAGTTTGCGTTAGTGAGTATGGGTAACTATGTATTCGAAGCCGAAACCCTGTACAAAGAGCTAGAAGCCGATGCGGAAGTAGAAGACAGCAGCCACGACTTTGGTAAAGACATAATTCCTAAACTGTGCGCTAAAGGTGAAGTCTTTGTTTATGACTTTACCCGTAACAATATTAGTAATGATAGCGGCAACTCCATGTACTGGCGTGACGTTGGTACTATTGATAGCTACTGGAAAGCCAATATGGAGCTGTTGGTAAAAGAGCCAGAGCTGGATATGTATAACACGCGTTGGCCAATGCGAACGTATCACCCACCATTACCTTCAGCACAAATACGAGCTTCCCGTGACGGCAGAGAAAGTGTGATCAAAAGCTGTAGTATTTCATCTGGTTGTGAAATTTTTGGCGCCACCATAGATCACTCTGTGTTAGGTTATGGTGTAAAGGTAAAAGTTAACTCAGAAATTACCGAATCAGTTCTTATGGGCGGCAATAAAATTGGTCGTGGCGTTGTGCTCAACAAGTGTGTACTCGACAAAAATGTCGATGTTGCCGACGATGTCAAAATTGGTGTTGACCCTGAACATGATAAAGCTCGAGGTTTTACAATTTCGCCGTGTGGCATCACGGTTGTGCCACAAAATACAAAAATAAATGAATAGGCCTGTTATGAATATTGTATTTGCCGTTTCAGAATTGGAAGGCTTGATAAAGACCGGTGGTCTAGCTGATGTTGCTAAGGCTTTGCCAACAGCGCTAAACGAACTAGGTCAAGATGCCCGCATCGCCCTCCCCTATTATCGACAAGTGGCGGAAATTATTCCTCCTTGTGAAGCTGAACGCAGCTTTACTTTTTCGATAATTGTACAGCGAGAATTCCGCGTCAAAGTGCACCAATACAATTTCAACAATATGCCGCTTTATTGCTTTGATATCGAGTCGATATTCGACCGGCCTGGTGTCTATGGAGAAACTTATCAGCCTTATGAAGACAATGGCGAGAGGTTCTCATTGTTTTCTATCGCCACCTTAAGTTTCTTCCAACAATTTGCTGGGCAATTGCAGTTTGAGCCAGACATTATTCATTGTAATGACTGGCACACGGCAGTATTACCTGCAATATTTGATTGCGAGCCATACTGGCAACAGAGTAAATGCAAAACCATATTGTCCATCCACAATGGTGCTTATCAGGGTATTTTTGCCAAAAATACCATTCCTTCTTTACTCAACAAGTTAGGCGATGCTCATCCAAGTTACGAAAAGGATGTGGTTAACTTCCTCAAGCTTGGTATCTCATATACAGATAAAGTTGTAGCAGTAAGTCCTAACTACGCAAGTGAGCTATTAACCGAGCTAGGTTCCCACCATTTGTACGACGTATTTAACTTCCACCGTCACAAAGTGACAGGCATTTTAAACGGTTGTGATTATGAATACTGGTCACCTGAAACCGACCAGTATATTGCTGAAAACTTTTCGCTGAATAATATTTCCAGCAAAGTTAAAAACAAACTGGCATTACAGCAAAGGGTGGGCTTTATGCCTGCGGTTAACACGCCTGTTATCAGCATGGTTTGCCGATTAACCGACCAAAAAGGCCTAAACTTTTTACTACCTTGTATTAAAGAGTTAGTCAGGCACAAGGTGCATATTTGCATCGCAGGCACAGGCGATCCTTTGTACGTAGACCAGCTAGAGTTTTTCTCGCGCAAGTATTCCGACCAATTACATTTTGAAAATAGTTACTCTGAAGAAATTGCCCATCAGTATATGGCTGGCGCTGACTTTTTCTTGATGCCTTCTTTATTTGAACCATGTGGCCTAACCCAAATGTATTCCTTGGCTTATGGTACTTTGCCCATTGTTAGGGAAGTAGGCGGTTTAAAAGATACGGTTGTGGATATTAGACACGAAGAAGCCACAGGCGTTGTATTCTCTGAGCCTAACGCTCAAGAGTTACTAGCGGCAGTTCGCAAGGGGCTATTGTTTTATCATGAATATCCAGAAAAATTTGTTGCAACCCAAGTAAGAGCAATGCAATCTAAGTTCCTCTGGCTTGATAGTGCAAAAAAATACTTGGAAACTTATGAACAAATTGGCGGCTAGTGTTACTCTTTTTTTTGGCTTTGCCGCACAGGCTGAGCCAATTAACTGTTTAGCCTCACCATCTAGAATAGAGCCTTGCAACAACTTAGTTTACCGTGCAGTGGAAGATCCAAAAACTCAAACCACCAGACTGTTTTGTTTTTGCAAACAAGACTTCGACCGTTTGTTAAAACGCGACGTCACCGATAAAGAGCAGATCCTCAATAAAATGCAGTGGCAACAAATTTTAGCCGATACTGGCTACACGGACGCTCAGCTAAAAGCCCTGATCAAACGTTAAACCAGCTCACTTATAATTGAATGAATTCAAAACCTTAATCAAATTTGACCCAGTAACGAAATTTACTGGTGTAAAAACATACAATAGAGCTCAACAGTTCCTAATATTATTTGCATAAATAATAGTTGCGAGTTAACTTTGTAGCACTGGCGCAACATCAGTGCCCTTCTGGACGAAAAGAATATATCTAGTGGCTTTATTTAATTCGAATGTTTCATTAAGAACCTCTATGACACTCACTTTAGTTGTTGTGTCTTTGATGTCTTTGATATTCAGTATTTTTACCACCACTTATTACACAGAAAAAAAGAACGAAGACGAAGCTGTCCGTTATATTAAGGCAATTTCTAAAATCGTTTCTTTTAACTCTGAGATCCCCCTAGCTTTTAACCAGCGCACTGGGCTTAATGAATTTTTGGCCACGCTAAAAGACATTGAGTCACTTAGTAATATCCATGTTTATCGCCAAGATGAATTCTCTGCCAACTTAGAGTTTTTCACTAGCTTTAACAAAAAAGCGGTCTCTCCTGTTACGCCTCAGTTTCATCGAGTTAAGCAGCTCTCACAACCGGTCGTTTCTGAACAATACATTGAATACAGTTTGCCCGTTGTTGACTCAGAGAGTAAAACGACGCTTGGTTTTGTTTATATTCGAATGAGTAGTAACAGCTTTGAAGAAAGTGTCTCTGAGTTAGCGGTTTACAACCTTATCATGGCAATTGTGCTAGCTATGGTCGCCTTTATTCTATCGCAAATTATTCGTAGCCGAGTGCTAACTCCAGTTCATGCCTTTGTTAAAGAAATTCAAGATATTACCTTTAACAAAGACTTCGACAGTCAAGTTACCAAACCCAACCTTATTGAACTGCAAGGACTATCTGATTCGGTTAACTCGATGCTGAAAAAAATAAAGCAGCAAATCGAAAAGTTCGAAATGGCCGAACAGGAGATCACTGAGCTAAACCAAGGCTTAGAGCAAAAAGTGGTTACTCGAACCCAAGCGCTTCGCGATTCAAACCAAGAATTATTAGATGCTCTTGAACAAGTACATCAGTATCAGTCACAGGTGATCCAATCAGAAAAAATGGCGTCACTTGGACAAATGGTTGCGGGTGTTGCCCACGAAGTTAACACGCCAATTGGTCTAGGTGTGACGGCTTCAACTATGCTTAGCGATCGCATAGATGAAATTCAAGCTGACTTAGACAACAAGTCTTTAAGTGCGAAAAAGCTGAACCGTTTCCTAGCAGAAAGTAAAGAAAACACTCAGATCATCTACCGCAACCTAAGCCGTGCCGCTGACTTGGTAAGCTCATTCAAACAGGTTGCAGTTGACCAGACAGCAGATAACACACGTGTTGTGAAACTAGAGAACTTCGTCAATGAAGTTATCTTGTCTTTGCACCCAACTCTGAAAAAGTATAACCATGAAATTGTGGTTAATTGTGCGCCTGATTTAGAGTTAAAAACAAAACCAGGACCAATTAATCAAGTTCTGATCAATATGATCATGAACTCACTGATCCATGCCTTTGATAGCGACAGCAATGGTCTTATTACCATAGATATCAGCTGTGAGCGCAATGTCTGTCACATCAAATATCAAGATAATGGCAAGGGCATAGAAGAAAAGATAAAACAAAGAATATTTGACCCATTTGTTACCACTAGACGTGGTGAAGGCGGCTCAGGCCTTGGTTTGCACTTAGTCTACAACTTAGTTACTCAAGCGCTAGGTGGCAGTATTTCAGTAGAGAGTGAATTAGGCCAAGGTGCAGTATTTGACATTAATTTCCCAGTTAATGTTGAAGGTGGTGATTATGTTGCGTAACCCCTCTTTGCTTGCCCCTTTGCTTTGCGGACTTGCCGCTTTTAATGCATTGGCTAATGTTTCTATATCCGCCAAAGAAGCTAATTTTAAAGCTGCTCTGATATATAAAATGGGCAATTACCTAAGTTGGAACAGTCCAAAACAGAGAGTTAATTACTGCTTTATTGGTACAGATAGCCAAGTCATCTCTAAAGTTTTACAACAACGCCAATCTGAACGCTCTTTGCCAAAGCCAATCGATGTATCCAACCATGATAGCTTGGAGCCAGCACAGGTTAATAGTTGCGATATTATTTACGCCCCCAATTCAGATAACTTCACACCGGCTCAATTGGCCGCGCTGCCTGCTCATGCTTTTACCATAAGTAATAACAGTAAAGCTTTAGCAAAGGGCTTTATTGCTAGCATTGAGC
>CBDAVN010000016.1:0-93259 GCA_965200905.1 Psychrosphaera sp.
GTCGTCGCTTCATCGTCTAACCAATCTACTCGTTTCATCTTACGAACAATTACAAACTCATCACGGTTACAACCAACAGTGCCGTAATAGTTAAAGCCGTAAGATTGTTGTGCATAACCACCTATCATGTGAGTAGGTTTAAGCACTGCACGAGTTACTGAATTGTGGATACCACCACGAGTTTCTGTAGTTTCGGCTCCAGGTACGTTTACAATACGTTCCTGAGCGTGATACATCATACTCATGCCTTCTGGAACACGTTGTGAGACAACAGCACGAGCTGCAATTGCACCATTTGTGTTAAACACTTCAATCCAGTCGTTATCAACAATACCTGCCGCTTTTGCATCCACTTCGGAGATCCAAACAATCGGGCCACCACGTGACAGCGTTAACATAAGTAGGTTGTCTGAGTACGTTGAGTGAATACCCCACTTCTGATGTGGTGTGATCCAATTCAATGCAATTTCTTTATTACCATTTGGCTTCTTGTTCATAAGAGGCTGAACAGTTTTCAAGTTGATTGGTGGCTTGTACAAACACATAGTTTCACCAAAGTCACGCATCCACTCGTGATCTTGATAGAACTGCTGACGCCCTGTCACCGTACGCCAAGGAATTTGCTCATGTACGTTTGTGTAACCTGCGTTGTAAGAAACATGTTCATCTTCTAAGCCAGACCAAGTTGGTGATGAAATGATCTTACGAGGTTGCGCTTGAATATCGCGGAAACGGATCTTTTCTTCTTCTTTTGGCTTAGCCAAATGAGTATGGTCAAGACCAGTAAACTCGCCTAACGCTTGCCAAGCTTTAACAGCAACTGTACCGTTAGTTTCAGGAGCTAGTGATAAGATAACTTCACAAGCATCAATCGCTGACTCAATCTTAGGACGGCCTTCATTAGCCCCCTCAACATGCTGCTTGTTAAGCTTGCCAAGAAATTCAACTTCTTCTTCAGTATTCCAAGAAATACCTTTACCGCCGTTCCCTAGCTTGTCCATTAATGGACCTAAAGAAGTGAAACGAGCATAAATATTCGGATAGTCGCGTTCTACTTCCACCATGTTAGGTGCTGTTTGACCAGGAATTAGCTCACACTCGCCTTTCCACCAAGCTTTAACACCAAATGGTTGGGCAATTTCTGCAGGCGTATCGTGCAGAATAGGAACGGTCACTAAATCTTTCTCTTTACCTAAGTGGCCTTCTGTTAGTACAGAGAACTTCTTGGCAATACCTTTAAAAATATCCCAATCAGAACGAGCTTCCCAAACTGGGTCTACCGCTTTAGATAAAGGATGAATGAACGGGTGCATGTCCGACGTATTCATATCGTCTTTTTCATACCAAGTTGCCGTTGGTAATACTATGTCTGAGTACAGGCAAGTCGTTGACATACGGAAGTCTAAAGTAACTAATAGATCAACTTTACCTTCAGCCGCTTGCTGTTCAAACTTAACGTCTTCTGGTTTTTTCTCACCAGACTCACTTAAGTCTTTCCCCATCAAGCCATGTTTTGTGCCTAATAAGTGCTTAAGCATGTACTCATGACCCTTACCTGACGAACCTAATAAGTTTGAACGCCAGATAAACATGTTACGAGGGAAATTCTGAGGGTTATCAGGCTCTTCACAAGCAAACTTCAGATTACCTGCTTTCAATTCCTGAACCGCATAATCTTTAGGAGATAAACCAGCTTCCGCGGCATCTTTAGTTAACTGCAGCGGGTTCATTCCTAATTGCGGAGCCGATGGTAACCACCCCATGCGTTCCGCACGAGTGTTAAAATCAATAATAGTCCCTGACCACTTTTCTTTATTTGCCAGTGGCGACACTACTTCTGACATTTCTAATTTTTCATAGCGCCATTGACTAGCGTGATTGTAGAAGAAAGAAGTACCATTCATATGGCGAGGCGGACGTTGCCAATCAAGACCGAAGGCCAACGGCTGCCAACCGGTTTGCGGACGTAGCTTTTCTTGGCCAACATAGTGAGCCCAACCACCACCTGATTGACCAATACAACCACACATCATTAGCATGTTGATTAGGCCACGATAGTTCATATCCATGTGATACCAGTGGTTCAAAGCGGCACCCACGATGATCATTGAACGACCTTTGGTTTTGTCCGCGTTATCGGCAAACTCTTTTGCAACACGAATAACATCTTGTGGACGGCAACCAGTGATCTTTTCTTGCCATTTAGGCGTGTACGGCAAATCATCTTCATAAGAGCTTGCACAGTTGTCACAACTGTAACCGTTATCGACACCGTAGTTAGCAAGCGTTAAGTCAAACACTGTAGTAACTAGCACTTCTTTGCCGTCAGCTAACGTGATCTTCTTAGCCGGAACTTTACGTTTAATAATGTCAGCGTGTTCAGTATGGTCAAAGTAATTATGCTCGTGAGAGTTAGTTTCTGTTGCAAAATATGGGAAAGCGACATCAACGATGCCATCATTATTTTGCTTCATGCTTACTGCAAGTTTAAGTTCATCACCTGACTTACCGTCAGTTTGCGTAATATTCCACTTACCTTTTTCGCCCCAACGGTAACCAACAGAACCTGTCGGTGACACCAATTGACCATCTTTTTCATTAATCGCAATAGTCTTCCACTCGGGGTTATTGTCTTGACCTAAGTTATCCGCTAGATCTGAAGCTCTTAGAAAGCGGCCTTGAACTAACCCTTTATCACTTTCGTCCAACATGACTAACATAGGGAAGTCAGTTGTTGTACGAACGTAGTTATTGAAGTACTCACTCTTACCTGTAGTGTGATATTCCTTCAAAATAACATGGCCGAATGCCATCGCTAACGCAGCATCAGTGCCTTGCTTAGGCGCTAACCACTGGTCCGTTAATTTCGATAACTCCGAGTAATCCGAAGTGATAGAAACAACTTTAGTCCCTTTATAACGAACTTCAGTTAAGAAGTGTGCGTCTGGAGTACGAGTTTGCGGAACGTTAGAACCCCAAGCAATAATATAATTTGAGTTGTACCAATCTGCCGATTCTGGAACGTCAGTTTGCTCGCCCCAAATCTGCGGTGATGCAGGAGGTAGATCACAATACCAGTCATAGAAACTTAAGCAGTTGCCACCAATTAAAGATAAGTAACGAGCACCTGCTGCATATGAAACCATAGACATAGCAGGAATTGGCGAGAATCCCGTTACCCGATCTGGACCGTATGTTTTAGTTGTATAAACGTTTGCCGCTGCAATGATTTCATTAACTTCATTCCAGTCAGCACGAACAAACCCACCTAAACCACGCTGTTGCTTGTACGACTGCGCTTTGTCTTTATCTTCAACAATCGATGCCCAAGCAATAACAGGATCATCATTTTTCGCTTTTGCTTCACGCCACAACTTAATCAGTTTCTTACGAACTTTAGGGTATTTAAGGCGGTTAGCACTATAAATGTACCATGAATATGAAGCACCACGAGGACAACCTCTAGGCTCATGATTCGGTAGGTCAGGTCGTGTTCTTGGGTAATCTGTTTGTTGAGTCTCCCAAGTCACTAAACCATCTTTCACATAGATCTTCCAGCTACAAGAACCAGTACAATTAACCCCATGTGTTGAACGGACTACTTTGTCGTGTTGCCAACGACGGCGATATCCATCTTCCCAGCTTCTATCCTCATCAGTAGTGATACCATGCTCACCTGAAAATGATTCAGTAGCGGGTTTGAAAAATTTTAACTTATCCAAAAAACGGCTCATGCCACTTCTCCCGATTTACAGACACTGATCAGCATATTAGGCCTGTTCCTCGGTCAAAACTTGACTCAGATCAATTTTAAAAAAGCCTGTATTTCATCGGGATAGAGCCTCTACCCACAAGGTGGTATAAGGTTTTTTAAGCTAGATTAGATATACTCTGGTCTGCACCATCAATCACTATTTTTTGTTTTTTAAGTTGCCAATAAAAAGGTTATTTGGGGTACTCCCAATAAAGAAGGTAAAAACATGGCTAAAGTCATCGATAAATTGTTCAATTCAATTGTATTTAGAATGGGCGCTATGATGTTCGGCATCAGTTTTGTTGCCATTATTAGTATGTTTAGTTCCGTATTCATCAGTGAAATGGCAGACAAAGATGCATTAGCAATTAACCATGCAGGCTCATTGCGAATGCAAACTTATAAGGTCATGGCCGATTTCCAACAAAACCGACTAATAAAAAGCCAGAATCCAGCTTCCACTCAACTAACTAAACATTTAAATGAATTTGAAGGTAAATTGAGTGCGCCGGTACTAAATCAGCCTATTTCAGATGCAACTGAACACATTATCGACCGCTCTCTTAATGAAATTAAATATCGCTGGTTTAGTGAATTAAAACCAACGATTACCGAGCTATCTAAGCAAAGCTCACTGTCAGAAACTCAGCTGACTACCTTGCGTGGTCAAATTGATACCTTTGTTCTGCAAATTGATAATCTAGTATCTCTATATCAACAACACGCTGAAGATAGATTGTTGTTGATCAGAATGATCCAGTGGATCTCCCTTTTTGTCACTGTGATCTTAGTTGTTGTCATCATGTTGCAATTAAACCATAGAGTTGAAAGGCCTTTATCTGAATTAACAAACTCAGCGAATAGGATCATGGCTGGAGATTACACAGCTCATACTCATATCGCGCAAAGTGACGAATTAGGCTTTTTATCCAGAACCATGAACAAAATGGCGGATGCGATCTCGGAGTCTCACTTACAATTAGAAAAGCGAGTTAAGTTAAAAACAGCGGAACTCAGACAAAGTAAAAATTCCCTAGAGCTACTGTATGAGGCTTCAACTATATTAAGTCAATCGAGTAAAAACTTTGACTTAGAACCCATTATAGAAAAGCTATCTTCGATTTCAGGCCTAGATGACCTAGACTTATGTTTAATGACTAATGAAGGTTCATCCCCCTATGAACATATCTTAACAACAGAGAAAGAACTGACCAAACAGTGCTTATCTGGCGATTGCTCTGGCTGTATCACTGAAACTGTTGGTTGTAGTACTGATACCAACCAAAATAAGCGAATTAGCATGCGCTACCCGCTGAGAAAAGGAGACCTTAGCTTTGGGGTTCTGGTTTGTAATCTAAAAGCGGATACTTCATTGGAGGCATGGCAACATCAATTATTGCAATCTATCGCCGCACAAATCGCTACCGGGTTAAAACTAAGGCAACAGTCTGAGCAAACACGAAGGCTTGCCCTAGTTAGCGAAAGAACAGTGATAGCTCGAGAGTTACACGATTCGTTAGCACAAGCCTTATCATACCTAAAAATTCAAGTAACAAGATTGCAAAAGCTCCATCAAAGAGAGTCTAGCTCGGAACAGATTGAGGAAGTCGTGGATGAATTAAAGTCTGGTTTAAGTTCCGCTTACCGCCAATTGCGAGAGTTATTGACCACATTCAGGTTAAAAATTGACGCCGAGGGGCTGCAAAGCGCTTTTGAAAAAACCATTACCCAACTCAATGAACGTGCAGATGGTAAACTCCAATTTAGCTTAGATTATCGGATCGGTGACTTACCATTAACCCCAAATGAAGAAATTCATATCATGCAAATTGCCCGTGAAGCAACCCAAAATGCTTTGCATCACTCACAAGGAACACAAGCTAAAGTCGCGCTGTATTCAGACCAAGACAAATGCATTAATTTGATCATTGAAGATGATGGTGTCGGCTTAGGTTCAGACCCAGAAAAGCTGAACCATTATGGTTTAGCCATAATGAAAGAACGGGCTGTACAATTAGGAGCCAAGATAAGTATTCAAGCCAATCACCCTTGTGGCACTATTATCAAAGTGAATTATAAACCTAGCTATGTTGCTAATGCATCGACAAACCAGATAGCTAAAGCTGCACTCGCTTAATTTAATGCCGGGCTGCCGGCACCAAATCGTTATATTCCCCCCCCCCTTTACCTAGACACCCATTTAAAAACGAACACGGGTGTCTCCGTTAATTTTCCAGATGTAACTTAATCGAAACACGATCTTTTACCTAGACGCCCACATAAAACTAACCTGGGTGTCTCCGTTAATTTCATAACAGGCAAAAGAAAAGCCACTTGCTTGCGCGAAGTGGCTTTGAGCACAACGTATATTTATCTACGGATTGTAGAACTCGCCGTTTTTACGCAAGTAGAACCACCAGTTAATAAATACACATACTGCATAGAAGATGGCAAAGCCAATCAATGCAGTTTCAGGAGTTGTTGCTTTAATTTGTTCACCTAGCACTTTAGGTATGTAGAAAGCACCATATGCTGCAACAGCAGAAGTCCAACCTAAAACAGGGCCAGCTTGTTCTTTAGGGAATACCATAGCGATAGTACGGAAAGTTGAACCATTACCAATTCCAGTTGCCGCAAACAATAATAAGAATAAAACAAAAAATTCAACAAAGTACTGCTCCGGTGTTGCTGACGCATAAGCGGCTTGCATGTAGTAAGCCACACCTAGTGCACTGGCAACCATGACTATTGCACAAATTTGAGTTACTAGCGCACCGCCAACTTTATCTGAGATCCAACCACCTACAGGACGAATTAGAGCACCGATAAATGGTCCCATCCAAGCATACATAAGCGCACTTGGTCCGTTAGGGTTAGCAACATCATGAGTCATTACACCATCAACCATAATATGTTGATAACCAAAGATAACTTTAATGGCTAAAGGGAAAGATGCTGCAAAACCAATGAATGAACCGAAAGTCATAGTATAGATAACACTCATCACCCAAGTATGTTTGTTATCAAAGATTTTGTATTGGCGTTCTAAGCTTGATTTAATTGCCCCTGGTAGCTGTTTAAGTAGAAATACCGTAGCAACAATAACCAACACTAAGACGATTTCTTTAGGTACACCAAAGCCCGAACCATTAGCCGCTTCAGGTAACAATAACCATAGACCAACACCAGCAGTTAAAAAGCCAATTAATAACATAACGGTGATAAGCGCCCACGATGCTAGAGGACTGCCAATATCAGGCGATACTTCAGGAGTACGAATATTATTTAGGCCGAACCAACCTGCAAACGCTAGCGGGACAAGGAATATAAGCCAAACCCAACCTGCATTATGGATCCAAGTTTCAGAGCCTGCTGGAATTTTACCAATCAAAGTACCACTAGTGTTAATAAGTGTCATTGGATCACCGCCAAATGCAGCAAAGGTCATAAACAAGGGTACTAATATTTGCATACTAGTCACACCAAAGTTACCTAAACCAGCATTCATACCTAAAGCGTAACCCTGTTGTTTTTTAGGGAAAAAGAAGCTGATATTTGACATTGAGGAAGCAAAGTTGCCACCACCTAGACCTGATAAAAATGCCAATATTTGGAATACCCAAAGCGGTGTATTTTGATCTTGTAGAGCGATACCTGCACCAAAGGCAGGGATCATCAATAGTGAGGTTGTGAAAAATAAAGCATTCCGCCCTCCACACAATCGAATAAAGAAACTACTGGGAATACGCAGCGTTGCTCCTGTTAAGCCAGCGATGGCCATTAGTGTGAACAGCTCAGATTTAGCAAATGGGAAACCTAAGTTCAACATCTGAACCGTGATGATGCCCCAATATAACCAAACTGCGAAGCCACACAGTAAGCTAGGAATCGATATCCATAAATTTCTTGTTGCTATTTTCTTGCCTTCGGACTCCCAAAACTTCTCGTCTTCGGGATCCCATTTTTGTAGGTCAGCCATATACTTCTCCACGTGTTATTGAGTTTTTGACCGCCTAACTATGAATCAATGCTCCTACTGCAACAATCAGCTACAAGAGGTAGTTATTTTTGCCATAAGTTGGCAATAAACCAGCTATTCTACCGCGCTATAATGTCTTGATAATTAGTGATTACCTTTGCGGAAAAGGCATATAGGGCATATCAACAAAGTCTAAAAATACTCCTTTTTAGGTATTAACCGATACCTCTTAATATGTGATGCTAGCTCTGTTAAAGTGTTGAAAAGCATGATGTAAATCAAGCTTTTAAGATACTAGGGCTTTAACATCTTACTGTCCTAATAGCGGAGATATTTATGTCAACTACTGAACCTGCAAAAATAATGATGGTGGATGATCACCCACTACTAAGAAAGGGGTTGCATCAACTCATTGAGTTCGAAGACGAACTAGAGGTTGTTGCAGAAGCCAGCTCAGGAGCTGAAGCCTTAATTTTAGCTGAGCAAACTGATCCAGACATGATCACGTTAGATCTAAATATGCAGGGCATGGATGGCCTAGAAACGCTAAGAGCATTAAGAGCGCAAGGCGTAACTTGCCGTATCGTTATGCTCACTGTTTCAGACTCAGATGAAGATGTACTAGAAGCAATAAGATCTGGTGCCGACGGTTACTTATTGAAAGATATGGATCCAGAAGACTTACTAGATAAATTAAAGGAAGCGACACTAGGCAAAATGGTCATGAGTGAAAAGCTAACCCAAGTTTTAGCGCAAGCGCTGCGTAAACCGGAGAAAAAAGGTGCAAATGCGCTGTCTTCATTGACCAGTCGTGAACATGAAATTCTAAAACTTATCGCCAAAGGCATGAGTAATAAACTCATAGCTCGAGAACTCGATATATCAGACGGCACAGTTAAAGTTCACGTAAAACACTTATTGAAAAAGTTAAATTTACGCTCTCGTGTTGAGGCGGCGGTTTGGATGGTAAACTTTCAAACCAAATAAACCTGAATGTAATAAATAATAGGAAATACAATGGCTGATTGTTGCAGTGCACCTGGCTTAATGCCATTCGACCAAGCAAAACAAACGTTACTGGATTCAGTACCTAAGATCACCGAGCTTGAATCGGTAAATATTGAAGATGCCGATACTAGAGTGTTAGCAACTGACATTAGCTCACCACTGAATGTACCAGCTCATAATAACTCGGCTATGGACGGTTATGCGCTTAGAGATGATTCTTTAACGAAGAGTTCAACAAACTTAACTGAGTTCACACTAATAGGTACTTCATTTGCTGGCGCGCCTTTTTCTGGCGAACTGGAACAGGGTCAATGCATCAGAATAATGACAGGTGCAGTTGTGCCAGACTCTGCTAACACAGTGATCATGCAAGAAAACGTGATCAATATCGAGAATGAAACAGGAAAAACCATCACCCTAAGCCAGCCTGCTAAGTTAAATAGTAATATCCGTTTTGCCGGTGAAGACATAAAACAAGGGCAACAAGTGTTCCCTGCTGGTTACAAACTAAAGGCGGTAGACATTGGTCTGTTAGCTTCACTTGGCTTATCGCGAGTTAAGGTATTAAGAAAGCTTAAAGTCGCAGTATTTTCTACTGGTGACGAATTGAAGTTACCGGGGCAATCGCTATCTGAAGGTGATATCTATGAAAGCAACTCGCAAGTACTGGTCGCTATGTTGCTCCGTCTAGGCGTAGACGTAATACCAATGGGTATAATTCCTGATGATTTAGAGGCGATTGAAGCTGCATTCCAAAACGCAGATAAAGCGGCCGATGCTGTGCTCAGTTCAGGTGGTGTATCTGTCGGAGAAGCGGACTACACCAAAGATGTGCTGGACAAATTAGGTCAGGTCGATTTTTGGAAAGTGGCAATGAAACCAGGCAAACCTTTTGCCTTTGGCCAGTTGCCTAACAGTGTATTTTTTGGCTTACCGGGTAACCCTGTATCCGCAGCGGTAACTTTTCATCAGCTTGCTTTACCAGCATTGGTTAGCATGTCTGGAGCACAGGTTCAGCCCAATAAGCGTATGCCAGCGGTTTTGACCGACAAAGTAAAAAAGCGACCAGGTAGAATGGACTTCCAACGTGGTATTGTGTCGATTAGTGATAAAGGCCAGCTTGAAGTAAAACCTTTAGCTGCTCAAGGCTCTGGGATCTTATCTTCAATCTCTAAAGCCAACTGCTATATTGTATTAGGACAAGAGAACGCAGGACATAGTGCTGGAGAAACGGTAAACGTAGAGCCATTTGATCACATCATTGGCTAAGCAAGTATTACAGCCCTTCTTGATTGCAGGGCTGTTACCAACGTAATTGTGCTTTTTTGTCCTTATCTTCAGCTTCAACCCACCTTTGACCAGCACCCGTTCTTTCTTTTTTCCAAAATGGCGCCCTGTTCTTTAAAAAATCCATGATAAATTGATTTGCTTCAAATGCGGCTTCGCGGTGGCGACAGGTTACACCTACAAATACAATTTGATCGCCAAGCTCTAAATCTCCTACACGGTGGATCACTCGCACTTTGCCCAATTCCCACCGACTTTTGGCCTCGATAACTATGTCTCGCAACGCTTTTTCTGTCATCTTAGGGTAATGCTCTAAAGTCAGACCATGTACTACATTGCCTTGATTAAAGTCTCTTACCAAGCCAGTGAAACATACGACAGCGCCATCTGTTGCATTATCCTCGATAAGCTCCGCGTATTCAGTGGCAACATTAAAATCTTGTTCTTGTACCGTTATCATCATCAACCACCTGTTACTGGTGGAAAAAAGGCCACTTCATCGCCATCATTAATCACAGCTTGGCTGTCGACAAGCTCTTGATTAATTGCCACTAATAATTGGTCACTGGCAAAGCAGTCCTGCCACTTATTATTTTGTTGCGCTAGCTGCGCTCGTAAGTTTTGCAGTGAAATTGATGAGTCAATATTAAGCTGTAATTCACTGCAATCAAGTTGCTCTCTAAGTTGAGCAAAGAAAAGGACTTTTATCATTAATCTTACCTATTTCGCTACCGTTTCGAGTTGTGCCAGTCACCTGATTTACCACCAGTTTTTGACAGTACTCTAATGCTGTGAATACACATTTCAGGGTCGGCTGCTTTACACATGTCAAATAAGGTCAACGTTGCGCAACTAACCGCTGTTAATGCTTCCATTTCAACCCCAGTTTGTCCTGTTAACTTACATAAAGCTTGTACTTTGATCTGGTTAAATTCAGGTTGTATTTCAAATTCTAGTTCTACCTTAGTTAACGCCAAAGGGTGGCATAACGGGATCAGGTCTGCACACTTTTTCGCTGCCATGATACCTGCAATTCGAGCTGTAGAAATCACATCTCCTTTAGCATTACTGGCACTGATCACTTGCTCGATTGTACTCGCAGACATCGAAATATAACCTTCTGCTACAGCCGTACGTAAAGTAATAGACTTATCAGAGACATCCACCATATTTGCTTGACCTGTATGGTCGACATGAGTCAAGTTAGCCATGCTTAACCTCGACTTTCACATTGTTCAGCAGCAAAATTAAGGTGTGGTACAAAGTTACAAGGTCGGTGAGATGCATCAAGCTGAGGTTTAATAATTGACCAGCCTGTTTTACACGCACCAGTAGAGCCTGGCATACAAAAAATAACAGTACCGTTTGCCAATCCTGCAACCGCTCTGGACTGCACCGTAGATGTACCTATATCTTGATATGAAACCTGTCGGAATAATTCACCAAAACCGTCAACATTTTTATCAAACAACGGCGTAACCGCCTCGGGAGTAGAGTCTCGCTCTGTGAAACCAGTACCACCAGTGACTAATATTGCCTGCACTTGCTCTGAAGCTATCCATTTTGATAGCACGGCTCGCATTTGGTAAATATCATCTTTAACAATGGTTTTCTCTGTCACTAAATGACCCGTTTCTTGTGCTGCTTTTTTTAAGTAAGCTCCCGAAGTATCTGTTGTCTCATCACGAGTGTCTGATACGGTCAATACTGCAACGTTTAAAGGAATAAACTCTTGGGTGTGTGTATGCGCCATTTTAATGCCTTCGCTTAATCTTTTGATAATTTTTGAATTCGATTCAAAGTGGCATAATGTTGCCACTGGTCCGGTGTATTAGCATTTGCTAATTTATAGTCTTCGTTGCTGGTCAATACCAGAGTTCCGATATAAGTTAAAAATCGCTTAATCGACAGTTTCGATTTGTCGTTATCAAATTCACTCAAACATCGCTCTAGATAACTCCTCACTTCTTTATTATTTGGAATAAAGGTAGGCAAAGGGTGAGTTTGATAATGGCATGCAACTTGACTATTGAGGCCCGCCTTTAACAATGGGGTTAACATCGATTGATCTAACAGTGGCATATCCACAGGTACTACTAATATTGGTAAGTTAGTTTCGTAAATAGCCGCATGTATACCACTTAAAGGGCCTAAACTTGGATATATATCTGGTAGATAACCTGAAACAAACTCGTTACGACAAACAACCACTTGCGAAGCACCAAGCGCTGTTAATATAGCAATCGTTCTGTCTAGCATAGATTGACCATCGAGCTTAAGTAGAGCTTTGTCAGTGCCCATACGACTGGATTTTCCGCCAGCCAAGACCACACCAACAAAGTCCATATTTTGTGTTTCCTCCACCTTACCCTCCTAAACTGGCTAGGTGTTTCGTAGCTCCAGTAAAATGCTGTTGTAATTCATGACTCACGGCTTTATTGGCCATAGCACTGAGAATCGACTGGCATACTAGATCAACATCTTGGCTCAATAATTGAGGACGCAAATTAATTCCTTGTTCCGCGAACAAACACAAATGCAATTGACCATTTGCAGAAACACGCAAACGATTGCAAGACTGACAAAAGTCTTTACTGTAAGGCATGATCAAGCCAACTCGGCCTTTGTAGTTTGGATGAAAAAACTCTTCTGCAGGACCTGCAAGTTTGTTTTTTATGATCTGTGTCCAGCCTTGTTCGAGTAGAGCCTGTTTTAGCTTGTTAGCTGAAACATGGTTTTGCTTGAAAAAATCTTGATTGTCGCCGGTTTCCATCAGTTCAATAAAACGGACTGTAACTGGATTTGTTTTTAACCAATCGAGGTAATGATCAAATTGGTGGTAGTTAAAAGCATTAAGCAATACGCTATTTAGTTTTACTTTACTCATTCCTATAGCAATTGCTCTGTCAACACCAGCAAGTATCCTTTCCAGTTTATCGTGACCTGTTATCGCATTAAATAGCCTAGGATCTAGGCTGTCAGCGCTCACATTTAAATTCGTTAATCCTGCTTGATGCCAAGACTCAATGTGCTTGTCTAAATTAAATCCATTAGTAGTCAACGCTACTTGTTCAATTCCTGGCGTATTTGCACATAGCTCTATGACCTGTTCCAAGTCTTTTCGTAAAGCAGGCTCGCCACCGGTTATCCGGATCTTCTTAGTGCCTAACTTAGCAAATGCGGCAACTAGCACTTTAATTTCAGACACGGACATATTGTCTTTGCCCGAATCACAATCAGGGCCATTGGGTAAACAATAGTTACAGCGAAAATTACACAAGTCAGTAATAGAAAGCCTGAGGTATTCAAACTTCCGGCCAAAGTTATCTTGTAACATAACACCTTTCCAAATACGGGAGGCCATAACATTTCTATTACAGCCCGGCAGCTAAATGCTGCGGCCGAGAAGCCATATCAAGTTGTTGAGTTAGGCTAACCAGCTCGGAGTTAATTATGTAGTTAATAGTATGAACAATTCAGCAAATTAATATTCGACTGAGGGGATACAAAAACTACCTATTCATAGGTACAACCCTTCACTATCTTATTGTTTATAAAGGCGTTACTGATATTTTTAACAAATTGATCTTGATCATTCTTTTATACTGTAATACCAATCATCATAAAGAATTAGTCACTCAGCGAGAATTAAAAGCTTTTCAGGCAAGGCTTTGACTGTAGAGAATGGTTGTTCCCTTTTCAAAGTCAGTAACACAGGCTGGGAAGCTTTTAAACTCGTCCTTTGGAAGCTCACCAGAGGCACGATAATTGCGCCAAATTTCCTTGATGTAGAATGACTATACCTGCGAAAATTTGTCTTATTCTCCCACCTCTGGTGTAGCTCTGAGTAGCTGATTCTTTATGATGATTGGTATATGACGCTTTATAAAAAGGGTGGGCGTAAAGCCCACCAAATAACAACATTTAACTAAAATAAATGTAAGGGAGAGAGAAGCTTAGAATTTAGTATTCAACATCAACCAAAATTTCGTTGTGTCTGTCGCATGTTCATCTGCGTTATAATTCGCGTATTTACCCACTAAGGTCGTTGAATCGACAATCTTATAACTGGCCACTAAATTAATTTCAGAACCATACTCAGCATCGCCTTCGACTGCTGAATAATTATGGTAAAACGCGGCCAGATTAACAGCACCAAGCTTAGTCGCGACTTTCACATAGTAATCATCAATACCATTTTTCGGAGTAGCCAAAAACTTATCCGCAAAACCTTGGAACTTATGTTTGGTCGCTAGTGGAGTTTGAAAACCGTATGCACCATCATCACTGCCTAATCTTTCCCAACCAAGGGTAACTTTGGCTTTGCCTATCGGTTTAGTCGCATCAATGGCAAAGTAAGTCGTATCGTTATCGCCTTTCGACTGTGCAGCAAATGCAACGTGTGTTGAAAAACCATCAAACATGCCTTTGTAGTCAACACCATAAGTATCAATAGCTTCTGACTTATCAAAATCTAATAAGTGAGTAAAAAACGTTAACTTATGGGCTTTGCTAACATTGTAAAATACGTGTGCTAGCTGAAAGTCACCATCAATTTCATCTTTGTTACCATCAGGGCCAAAAATCGTATTTACCTTGCTAACAAATGCATAATCTACTGATAATTTATCGCTTACTTTATAGTTAGCTCGAATGCCATCATAGGTTTGCTCATTTTGTCGCCAAGCAACGCCTCCGACAAACCTTTGATCGCCGACAACAACTCTTTGACGTCCAGCAATTAAGGTTAAACCTTGGTTTTTATAACTGACATTAAGTTGGTTTAAATCTGTACCCTCTGGATCGGCGATAACAGGATAGCTAGTTTTAGGATTCACCCCAGATGCATCATTATAATCATCAGGCCCTAACTCAAGCACATTATCGACTTCGACATTAACCTGAAAACCGCCGACTGAACCACTTTTCCATGTTATACGAGTCTTTAAAGTAGAAGCTTTCGCATTTTTATCGAAACCATCTTGATCCACGGTTTCCAAACGATACCTCAAATTGAAATTAGTTTTGCTACCATCGAAAAAGCCTGATCCTTCAGCAGTCACTGAAGTTGAAACCCCAGTAGCTAATAGAGCCAAAGCAACAAGAGATGGTTTAAACAGTTTTTTCTTAGTCATCATTTTGATGTCCTTAACGCCATGCGTATTAATCAACTAGATAAATTTTGCAATAACTCTATGCCCCTTCAGCCTCGAATAATTTGATTAAAATCAAATTTTAAATCGCGTTACTTATTGTATTTCTTAGCAATTATCCTTGTTGAGTACAACCTACCCCCAAAGGGATATTGTCCACGTGAGATCCCTGATTATCATACTGGTATTGATATTTTTGAGTATTTACCTATGCCTCTAGTACAACAAAAACTTGCCACTTTAAGTGATGATCAACTGATGCGTTATAGCCGTCATATCATGTTGCCTAAAGTGGATATAGACGGACAGGAAAAGGTATGGAACAGCAAGGTGTTGATCATAGGTATTGGCGGTCTAGGATGTGCAGTAGCTCAATACCTTACTGTATCTGGAGTTGGCTTTTTAACGCTGGTAGACGATGACGAAGTAGACAAAACGAACTTACAACGGCAGGTCTTATTCCAAGAGAATACCGTAGGTAGCAAAAAAGTGACTGCTGCGATCAACACTCTAACTTCCCTTAATAGTGAGGTCACTATTGAGTATAAAGACTATCGATTGCCAGTTGATGAGTTAAATGAACTTGTATCTGATCATGATGTAGTTATTGATTGCAGTGACAACTTAACCACTCGAAATCAACTTAATGAGTCTTGTTTTGCCAATAAAACCGCTCTGATCTCAGGTGCCGCCATTCGCATGGAGGGGCAAGTTTCTACTTTTTCTATGCAGCCAGGTACGCCTTGTTACTCCTGTGTTAGCCATATGTTTCAAGAACAAAACTTAACCTGTTCAGAAGCTGGCATTATGTCACCTGTAGTGGGCTTAGTTGGCTGTATTCAAGCAACAGAATGTTTGAAGCTGTTAACTGAGTTAGGGCTCTCTCTGACAAATAAATTGCTGCTTATCGATGCTATAACTATGGAATTTAAGCAATTCAAGATCAGTCCAAGTCCTCACTGCCGAGTTTGCGCAAGTAAATCACAAAACTAACCACAACAAAGGGGAAAGCTATGCCATCCATTATCACTGACTTTTTCGAGCAAGATCACCAAAAGCTGGATAAACTCTTTACTCAATTTCAAAACAGTAAACATGACCAAAGACTTGCTATTGAGCTTTTTTCTCAATTTAAACTTGGTCTTTTACAGCATATAGAATGGGAAGAAGAGCTGCTTTTTCCTATGTTAGAGAAAGCCTCTGGACTGAGTTCTAACGCTGGCCCTACAGCAGTAATGCGAATAGAGCATAGGCAAATAAAAGACTATTTAACACTAATAGAACAATGGCTAGTTCAAACCAATAGTACGGAAGAACTGGAGATCCAACTTATCGACTTGCTATCCAGTCACAATACCAAGGAAGAACGAGTTTTGTATCCAATGAGTGACCATCATATAAATAGCGACATGGCACAACATATAATCAACTGTTGTCGGCAACAACAACTCTGATATCACATAGCATTGTTGTCGACAAGAAAGGTTAATTAATCACGCTCTAAAAAGTTACTATCAATAGCATGTTTAACTCGTTGCCTGTGTAGCTCATTTTGATTGGCAACATACATCAGCAACATACAGCCAGCTAATACACCATACAACAGCATAAAGCTGGCACTGTACACTCCAACCCAATCGACAACAACACCAAATAACAAGGGTAAAGTGCAGCCACCTAATGCACCAACCATGGCCACTGTACCACCAACACTTCCCATATTGTTCGGGTAAAACTCATAGATAGCTTTATACACGCTTGCTCGACCAAACCCCTGCGCTATGCCTATGATAAAAATAAGTACGGTAAATAGCCAAACATTGACTTTAACCTCAATAGCGACGTCTTTATCAACACCTTCGATAACCATTGAAGTAGGAGGATAACTCAAGAAAAACAAACATACTAAGCAAACCCAGAACACACTCCAATTTACAGCTTGAGCACCATAACGGTCGGCTAACCAACCTCCACCAGCTCGAACTAAACTAGAGCTAGCAACGTAAAGTAAAGTTAATGCCATTGCCTGCGACATTGGCAGTTTATAAGCACCAACATAATATTGAGGTAACCAAAGTGTTAGCGCTAAAAAACTACCAAATACAAAATAGTAATAGAGTCCAAAACGCCAAACTCTTAACTTTTTCATTGGTGCTAAATGTTCACGCCAACTTACCTTTCTTTTTAAAGTTATATATTTTGGAGCTGAAGGTGCAAGAAAACCAAACAGCAAAATGACCAGTAATATTCCGCCAGCATAAAATAAACCTAAACGATTTACGCCAAAACGTTCAATTAGGATAGGAGCAAGAATGAGAGTAATTGCCGCCCCCGCATTTCCCGCTCCAAATATCCCCATAGCGGTACCTTGATACTTAGACTCAAACCAATCGACGATATATCGAATACCTATGGTAAAAGATACACCAGCAATCCCCAAAAATAGGCCAATAAACAAATATTGCTCATAACTAGTGGCCTTATCGAGCAGAATTAAAGGCGGTATAAGTAACAACATTTGCCAAATAAAAATGCGCTTAGCCGATAGGAATTCACAGCAAATACCAACGGGCAAGCGCAAAATAGCGCCTGTTAACATTGGGCTAGATAGTAGTAAACCAAGCTGGGTAACGGAAAGCGCTAGGGTTTTCTGTAATTCTATCCCTAATACGGCAAATAAGACCCAGACAGAAAAGTTGGCGGCAAAAGCTAACGTTGCAACAAACAAGGCTCTGTAGGAAGTCGCTCTGGGAATTTTCATATCCATAAGTAAAATCTCTGATAACGCTCAACTTATCGTCTTAGTAGCAAGACAAACATTTGCTTAGAGTCTATATCAATACCTCTATCCTACTCAGTTGACAATACTCCTAATAACCCCGCGATCTCAAACATAATAGTTAAATCTACCTCTTACTAGGTACTGCCGCTTGAGTTTGCTGGGCTGCAGAACTCACTCACACTATCCATTATGGGTATTAAACTTTTACCAACAAAAACAGTGACTTAACAATTTTGATATTGATCAATTCTCTACTCTAAAAAAAGTGAATTATGAAGCCATACTTTTTTATCACCCATCGGGAGAATTGTTATGACAACAGAAGATGGCAAGTTACGGCTACTCAATTTTGCAGATGCCAAAATAAAAACTTTGCATATCACTTGGTTTGCTTTCTTTTTAACTTTTGTCGTTTGGTTTAGCCATGCGCCAATGCTAGCGTTTATCAAAGAAGCGTTTGACCTGACTACACCACAAATAAAAGCGTTACTGATCCTTAACGTAGCCTTAACCATCCCAGCTCGTATCATTATAGGTATCCTAGTTGATAAGTATGGTCCGAGACACGTTTACTCCGGCTTATTATTTATTTCCGCCTTTACTTGTATTGGTTTTGCAACCGCGGACAGTTACGAACGCTTAGCTCTGTTTCGATTCTTACTTGGCTTTACAGGCGCAGGCTTTGTAATAGGTATTCGTATGGTTGGTGAGTGGTTTCCAGCAAAACAAGTCGGTGTTGCAGAAGGCATCTATGGCGGCTGGGGCAACTTTGGCTCTGCTGCCGCGGCAATGACGCTTCCAACTTTAGCTGGTATTTATGGCGGTGAAGACGGCTGGCGCTGGGCTATAGGTAGTACAGGCATCATTATTGGTTTATACAGTTTTGTTTATTATGCAAAAGCTCGTAATACACCTAAAGGTTCGACTTACTTTAAGCCTAAAAAGTCTGGAGGCTTAGAAGTAACCAGTATGCGCGACTTCTATTTCTACCTATTAATGAATGTTCCTATGTATTTAGCTCTTGCTGTATTAGCTTGGAAACTATCTCCTGCGGGCGTATCTCTATTTACAGAGACAGCCATGTATATCGCTTGGGTTGTACTTGCTGCACTTATGGTGTTCCAAATTTATTCAATCTGGCAAGTTAATAAAGAACATTTAGTTAAAGGCGTACCAGAGATCGAAAAGTACAACTTTAAAAACGTCGCTATTTTGGATGTATCTTACTTTGTCACTTTCGGCTCAGAATTAGCCGTTGTATCTATGTTACCGCTATTTTTCTTAGAAACCTTTTCAGGATTAGACCCAGTTAAGGCGGGTTTATTAGCATCAGGCTTTGCATTTATGAACTTAGTCGCCCGCCCAACAGGTGGTTATTTATCTGACAAGATTGGCCGCCGTAAGTCGTTAATGGTATTAATTGGTGGTCTTGCAGTCGGTTATTTCATCTTAAGTCAGATCACAGGCACTTGGGCATTACCTCTGGCGGTCGCTGCGACTATGATGTGTTCTTTCTTCGTACAAGCTGGAGAAGGAGCTGTATTTGCTATTGTGCCTCTTGTGAAACGCCGTATGACAGGACAAATCGCGGGTATGGCTGGCGCTTATGGTAACGTCGGCGCAGTAACTTATTTGACTGTACTGTCATTTGTTGACTACAGTACTTTCTTCATGGTGATTGGCGCATCTGCATTATTCATTTTCTTCTTCGCTATGATGTTAGATGAACCTAAAGGTCAAATTGCTGAAGTTGCTGAAGACGGTACGGTACACATGATCGACGTATCTTAATAAATAGAGCCTAAAAGGGGAGCTCCCCTTTTAGGTTTATCTTGGTTGTCTCTTTACTTAGGGCAACTCAAACAAAGACACAACCGAGATAAACTTATATTTAAGTCGGCTTTAATGAGTGAACACATGTGGCAACAGCAAGTATAAAAATAAACATTGGCAGCGTTACTCATGCAGGAGTAAAACCAGTCAATGAAGATGCAGTTAATAGTTATATACCAACTCAAGCACATCAACTTGAGTACAAAGGCGTATGTTGCGTATTAGCTGACGGTGTCAGCACAGCTGAAGCAGGAAAAGAAGCCAGTACGCAAGCTGTTTCACAGTTTATTGAAGATTATTACAAGGCTCCTGACACTTGGTCAGTCTCCCATGCGGGGCAAAAGGTGCTATCAGCAACTAACTTATCTTTATTCAAAAAAAGCCACAAGTTTAGACACGAATCTAAAGGCTATTTGTGTACCTTTGTAGGTTTAGTGTTTAAGTCACAAACAGCACACTTTTTCCATGTTGGCGATAGCCGAATTTATTTACTGAGAAACAACGAGCTAAAACAACTCACTAGAGATCACAGTACCTTTGTTGGTGAAGGAAAAAGTTATCTCACTAGAGCGTTAGGCATGGATAACAACCTTCATGTCGATTATGGCAAAATCGAGCTTACCGAAGGCGACATCTTTTTCTTGTCCAGCGATGGCATTCATGAATTTATTGACAAACAAACACTGGTATCAGAACTGACGTCAACAAACAGCCAACAAACAAAAGCTGAAAGCTTACTAAACATGGCTCTCTCGAAAGGCAGTGACGATAACCTAAGCTGTATTGTTGCCCAAGTTGAACAACTTTCTAAGCAAAGTTTAGACGACTTCAACAATAAGCTAACTCGTCTCCCTTTTCCGCCGAATTTAGAACCTGGCATGATGTTAGATGAGTACCTAGTAAAAAAAGAGCTCTTTGCTAGCCCTAGAAGCCAACTTTACTTAGTTGAAGATAAAGTAACGGGTAAAGAAATGGTCATGAAGACCCCATCGGTTAACTTTATTCAAGATACGGCTTACATTGATAGATTCATTCAAGAAGAGTGGATTGGTAGTCGTATCAACAGTGACAAGGTGGTGAAGATCATCGAACAGTCTAGACCAAGATCCTGTCTCTATTATTTGATGGAACATGCCGAAGGTATAGGTCTGGATAGCTGGATCCAACAAAACGCTTTGCCTTCACCAAAACGTACTATTGCTATCGTTAAGCAAATTGCCGATGGACTCAAAGCGTTTCATCAAAATGAGACAATTCACCAAGATCTCAGACCTGCAAATATACTCATTAAAGATGATGACTCAATAACCATCGTCGACTTTGGTTCAACTTTTGTTGCAGGCACTGCTGAGTTGTTTAATCCAATAGAACACGAAGGAGCTTTGGGTACTGCATCCTATTCAGATCCCCAATACCTATTAGGCAAAAATCCAGGTATACAAGGTGATCTCTATGCTTTAGCAACGATTACTTACGAGCTATTTACAGGCCAACTGCCTTATGGCGATAAAATTGAAGAGTGTACAACGGCATTTGATTATGATCATCTACGTTATCAAAGCGCCAGTTATCACAACCCAGTGATCCCTATTTGGTTTGACCGCGCTTTAGAAAAGGGCGTAAGAATCGACACAGAAAAGCGCTATCTTACCATAGAGCAGTTTTTAACAGACTTAACCCAACCTAATCCTAACTTCCTAGTGGATGTCCCGGAAAATACAGGTAAACATAACTCTGTAGTATTTTGGACAATGCTGTCTGGCGCTATGGTGTTATTACTGCTCATAGTCATTAGCATGTTTCACGCTGGTTAATATGCACTACTGACTTTAACAATGACAACCGCCTAAGCCCACAAACAATTTTGTGGGCAATAACCTGAAATTTACCTTTTTAGTATTCACATTTATCCACCAGCTCATTACAATTGCCAGCGAATTTACTTGAGATACTTATGACCACTAAGCTAACTAAAGCGTTTGTTATTGTTACCATTTTGTTTGCCTTTATTGGGCAAGCTTTTGCTAATGCTTACGCTCAGCCATGTGGACCAGATGAGCATGGCTCAGAATACTCTGAGCAAGTACTTACTATTGATACAGAGCATCAAGAACAAGAAGATGAGTGCTGTGAATTGGATTGCTGTGACAGTAATTGCAATTGTTTAGGCAGTGCTTGTTCTGCTATTCACTATCTCATTTCTAGTAATCAACCCGTTACTAATTTTGCCTCTACGGACAATAGCTATTTGGCAACATTAGAATATCCAATATCGACACTTAGTTACCCCTATCGACCTCCAATCATCGCTTAATATCCTTCATTTTATTAAGTCGTAGCCTATTGGGCTGCAAGATTATTTTGTTCAGGTGATGGCCATTTTATTCAAAGGCTCACCCTGACTCGATTTATCCTATTGAGGTATTTAAGTGCGTCTAACACTCACAACACAAGCATTATTAACATTAGCGTTAACTCCTTCTGCTGCTATAGCTGGCGGAGAACATGATGAGCACCATCATCACGAAGAAAAGTCCATTGAACGAATTCAAGTCAGCGCTTCCAGACTAGGTCGCATAGTTGCAGAATCTGCAACGCGAACAGAAATAATCAACGGTGAAGAAGTACAAGAAAAAGCGCTGATGCGCCCAGGTAATATTTCGATGTTAGTTGCCGAAACTGGCGGTGTCAGAGTTCAAACAACTTCTCCATCATTGGGCAGCGCTAATATCCGTCTGCAAGGTTTGTATGGTCGATATACTCAGTTATTAAGCGATGGTTTGCCTTTATATGGTGGCCAAACGGCTTCTATCGGATTATTACAAATCCCACCAACAGACCTTGCTAATGTAGAGATCATCAAAGGCTCAGCCTCCTCTCTTTACGGTGGCTCAGCATTAGGTGGCGTGATCAACCTTATCTCCCGAACGCCTTCTGACGAATTTGAAGGTGAAGTATTATTTAATGCTACCTCCAAAAATGGCCAAGACATTACATCTTATTTTGCAGCACCTCTAAGTGAACAATGGTCAGCATCTGTAACAGCGGGAGTTCACCATCAAGAGCAGCAAGACTTAGACGATGATGGCTGGGTTGATATGGCTGGATACGAACGAGCTACGGTAAGACCACGCTTCTATTGGCAAGGTGAAGAAGGTGAAAACCTATACATTACGTTTGGTGTGATGAGAGAAGATAGAGAAGCTGGCAGTTTAGATGAGCAAACTTTGCCAGACGGCAGTATCTTTAAACAAAACCAAGATACCGACAGGCATGACTTTGGCTTTGTTTACGATCAGTCATTAACTGACGAGATCAATCTAAATGTCAAAGGCTCAGCCATGAGCCAGCAGCACGATCATCAATACGGCAGCGTATTCGAGAACGACAAACATCAAAGCTATTTAATTGAGTCGAGTATCTCAGGTTACTCAGACAAAACAGCTTGGTTATTAGGCACCGCCTTCCAACAAGAAAAGTTCGAGTCAGAGACTTTCCAAGAGTTTAACTACTCTTATCAAGTACCTGGGTTGTTCTCACAAATTGATTACGAAGCTAGTGAACTAACGTCAATCTCATTCAGTGCGAGAACAGACTGGCATAGCGAATACGGAACTCAGGTAAGCCCAAGGGTTTCAGTACTTTACAGCCCAGATAACTGGATAATTCGTGGCGCGTATGGCAAAGGCTTTTTTGCACCGAGTCCGTTCGTTGAAGATATTGAAGACGCTGGGTTATCTCGATTATTGCCACTTGAAGATATCAAAGAAGAGCGCGCTTCAACTGCGTCACTTGATGTCAGTTACCTTGCCGGTAATTTAGAAACTAGCGTTACTTTATTTGCCTCTGACGTTGATAATGTCACTGAACTTCAAGAGGTAAATGGCAGCCCTGAGCCACGAGTCCGATTAGTAAACTCCGCGGGCGTGAGCGAGATAAGAGGTTCAGAGTTGTTACTTAGATATCGCTGGCATGACATAAAATTCACTGGTAGCTATTTATACACAGATGCCACCAAACCAAGTCAAAACAATTTTGCTAGAGAACAAATAGCCCTAACGCCAAAACACTCGGCAGGTTTAGTTGTCATGTGGGAAGAACACGGTAGTCATTTGGTAGGTTTTGAAGCTTATTACACAGGGACTCAACGTCTTGAGAACAATCCATATAGAGACCAAAGTGACGCATACTGGCACTTAGGTCTATTAGGCCAAATTACGTTAGGTAATATTAGCTACTTTATCAATGCTGAAAACTTATTGAATGTGCGTCAAAGCAAAGAAGAATCTTTGTTATTACCTCAACAAAGCACAAGTGGTAGATGGACAACTGACATTTGGTCAAGAAACGATGGCTTTACTGTTAATGCGGGGATCCGATTTAAGTTTGGTCATTAAGTGCTTAGGTGATAACTTCTGTAGAGGTTATCACCAACGCGCTTGCGCTTTTTTATCTTTATCTTCCGCCTCAACCCAACGTTCACCAGAAGTTGTTCTTTCTTTTTTCCAAAATGGCGCTCTGTTTTTCAAGAAATCCATAATGAATTGGTTTGCTTCAAACGCCGCTTCCCTATGTTTGCTGGTTACGCCAACAAAGACAATTTGATCGCCTAAATCCAAGTTACCTATTCGGTGGATAACTCGCACTTTTCCTAATGGCCAACGGCTTTTCGCTTGTTCAACAATCTCGGTTAGCGCTTTTTCTGTCATGCCAGGGTAATGCTCAAGGGTTAAACCATGGACTTGATTACCTTGGTTAAAGTCTCGAACTAAACCAGAAAAACAGACTACGGCACCGTCAGTGGCATTGTTAGCAATAAGATCGGCATACTCAGCTGCTACATCAAAATCCTGTTGTTGTACTGAAATCATTGTTAGCCGCCTGTCACTGGAGGAAAAAAAGCAACTTCATCGCCATCGCTTACCATCGCTTTGCTATCCACCAGCTCTTGATTAACTGCGGTAAGGAGTTTGTCACTGGCAAAAAACTCATGCCATTCACTTTTTTGTTGCACTAGCTGTTGCCGTAAAGCTTCAATGGACATCGATGCGTTCACTTGCAACTGATATTCACTGCAACCAAGTTGCTCTCTCAGTTGCGCAAAAAACAATATTTTTATCATTACATTTTCCTTTACTAATAAGCGGCTTTTACACCAGCTCAACCCTAGGTTTAGTTGCTAGAGATATCAAACAAAGTGATCATTTTGTCAAGTTTACTCACAAGCTTGCATTAACCGACCATTTTTTAAACAAAGAAGCACACAAAATACGAATATTTTCACCTGTTAATTGCAATATCCTGATCCTCTAGATATATGTTAAGGTATAGGAAACAGCCAATCATTCGCTTTATGAGCTCCGATTTAATTAGTACAGAACAAAAACAGCTATTTGACTCTTTAGTCACGGCAATCTGGCTTTACGACGTTGAAAACTACTGCATCATTTGGGCAAATAAAGCAGGCTTAGCCCTGTGGGAAAGCGACTCATTAGCTGAATTAACCAGCCGAGATTTCAAGCCAGGTTCATCTGCAGCGGTGCAACAAACCTTAATTGATTATCAACAAATATTCCAATCCGGCCGCTCGCTATCAAGAATATGGCGATACTCGCCAAAAGGCATATTAAAAGAAGCCTACGTGCAGCTTTCGGGTTTCCCTTTACAAGATGGCAGAATGGCATTGATCACCGAGGCGTTAAACGTTGAACTGATTGATAGTAACCGCGGCTCAGACTCAGTGAATACCCTATCCACTTATGATATCGACGGCAACTTCCTCTCAGGTAATCCGCCTTTCTTAGAAACTCAAGACTTCCATTACAAGCACTTAAGATCGCTTTTTATTTCGACTGACGATTATCAGCGAGTCAAAAACATCGTCGAGCTGGAAGGTCGGTTTGAAGATGATGTTCAGATCATTTCTAAACAAAAGATCCTCTGGCACAGGCTAGTTGTCAGTGTTAGCCAACAAGAGAACACTGAGAAAACCCTACTAGTGCAACAATTTAATATTGAGCAAAGAAAGCAAAAAGAGTTAGCTCTAGAAAAAGAGGTGATCACAGATCCCCTTACTGGTTTGCTCAATCGACGCGGCTTAAAACAAGTCGTCAAAGACAAAACCAGCTTTATTATCTTCTACATCGACTTAGATGGTTTCAAGCTCATTAACGATTCTTTAGGCCACTCAGTTGGTGATCACCTACTCCAACATTTGGGATTAAAACTTACCACTGGCGACTTTGACCAAGGTTATGCTTGTCGTTTTGGTGGTGATGAATTCATTTGGTTAATTGAGCAAGATAAGTTAACCGCGAGTCCAGAACAAACCGCAAACTTGCTGCTTAATAAGATGTCAGAGCCTTATCTCGATGAGGAGGGGCGGCCGGTAACTGTCTCTGCTAGTATTGGCGTGGCCAATTACCCAGATGATGGCGATAACTTTGAAAAGCTCCTTCTTAAAGCTGACGCCGCTATGTACTTAGCGAAAAAACAAGGCAAGCATCGTTGGGTCAGTTATCTATCGGGGATGGAAACCACAGTTCACCGTCAAAGTGAACTTGCTAAATATTTGTACCAAGCTTTAAACAATAATGAGTTTGAACTTTATTATCAGCCCATTTTTGATACTAAAAACAAAACGGTGCACTCCCTAGAGGCTCTGTTACGCTGGAAAAATCCAGTTATTGGTAATGTCCCACCCGATGAATGCATTCGCGTTGCTGAAGAGATAGGGATTTTATTAGATATTGAAAAGTGGGTGATCGCACAAGCAATCGCCGACGTGCAAAACTTCAGGGATATTTTCAACCGAGACATCGCTATTGCCATCAATGTGTCAAGCCAATGTTTTTGCAGCCCTGAGCTGGTTAACTTACTCGCAGAGCAATTACAAAAGCACAATTTAAGCAGCGATGCGATCAAACTTGAACTTACTGAAACCACCTTGATCACAGACGTTGAGCAAGACTCAGCAGCAGCGCTTAAGATCAGCAAACACAAGATACCAATTAGTATTGATGACTTTGGTACTGGCTATTCATCTTTATCCTATTTACACAAGATCCCAGCCACCTATGTAAAAATAGACCGCTCCTTTACCCAGCGGCTAAGCCAAGATCACAGCATGATCTCAAGCATACAGCACCTTATTTCAACCATGCATTTAAGCACTATCGTTGAGGGTGTAGAAACCATAGAGCAATCTGAGATCCTCAATGGCATGCAAATTTATTTACAACAAGGTTATGGCTTAGGCTTACCTCAACCATTACATTTCTACTTACAACCAGAAAACGTTCAGCAACTAGCGGGCTTACAATAAACAAAGCCTCTGAAAGTTTTGAACTTTCTTAGCGCACCAAAGACAAAGGAAAGTAATAGTTAAGCCCCTTCATTATGCTACAGCTCAGTCAATAAACTAAAGCATAAGTGCTGAGCTTAATGGCTGACCACTTGAATTAATGGAACTGATTGAAAAGTTGAAGTGAACATCAATAAAAAATTCTTAACCTATGTTTTTGTCTCTATCGCGGTTCATGGCCTAGTGCTTTGGCTCATTATTGAATTTGCGCCAAGGTTCAAACCGGCAAAACCACAACAGCAAAAGCCGATCATAAAAAGCTACTTGCTTGTCGCAAAGCCAAAGCCTGAAACACAGCCAGAACCAGAACCGTTACAAGTCCAGCAAACATCAGAACCTGTGATAGAAGAGCCTACCGCACAAGAACTAAGTGCAAGACAAGAAACCGAGTCAGTTAGCTCTACAGAAACCAACTTGACAGAAAGTGTCGATAGCTCAGAACAACAGGCTAAGCAAAGTAAACAGGAAGCGATTGTGCAAGAACAAGTTGTACAAACCCTAGAGCAAGTAAAAAACAGCAAAACAAGGGCACCTAGCCCTTATGCAGCGGCGCAAAATTACTTAAATAGCTTAGAGCAAGATAAGATCACAGGGTTATCGCAACAATCCATAACTGAGCTGAGACAAGCCAAGCCTTTAACTAATTCTTTTGGTCGAAAAAGTGCGGAACAATACAACCAAGCACGTTCTGATAGTTTTGCTGCTAAAGGCTCTGGAATAAAAGTCGTGGCGGAATTAAGCCACGGTACAACCCTTGTTCGCTTAGGCAAGAGTTGCATGATGGTAAAAATGGAAAAAGGCGAGCAAGTGTGGATGGGCAGCAATGCTTGTGGCGCTTATGATCCTTTTAAAGGCCAGTTGAAAAAGTCACTGAACAAATACTTAAACAAAGGTAAATTAGACTCCCCTTATTAGCTATTTAATCACTTTTCCCCTTGTGTTCGATTGCGTAAAAGGCTTGTTCGGTATCGAACACAATAGCTAACCTTGGCTCAGCCTCCCTATCAAAAAAAAATAAACAATATCCTTTATATACAATAACTTAAACAATAAACGTTAGCTTGGCACACTCCTCGCTATATTGCTGGTATGAGTGCTGATATAGATTTCGCTACAAACGCACTAGTAACACGACTAAACAGTGAACATTTACCACAGCTTATTAATAAGCTTGGCAGGGGGGAGAGAACAATGGATATTCCAGTTTCATCAAATAATAAACGCTTTGCCAAACCATGGCTGAAAAAAGGCTTTGTACTCGCAGGGCTATTAGTCGCAGCATGGTTATCTACACATTTTTTCGATGCTGCAGTACCGACAGTGCAGCAAAAAGATGTTTGGATAAGCAAAGTGCAGCAAGGCGAATTTATTCGTGAAGTAAGAGGCGTTGGTGTCTTGGTGCCTTCAGAGATCAGATGGATTGCAGCAGAGTCCGCAGGACGAGTTGAAAGAGTACCTATTAAACCAGGTGCATACGTGACAAAAGGCACAATATTAGCGGAATTATCAAACCCTGAGTTAGTCAGTCAATTGCAACAAGCCAAGTGGGAACTCGATGCTGCAGAAGCAAATTTATTAGCGTTAGAGGCGCAACTGCAAGAGCAAACCTTACAGCAAGCTCTTTATGTGACACAGGCCCAAATGGCCTTAGAATCAGCAAAACTAAAAGAACAGGCGGAACGTCCTCTTGCTGAACAACACATTATTTCTAATTTAGACTTTGCCAACACCAAGCTGCACACTCAACAAAAACACGCAGAATTAGAAATTAAACTGCAAACCCAAGCACGCAGAGCAGATGTAGTGGCAGCGAAGCTTGTCGCTGAACGTGCCAAAGTGCGCAAATTTCAAAATCTAGTCAATTTATTCCAAAGCCAAATGCAGGCACTAACTATCACTGCTGGAACAGAAGGCGTATTGCAGCAAATCTCGGTAGACGTGGGCCAAAGAGTGAATGTTGGCAGTAATATCGCCCATGTTGCTCGTCCTAATTCACTAATGGCAGAGCTACAAGTGCAAGAGAATATGGTTCAAGATCTACAGTTGAACTTTCCAGTCACAATAGACACCCGTAACGGCCTAGTCGATGGCGTGTTAACACGCATCGACCCTAGAGTGCAAAACGGCAACGTGCAAATTGACGTTAAGCTGATTGGCGAATTACCTAGTGGCGCTCGCCCAGATTTAAGCGTCACAGGCACCATCATTGTCGAACAAATTGCTAATGCCTTATACATAGATCGTCCAGCTGGTGCAGCAGCACGCTCGGAAACTCAATTATTCGCTTTAACCCCTGAACAAGATCAGGCCAAGCTACGCAATATAACGTTAGGCAAAGCCTCGGTATCTTCAATTCAAATCATTGCCGGACTGCAATCTGGCGATACCGTTATCGTCTCCGACATGTCGGAGTTTGACCAACACAACGTCATTAACATAGCTCAATAGCATAAGCCTAAACCTAATAAATAAGGTCAAAAAGGAACGCATCATGAATACAGCAAGCCCAATCATTTCTTTGCAAAATGTCAGTAAGATCTTTCGTACCGACGAAATTGAAACCCACGCGTTAGCCAATATTACATTTGATATTGACCAAGGTGAGTTTTTATCAATTTCAGGTCCGTCAGGTTGTGGTAAATCAACCTTGTTATCCATTTTAGGTTTACTTGATGCACCAAGCACAGGTAGCTACTTGATCAATGGCAAGCCAACTGAACAACTCAATGTCGACCAACGCGCGAAGCTCCGTTGTGAGTCGATTGGCTTTGTGTTCCAAGCCTTTAACTTAATCGGTGATTTAACCGTGTTTGAAAATGTCGAGTTACCACTGACTTATCGCCAAGATATGAGCAAAGCAGAGCGTAAAATAAAAGTTGAATCGGCGTTAGAAAAAGTGGGGATGGCACATCGTCAGCGCCATTTTCCTGGGCAACTATCAGGTGGCCAACAACAGCGAGTCGCCGTTGCCCGAGCACTGGTATGTGAGCCAACTCTGCTATTAGCTGATGAGCCAACTGGCAACTTAGATTCGAAAAACGGCGAAGCTGTGATCAAGTTACTTTCTGAACTAAATCAACAGGGTACAACAATATGCATGGTTACCCACGATCACCGTTATACCGACGTAGCCCATCGCGTAGTGCAATTGTTCGACGGCAAAATGGTCGATGACCAAATACCACAACACCCTATGGCATCAAATCAATAGGAGCCGATCATGGAACGTTTATTTGAAGATATTCGCTTTGGTTTTCGCACCTTACGCGCCAATATAACTTTTTCCTTTATTGCGGTACTGACCTTAGCATTGGGCATAGGGGCAACCACAGCTATGTATACGCTGGTCAATAGCGTGTTATTAAAACCTTTGCCGTTTCCAAATGCTCACGAGCTGGTTTATGTCGGCTCAAAAAACAAAAAAACTGGCGAGCCTAGCAGCAATTTACGCATTGGCTTTGTCGATAGGCTAAAGCAAATTGAAACGCCTTTACAAGAGTTTGCTTATTTCGCTTATGATCAAGCAACGATTGGCAAAGGTGACATACAAACGCCCTATTCTGCGTTAATTACCAGCTCTAATTTTTTATCCATGCATGGTGTGCAACCTATTCTTGGCCGTTGGTATCAAGAATCTGACGTCAACACCCAATCGGTTGTGATCAGTTACGATATTTGGCAAAACGAGTTTGCTTCAGACCCACAAATCTTATCCCGCACCATCAAGCTAGATAACTTAGATTTTACGGTACTAGGTGTAATGCCTCCTAACTATTCATCCACTGGCTTTACCTCGGTAAAAATATGGAAGCCTATCAATCAGCTTGACCGCCCTGTGCAAATTATCGCAAGGTTAAAAAATGGCTTAACAATAGAGCAAGCACAGCAACAATCTAGCGCGATATCACGGATGATTGATCAGCTGTTAAACCAACCCAACAGTGTTTGGCAAATTTCTTATACTAGCGTGTTAGATAGCATAGTCGGTGACACCAAACAGTCTCTGTATTTACTGCTTGCCTCAGTATTAGCGGTTTTTCTAATAGCTCTATTAAACGTCGTTAACTTAACCTTTGCTCAGTACACAAACCGAACTCAAGAGCTAGCGGTTCGGATTTCTGTTGGAGCCTCTCGCGGCCGATTACTACGCCAATTGGTAACCGAAAGAGCTTTATTGTGCTTAATAGGTGGCTTAGCTGGTTTATTGCTAGCGGCTTGGTCTTTAGAGTGGGTACGCGAGCTGATGGGCAGACGTCTACCTAGATTACATGAAATTGGCTTAGACCAAAGTGCTGTTATTGCAGCTCTTACTTTAGTGACAATTTCAGCTTTAGCTACTGCTCTGATCCCAGCGTACTCGCTAGTCAATCCAGCAAAACTCACTGATGCGATCAAACAAGCAGGTAGAAAGGTAACAGGCGATAAAAATAGCCAAAAAGTTCGCCGCTTCCTAGTATCAACAGAAGTAGGCGTAGCTGTTGTTTTACTCGTCTGTGCAGGTTTACTATTAAGAAGTTACGTCAACTTATCGCAGCAAGACACAGGTTTTAATACGCAAAATATTGTAACCGGTCACATCTGGTTGCCTGACAATTTTAAACCACAACCGAATCGTCACAGCTACTGGTTGGATATCGTTAATACCCTTAAAAAGGAACCGAATGTCACCGCCGTTGCAGCTACTTCAACCATGCCAATGTCTCGCACTGGTATTGATTACCCAGTTAGCTATTCATATCCTGGCGCGCCAGCGGTACCAAGAGGTGAGGAGCCTAAAGCCTCAGTTAGATCTATCACTCCTGATTACTTCTCATTGCTACAAGTACCCGTGCTCGCAGGGAGAGAATTTGACTATCGAGATACCGCTGACAGTGCCAAAGTGGTGGTCATTAATGAATACTTAGCACAAGCAATTTGGCCTAACGACGATGCCGTTGGCAATGTGTTGATGTTACCTGACTGGATGGGGGGCAATCACACTGTTGTTGGAGTTGTTGGCAACGTAAAGCACAAAGGTCTGCGAGCCGTGCCTTTGCCTGAATTCTTTTTACCGATTACTCAGCACAGCTACTCAGGTATGTCGATTTTGGTTAAAACCAATAACAACGCCAGTGTCGGGGCCATAAAAAATAACATGCTAAAAGTATCAATTGAAAAACAAGCAACCGCTCCTATGATCTTAATAGAAACCATGGCGGCCTTGGCTGAAGGCTCAATTGTTGGTGAAAAACTAATATTGATCGTATTAAGCGTATTCGCTGCTGTCGCATTACTGCTAGCAAGTATTGGGGTTTACGGGATAAGCGACAATATGGTGAGCCAACGCATCAATGAAATAGGCATTCGTATGGCAGTTGGCGCCCCTCCTCGTCAGATCAGACGTTGGGTGGTGTGGGATACGGCAAAGCCAGTTATCATTGGCGCGCTTATTGGTGTCATCATGGCATTTATCTTTGCCCAATTTCTCGCTAGTGTATTGTATGGCGTTAATATTTTTGACCCAGTTACCTTTGTCGCAGTGCCGTTAATATTAATCTTAGTTGGCATACTTGCAACTTGGTTACCTGCGCACCGCGCAACCCAAATACATCCGCAACACGCGTTGCATTACGAATAAGAAGAACAAACTAATGCCACAAAGCCGAATATTAATTGCCGATGATCAAGCTCATATACGTGACTCGCTGAGTCTATTGTTAGAGCCCGAAGGCTATGAGTTGATGGAAGCTGAGTTACCAAGTCAGGTACTATCGCTGCTAGAAACGAATAACTTCGACGCCATTATTATGGATATGAATTACGCCAAAGACACCACCTCTGGTGAGGAAGGCTTGGCGTTGATCCAGCAAATACGTAAACAAGAGCAAAACGTGGCGATCGTAGTAATGACCGCTTGGGCCAATATAGAGTTAAGTGTCAAAGCAATTCAATTCGGTGCCAACGATTTTATTGAAAAGCCTTGGCACAATAATCGACTGCTATCGTTACTGGCCAATCAAATAAACCTCGCTCAGCAAAAGTTAGAAAATAAACGTCTTAGCGAACTGGCTAAAAAAGATGAAAGTTCGACTAGCGTGATAGCAACAGCCGCTAGCATGAAACCAGTAATGCAGCTAATTGAGCGCACTGCCGCCAGTGATGCCAATATTTTACTTACTGGAGAAAGTGGCGTGGGCAAGAGTATGTTTGCCGGACTTATTCATAACTTAAGTTTGCGCAAAGGTGCTCCTATGGTCAGCGTCAATATGGGGGCCTTGTCTGACTCACTATTTGAAAGTGAATTATTTGGCCACCAAAGGGGCGCTTTCACTGATGCAAAATCAAGTCGAATGGGGCGTTTTGAAATGGCTGACAAAGGCACTTTGTTTTTAGACGAGATAGCCAATATTCCAAAGGCCTTACAAGGTAAATTGCTTAGGGTATTGGAATCTGGCGAATTCGAGCCGTTGGGGAGTTCTAAAACAAAACAAGCGGACGTACGGGTGATCTCAGCGAGCAACGTCAACTTTGACGAGGAAATAGCCAATGGTAACTTCCGTCAGGATCTGCTTTATCGGCTTAACACCATTACGATTGAAATTCCCGCTTTGCGTAAGCGCAAAGAAGACATAGTGCCGATTGCTGAATCTTTCCTGTCTAAACTCAAGTTAAAATATAGAAGACCAGAATTGACTCTGTCAGATGCTGCACGCAACGTTTTAAGCAATCATAGCTGGCCTGGTAATGTTCGAGAACTATCGCATTGCATCGAACGCGCTGTATTAATGGCAAGTGGTGACCAAATAGGAGTTCAAGATCTTGGCCTCAGCCCAACAACGCAACAAACAGACATTAGTGAAATGACGCTGGAACAAGCCGAACATTTATTAATAACCAAGGCATTAACATCGAGTGAAGGGAATATCCAAATTGCCGCAGAAAAACTTGGTATTTCACGCGCCGCTCTGTATCGTCGATTAGAAAAGTATGGAGACTGCATAGATTTCGATGGCAAAACTCAATAATTCAGTACTCAATGATTCAACAAAGCAAACCAAACACGCTTTTGCCAGTTTAGAAAGCACTGTATTTCGCTGGGTGTTCATTACCGGATTGGTTTTTGTCATCAGCATTGTCTGTTTATTATGGCTAGCTAATGTTAGTTCCCTCGTGGTGTTAACTCTGTTACCGCTGTTTCTCGGACTTTGGTTATATGTTGCCTTTCATGTTAAAAATTTATTAACGCGTCACTTTTTTAGTCTGGCCAATATCATCGAAAGCTTAAGGCTGGGTGACTACAATATGAGAATTGCCCCTAGTGATCCTGACAGTGCTTGGAGTGAAGTGTATCGGGAGATCAACTTACTGGCTGAACAGCATCAACAGCAGCGATTACATGATGTCGAAGCTAATATTCTATTAGATAAGTTACTGGGCGAATTTGATGTGCCAGTGTTTGTATTCGATAGCAATAAAGTATTAAAAAACTGCAACGACAAAGCCAGCCAACTGTTATTAAAACCTAAGTCACAATTGCTCGATTTAACTACCCAACAGTTACAACTAAATACTTTGTTAGAACACGACTCTGGCACCGTAATTGAACATTGGTTTCCTAGTCAAGGCGGGCGCTGGGAGCTGCGCAAAAATGCCTTCATTCAAGATGGTCAGCGTTTTTCATTAATTCTGGTTAACGACTTATCCAGAGCTTTACGAGAAGAAGAGCGAAACGCTTGGACTCGTTTAATCCGAGTACTAGGCCATGAACTAAACAATTCTCTCGCTTCTTTAATTTCCGTTAGCCAAACCTTATTAACCCGATTAAACGATGACAAAAATGAAAAGTGGCACAGTCATTTCAACAAGGCCCTTAACCTAATCCACGAACGCAGTGGTAGCTTGTTACGATTTACCGACTCTTACACTCGCCTTGCCAAACTACCAGACCCAGAGCTCAAGCAAGTCGAACTGCTATCGACCTTTAACAAGCTTAGTGAGTTAGTGACAGGCTCTTTTACCACACCAAATACTAAGCCGCTGTATATTCAAGCTGACCAAGCTCAGTTAGAGCAACTGCTGATAAATTTAATGAAAAATGCAGTTGAAGCTGGCTCTCCAGAGCAAACCGTTAAGGTTCAATGGCAACAATATCAGCAAGGTATTCGGTTACAAATTATCGACTCAGGCATAGGTTTGCCAAGTTCAGATAATCTATTTGTCCCCTTTTATACCACTAAAAAACACGGCACTGGCATAGGCTTGTTTTTGTGCAGACAAATTGCCGAAGCCCACAATGGCAGCTTGCAATTACTCAATCGAGAAGATGGACAAGGATGTATTGCTGAACTTTGGTTACCTTACTAAACTGGCTAAAAGCCCTGCGAACAGATCACAGGGCAACGGATATTAACCTCTGTATTGAGCTAAAATATTATCCGCGGTTTTAGCTGCGATCATGATAGTTGGCGCATTAGTATTACCACTGACTAAAGTTGGCATCACCGAGGCATCGATAACACGCAACTTTTCCAGACCATGTACTTCTAAATGCTGATTCACCACAGCCATATCGTCTGTCCCCATTTTACAGGTACCTACAGGGTGATAAATGGTGTTTGATTTGTCTTTTAAGAATTGCAAAATTTGCTGATCCGACTGGCAGTCCTGACCAGGGAAGATCTCATCAAGGTTGCGCTTTGCAAAAGGTTCACTTGCTAAAATTTTTCTAGCTTGTTTTACCCCTTGGATCATAATGTCTTGGTCTTCCTTTTCGGCCAACATATTCAGTTGGATCTTAGGTGGTGAGCTGATCTTAGCATCATATAAAGTCACACTACCTGTGCTTTTTGGGCGCAGTAAACAAACGTGTAAAGACACCGCTTGATTGATTAACATTTTTAAATTGCGGCCATGATCGTCCATAGCAGCAGGAATAAAGTGCAATTGTAAATCCGGTCGGCTCAGCTCTGGGTTAGATTTAATAAACCCACCCGCTTCTGCAACCGCTGAGGTTAATACACCTTTATGGTTAACAAATCTCAGAGCGTCTTTTACCGCCCACCACACAGAGGTCGGCTTTAATGACAATACATCATGACGGCGTTGTTTATTAACCACCATTACATCTACGTGATCTTGTAAATTTTGGCCTACGCCTGGCAGCTCATGAACGACTTCGATATTGTGTTTATCTAGCTCTTCTTTTGGCCCTACCCCAGAAAGCATCAATACTTGAGGAGAGTTAAACGCGCCAGCACTTAACAGTACTTCCTTGTTTGCAAGCACTTGCTTTGGCATGCCTTTTTGCTTGTACTTAACGCCTTTGACCACTTTGTCTTCAATGATCAACTTTTCAACCTGCACATTGGTCATTACCGTTAAATTTGGCCGCGCAAGATTTGGTGTTAAAAAGGCTTTTGCGGCGCTGTATCTCAGGCCATCTTTTTGCGTAACTTGGTAATAACCAACCCCTTCTTGGTCGGCACCATTAAAGTCATCATTTTTGACAAACCCAGCGTTGTTCGCTGCATCAATAAACTCGTCAAAAACAGGGGCTTTTGAACGAGAATCTGCCACATTCAGTTCGCCATCGATACCGTGAAATTCTGACGCCCCACGCTCTTGATATTGGGTGCTTTTAAAATATGGAAGAACCTGATCATAACTCCATTCTGTGTTACCAAGCTCAGCCCAATGGTCATAATCTTGTTTTTGACCGCGGACATACAACATAGCATTTATGGAACTACTTCCACCCAAAGTTTTACCTCTAGGGTTAAAAATTTGACGACCATCTTGGCTAGATTCAGGGTGAGAGTTAAATGCCCAGTTTAATGTTTTACTGCGCATTAAGTTGATTACACCTAGCGGAATATGGATGTTTTGAGATTTATCTTTGCCTCCCGCCTCCAGTAAACATACTTGGAATTTACCACATGCAGATAGTCTTTCTGCCAACACACACCCAGCAGAACCACCACCGACAATTATAAAATCAAATTCACTCATAAATATTTATTCACCCTGTTGCACATCAGACCACTATAAATAGTCAATTAGCAAAAAGTCAAATTCACCATTTTGCAAAATTTGTTAAAGACAAGCAGCATATTGAAGGCCGAATTTACTGGTTTTTATACTCACCTGGGGTTTGATTTGTCAGCTTTTTAAACCAGCGAAAAAAAGAGCGAGTTTCGGTAAAACCAAGACGGATACTTAGCTGCTCAATATCTATTTTCTGTTGTTTTAATGCTTGTTCGGCAAGGGCAAAACGCACCTCGTCTAACAAGGCTTGAAAGCTGGTATCTTGGTCTTTTAATTTGCGTTGCATGGTTTTGTAGCCCATTGACAAAGCTTGGGCAATATCAGGCTGGCGAAACTTACCCGTCGGCAAATGTTGCTCAATGTGATATTTCACTTGGGTGATTAAATCAGACTCTGCGGACAATTGCGTCATGATGCTTTCAGCGTGAGATTCCAACACAGGCAGTAGCTGCTGATCGCCTTTATCGAGTGGCAAAGAAAGTAACTCCGCTGAGAATACAATCGCATCGTGCGGTTGCTCATACTCAACCTTGCAGCCAAATAAACTTTGGTACTCTTGGTCTTGCAACTCACTGGGTTTAACCCTTGAGAGTAACACCTGCTTTGGGCTGAGCTCTGTATTGGTTAAGTATCTGGCGAAAGTAAACCATGAGGCCAAGCAGTTATCTGTCATATGACGTCTAACTTTGGGATCGGGATATTGGCAATGCCAACTTACTTTAAAATCACTGCCCTCTTGCTGTAACTCAGTGGTGCCCATATCACCGACCAGTTTTTCATAAGGCTGAATTTTAGCGATGGCCTGGCCTAAAGTTTCACAATTCATCGTAATGTAACCAAGCACGCTGTATGAGAAAGGTTGGACAAACTTGGCAGTATGTAAACCAAATAGATCATCACCGGAAAGCTCGACTAACGCTGCAATTAGGGCTTGGAATTGATCACCCGAAATAAACGCGCCATTGTCATTTAATAACTCAGTGCTAATGGCCAAACGCGTGAGTAAATCAGCCGTTTCTAATTGCCTTTCTTGCGCTAACTGCAAGTACTGCTTCACCGATGGAATAGAAACATTACCTAGGCTTTGCTCTGAGTTATCGGCAATCAATTCATTCGCACTTTTTGCACTCATGTCTGTTTTGTCCAAAATTGTGAGTCCAACTGTCTTTTTAGGACATTTTGCCAATTTATTATTCCTTTTAATATGCCTAACATCAAAAAATGAACCCAATTTTAGGTAGGAAGTAAGATGAAACGTTGGAATGGCTGGGGTGATGAAAACTCTTCGATGGCATTACCTGCATCAGCGGATACTTTTTTAGCAGAAGTCATCGGCGCTGGTCACAAACTTGACGATGTTACGTTAGCCGATGCGGTTGCCAAAGTGCCAGCAAGTAAACTTGCAGACAATGCTCACCCATTGGTAAGTACCGATGCTGAAACAAGGTTGCGCCATGCCAGAGGCCAGTCTTTACCAGATTTTCTTGCCACCCGAAGTGGTAACTTTGAAAGTTTTCCTGATGGTGTTTGTTTTCCAGAAAACCGCCAACAAGTAAAAGAAATTTTAGCTTTCGCCAAAGAGCAAAATGTTACGCTTATTCCTTATGGCGGTGGCACTAGTGTAGCTGGACATATCAATCCTAAAGCCGAAGAAAGTAAACCAATTGTCACCATCAGCATGGCAAAAATGAACCAGTTAATGAACCTAGACGAAGCAAGTCATATTGCCACGTTTGGTGCTGGTACTGTTGGCCCAATGGTTGAAGCTCAGTTACGAGCACACGGTTTTACTTTAGGTCACTTCCCACAGTCGTTTGAACTTTCTTCAATTGGTGGTTGGATCGCTAGCCGCTCAAGTGGTCAGCAGTCTTTGCGCTACGGTCGAATCGAGCAAATGTTTGCAGGCGGTAACATGGAAACCTTTGAAGGTTCTATGACACTACCAACTTTCCCAGCTTCTTCGGCAGGTCCAGACCTACGTGAGATCATGCTTGGTAGCGAAGGTCGTTTTGGCGTATTAACCGAAGTAGACGTTCGAGTTACTCGACTAGCTGAGCAAGAACAGTTTTCAGTATTATTCTTCCCGTCTTGGCAACAGGCTCGTGCTTTCTGTCAGGAAGTAGTGCAAAGCCATATTCAGCTATCAATGCTGCGTGTCAGTAACGCTAGAGAAACGCAAACTCAACTTAAACTTGCAGGCCACGAGAGCCAAGTAGCGTTACTTGAAAAGTATCTAGCATTTAGAGGCTGTAAGGACGGCAAATGCATGCTGACATATGGCCTAACTGGTTCAAAGCGTCAGATTAAACAAAGCAAAGCCCTGCTGAAACCGTTTATTCGCAAGTTTAAAGGCGTACCGGGCGTAAGCATGCTGGGTAAAAAATGGCAGCAAAACCGTTTCCGTTCGCCTTATCTAAGAGATGCGTTATGGGAAAAAGGCTATGTAGTAGACACGTTTGAAACGGCAACAAATTGGTCAAACGTTGATAATTTGATGGATAAGATGGAGCAATCGCTTATCAACCAGCTTGAAGGCAACGAGAAAGTTCACGTCTTTACTCACTTATCACACGTTTACAAACAAGGTTGTAGCTTATACACCACTTACGTATTCCAAAACGGTGATGACTACGAAGCAACCATGGCTAAATGGCGTAAGCTGAAACATTCAGCGAGTGACACTATCGTAAACAACGGCGGTACTATCAGCCACCAGCACGGCGTTGGTAAAGATCATGCACCATATTTACAGGTAGAAAAAGGTCAGTTAGGGATGAAAGTATTGCATAACCTAACTGAGCACTTTGACGATAATAAGCTACTGAATCCTGGCACTATGCTGGAGGACTAAAATGAGTAATGACTCAGCAAAAGTATTGTCTGAACACATCACTATGGATAGAAGCCAAAGGCTTGAGCAACTCACTCAAGCCGAGCAAATTTGGGATCTGGTCATAGTCGGCGGTGGCGTTGTTGGCGCGGGCTTATTAAAAAGAGCAAGCCAAGCCAAATTAAAAGTATTACTCGTTGAACAACGTGACTTTGCTTGGGGCAGTTCGAGTCGCTCGTCAAAAATGGTACACGGCGGCTTGCGTTATATTGCCGAAGGACAAGTAAGGCTAACAAAAGAGTCTGTGTTAGAGCGTGAGAAGCTGCTTAAAGACGCCCCTTTGTTAGTGACAAAACAAAGTTTTGCCATGAGTCATTACAAAAAACAGTTCCCTTGGCCTTGGTTATTCAGCTCCTTGTTAAAGGTGTACGACTCTATTGCTAACTTAGCGGATGGCAATCGTCGTCACAAACAATACCAACAGCAAGACTACTTGATGTTAGTGCCGGGAGCCAAAGAGCAAGAGCTTATTGCAGGTACTCAATTCTATGACGCCATGACAGACGATACCCGACTGGTTCAAAGGCTAATACAAGAGTCATTACAGCTTGGTGGCCAAGCCATTAACTACTGTGCGGCAAGCAATTTGATCGAACAGGACGGTAAAATTGTTGGCCTTAATGTTAAGGCTGAAGAGCTTGAGCAGGAAATAGCTATCAAAGCAAAAATGGTGGTAAATGCTACTGGTGCATGGACTAACACGCTATTGCAAAACTCCACCAGCAAAACTTCTGACAATGAGACTGAAAGTTTAGAATTGACTAAACTGAATATGAGACCACTTAGAGGCAGTCACATTATTTTGCCAAACTGGCGTTTGCCAGTAGCAACCTGTGTATCAGTAAGGCACCCTGTCGATAAACGCCCAGTCCAGATTTATCCTTGGTTAAACACGACTATGGTCGGCACAACCGATGTTGAGCACAGCGAAGACTTATCAAAAGAAGCCAAAATAAGTCAGCAAGAGTTTGATTATTTAATGGCAACCGTAGAAAACCAATTTCCCGCGGCAAAGATCACTGCAGATGATGTTATCTCAACCTTTGCAGGTATACGTCCAGTCGTCAGCCAAGGCGGCGCAATTGATCCATCAAAAGAAAAGCGTGAGCACAGCATAAAGCATGTGCCGGGTTTAATTACCGTAGCTGGCGGTAAGCTAACTACTTTTGATGTGATAGCTGAAGATGTGTTGTCTTTATTACAAAAAGAGACAGGCCTTAACAAACCGGATTTCTCAACGCCTGTTTTTGCTAAGGCTAGTACTGACAATAAGGCAAACTTGCCTAAGCATATTAACGACCAAGCAATTGCTTGCTTTGGTGAGTTAAGTGACACCTTTATTGCGCAATCCAGTGAGCAGAGTCTAACTCCAATATCCTACACTAGGCACTTATGGGCAGAGTTAGCTTGGGCAGCTAAGTACGAACAAATCGTTCATTTGGACGACTTGTTATTAAGGCGTACCCGCCTAGGCAACCTACTGACACAGGGCGGTCAAAGCTATCTGGATAAGATTAAAGACTTATGCCAACAAACGCTAAATTGGAGCGATGAAAAGTGGCAACAAGAAGTCTCGCGTTATCAACAAATATGGCAGCAACACTATAGCCTGCCAGAAAAATTGACTAAGCATTAATTATGAACAATAGAAGTACAGGTTCAGACCAACCTAATATGGACGATTTGATCCTAACCATAGATAACGGCACTCAAAGTATTCGTGCTTTGCTATTTGATTTAACTGGCCAACTGGTGGCTAAAAGCCAAATTCAGCTTGAACCTTACTTTTCCAACAAACCGGGTTGGGCAGAACAAGAAGCAGATTACTTTTGGCAAATGATCGGCCAGTGCACCAAAGAGCTTTGGCAACAACCACAAGTTAAAGCAGGAAACTTGAAAAGTAGAGTCAAGTCCGTCACGGTCACTACTCAGCGCGGTACCGTGATCAACCTTGACAAAGAAGGCAAGCCTTTGCGCCCTGCTATCTTATGGTTAGATCAACGCTTAGCTGATAAAAAAGAGCTTAGAAAACAATTACCTTGGTACTGGAAAATTGCCTTTTCTATGGCCAGACAAACCCCGCTTATTCAATACTTTTACAGTAAAGCTCAAGCCAACTGGTTAGCGCAAAACCAAACCGATATTTGGCAAAAAACCGACAAGTTTTTACTGCTTTCTGGCTATTTAAACTACAAGCTGACCAATAGCTTTAAAGACTCAGTTGGTTCGATTTTAGGTTACTTACCATTTGATTATAAAAACCTAAAGTGGGCAGACAAGCACAGCTGGAAATGGAAACTACTACCAATAAAACGCTCTATGCTACCAGAGTTAGTAGCGCCAGGTGAGTCTCTTGGTACAATCACAGCAGAAGCTGCTGAGCATTTAGGTCTTACAGCTGAAACTAAGGTATTTGCATCTGCCTCAGATAAGGCATGTGAGGTACTAGGTTCAGGTTGTCTTGAACCTTCGGTTGCCAGTCTTAGCTTTGGTACGACGGCAACCATTAATACCAATAACGGCAAGTATGTTGAGCCACTGACATTTATTCCACCATGTCCATCTGCCGTGCCTAACCACTACAATTCGGAGATCATGATCTATCGCGGTTTTTGGATGGTCAATTGGTTTAAAAGAGAATTCGGTCAAACCGAGACCATGCGAGCAAAAGAGCTTGGTGTTGAGCCTGAAAGCTTATTCGACGAATTAGTTAACCAAGTGCCTGTAGGCTCTATGGGACTTACTTTACAACCTTACTGGTCACCTGGACTGAAAACGCTTGAAGCAAAAGGCGCCATTATTGGTTTTGGTGATGTCCATTCCAGAGCACATATCTACCGAGCCATTCTAGAAGGCTTAGCCTATGCACTTAGAGACGGTAAAGAGACACTTGAACAGAGGCAAAAAAAGCCAATAACACAGCTTATAGCTTCTGGTGGAGGCTCGCAATCCGATGCCGCGATGCAATTGACCGCTGATATTTTTAATCTGCCAGTGCATAGACCACACACCCATGAAACATCTGGGCTAGGCGCAGCGATTAACGTAGCTGTCGGTTATGGCTACTATAAAAACTATGAACAAGCAGTCTTTGCAATGACCAGAGTAAAACAAACCTTTGAGCCTATTGCCGATAACGCCATCTTGTATGACCAACTTTACCAAAAGGTCTATCGCAATATGTACAGCCGATTAAAGCCTCTGTACATGCAAATCAAAAAGATCACTGGCTACCCTAAATAGTAGCCAGTATAGAAGCCGATCGGCAAGCCGTTATATCAGCCTTCGGCTGTCAGATTGCTTCGCCTCAGAGCAAGAAAAAATTATTTCCCAATTACTCAATAAATTATAAATTTTGCTCCAATTTTTCATCCAACCCACTGACAAATTTCTTCTTACTGACAATTCTTTACAAAGACTTACTTTGATTGACACGAAATTGTTTGATAATTGCTGCGTTGAATTGAAACACAGTTACTCAATTCAATCGGTTATTAAGGACAAGTATGAATATCAATAATGCTACTCAATCTAATGTCAGTCATATTAACAATAAAACTCAAGTTCCAGCAGAAAAGCCAAACGCTAGCTCTAAAGTGTCAACACCAAATGTGGCCGCTAGTGCAGACAAAGTGACACTGAGCAATAGTGCTAAAGTGAGCAGCCATTTGCAGTCTTTGCCAGCAAAGCAACAAGCTGAGATCAAAAATTTCATTAATGGTCTGGACCAACAAGCTGGTAATACCGCCTCTATTAATAACCAAATAAAACAAGCGCCTGAGGTGGTGAAAAAGATGGCGGAGAAATTGAATATGGGGATCAAGGATATCGCATCGGCAATGCCAACAGAAACTGTGAGCAGCCCAGCAAAAACCAAATCCAAAGGAGTAGCAGCCTATAGTTCAGTGGCCGCCCAATCACCAACGATAAACAATAGCTCTCTGCTAAATACTGCAGCGACTAAGTCGATGACGGCAAAAACGGCAATCGCATAAGGCAAATTGGTGGCAATATTTGCCACCTTTAAAGTCATAAGTGACTTGAAAAGCAGTGAGGCTTTGCTAGCAAGGCCTATACCTCTGAGAAGAGGAAACTAGTTACTATTTCGAATACAACAATGACAATAAATAATAACAATAGGATCTTAATCATAGATAACGATCCAACCATCTCTAGCTTAACTCAGGAATTACTAGTTAATGAAGGGTTTGAAGTCACCGTCTTTGACGATGCCTTAGAAGCTTTATATCAAGCGAACAAAGAACAATACCAATTGATCCTATTGGAAATTGTGTTCCCTAACCTTGATGGTTTTGAACTGATCAAAAAAATACGCTTAAACAACAAAACGCCGATGATGATCATGTCAAAGCGCGATGATGTATTCGATAAAATTTATGCGTTGGAGATTGGCGCGGATGACTATGTAACTAAACCTTTTAATCAACGAGAACTGCTAGCAAGGATCAAGGCTTTAGTACGCAGGGCTAGAATTGTTTACCATAGCAATGAACAAAGACAGTTAGATGTGAATGGAGTGCAGATCTGCTTGTCTACCCGAGAAGTAAAATGCGCAGGCATTTTGCTGACGCTAACGGGTTATGAATTCGAAGTGCTCCACTTTCTTATCCTCAATGCAGGAAGTGTCATGAGTAAAGACAAAATAGGTGAGCATGTATTGGGCAGAACCATTCCATACAATGATCGCAGCATTGATATGCACATCAGCAACATTAGAAAGAAAATTGCCAAAATTGTTACGGCTCAAAAGATAAAAACCATCAGAGGAGCAGGCTATGTCTTTCTAAAGGCCTCTGTTTAATATCCCTAAAAACTAACCTTTACTTTATATCCTTCTTATAATCAGGGACATAAGTATTTGGCCAGTACACGCTGTTTTCATTCGGTATTACTCTAGCCTGTTGTTGCTCCTTAACTTCTGGAGTTTGCTCAACTTCATTTTTAGGGCTAGCAGACAGCAAGCTCTTATAATCAAAATTGGCTAACAAGCCGCTAATTGAATTATCAAATAGCGAATTAGAGGCTAAATCTAGTGCTGAAAATGCCAACCCCGTTGGACCACCATATAAGTAACCACCAGCTAACTTAGATATTGCACTAACATCCCGCCCGGCAAAGTTTTTATAAAACTCAGAAACCACAGGCACATGGTTCAACACATTGACCGTATCAAAGCCATCGGATAGGTCCAAACCATTGTCACCAAAACTCAATCTCTCCAAAGTTTTTAACGGACTTCGATCTCTTGGCTGCAGCAATGGCTGTTGCTCAGCACCTGTCGATTTAGCCTCAGTTGATAACGTACCTTGCTCTGGAGCCTCTGGTTGTTTTGGGGTAAATAGGTTTTGTTGTAAGTGCATTAAAAAAGCCGCTTGTAACTTTTCTATCGACTCGTCATTAGTAAGGGCTTTAAGTTTTTGCTCCAGCGAGCCGCCGCTATTTTGCTCCATCCCCAAGCTACCAAATAAGTTTTGCTGAATTGCGCCAATAAAGTCATTTTCTTGCTGACCTTTTGGACCGGGCTTTGACGTATCGGTCGCCTGTTGAGCAAGAGAAAAAAGAGTGGAAAAAGTAGAGGCGGCACTCCTCACTTTTTCTATTGTTTGCTTACCCTGCTCCATTCCTTGAGCAACCGGTGTGGCTGCAATTTTATTTTCTACCGTTTTCGCCGCGATAGAAGCCAAACTTGACGCTGTGGAATTCGAATTTGAGATAGCCATGACGCTCTGCCTATTGATCATAAATGAATACCATCATGACTGAACAAATAACCACTGCAAGCAGCTTTACCTGAGCCTTACAGTCCTGACAAAAGCTTACCGACACTGACATTTTTTTAATCTAGCTTCACCCTTCTTTACAGCAGTTTGTGGCTAAAGCTGACAGGATAACTATTCATTTCGTTACTATTTGAAAGCAGCAACAATGACGATTAAAACCATTACCCTTTTGACACTTAGCTTATTAACGGCAGCTTGTTCAATAACTAAACCTCTAGATCAACAAGCCGTCGAAGATATACCTACTCACCCTAAAGCGACGCAAAGGCCAGTCTCAAAAAAGCCTGAGCAAATAAGGCCGGGTGATCCCAAGTATCGACCGGTACGTTCAAACCAAGTCGAAACAGTAAAGTTACCTACAGGTTCTCTATTCGATCAAAGTCGCGCTTTAGGGCTCTATCAGCCGGGCAGCTACTATAAAATTGGCGATATGATCTTAGTACAAGTCGAAGAGAAGACCACTGCGGACAAATCTTTGCGCTTTAACACAGATAAAAAAGGCAGCTTTGACCTGCAACCTGTAACATTAAATGCTGGCCCAATAGTAGTTGGCGGCTCAGACTTATCAGCCGAATACGAGCAGTCAAAAGACTTTAATAGCTCAGCCAAAACCAAACAGAACAACTCATTACGAGGCGATATTACCGTATACGTGTTAGATATTATGCCCAACGGCAATTTGATCGTGGCAGGTGAGAAATGGATAACTCTGAATACAGGCGAAGAATTTATTCGCTTTTCAGGAGAAATTAGAGTCAGTGACATTGATATCAACAATACAATTAGTTCGGTCAAAGTTGGTAACGCTCATATTGAATACAGCGGTGTCGGCGATTTACACGAAAACCAAGAAGCGTCATTGCTGAGCAAGTTGTTTGGTATTTTGGATTAAGCACAGAGGCGGCAGGTATGGTAAATTTGCTCCAACACTGGCACAAGCTGCTGTTCATTCTGTTACTAACAACAAGCACAGAAGCGCTATCAACTTGGTATCAAGGCCAAGCAAGCCGAGCCATTGATCCGAAACACTTCGATAAAATTCGTACTGAGACCATCAAAAAAGCGATCTCTAATGCCGCTATTCAGGGGCATAGCTTAATTCATGCCGAAGACATAGTGCTTGATGGTTTACTGCAAAGCAGCAAAACCATATTGCGCAGCAAAGGCCAAATACGCCGAGTTGAGATCCTCAATGAATTTATTAACGAAGGTATTCTAACTGTGATTGTTAGAGCTGATGTTGAGCCATTGCATAGCTGTGAAAAAAGCGTTTATGCGAAAAACTTACTCAACACGCAATTTACCATCTTAAACCCAATTCAAGCTTCGGTTGGCGCCTTATTCGATATCGGGGTACAAACGACCAAAAGGTTCGAACAACAACTTAATGCGCAAGAAAATGTCAGGGTGAATTCAACCATAAACCAAGCGGTTTTCACTCATAAAAGTTCAGGAATGATGAATGAAGCCGAGCTGGATACACTGGGTAATCACCTAGCGCTAAAACACGGCAGCCAATTTATTCTATTTGGCTTTATCCGTGATATCAGCCTATTTGAACAAGTCAAAGATGAGATCCTTTACAATGACATACAATTACGCCGTAATTTCACCATACAGGTGTATTTATACGATGCCATTCGCAATAGCTTGATCATGCAAAAGAGTTACCACGGTGAAGGCAATTGGAGTTATCCAATTAACCACATCGTTGATACCAATAATAGTGAATTCTGGCGCAACGATTTTGGTCGCTCCATTCTCCATACCATAAACAGCGCGGTGACCGATATTAATGACTTGCTAGGCTGCCAACAAAGTTATGCTCACATTGTTGACAACTACGATGGCAAACTAGTGATCAATATAGGACAAGATCAAGGAGTAGAAGTTGGCGATGAATTTGATTTAGTTAAGCTCTTGCGCTTGCAAGGTGCCGATGGCAAAACCCGAATACTGCTTACTCCAGAACAAACCAGTAATTTAAGCGTCCAGCATGTTAACAATAATAGCGCTGTGCTCAGTAGCAAACTGCAAAGCTTCGAGCCAGACAGCCACGTATTAAATTTTGTGAGTCCTAAGAACTTGTTCTAATTTAACTTCTGTAAAAACCCAAAATGATAGATTTATTCAACATTGTTAAAGTGCAAAAAGCAACTATGCTTAACAAGCACAACTTACAAGGAGTTAATAATATGAGGTATCCAATTGCTATTGAACCAGGCAAGGAGCACTATTCACATGCTGTTAGCTTCCCTGATTTACCGGATTGTGTCACGGCAGGTAATACCTTCCAAGATGCCATCAAAAATGCCTACGATGTATTCGAGCTTTACAAGGCTTACCTAGCTCAAGATGGTAAACCTATTCCACCTGCAAGTACAATCGAATCTCACAAAGACAACCCAGAGTATAAACATTGTTATTGGACATATATAGACATCAATTAAGCTATAACAGCATGTTCAATTTAACTTTTTTACAATTAAAAGACAGTAGATTAATGGCTTAAGTTACCTTAAAGTAAACGCTCTACTTGATAACAATGATTGCAGTAAATAGGGAGCTTTTATGTCAACAATAGGTAATATCATTTGGTTTATTTTTGGTGGTTTTTTTACCGGCCTTGCTTGGTGGTCCGTAGGACTCGTAGCCCTGATCAGTATTGTCGGTATTCCATGGGCCAGATCTTGTTTCGTTATTGGAAAAATGTCGTTTTTACCATTTGGTAAGGAAGTCATTGCCCGTGACGAACTAACACAACAGGAAGACCTTGGCACTGGTGTATTTGGCTCACTAGGCAACATTATCTGGTTTATCTTTGCGGGATGGTGGCTAGCGCTGGCTCACGTTCTTATTGCTATTGCTCAAGCCGTCACCATTATTGGCATCCCATTTGCGATTCAAAATTTGAAACTGGCAGGCGCTTCATTACTACCTGTAGGTAAAACCGTTGTTGATAAGCACTTAGCTGCGGCGGCAAAAGCAAGTAATGCGGAACAGGAGTTGGAAAAACTTCGAAGCTAACTCCCGCTTTACCTTCAAATTAATTCACTATCTGCACCTAAACTACTATCAACAAAGGTAGTAGTTTAGGTCTTCTATGCAAAATGATTTCACCATGAGTCAGTCACCCAAACTGCCAGTAAATCAGAGTTTTTACAATCATTATCAATCGTCGAATTTCTTTACACCAAAACCTGACGGCTCAAAAAAACAGCTTTAAAACAAAGGGTTGAATATGGGTACATTTTTTGCTCAAACCAATTGAATAAGTAATATAAAAATAGGAGACATAATGAAAAAATTACTTTCAATTGTCTTGCTAATATTTACTAGTGGTACTTATGCAGGACCGATCGATTTAAATACATGGACACAAGAAGGCACACTGAGCAACGGTAATTGGAATGTTTCTGGTGACGGTAGTAACGTGCTGCAAACCACAAATGGCAATCCAACTTATTTTGTTAGCTCTGACTCCTTTATCAATAGTGAATTCAAAGGTTCATTTGGCGTTGAAACCACCTTCGATGATGACTTTATCGGCTTTGTATTTGGCTTTAATGGCTTAGACGATTTCTATCTGTTTGATTGGAAACAAGGAGATCAAGGCATTGGAGCTGGTGTAACTGGCTTCGCAGGCTTTACTCTCTCTAAAATAAGTTCAGCAACTGCTGCTAACGATGTTAACACCATGTGGGGTCATAGTGGACCGGGTCTTTCAGTATTAGCCAGCGATTACGGTGCTAACAGAGGCTGGGCAGCTAACGTTGTTTACGACTTTACGTTAGGCTATACCGACACGGGGATCAGCATTACGATTGATGGTGGTGCTTTTAATAATGAACAAATCTTTAATATCGGCGGCTTAACCAACTCTGCTGGACGCTTCGGCTTTTATAACTTCTCTCAATCAAGCGTACGCTACGCTGGTTTTGAAGAAGATGTGTGTACTGGTAACTGCGGAGTGAATGTACCGGAACCACAATCTTTAGCTATCTTCTCTCTTGCGCTATTGGGCTTAGCAACGCGCAGATTGAAAAAGCAAAAACACTAATTCCTCTAACTCTACTTCAGCTTAAAAGTCCCTGTTAAGTTATTAACGGGGATTTTTTATTAGAGCTGTATCAACTTGCCTTGCGCGATTTGGCCTCCCCACCAGGACTCGAACCTGGAGCTAAGCCTTAGGAGGGCCCTGTTTTATCCAGTTAAACTATGGGGAGGCATAAACATAATATATTCAATACGTTAAATACTTTCAATAACTAGTCGCATGATAACAGCAATAAAAACCTTACTAATAAAGGTGTCATTTTTTAATCAATTTTAGGGGTTTCCCTTTTCCCTCTTGCCAAGTTTTTCTGTATAATCCCGCGCCTTTGCTCGCGAAACTATGGCCGCGAGCTAAACTAGAGACAACAACAAAGCGGATCCACCTTTATGCAATCAAATTTGGCCGTTAAGGCTAGACCACCAGAAGCGACAGTGCACTCTGACAAAATGCTTTGGGACTACCCTAAGTATTGGGCAGAGTGTTTTGGACCAGCGCCATTTTTACCAACGACCAGAGCTGAAATGGATTTACTTGGTTGGGATAGCTGTGACGTGATCATTGTCACTGGTGACGCTTATGTCGATCACCCAAGTTTTGGTATGGCAGTTATCGGTCGTATGTTGGAAGCTCAAGGCTTCCGTGTCGGTATTATTGACCAGCCAGACTGGCATTCTAAGGATGACTTTCAACGTCTAGGTAAACCAAACCTGTATTTTGGTGTTACTGCTGGCAACATGGACTCTATGATCAACCGCTATACAGCAGACAGAAAAATTCGTCACGATGATGCCTACACGCCAGATAATGTTGGCGGTAAACGCCCAGACAGAGCGGTAACTGTTTATTCACAACGCTGCCGCGAAGCCTATAAAGGTATCCCTGTTGTGATCGGTGGTATTGAAGCGAGTTTACGTCGTATTGGTCACTATGATTATTGGTCAAACAAAGTTAGACGCTCTGTGCTGTTTGACTCAAAAGCAGACATGCTTATTTTTGGTAATGCAGAACGTCCACTGGTTGAGATCACACATCGAATTGCTAACGGCGAAGACATCAAAGAAATTCGCGATGTTCGCGGTACCGCTATTATCACTAAGAATGCTTTACCTGATTGGCAAGGTATTGATTCGACTCAAATTGATAAGCCAGGCATCATTGACCCTAAATTAAATCCTTATCAAGAATACGATACCAACACTTGCTCGAACAAAGATGAAGCAATTGAACAGAGCGCGGTAGATGAAGCTCAACCTATTGTGGTTCAGCCATTTGATAAGAATAAGTCTAAGCTGCGCCGTCCTTGGGACCGTGTTTACATCAAGATGCCAGCTTATGAAGTGGTTGAAAAGAATGAAGTTATGTACGCTCATGCCAACCGAATTTTGCATCAAGAAACCAACCCGGGTTGTGCTAAAGCATTAATGCAGCGCCATGGCGACAGAAGTGTTTGGATTAACCCGCCGGCGTTTCCATTAGAAACTGAAGAAATGGACTACGTGTTTGCTATGCCATTCGCTCGTATCCCTCACCCTAAATACGGTGACAAAAAGATACCAGCTTATGACATGATCAAAACTTCTGTGAACATCATGCGTGGTTGTTACGGCGGTTGTACTTTCTGTTCAATCACAGAGCATGAAGGCCGTATTATTCAAAGTCGCTCGGAAGATTCAATCATTCGTGAAATTGAAGAAATTCGTGACAAAGTACCAGGTTTTACCGGTGTTATTTCTGACTTAGGCGGACCAACAGCAAACATGTATATGTTGCGCTGTAAGAGTGCAAAAGCAGAAGCAACTTGTCGCCGTGCCTCTTGTGTATATCCAGATATTTGTAAACACATGGACACAAACCACGAGCCAACAATCAAGCTATATCAAAGAGCCCGTGAACTGCCTGGTATTAAGAAGATCTTAATCGCATCTGGCGTACGTTATGACTTAGCAATTCAAGATCCAAGATACGTTAAAGAACTTGTTAGCCACCACGTAGGTGGTTACTTAAAGATTGCGCCTGAGCATACCGAAGAAGGTCCATTATCTAAGATGATGAAACCGGGCATGGGTACTTACTATCGCTTTAAGGAGCTATTTGACAAGTATTCAAAAGAAGCAGGGAAAGAGCAGTATCTAATTCCTTACTTTATCGCAGCTCACCCGGGCACAGAGATTAAGGATATGATCAACCTTGCCCTTTGGTTAAAGTCGAACAAGTTCCGTCTAGACCAAGTTCAAAACTTCTACCCATCACCAATGGCAACGGCAACAACTATGTATCACACTGAAATTGATACATTACATAAAGTGAAAAAGTCGAATGACAAAGTTGCGATTGCCCGTGGTGAAAGAGAAAGAAGACTGCACAAAGCGATCTTACGTTACCACGATCCAGCGAACTGGAAGTTGATCCGTCACTCATTAAAAGAAATGGGATTATCTAAATTAATCGGTCATGGCGACCAACATCTAGTGCCACCAGCTTCAGCAAATGAAGAAAAAATGGCACAAAGAAATGGCAGAGGCGGCAAAACCGGTAAAGGTCAACGTGCGTTATCTCGTCATACTGGTTTAGGTCAGTTTAAAAACGGTAAGCCTGGACAAAAGAAAAGTGGCAGCAAGAGCTCATCTGGTAATAAACCTGCAACGAGCAGAGCCAATACTAATAAATCATCAAATTCCGGCAATAAAGCCAGAAACAAACGTTGTTAAGGAATAAGTATGTCAGCAATTTTAGACGCATTTTTTGCCGAAGTGAAAGCTACGCAAATGATCTGGGCACTTCATGATAAAGAGACGGACGGTTGGGTAATCGTTGACTCGGTAAACTATGAAGATACAGATACTATTTTGTTATGGTCAACGGAAAGTGCTGCGCAAAAAGCTTGTACTGATGAGTGGGAAACTTACGTGCCAACGCAAATTTCAGTAGCTGACTGGTTAGAGTTTTGGTTTGAAGATCTAAACGAAGACGGTGTGATTGTTGGTATTGACTGGCAAGGCGGTGACGACCTGACTGAAGCTGATTTAGGTGAGTTCACGCAGCAAATTGCTGATATAGAACAGCTGTAAACGTTTCTGACCATAAAATAAGGCGGAATATCAATAATATTCTGCCTTTTATCTATATCGTTTTTCAACTACACAGAGCGAATTGAAAACGCAATAAACAGAAATTTACTTACCTGCTAATTTATATGCTAAAGCTAAACTACCAATAAAGTGAGCTTGTTCAAAGTCCCAAAGCTCACCATTACACTTACCGCTCTTGTTACCATTGCTATCAGCATATCTGGTACCTGCGATATCGCACACTATTCCTCCTTGTTTCAAGAAGCTATAATATATGCTTCTTAGCTCTGCATTCTGCTTTGCAAACTTTGCCCATGAGCCCTGTAAAGAGCTATATATCCCGCCAATACTAGTGTTCTTTTTATCAATTACATCATGTCCAGTAAGTTTCCCTGGAATATTATTAATATTAATAACGTAGTCACGAAACTGAAAGTTAGAAGGAACACTACTGTCTAAAAGCGCATATCTTGCCGTATTATATATTTGCTGAAGATCTTGGTAAGTGTATTTTCCATAGCTATAAGTACTGCCATACTTATCTAATTCAACCACTGTAAATATATAGTCCACCACGTCTCTAGCGTGGCTAACATCATCAACGTTTTGACTTGTATTACAGCTATAACCTCTATCGGAGTTATATAATTTAATACAATAAGCCTGTTTTCCAGCTAATGTAGTGTAAATATCAGAGTCAGCAATCATTAGTGTTGATCTTGCCCTCAAGAAATCAACATACTCGCCAGAGAGTTTCCACTTTTGAAGTGCTAATGCAATCAAAGATAATCTAGCCGTCATATGTGGAGTTTGGTTTTGTTGAGGATCACGATATTGAGGAGCACCGTCAATATACTCTTCTATGCCAGAGTTCCACTTCCGCCATACATGTGCTTCTAATTCATTAGCTAAAGCTATAAGTCTGTCGTTATATTTTCCCCTATTAGGATCTGAGGCCAATGCTATCAATATTTTTGCAATTGCAGCACCTGCTCTCCATTCATATTGGTAGGTTCCATCTCTATCCTTACCATCGACAGTGTCGATTACCTTCCCCCAATACTTATACCCGTATTTATCGGTTTTTCCTTGAGCAAAATATCTTTCTGAAACGGCAATCGCATCATCGATATATTTAGTGTCATTGGTCGCGCGATACATACTTACAAGACCATCAATTGCACCAAAGCGACCATACATTCTCTGTAAGAATATAGGATCTTCAAAATTGATAGCTAGAAGCTGTCCTTTAGTAAAGGTTTGGTCAAAAAGTACTTTCAACTCATTAATGATATTTTGGTTGCTAGACGCCCCCATAGCCTGAACTTCGGAGTAGTTGTCGGTTAGAGAATTAGAAACATCAATATCATGAGTTGGAGTTAAAGAGTTGGCTGTTGCGCCAAATGAGCTGACAATAATTGTCGAAATAAGAGTTAATTTTTTAAACAAAACATTTTCCTTGTTAATTAAAACCAACACAAATAAAACAGATAAGCTAAAAAAACTCAACAGCCTCTTACAAAAATGATAAATAAAAAACATAAAATCTACATTTCTAAACAATACTCACCTCCGACAACAATAAAGTGAACAGTGTAGTTTAAACTCATCCCTGCTACACCACGTATTCTTTATATCTGGTAGCTAGTTCAGAAAAACTTATATTAATTTTTCAGCAATTTGTTGACTCTTACAAATTGATACCCTAAGGTATCAATTGTAACCTTAAGGTTTCATACGATAGAGGATTTAACAAATGAATAACCAACTAGTTGCAACACCTATAAACGAACAAATATTCTTAAAGAAAAATGCACTACTGTCCATTTTAGTAGGGTTAATATTTCTTTTGGAGCCAGTATGGCTAATACTTACGCCATTGATTAGCGAACATTCACAGCTAGAAATTATCTCTAGTATCATTCGATTAACTTTAGTCTTAACCATGCTCATTGTTTTTGTTAAAACATCAGCTTCGGTCAGAAAAGCTGGAAAAAATGCATTCTGGTACAGCAATTTTAATGATGAATATCTAAATTATGTGAACAATAAAGCTTTTAAATATTCGTTTTACATAACCGCTGGCTTTATCGGCTTTTATGCGTATTTAGGCAAACACTTTATAACTCTTTTTAACGACATGCCTGTTAGCGATTTTGCTTTATTTATATTAGGTCTATCGTTTATCGGATACGGTCTACCAATTATTGTCAACCTTCGAGGCGAAGATGGATAATCAATTAGATAACAACATAGCGAAGTTTCGCAGTAAGCAAAAGCTATCTCAACAAGACTTAGCAGATGCCATAGGTGTGTCGAGAAAGACCATTAGTACAGTGGAAACTGGACGTTTCACACCATCTGTCATCATCGCTTTAAAACTCGCACAGTTTTTTGGAAGCTCAGTGGAAGACCTATTTCAACTGGATGAAAGCGAATAACTTCTAGTAGATGATAATAACGAGATTAAAACTAAAGCGAGCAGTTATAGCTCGCTTTTTTGTTCTTCTAAGCAACACTCATCCTGTAAAAAGCCAATCACCCGCTCAAGTTGGTCGAACTTAGCAAAACAAAACAGAACTCGCCCTTCTCTTCTTTGTTCTAACAACCCCGCAGAAGCTAGGCTCGAAATATGGTGAGACAAAGTGGACCCCGGAATGGATAACGCTTCTTGGATAACGCCAACAGGCTTACCTTGAAAACCTGCTTTTACTATCTCTTTGAAAATAGCTAATCGAGTTGGATGGCCTAATTCTTTCAGCGCTTTTGCTACTTGTTGTAGTTCCATTGTTATTACTCTTAAAAACAACATTTCGATAATTATAGAAATATATTGACCAAATTAAAAGCAAAGTTTACATTTCCACAATTCTAGAAATGCAGAATTTTATAGGTAACCAAATGCTCGAACAAACCATTCATATGTTTTTATTTTTAGCCGTAGAGTTAACCATACTCTTTTTGGTTATTAGTTATTTAGTCTCAGTGCTACAACACTACATCCCTCCACAAAAGATCAGAAAAATACTGTCAGACCAAAATGGCAAAGGTTATTTTTTTGCCGCTTTATTAGGTGCTATCACACCGTTTTGCTCTTGCTCAACGATTCCATTTTTAAAAGGGCTACTAAGAGCTAAAGCAGGGTTTGGCACCATGATGGTGTTTTTGTTTGCTAGCCCTTTGCTAAACCCTGTGATCATCGCACTTTTTGTCGCCACCTTTGGTTTCAAAGTTGCCGCCTTTTATTTCATTGTAGCTATGGGTGTCTCTTTAATTGCTGGTGTGCTACTTGAGAAGTTAGGCTTTGAGCGTTTCGTGAAAAGTGAAGCTTACATTGAACCAGAAAGCGCTGGCTGTGCTAGCGGTTGTGGCACCAAAGTGGTTGAGAGTAAATGGCTTAAGATCTGGCGCAGCACATGGCAAGACTTTAAAAAGGTTCTGCCTTATTTGTTACTAGGCATTAGCATTGGCTCGGTTATATATGGCTTTGTCCCAACTGAAATCATTGCTAAATTAGCCAATGATGATGCTCCATGGGCAATTCCTGTTTCTGCAATTATTGGTATTCCTTTATATATTCGTGCTGAAGCGGTTATTCCTTTAAGTGCGGCATTAGCAGCAAAAGGCATGAGCTTAGGTGCTGTTATGGCTTTGATCATTGGTAGCGCTGGCGCGAGTCTAACGGAAGTAATACTGCTTAAATCGATTTTCAAAAACAAACTGATCGCCGCTTTTGTGGCTGTGATCATCACTATGGCAATTGCCGCAGGCTTTTTATATCAGCTGGTATTCTAAACTTTTGCTTTGTCTTTGAGTTGTTTAGACTAAGGCTAAATAACTCAAGGACTTTATATGCGCTTACTACCTATTTCACTGCTAGTCCTCAGCACTAGCTTATCGGCCATTGTTTCAGCAAATGTGTCAGCTCAAGTTCAACTAGAAAATAGCTCTATTGCTTGGTCTTACATGCTGCCGTTAACTGACGCAAAACTAGGTATTGGGGCAAGGCCTGCAGGGTCAAAGGCTGAACAAAAAGCGACAAAATGGTTAGTGAAGCAATGGCAACAACAAGGATATCAGCCACAAGTTTTGCCTTTTAGCTACGATATGGACGGAGCGAAATACCACTCACAAAACATCCAGATTGATATTAAAGGTAAAAATGAAAAGCTAATTGTTATTGGTGCGCACTATGACTCGACAGGTGAAGATCATGGCTCACTAGGGGCAGCCGATAATGCCTCTGGTGTTGCAGCTATTTTAGCTTTGTCAGCCAAATTAAAAGGTAAGTCTTTACCTTACAGCATTCGACTATTGGCTTTAGGCGCTGAAGAAGTGAGCTTGCAAGGTGCAAAAGCTTATATCAACCAACAGATCAGTGACTTAGATAAAGTGATTGGTATGATCAATTTGGACACTATTATCGGTGGAGACAAACTATATGTTCACAGTGCGCATACTACGCCTTATGACTGCTCCTATCTAACAAGCACTAAATATAACGCTGATACCAAACTAAGAGATGCTTTGAAAGGCGTTTCTAAACAATTGTTTAATACCTATGCCCACCAACTCCATCCGGCTTATGATGGCTACCCGGAAGGAGTTACTGGAAGTTGGTCGGATCATGCTCCTTTCGCCTGTAGTGGTGTCCCTGTTGCTTATCTAGAAGCGACAAACTTCGCTATCAATGGCCATAGCGGTAATGACGGCTATTCCCAAACTGAAAAAGAACAACTTTGGGATTGTTACAATAGTGATAAGAAAACAGCTTGTGACCGTAAAAAAGAGCAAAGCTGGGGCATGATTTGGCACACAAAATTTGACCGTGTCGATGCACTAGAGCCTGTAATGCCAGGTAGATTGCAGAAACAATTAGAGCAAAATGTACTCGTCCTAGAACACTTTACCCTCAATGCTGACAACTACCTTTAACGATATCACCCACCTTATTTTCTTGGTCTTGGAACGATCAAACAACCGAAGGTTGAGCTAACGGCTACCGATCATTTTTTACATGGGTGCCTCTTTAAATATTCTTTAAATATTTTTCTGGCGCACAGCGATCTGGCAGCCGAAGGCTGATCTAGCGGCTTGCCGATCGGCTTTCTTATGGGTGTCTCTTTAATTTCTTTTCTCTTTAATTTTTTGCTAGCACACAGTGTTCTAGCAGTCGAAGACTGATCTAGCGGTTTAGCGATCGGCTTTCTTATGGGTGTCTCTTTAATTTCTTTTCTCTTTAATTTTTTGCTAGCACACAGCGATCTAGCAGCCGCAGGCTGATCTAGCGGTTTGGCGATCGGCTTTCTTATGGGTGTCTCTTTAATTCTTTTAGCTAATCTCTAAACCCGCTTTGCTAATAATATTGAAGGCGGGTTGTAGCTCTTGCTGATAGTTACGCCACTGGCCTAAAGATTTGGTATTTATCGCAGAACGAACTTGCACCGAACTTGCTGTTGCAACAGCGGAGTCATTCTTGGTTATATCTAATAATGATGGCGACCAGTCGATGCCGCAAAACTCAACAAACTCTTGCCCAACTTGCTCTGGCTTTTGCACAAAGTCGTCGTACTTTACTATTTTAAAATTATCTGGATATAAGGTTTGCCAATACTCAGCTAATTGCACAAACTGCAGATAAAACTCAGCAATATCACATTGATCAAATGCGTATTGATAATATGGATCATTCAGTGAAAACATCTGCTTATAGTTACCCCAAACGGTATCCATTGGGTTACGAATAACGCAGAGCATTTTGACCTTTGGCAACGCTTTAATAATATGCCCAGCATAGAGCACATTTAACGGTGTTTTATCAACGAATCTCTGCTCATGTTTAAGCATAGGCTTAACGCATTCGATATAAGCTTCACCAAGCTTTGCATAATCGATAATTTGGCTTTGCTCTAATGTTTCGCTATCTAAAATAAAACGAGACCGTGTTTTCGATAAGCGCTTTAAACTCAAACCAAAGTCTTGTAACTCACCTGCAGATTTAACTCCCGTAGAGTTAGTAAGCACACGCTCTACTAGCGTTGTACCCGATCTAGGCATGCCAGAGACGAATATTGCTTGCTGATTATTATATTGGTTGTTAGTTAAAGCAAAATCTCTATCGGAAAAGATATGTTTGAGCTCGTTAAAAATAGAAGCTTGATAGGCGCTGTCATAATTTACTTGCTCGCTCTTTTGCTGTTTAACTTGTTCAAGACATGAAAATGCTTTTTTATATTTACCAACAGCTTCCAACTCTCTCGACAAGGCATGAGCTATATGCAATCTATCGTTGATAGAATTCAGCTCAGGCAATAGTTGGTTTAGTCTCATAATATGATTGCTTTGCTCAGTTATAACACTAATGCTAGCAAGCGCTAAATGTGCCTTCACACAAAACTTGTCACTTGCTATTGCCTTTTCATACGCTTCGATGGCCTGTTCGGTAAAAGATAAATAGTTTAGCGTTGAGGCATAGTTACATAGCATGTTGGCATTATTCGCAAGAGCGACTGCCTTTTGGTAAAACGGCAATGCTAATTGGTGTTCCCCTAACAAACTTAAACTCACGCCAATTGTATCGAGTAAATTTGCATTATCTATTTGCTCTAAAGATAAACTGGCCACTTTTGCTAGTACCCTTGCTCTATTATTTAACAAAGCTAGACATTTAATTTCTTGCACCACAAAAGCTAGCTCGCTTACCGAACTGAGCTTTTGCGCCACACTGTTTAGTTCTAATGCTTTTTTGAGGTTGCCAGCTAATAAGGGAAGTTCTGCCATATAGAAATAGCCAAAAGGATCAGATGGGTTAGCTTCAATTAGCTGTAATGCTAAAGTATGAGCCTGCTTTAACTTGCCAGTATTGAGAAGAGATTTAAATTGTTGGGAAAATGACTGCATAGGATCTTGGCGCCTAATTATGGGCAATTAATATTGTCGTTTTGCCATAAAAAGGCGGAACAGAACTCAAACGTTCTGTTCCGTTATAACAGATTTATACTAGAGTTCAAACTCGTAGTTAAGCCTAACACCTACAGCTCTAGGTCTAGTAATGTAATGCCCGTATACTCTGCCTAACTCAGGTAAATCTTTATTAAACTGTTGGTATCTAGCACCACCAGCCCAAGACTTATCACGACGAACAGAAGTATAAGCATATTTGTCGAATAAGTTATCAACATATGCCGTGACTGACCAAGCGCCATCTGATAGCGTCATCGAGATATTACTCAACGCGTAACCAGGTAATACTTCACCATCCGCTTTATTGCCAACTTTAGTGAATACGTCACTTTGGGCAGTTAAGCCATAATTGATATTTAACGATTTACCCATCAGCTCAGTATTATAGGTCACGCCTAACGAAGCTTGATGTTCAGGCGCCCCCGGTAAACGATCACCATCCGCCCCACTATACCAATTTTGAATTTCACTAGACTCGTTTGGTAAGGAACGGAAAAGCGCTGGTGCATCTTCAGTTAGCTCAGCTTTTGAGTATGAATAGTTGGCAAAAACGATTAAGCTATCAGTTAATGAACTTCTGACTGACAACTCATAACCTGTTGAATTTGCCTTGCCAGCATTTAAGGTAATGATCTCAGCACCATTGACGGAAGCTGCATTAATTTGTGCATCGTCCCAATCAACACTAAATATTGAAGCGTTAAAGTGTAATCTATTCTTAAGCCAGCTACTTTTCAGACCTAGCTCAGTGTTTGTCGTTGTATCAGGGGTATAACTCAATTCATTTGGCAAAGCACAAACTTGTAGAGTTACTGGCGAATCGCAGGCGACTAAACCATTCCCGCCACCTAATCTAAAGCCTTCACTAACAGTAAAATAGGCCATAACATCATCAGAGAACTGGTAGCTAGCATTAAGCTTAAATAAACTACCATCATCGCTAGCGGTCACTTCCTCGAAAGATAACTCGTCAACGCTTGCTATTTCACCATCAAAAAATGGTGCTGTCGCGGCTGACTGCGATGAAACTTCATAGTCGTAGAATCGAGCACCTAATGTCAGATTTAACTTGTCATTGATCTGATAACCAATCTCGCCGAAAAGAGCGGACTCTTGGTTTTCTGATCTCTCCCTTGCAATGTATTCTAAATCTCGCTCAATATTGATGTATTGACCATCAAACAAGCCGTCTGTAATACCAGGTGTATACTCTCTGCTATCGTTTTCTTGTTCAGTTTTATTGTAATACGCGCCAACAATCCAACTAATGTCAGAGTCTATAGTAGATACAAAACGGATCTCTTGAGTAAAAGACTCTTCTTCATCTCTATCATTGGTAAACGCAGGAAAATCAGCATAGCCAGTCCAAATATCTTGCATTAACAGGTCTGTTTGATCGCGCTGTCCTTCTTGTTCATATTCAGAGTAACCGGTCGCAGAAACAAGCTCAGCAAAGCCTAAATCGACTTTTAACTCTAGGCTCAATAAAGTATCTTCTTTGCTGTTTGGCTCAACAAATCGAAATGCACTTTCATATTGCCCAACCAATGGAGACAGCGGATTTGCCGAATTGATCGATTGATATTGAACAATTGAATTGCCGCCATTTTCTTGCTTCTGATAAAAATAGTTTAGATCCGCTTCAAACTCTTCGTTTGGCTGCCATTTGATACCAATGCGGGCGGTTGTTGTTTGCTCATCATTAGCATCTTTTAATGACGTTATATTGTTCGCAACATCTTGCTCGTTGCTCCAATCAGGATCTGGGTTAGATACACCTGGCTCTTTAATCAAATAGTTATAATCAACATAACCTGGCGCATCGTAATGATTAAAGTTCAATCTTATCGCTAACTCATCCTCAACAATAGGCGTGTTGAAAACAATACCTACTTCTGAGCCTAAATCATCGGATTGACTCATACCAAATGCCTCGGCACTGACACTAGCAGTGGTTTCATCCAATACAGGTTCATTTAATAAATAACGAATTGCACCACCTAAAGTGCCTGCACCATATAGTGTGCCTTGAGGACCGATTAATACTTCAACACGATTAATATCAGTCAAACGCAGATCCGCATCGAATGCTATTTCACCTAAATAACGAGCAACCGTTTCACCATCTGTATCGCGATCCGAAGTATTGGTATTTAAACCTCGAACAATTATTGAAGCGCCTTCACGTCCCCCCTGATCAGATATGGTTAAGCCAGGTACCCAACGAGCAACGTCTTCTTGTGAAAAAACATTTTGCTCTTTCATGATATCACCATCCAGCGCCGTGATATTTACTGGTATTTCCTGCACAGTCGCTGAACGACGAGTGGCAGTTACTTGAATTTTTTCAATTCCCTGATCAACGCTTTCTTCCTCTGCAGCTAATACCATAGTAGGTTGGTACAAAGCGGTTGCTAACGCCGCGAACACAGCTGACTTAGCAAAAGTTGTTGAACTAGTTTTTTTCATTTCATTCTCCGAAACCTGAATTGTTTAGGCTTCTTGCTGTTGTTATTTTTTATAATTATTTTTCTTCACGCATTGTTTATATAGTCAAACAACCGCCAACTTTGACCAGTATATTCTTAGTCGTAACGCTTTCACGCCAGCAAACAAAACCTTACAAAAAAAACAATAAAATACCACTTCACCGAACAGGCAAAGACAAGCAGATAAAGTTATTTGAAACGATAGAGAGTGCTAACAACGAACTCCTAAAACACACTAAAAGGCCACGACAATCGGTCGCATTATGATCAAGTTAACAAGCTAACCGAGAAATTAAAGTGAAATAATTTCAGTTATAGATGTAATACATTTACCGCCTATTGTCGAATAAACGCACATCAATTTGGCCAAACAAGATCAATAAAAATAATTACTTATTCACACTATTAGAATATATATTCTAATTTTATTTTACAAAGTATTTTGCTGTTAATTGCTAACTAATTATGGAAATAGTCATTTGTCGAATAAACCACAAACAAAAAGATGAAATATTATTCAATTGGAAAAATTTTTTTAACATTTAAGGTTTAGCTGCAAAAAATTAAACCAATTAGCGAAAAATGAACATACTAGGTTATTTTAATAACTATGAAATTCCAGCTGCTTAGCTTTCTATTCTGTTTTTATTTAGCTTGCTAGGTAAAACACTTCACCAGCTTCTAGTGCTTTTGCTTGTTTCTTAGCACTTGCTGCTAATAAAGCGAGATCGTGATGTGAGGAAGTATTCGTTAGGTTAGGTTCAATGATGCCGCATGATAGTGAAAGCAAAGGGAAAAAGCTTTTTTCTCCATCTCGCCCCAAAGCTGAGTAACCTTTAGCGGCAATGTGTTCAGGTTCGAAATAATTTAGTACTCGTTTGTCGAATTCAAATAACGCTCGTTTGCACGTATTCATTGCATCGAGCTGATGAGCAAAGATCACAACAAAGTCATCGCCACCAACATGACCAACAAATTCACCTTGGCATTGCTGCAACAAGATCTCTGACACGAGTTTTATAATTTCATCACCCGCAGCATAACCATAAACGTCATTGAATGGCTTAAAAAAGTCCAAGTCAAAATAGGCCATTAAGAACGGCTGATGATGCAGCAATAAGTGATTCATTCGTTCATTGATGACGATATTGCCTGGCAGCATGGTTAATGGATTGGCATGCTGAGCGTGTTTTACTTTTTCTTCCGTCATCTTTTTTAATAAGGAGCGAACACTGGCAAGGCCTAAGTATTTATCGCCATTTACGACAACAAAGTCTGGCCGCTGATCCAATTCTTCATTGTCGGTGATCTCAGCGCTAACCTCGTCCAAAGAGGCTGCAATGTCGACTTTGAAAGTGAGCGCTTTCATGATCTTCGTTATCGGCTTTTTATCATAAAGCGCGTGACCATAATCCGATGAAAATAATTCGGCTAGTTGGTCGCGATAAACAATACCAATCAATTTTTGCTGCTCATCAACAACCGCCAAAGAATATAAGTTACCGTTCTGTTTGAAGGTCTTATACACTTCCAAACAAGTGATATGGATCTGAATAGGAGGCACTGGCTGGACTAATGTGCTGATTTCAAAATCACCTAGCTCATTTGCTCTACTGCTCAGCTTCGGCTCTTTTACCACATACTGTTGTGGGTATTCGGTTGTAGGATTAAGCTCAGGTCGAGCTAGTAAGTAGCCTTGGGCGTATTTCATGCCAAGTGTTGATAACATAACAAACTCATCACTTTGCTCTATACCTTCTGCGATGATCTCAACACCAGTTGACCGTCCCAGCTCAAAGATAGTCCGTAATAATTCCCTTTTTACAATATTGTCATGACAGCCACTAATAAAGTAACGGTCGATTTTGACAATATCAGGTCTCAACTCGGCCCATTGTCGCAAACCGGAGTGACCTGTACCTAGATCATCAATCGCAATTTTAAAGCCAAAACCGCGATAATGCTCCAGACTTTCTTTCAATAAACTAGGATCTTCCGCCTCAAACTTTTCTGTCACTTCAATAACGATTTGACTTGGTTCTAGACCGTATTGTTGTACTAAATTAATTGTCTCGCCATGTGGGTGACAAGCTTGTTCAATAGTATGAGGACTGACATTTAGAAATAAATTGCCTTGCAGTTTCAACTGAGCAAAACGTTTTATTGCCAGCTTACGACACAAAAGCTCAGTTTCTGATAACAAGCCGACGGACTCAGCCGTGTTAAATAATTTAAAAGGCAAATGAAGAGGGTGGTATTCAGGCCCTCGAGTAAGTGCTTCATAGCCCATGACTCGACTGTTAGCTACATCAAAAATAGGTTGGAAAACGGTTGTTAGGCTGGCGTTGTGTAATATTTCTTTAACCAGCTGTTTATTAGCTTCATAACCATCCATTGTGCACCTTTGCTGCCAATAAGCTCAATTATTTAACACGAAAAGGTAGGCAGTCTAATAACTAATAATGACAAAATGGTTACAGAAAGGGAAAGTTGTAAGCGATAAGCGATAAGCGATAAGCGATAAGCGATAAGCGATAAGCAAGTTTTAAGGTTTATCTGATAATTATCATCAAGTCCTTTCTTTTACTTACAGCTTAAAGCTTACGGCTCTACAGCTTGCTCTTTAGTCTCTAAAGTTATTGAACTGGAAAGGTTGCCCTAACTCACCGCTGCGAATTAGTTGCATCGCTTGCTGTAAGTCGTCACGTTTTTTGCCAGTTACACGGACTTTATCGCCTTGAATAGAAGCTTGAACTTTCATCTTCGAGTCTTTGATCAGTTTGACGATTTTCTTCGCCATGTCTTGTTCAATCCCCTGTCTGAAAGATACGGTTTTAGTATAGGTTTTGCCTGAGATATCGATTTTAGCTGAACTATCAACCGACTCTGGGTCTAAACCACGCTTAGAGCACTTGGCACGAAGCATGTCTGTCATTTGCTGAATTTGGAAGTCCCCTTCGGCAACCATTTTGACTTTTTCATCAACGAACTCAAATGACGCTTCAACGCCACGAAAATCGAAACGCGTTGCTAATTCTCTATTGGCATTGTCACAAGCGTGTCTTGCTTCATTCATGTCTACTTCAGATACAATATCAAATGAAGGCATTTGTATTCTCCTAATAACTTTAAGCTATACGCTTTCTCTGACGTGTAACGATCTAGCAACCAGAGGTTGATCTAGCTGGCTTTGCCAGATCGTCTATTGTTCAGTTACAGCTTACCGCTGTAACCTTATGGCATGATCTGGTCTTGATCCGCGCCTTCTTTTTCAATTTCAGTCGGCATTAAGTCTTCACGGCTAATGCCTAAACTAAGCGCAATAGAACTTGCTACATAGATAGAAGAGTAAGTACCAATTACCACACCAAACAGTAATGCAATAGCAAAACCTTTGATCAGCTCACCGCCCATAAACAATAGTGCAATCAATACTAATGCTGTAGTAATTGACGTTACCATAGTACGGTTTAACGTTTGTGTCAGTGATGTATTGATAATGCCTTCTGATTCATCGTTACGAACTTTGCGGAAGTTTTCACGGATACGGTCAGATACAACAATGGTATCGTTCAGTGAGTAACCAATTACTGCCAGTACCGCAGCTAATACCGTTAGGTCAAATTCAATACCTAACAAGCTGAATAAACCAACGGTAATAATAACATCGTGCGCAAGTGCTGATACCGAGCCTAGGGCAAAACGCCACTCAAATCGTAACGCTACGTAGATAAGGATACAAATAAGCGCCGTAAGCATAGCCAAACCACCTTGCTCACGAAGCTCGTCACCGACACTAGGTCCAACGAATTCAATACGACGCATCGTTGCTGAACTGTCCATTTCAGTTAGTGCCGCCATGATTTGGTTACCAATCATTTTTGCATCAACTTTTTTGCCGTCTTCTAACTTTCTTGGCGCTAATCGAATTAACACATCTCGACTCGAACCAAAGTTTTGCACCGTCGCATCACCAAAGCCTTGTTCATCAAGAACTGTGCGAACTTTCTTCAGATCAGCACTTTGGGCAAATTCAACTTCAATCAAGCTACCGCCTGTGAAGTCTAAACCCCAGTTCAAACCTTTAGTAAAGAACAGTGCAAAAGAGCCTAAGATTAGTAATGTTGACAGCGCCATTGCAAAACGGCGAATCGACATAAATTGAATGGTCTCTTTGATATTTAATAATTGCATATTAATGATCTCGCCGAATTAAATAGAAAGTTTATCAATGCGTTTACCACCCCATGTCGCATTTACAATTGCACGAGTACCGACAATTGCAGTGAACATAGAAGTAGCAATACCAATAGCTAGCGTTATTGCGAAACCTTTAACTGGGCCAGTACCTATCGCAAATAGGATAATTGCGGCAATAAAGGTAGTGATATTAGCATCAGCAATGGTTGAGAACGCACTGTCATAGCCGTGATGAATCGCTTGTTGCGGGCTACGGTTGTCTTTTAACTCTTCTCGAATACGCTCAAATATTAGTACGTTAGCATCAACTGCCATACCTACGGTAAGTACAATACCTGCAATACCTGGAAGGGTTAGAGCAGCACCTGGGATCATCGACATAACACCAACAATCAGTACTAGGTTTGCAGCCAGAGCTATGTTAGCAATCAGGCCAAACTTCTTATAGTAGAACAACATAAATACTAGAACTAAAGCGAAACCAAGAATAACGGCACTTAAGCCTGCTTCAATGTTTTCTTTACCTAAGCTCGGACCTACTGTTCTTTCTTCCACAATTTGAATTGGAGCTATTAATGCACCAGCGCGAAGTAACAGAGCTAAGTTGTGCGCTTCAGCTTGAGAGCCTGAACCTGTAATACGGAAGTTACGACCTAAGCGACTTTGAATGGTTGCTAAGCTGATAACTTCTTCAACTTTTTTCAGCTTAAACTTACCATTTTTGTCTTTCTTATCTGTCTTCTTGTATTCGATAAAGACAACCGCCATTTGGTTACCCACATTGTCTTTAGTGAAGGCTGACATTTTATTACCGCCTTTTGAATCCAATGAAATGTTAACTTGCGGCATGCCGTACTCATCAAAAGATGACGTAGCATCAACAATGTGCTCACCAGTTAAGATAGTGCGCTTTTCTAATAACACTTTACCTGCTGGTGAATTGTCAAAGTCATATAACTTAGAACGAGGAGGAACACGGCCTTTTAAGGCAGAAGCAAGGTCGCCTTTAGGATCCGCTAATTTGAACTCTAACGTTGCTGTTGCACCTAAGATTTCTTTCGCACGAGCGGTATCTTGTACACCTGGTAATTGAACCACGATACGGTCTTGGCCTTGACGTTGAACTAACGGCTCAGCAACACCTAATTGGTTTACACGGTTACGAATGATAGTAATGTTTTGGTCTACCGCATAAGTACGAATTTCTTGTTTCTTCGCGTCAGTAAGAGCAATAGACAGCTCTGAATCACTGATCTCTACTATGCTATAACCTTGATAACGACCAGATAAGAAGCGACGAGCCTTAGCTAAGTCTTCTTCGTTACGAACTTGAACGATAACGGCATCTCTTGCAATATCTCTTTTAATGCCGCGATAACGGATCTTTTCTTCACGCAGATCACTACGGAAGTCTTGCACCATTTGCGTATATTGCTTGTTCATTGCTTCGTCCATATCCACTTCCATTAAGAAGTGAACACCACCACGAAGGTCGAGACCTAGTTTTAATGGACCAGCACCAAAAGCTTTAAGCCAATCTGGTGTCGCGGGCGCTAAGTTAAGTGCTACGACATAGCTGTCACCTAACCCTGCAGCTACTGCTTCTTTCGCTACTAGCTGATCATCTTCGTTATTTAGACGAACTAAAATACGATCATTTTCTAATTCTGTTTTTTTGTAGCCAATGTTTGCTTCATCTAGCTTTTCAATAACAGAATCTAATACTAAAGCATTAACCTCAGCACCACGCAGGCCTGAGACCTGAATAGCCGGATCTTCCCCGGACAAGTTTGGCGCGGCGTACAGGCCACCAATGACCAATACCATCACCACTAAAATATATTTCCAAAGTGGATACTTGTTTAACACTTGATTATCCTTTTGAATCCCAAATAAAAAAACAACACCAGCTCAGTATGCTGGTGTTGTTTGCTAATCAATTAAATTGATTTAATTGTACCTTTTGGCAGTACTGAGTTGATTGATGCTTTTTGGATCATCACCTCATTACCTTCTGCCAATTCAATTTTGATGAAGTCTTTGTCTTCTGCCACTTTAGTGATCTTACCAATTAGACCGCCTGCAGTTAGTACTTCATCACCTTTTGCCAGTGAAGATACTAAGTTCTTATGCTCTTTTACGCGCTTAGCTTGTGGACGGTAAATCATGAAGTAAAAGATTAAACCGAATACCGCTAACATAATTAGCATATCTGGACCAGCAGCGGCTGGAGCAGGTGCTGCAGCATGGGCATTAGAAATAAATAAGCTCATGGATATTTCCCTTAGATTCTTAATAATTTTTATTGTTGTTTGATATATGGACGAAGTCGCAAATAGCAATGTTATTTATCTTAAAAGCTCACCACAGAGAACACCGACTTGTACCAAGTATTCATAATGCTCAGTACACATAAGCTCTAGAGCTCTCTGTGGACTCTATGGTTAAATCTCTTAACCTGGCATGCCTTCATCTGATAAAGGTGGCACAGGTAAGTTACGACGAGCATAGAAGTCAGCAACAAACTCTTCTAGTTTATCCGCTTCAATTGCGTCTCTTAAACCTTGCATTAGTCTTTGGTAATAACGCAGGTTATGAATGGTGTTTAATTGCGCACCTAAGATCTCATTACACTTGTCTAAGTGGTGTAAATAAGATCTTGTGAAGTTTTTACATGTGTAACAATCACACTCTGGATCAAGTGTTGATGTATCATCTTTATGACCCGCATTACGGATCTTCACAACGCCATCCGTCACAAATAAGTGGCCGTTACGGGCATTACGCGTTGGCATTACGCAGTCAAACATATCGATACCACGACGAACCGCTTCTACGATGTCTTCTGGTTTACCAACCCCCATTAAATAACGAGGTTTATCTTCAGGTAACTTGTATGCCGTTGTATCTAAGATATTAACCATATCTTCTTTTGGTTCACCTACCGATAAACCGCCAATTGCATAACCGTCAAAACCAATGTCTTCCAGCCCTTTAAGTGAAACTTCACGAAGCTCTGGGTACATACCACCTTGAACAATACCAAATAGCGCTGACTTGCTATCACCATGTTCTTTCTTAGAACGTTCTGCCCAGCGTAAAGATAGCTCCATTGATACTTTGGCTTCTTCGTGTGTTGCAGGATATGGGGTACATTCGTCGAAGATCATAACAATGTCAGAACCAAGTTCGCGTTGCACTTCAATAGAACGCTCTGGTGTTAACATGATCTTTTCGCCGTTAATTGGCGAACGGAATTCAACGCCTTTTTCTGTGATCTTACGTAAATCACCAAGGCTGAATACTTGGAAACCGCCTGAATCGGTCAAGATTGGCTTCTGCCAGTTCATGAAATCATGTAAGTCACCGTGCTTACGGATGATCTCTGTGCCTGGACGTAACATCAAATGGAAAGTGTTACCTAAACAAATATGAGCACCAGTTTCTAGTAATTCATCTGGTGTCATGCCCTTAACCGTACCGTATGTACCAACCGGCATAAACGCAGGTGTTTCAACGACGCCACGGTCGAAATGCAACTTACCACGACGGGCTTTTCCGTTGCTATTGATTAATTCAAACTTCATAAGTGTGATCAACTCAGTTGATGTGTTCAGAAAATGGCGGGCATTATATACAAAATCATCAGAAAAATCCTTATTGATTATTCATTCTAATTAAATAGAATGTGCGCGTCTGCCATAGGGAATTCAGCTGGCCTCACCAAGAGCCATTAAGCTGTAAGGTAAAGTCTCCAAGGAACCGCGCCAGCGTATTTTTAACGTGGAGTCAATTATGTCAATTTCTTTGTTTGCCGACATCATCGGGATGATCGGTACCGCCTCTATTGTAGCCGCTTTCTTTTTAATTCAATTTGAAAAGATCAGTCCTAAAGGCTTGTTATATAACCTGTTAAACCTAGTCGGTGCGATATTGCTATTGATCAGCTTATGCATCAACTTCAACCTAGCAAGTTTTGTAATTGAGATATTTTGGATCTGTGCATCATTGGTTGGCATATACAAATATTACCAACGTAAGCGTCAACCAAACGCTGAAGCTAAGTAATAAAACAAAACCAGCAATAAAAAAGAGGGCTAATGCCCTCTTTTTTATTTTGTTTGCCTTGTTAACAACATGGCATCACCATAACTGAAAAATCGATATTCTTTGGCAATTGCCTCATTGTAAGCTTTAAGTATGTTGTCTTGTCCTGCAAAAGCGGATACCAACATAATTAACGTTGACTCTGGTAAATGGAAATTGGTGACCATGGCGTCGACCACTTTAAATTCAAAACCTGGATAAATGAAAATATCCGTTTCACCTGTAAATGGCGTTAACTTATCAAATTCACCTGTTGCCATTTCTGACTTCCAGGCCGCAGACTCAATAGAACGGACAGATGTAGTGCCAACTGCGATAACGCGTTTTCCAGCCGCTTTTGTTGCTTGAATAGCAGCAATAACAGACTCCGGGATCTCAGCGTATTCCGAATGCATTTTGTGCTCTTCAACATCATCCACACGAATTGATTGGAAAGTGCCAGCCCCCACGTGCAAGGTAACAAACTCCATGTTTACGCCTTTGTCTTTCAACTGAGCTAATAACTCATCAGTAAAGTGTAAACCTGCGGTTGGTGCTGCAACGGCACCAGGCTTTTCGTTATAAACCGTTTGATACCTTTCTTTATCTTCTTCTGTATCTGGTCTATCAATATACGGAGGTAAAGGCATGTGACCTTTGCGTTCCAATGCAGATAGAACAGTTTCGTCTCCTAAGAACTTAAGTTCAAATAAGTCATCATGACGACCGATCATTTCAGCTTCAACTTCACCTTCTAAGATCAACACATTACCAGGCTTTGGTGACTTGTTGGCACGCACATGAGCTAATACAGTGTGCTCATCCACTACTCGCTCGACTAAAATTTCAACTTTGCCGCCAGATGCTTTTTGACCAAACAAACGAGCTGGAATAACTCGTGTATTGTTAAAGATCATTAAATCGCCAGGGTTAATAAACTCTAGGATCTGTTGGAATTGGTTGTGTAACACTTCACCAGTGTTGCCGTTTAAAGACATTAAGTTACTGCTTGCTCTGTCTTTTTTTGGAGCTTTAGCGATTAAATGTTCTGGTAAATCAAAGTGAAAATCTACAACTTGCACTTATGCCTCTCAATGATTCATTTAAAATTTATCTAGGAAGTGCGCGCATTGTACCAGCGTTTGATCTCATCAGCCTTGTTTATTGATAATAATATTTATAAAGTAGTCTCCTTTCGGGTTCAGTCTTGTTCCAAGATTTAAGTGGTTTGGTCGCAAATGGAAAATAAATTGCCTCTGCTGTTAATTTCTGCAGACGTTTCTATCAATAAAAAATTACTCAAGTTAATCGATTCACTTCAGTTCTTTTCTGTTGATCTGGCGTTAGATAGCAGTGACGCAATCGTCAAATTGAGAGAAAAAGACTATAAGTTCATTATATCTGACATTAATATCGGCGAAATCGATGCTTGGTGTCTATCCAGTTTAATTCGTTCTGATATTTACCGCTGCGAACGCAAAACCCCGATAGTTCTGCTTACCGATACTTACAGCGAAAGAATAGCAGAAGCGACCGCTAAATCTTTTGGCATTAATGCCGTGCTGCCTAAGTCAGAATCATCTAGAGTCAATGAGATCTTAGCCGATGCCTTTTCAAAGTCTCTTCCAATTAGTGACAAATTAAAAACCCTGTCCATTTTGGCCGACCAAGAGTTAGAGCTGAACATCGCCCACCTGCTAGAAGACAGGTTCCATGTTGAACTTAGCAACACTGCAAAAGAGGGGTTGTCGCAGATCAGACAAAAAGAGTACGACGTTATTATTATTGACGCCGAGCTGGAAAACGACTCTGCTTTACCTCTATTGCAAACCATCATCAATGAGCAAGGTAACTTACCTGTTGTTGTCTTGATCCCAAGAGACGATGTCAAGCTAGCAGAAACCTTTATGCTACATGGCGCAAGTGACTTTATTTATGTGCCAATGAACCCATCACGGGTCATGAATATTTGTGAACGCGCCGCTAGAAGAAATGACTTTATTGTCAGTAACAGTCAGTTTGGCTCCAAGGTAAAACAATTAGAGCAAAGTGAGCAGCAATATCGTCACCTATTACAAGCCCATAGCCAACTTTTAAGTAATATTAGTTCGGTCGTTATGGAACTCAATGAAGCAGGACAGATCCGGTTTATCAACAAAGCTTGGCAAAGACTAACCGACTTTAATATCGACGATTGCCTTGATAAAAACTTGATGGAGTTTATTGATGCCGATGAGCTTGGCGCAACTCGATTTTCTAATCGATTGTCTGAACTGCTGTTGCGCAAAACCCATTTTGTTTCTGAAGAAATTAAGTTACAAAGCGCCAGTGGCGACAGCATCTGGGTAGAAATCAAGCTGAGACCACTAACTAAAGGTGGTGAGCAAACTGGTATAGCAGCGACAATTGACAATATTAACGAACGCAAAAAAGCCGAGGAAAAACTTCAACACTTGGCCTTGCACGACACTTTGACTGGCCTATTCAATCGCTATTATTTCGATACAGAATTGGCGCGATTAACTCTATTGGCTTCACGTGGCAGCCATAGCCATTGTTTGCTTTATATCGACTTAGATCATTTCAAGATCATCAATGACACTGAAGGTCACCAAATGGGTGACTTAGTCTTAAAAGAAGTGTCGCAGATATTATCCAAACGCCTGAGGCAGTCCGATATTTTATGCCGAGTAGGCGGTGATGAATTTGTCATACTATTGGTCGACACATTAGTAGCTGATGCAGTAGAAATTGGTAATGATATTTGTAAACAAATTGCCGATGCTCATTTTCAATTTGGTAATAATAGTTACAAGATCAGTGCAAGTATTGGTGTATCTGAAGTCGACGGCAATGCCACAGGTCCAGAATACCTGAGACAAGCGGACATCGCCCTTTACGTAGCCAAAAACAAAGGTCGCAACAGAACTCACTGTTACACCGATGATGATGTTGAATCAAAACAGCAACACGATAATTTGAAGTGGGCACATCGGCTGCAAGAGGCTGTGGTCAATGACAGCATAGTTCTTCATTTTCAGCCTGTTTGGGACATTAAAAATAACTGCGTTGCTTACTATGAAGCGTTAGTTCGACTAAATATCAATGGCACCCTAGTCTATCCAAATGACTTTATTCCAGCTTTAGAAAGAGCCGAAGATATTAATTTGCTTGATCACCAAGTGATCAGTAAAGCAATTAAACTAACCGAGCAATACCCTTGTCTTCACAAGGTTGCCATTAACTTATCCGCTCAGGCTTTTTCTGACGAAAGACTGTTTCCTCTGATCAAAGAGAAATTAGATACTTATAACCTTGCTGGTAATAGAGTCATCTTTGAACTCACTGAGTCAGCAAGTTTGACCAACGTCTCAGGCACTAGACGCTTAATAAACCAAATCAACGAATTGGGTTGTCAGTTCTCCATTGATGATTTTGGCACGGGATTCAGTACCTTTGCTTATTTGCGTGAACTACCAGCGCACTCGGTGAAAATCGATGGCAGCTTTGTCAAAGATATGACCAATAATTCTGCTGACCATACGTTAGTTACGGCGATTAACAATATTGCTAAAGCGCTAAACAAGTCGACGGTGGCGGAGTTTGTCGAAGACAAGAATACATTTCAAGAGCTTGCAAACATTGGCGTTGATTACGCTCAAGGTTACTTTATTGCTCGCCCTATGCCACCAGAGCAAATAGAGGATTTCAACTTTAAAGCCTAAATTGTTATTTTGAATAACATCTAAGATCAAAAAAGCCGTCTATCGACGGCTTTTTTAGAATTTAACTAATGCTTAACGTGCTGCAATCGCCTTTGCGATATCTGAACCGCCATGACCGTTTGAACCGGCCCAATCTGCATCGCCTGAACCAGCAAAGTGTGAACTTGGCATACGCTTAACTATGAAAGTACCCGTTTTCTGAGCGTTGTTCGACATTGCATAACGAACTAAATTCATGCCACCGCAAGAAATACCGTCATAAATATTACGTAATTTAACACCTGCTTCCTTCAGTTTTTTACGAAAGCGGCTTTTGTTATCCGATGCCACATTCTCACATATACCAGCTAGCAAAGAGTTGATATCTGAAGCCTGTGCTTTAGGCGTATAAGATAAACTCATTAACAATGCAAAACTGATCAATAAACTTGTTACTAACTTCATGAAACTAACCCCAATAAAATTTCAATCAAAAACTAACATAACTGGATTTTAAATGAAACCAACTATTTAAAAATTAATTAATCTTGTTTTTGTAGCGTGACAAATTGGTAACTATGCGCATTCTTTTCATCGGCTTTATGAGCTTGGCAATCAACCTCTAACCATGCTCCAGCACTCTGCCAGTCTGGAAACTTGGTATCGCCTTCGACGTCTAAATCAATAAAAGTTAGATATAAACTAGAAGCCTTAGTTAAGAATTGCTGATAAATGTTGCCACCACCAATAACCATCACTTCCTCAACATCGGCAACCAACTCCATTGCTAACTCTGGTGAGTTAGCCACTTCTACCCCATCAGCTTGCCAGTTAAGATCTCGGGTAATAACAATATTTTTACGCCCCGGTAAAGGTCTGCCAATAGATTCATAGGTTTTGCGCCCCATGATCACAGGCTTACCCATGGTTACTTTTTTAAAATGAGCTAAGTCAGCAGGCATATGCCAAGGCATATCATTGTCTTTACCGATAACTCTGTTTTTTGCCATCGCGGCAATCATCGAAATTTTGGTCATGCTCTTCGTTCTTTATACTCAATACAAGTTGTAAGCTGTACAAGTTAAAACAATAATTGCATCTATAACTTACAAGCTAAATTGCTATGGCTTGTAGATAACCTCTACATCGTAGTCATCTTCGTTCCAGTCGTCGTCATCCAAATCGTCATCTAGATCATCCATTGCGTCTGAGTGGTAGTTATCCCATTGGAATTCCACTTTTTCTTCTTTATCAACGATAACTTCTTTCGGCATTTCGTCTAGAGCATCGGCGATATCGTTACAAAGATCTTTAGTGTTTAGACCGTTTACTGCAGAGATCTTATAAATAGGACCATCCCACTCTAACTGCTCAGCAATTGATTGGCATAGTTCATTTGCTTCTTCTTCGCCCATAAGGTCGATTTTGTTGAATACTAACCAGCGAGGCTTTTGCGCAAGTTTTTCGCTGTACTGCTCAAGCTCAGATACGATAACTTTTGCATTTTCAACAGGATCGCTACCGTCGATTGGCATAATATCGATTAAATGAAGCAGTACTCTACAGCGCTCTAAATGCTTAAGGAAACGAATACCTAAACCTGCACCATCTGAAGCACCTTCGATAAGACCAGGAATGTCTGCAACAACGAATGAATTACCTGCACGAACAACACCTAAATTAGGTACTAGGGTTGTGAATGGATAATCGGCTACTTTTGGTTTTGCCGCCGAAACTGAACGGATAAATGTAGACTTACCTGCATTTGGTAAACCTAACATGCCCACATCAGCTAATAACAATAGCTCTAATTGTAGGTTGCGAACTTCGCCCGGCGTACCGTTTGTTTTTTGTCTTGGCGCACGGTTAACACTACTTTTGAAACGAGTGTTACCTAAACCGTGGAAGCCACCTTTGGCAACCAATAACTTTTGGTCGTGTTTGGTTAAGTCACCAATGACTTCACCAGTATCAACGTCTCTTGCACGAGTACCAACAGGCACCTTCAAAATACAATCTTCGCCACGAGAGCCTGTACAATTTCTACCTTGGCCATTCTCACCGCGTTGCGCTTTATGAAAACGTTCAAAGCGATAATCAACAAGCGTATTTAAGCCTTCATCAGCTTGCAATAATACGTCACCGCCGTCACCACCGTCACCGCCGTCAGGACCACCTTTAGGAACATATTTTTCACGTCTGAATGAAACGGCACCATTACCTCCGTCTCCAGCATCAACTTTGATCTCAACTTCATCAACAAATTTCATTTGTTATATACCCTAACTTTCGGTGACTGACTCTCGTCATTATAGATTAAATTTGGATCCAACTACTGAATGTAAACTTTTACGAGTGACCGTGTTTTCTGGATCCCAGTTCTCTGCCATAGCAAAGTAACGTTAAGATAAAAATTAAAACGATCTTTTTGCTTAAACTTTTATCTTAATGATCTTAATTATGGCGAGTTCAATAAAAAACCCCGCATAAGCGGGGTTTTAAAACTTTCAAAGCTTTTAAGCTAAAATTATTCAGCTACGATGCTAACGTATTTACGGTTAAGTGGACCTTTAGTGTCGAACTTCACTTTACCATCCGCAGTTGCGAATAAAGTGTGGTCACGGCCCATGCTTACGTTTGAACCAGCGTGGAACTTAGTACCACGTTGACGAACGATGATGTTACCGGCTAATACTGACTCACCACCAAAGCGCTTAACACCTAAGCGTTTGCTTTCTGAATCACGACCGTTTCGAGTACTACCACCAGCCTTTTTATGTGCCATCTTAAAGTACCTCTATCTGATTAAGCGTTGATTGCTGTAATTTTCACTTCAGTGAACCACTGACGGTGGCCCGCTTGCTTGCGTGAATGCTTACGACGCTTAAATTTAACAATTTTAACTTTCTCACCGCGACCGTGAGATACAACTTCAGCTGAAACCTTACCGCCAGCTACTAATGGTGCACCAACTTTAACGTCGTCGCCATTAGCTACTAATAACACCTGATCAAACTCAACAGTAGAACCAGCTTCTACTTCAAGCTTCTCAAGACGAATAGTTTGGCCTTCAGCAACACGGTGTTGTTTACCACCACTTTGGAATACCGCGTACATATTACTCCGTCTCCTGTGCGTTCTTCGCACAAATTAAATCTGTAAAACAGGGCGCGAATTCTAAAGTAGAAGTTCATTATACGCAAGCATAAATTTGATCTTTTTCTAAGAAAAAATAAACATATACAAATACTAGTGAAAACTATCTTCAGATCACCGCACTGAAAATTAATTTTAGCCGGATCGTTTTTTATGATTTTGATCCTAGCTTTAGCTTAACAAGCTGTTCTTTACTAGTGAACATCTTAGCTACAGCCAATACATTCACTACGTAAATCGGCTCGGCATTATAAGGATCTTGGCGCGATCATTCTAACGTTTTTTACTAACAATTAAGAAAAAGTTAGTTCAAAAGATCGTTTTCTCTCTATTTAGTGGCCTCCGATTATTATCCATTAAAACGATTAATAAACATGCGCAAAAATTACCTTATATAGTTACAGGCAGAGCTACTAATTAAAATCGCTGCCGTATTCGGCTATATCGTATTTTGTACATTTATTCCCTTATTGTTTGGATAAATGATGATTTAAACCAAATATTGCTTAGCTAAATTGAGTTTTTACCGACTATTGTTGATTCATCACTTTTGAATATGTTTTTTATTTTGTAAAATACGCCGCAAATTCAAACCCTATGGTTAGTAAACTCCTTCATGGACATCAACGAAATTATGGCATTAGCGCAAGATGATATGCTTGCTGTTAATCAATGTATTGGGCTACAAGTCAACTCTGACGTTGCTCTGGTAAATCAGCTTGGTATGTACATTATCAATAGTGGCGGTAAACGCATACGTCCTATGCTAACTGTACTTGCTGCCCGTGCACTGGGTCATCAAGGAACTCAACACCACACACTTGCGGCGATCATTGAGTTTATCCATACCGCAACTTTACTTCATGATGATGTTGTTGATGAGTCTACGCTGCGCCGCGGTAAAGAAACAGCAAATGCCGTGTTTGGCAACCAAGCCAGTGTGTTAGTTGGTGACTTCTTATATACCCGTTCATTCCAAATGATGGTGACGCTGAATTCCATGAAAGTCATGGACATTTTAGCTGACGCAACTAATGTCATCTCCGAAGGCGAAGTACTGCAGTTAATGAACTGTAACGATCCAGATACCACAGAAAAAAGTTACTTCGATGTTATCTATGGTAAGACTGCACGTTTATTTGAAGCGGCAACCCAGTTAGCAGCAGTGATCAATAGCTCGGATGAAAAAACCGAACAAGCCATGCGTTTATATGGTATGCATCTAGGTACTGCTTTCCAATTAATTGATGATGTTATGGACTACACGTCTGAAGCCGACGATATGGGTAAGAACGTAGGTGATGACTTAGCCGAAGGGAAACCTACTTTGCCTCTATTATATGCAATGTGGAATTCAGAGGGTAACCAACAGCAACAAATTCGCGACGCTATTGAACAAGGCAATGGAATCGATCACTTGCAGCCTATCTTAGCAACAATGGCTGCAACCGGGTCGCTTGAGTACACAAGAGAAAAAGCAGAGCAAGAAGCTGATAAAGCCATTGAGGCACTTTCTATCATTCCTGAGTCTTCATATAAAGAAGCACTAATTGCTTTGGCTCATATCGCGGTTCACCGTACAGCTTAATACCTCTATTTTTACTAGCCCTTTCGCCGGGCTAGTAAAACTTACCAAGACAACACCTGCCAACCATTGTCCTTTGCGACCTTAGCTAACTTTTCATCTGGATTGATGCAAACCGAGTTTTTAGCCATTGTTAGTAATGGCAGATCATTGATCGAATCGCTATAAGCAAGATCTAAGCTTTTACTATTATTACCTGATAAGTTTGCTAGCCAATTATTCACAGCTACGACTTTGCCTTCTTTAAAAGTATACGGCTGATTAATAGTATTGCTGATCACATCATTATCAATAACAACGTCAATGCCAACTGCATCTGCAATACCAAGTTCCTTCGCTATTGCTTTTACCAAAAAATCAGGACTTGCTGACACTAATAAGACATCAGCTTGTTGTTCCTTTAGCTCATCAACAAGCTGCTTTCCTTGTGCAAAAATATAAGGTTTTACCTTTGTCGTCACAAACTCTTTCAATAAAGGTTGGCAATCACCCATTGCCATACCTTTAACAGGCTTGCACCAACTTGTCATGTAAGCACTAATATCCATAGTGCCGAGGCTATAATTTTCCATCTGGACTAGGCATTCGGCTCTTGCTTCTTTAGCTAGAGGCACGCCTTTATCAACTAAAAACTCCAACCAATCTTCGCCACTGTCGCTACTAATCAAAGTGCCATCTAAATCAAACGCTACCCTTTTACTCACAAACTACTCCATTGATTAAACGAGACGGTTACAAAGCCCCTTGCTCAATAACGTCTAATTGTTGTTCCAACTCTTGATAATCTATATCCCCTACTTGATATAACAGTTCTGTTTCCAATAACTGCTTGGTTCTGTCTAACATGGTCAAATAAACAGAAGGTTTAGAGGTTGATGATCTTTTCAGGTTGATGATTAACTCATTCAAGTCACTTAATGCCACTTGAGATAAATTCTTACTGACAATGTTCTGCATCACGAACACATCGATGTAATCAGGATAAGGTAAAGGATTATTAACGAAAAAGCTGACTTTTTTGCTGTCTTTGTCAGCCAAGTTATCGAAATGAGAAACCAGTGCTTGGCTGTATTCAAAACAGGTTTCAACCGAGTGAATAGATGCTCGAATTAACTTGCTAACATCCTCCTTCTCTTTTACTTCTTGCTCATAGTTACTGATCGCAATGGCGAGTAATACTCCCACTAGCGTGGCGATCAAAGTAAGAAAGAAGTTAATTGCTAAGCTTTGGCGTTCCACTAAGTTGCGAAACTTAGGTAAGAATATCAAGCAGGTAGCTAAAACCAATATTAAAGTTACCAACGAATAAACCATGCAAATCCTTGTTCTAGATAGGTTTTATCATCTGATGGTATGCAACTGCGACGCATAAAAAAAGCCTTTTATAACGCAGTAGAATGAATTGTTCATTTATTAGTCAATTTTAGTATTAAGCTAATGCCGCTTTACTGCCGATAACTGAGTCGAAATGGACGAGTCTTATCATCGGGGGTTGATATGTCTTCACACAATGGAATTTCCATGGCGTCTTCACGCCAGTTCGATAGTAAACACATACAAAATAGAGTAACCGTTAACCGAGCTGCACCGAGCGAAGAGTTAGCCAATCTTAATTCTGCTCAGGCACAAAAAATCGCTGATCAAATTGATAAAGTGACGATCACATTGTCTGCCGAGCAAACGGTTCAAATTAACTTGTTAAGCCGGCTACTCGGGAAAAAAATAGTATTACCGAATTTAGAAATAGCAGCCGATCCAAATAGCGTTAGAGCGGAAACTGTGCCTCAACAGACTGAGGCGCCGCCACTAGACAATACTTTCATGTTATCGCAGGAGTATTACTTTGAAGCTGAGCAAACAACTTTTGCAGCCAGTGGCAGTATAACCTTGAGTAATGGCGAACAAGCCGAGTTCAACTTTTCTATGGCTTACAGCAGAGAGTACGAATCTTACTCTGAGCAAGTAATTAAAGTAGAGGAGCTGCAAGACCCACTAATTATTAATTTCTCTGACCAGCCTATGTCACTTTCTAGCGAAACCATGGAGTTTGATCTCAACATGGATGGTGAAGTGGATAACATTGCCACCTTATCAGAAGGCGCTGCTTTCATTGCATTAGATAAAAACAATAACGGTATCATTGACGATGGTAGTGAATTGTTTGGCGCCCAAACAGGCGATGGGTTTGCCGAACTCGCACAATACGACGATAACCAAGATGGTTATATCAATAATAAAGACAAAATATTTTCACAATTGTTGCTATGGCAACCAGGAACGGATAAGGAAATATCGAAACTGTCGGATAGCAGTGTTGATACCTTAGCTTTGCAAACTGTAAATACCGAATTCACTTTTAAAGATGCAAATAACAATACCTTAGGGCAAATGCGCAAGAGCAGTGTATATGCTAATGATGATGGTTCAGTAGGTAGTATTCACCAAGTTGATTTGAAAGTGTAAGGGCGAGGAAATAAAAACTAAAAGCCAGTGACGAACTCGCTGGCTTTCACTTACAGTTTTTAACTAATTAGCAGTCATCGGTCTCTAATACAACTTCTGGACGATTGCCGTCATGACGATTGATATAAACTACGCCACATTCTTGGTTAAATGTGTAGCCTCGAGGATACACTTTAGCTAGTCGCCCTGGTGCTGTTACTGTAGAGCCTCCTGGTGAAGTGCCTTGATTACCTAAACCACACCATTCGGTAGGACACACTGTAGTCGCAGTTGTAAAATTCTGATCGTCTAAGTCGATAACATAACGTACGCTATTGACCCAATTTGCTGTTGGATAACCACTGTGAGTAAGAATAGTTACACCATTGCTAGTTACAGAGCCATCACCAGAGGTTTGGTTTGCAACTTCAGCTTTTGCATAAACTAAGTCCACACCACTTTTAAGCGCGCCTTCCATACCTTGTAAGGTTGCGATCCTTGCGTCTTTTGATAAATCTAGAAATTTTGGCGCAGCAGTTACGGCTAAAATGCCCAAAATAACAATCACAATGATTAATTCAATTAACGTAAAACCTTGCTGTTTAACCTTCATAACTTACCTATAGTCCTTTGATATTTATACAAGTTAGATTAATCCTAACAAAGACAGTTTAGTATCAGAAACAAAAAAGGTGCAACAAAGTGCACCTTTTAATCTGTTATTTAAACCATTACGCTTCTGATGGCTTGTTAACGAAGTCTTCGCCTAGTTTGATGTCACCCTTAAGGCCATCTAACATCTCAGCTTTACACTTCTCTTCGTATTCGCTTAGGTTACCGTAGTGTAAGATCTCTTTAACACCATCTTTACCTAGAAGTACTGGCTGAGCGAAGAAACGAGCGTCTTCACCGTCACCTTCAACGTATGTGTATTCGTAAACGTCATCTTCACCGTTTAATGCATCAACTAAGCTCATGCAGAAACGAGCTGCTGCTAAGCCCATTGATAAAGTAGCAGAACCGCCACCAGCTTTAGCTTCAACAACTTCAGTACCGGCGTTTTGGATACGGTGAGTTAGTTGCTCAATTTGTTCTTGAGTGAAGTTAGCACCTTCAACTTGAGAAAGAAGAGGAAGGATAGTTGTACCTGAGTGACCACCGATTACTGGAACAACAACTTCTTCTACGTCTAAGCCTTGAGACTCAGCAACGAAAGTTTCAGCACGGATAACGTCTAGTGTCGTTACACCGAATAGCTTAGCAGGGTTGTACTTACCTTTTGCTTTTAACGTTTCAGCAGCAATAGCAACTGTAGTGTTAACCGGGTTAGTGATAATCCCGATACAAGCGTCTGGACAGTGATCAGCAATACCTTCAACTAGGTTCTTAACGATACCAGCGTTGATGTTGAATAAATCAGAACGGTCCATACCAGGCTTACGCGGAACACCAGCAGGGATTAAAACTACGTCACAACCTGTTAACGCTTTGCCTAAATCGTCTGCACCAAAACCTTCAACTTTAACTGCAGTTGGGATGTGGCTTAAGTCTACTGCAACACCAGGAACAACTGGAGCAACGTCGTATAACGCTAACTCTGAACCTTCAGGTAATTGAGTTTTTAGTAATAAAGATAGAGCCTGACCGATACCACCAGCGGCACCTAAAACTGCAACTTTCATATTCTTCTCCGAAATTTTCGTTTTTGTAGAGTAAGTTTTGGCGCATACCCTACTTAAATATGAGTAAAAACTCAAATAGCAATTAGTCTAATAACAAGATTTCCCAAATCAGCACCAACTAGGGCAACTTGAGGCTACATATTGGGATTAGACTGAACCGCATAAATCCATTAAACTGCGCGCATATTTATTCACAGGTTAGGTTTATGAGTCAGTCCAAACAAGAAGAGTTGATCAAAGCATTTAAAGCGCTGTTAAAAGAGGAGCGATTTGGCTCGCAAGGTGAAATTGTTGATGCCTTAAAAGCGCAAGACTTCGATAACATAAGCCAATCTAAAGTATCCCGCCTACTAACTAAGTTCGGTGCAGTTAGAACTCGTAACGCTAAACAGGAAATGGTTTATTGCTTGCCTGCTGAGTTAGGAATGCCAACGGCTAAAAGCCCACTTCGTCAGCTTGTTCTAGATATTGAGCACAATGAATCCATGGTGATAATCCGCACCAGCCCAGGTGCTGCTCAGTTAATCGCTCGCCTGTTAGACTCAGTAGGTAAAGCAGAAGGTGTGTTAGGAACCATTGCTGGTGATGACACTATTTTCATCGCTCCACTTAAAGTCAGCGAAATTGAACATACGCTTAAAAACGTTAGACAACTGTTTGAAACGGTATAATTAGATCTACTTTTAGCAGCTAGATCACTCTGTGCTAAAACACTAGCGAGAAGCGATCTAGCAAATCAGTATTTGATCTAGCGAGCAAGGCCCGATCAGCTTGCTAATCTAAATTCCCTTGTGCAACTAAAAAGTCAATTGATGGCGCAAAAAATGCCGCACCAGTTTCCGCTGTGGTGTAGTTAAGTAAGTGATCATACGTTCCTTCATCTGAGCCGTAGACCATATTTCGCAAAATAGTCTCAAAATGATCTGGGTATGCACAGTAAGAAACGAACAATAAACCTTGAGTGGTTAGGTTGCCATAAGGCATGCTTTGGCGCATTAGTTCCAAACCTTTACCATTTTCATCTTTCACGTTTGAGCGTTTTACATGAGCAAATTCAGGCATTTGTTCTTTACTCATTTCAATGTCGTCAATCTTAGTTCTACCTATGATCAACTCTTGCTCTTCTGTTGGCACTTTGTCCCAGCGAGCTAAATGATGGCGATAACGTTGTACGTGCAAATAACTACCACCTGTGAATTTACCATCAGCAACTAATGCGACTTCACGGCGATGACGACCTTTTGGATTTTCAGTACCGTCAACAAAGCCGGTTAAATCTCTGCCATCTAAGTAGCGGAAACAAGGCACTTGCTCAATAAGCTCTAACGTCTCACCGAACAAAGAAGTAACACGACGACTTGCAATGTAGTTCACATCTTGCCTGTCGGAACGTAATTGAATATATAAGTCGACTGGCACCGCTGGCATACTGCGGTCTTCATGATTCATTGCAGGAAAAGGTTTTAACCCTTCAGGTTTATCGCCAGGATAGAGTTCAGACCAAAAGTTTGCACCTACAGCGATTACTGCACTAAACATAGCTTCGGAAAACTGCTCATTAATTTCATCAAAGATGCTAGGCAATTGGCTTAATGCTTCACGAATAACAGGCTCATACCCTTCATGAGCATTAAAAAATAAATGTACTCCATGCAGGTTTGCTTCTGCGCACACCCCCCATTGTTCTCTTGCCATAACCAGACCCCATACTCAATTTTCCAGTTCAATATCGATAGCATAGCAATAAACTCGCTTTCTCTCATATCAAATTTTCTTTTTAGAACAAATAATTAAGCAACCTTTGTCGAGTATCAATTGCATCGTGTAACCAAACTGCCATTTAGTCGTCATCGATTTGCAATTTTATCGTCATGGTTCTGCCATTTGTTAGTCACTCGACTGTCATTTTGCTTCGGTAAATTTGCGCAAAATTGATACAGAACTAGGCGAACCATCATGATCTCGGTGGAAAATATTGTAGCGACTCAGTTACCGAAAATAGAAGCGGGTAACAAGCTAGTAAAGAATTCATTAATTCGTTTTTTAAAATACTTATTTCACGAACGTGAATTTAATCAGTTCGAGAAAACCTACCCTCATCTAAAAGGCATCGACTTTGTTGAACAAGTACTCGAATACTTTGAGTTTAGTTATTTAGTCAATGACAGAGAAAAGCACAATATTCCTCACCAAGGCGGTGTAGTTGGTATTTCAAACCACCCTATCGGCAGTTTAGACGGTCTTGCCCTATTGAAGTTATTTGCCGGAATTAGACAGGACGTAAAAGTGGTTGCTAACGAATTACTATGGGCAATCAAACCACTACGTCCACAGTTACTGCCTGTGAATAATATGAATGGCAAAACACCAAAAGAGAACATGAAAGCCATTGAACAACATGTGAAATCTGGCGGTGCTTTGTTAATTTTTCCAGCGGGCGAAGTATCGCGCTTAGGGCCAAAAGGTGTCATGGATGGCAAATGGCGCAGCGGTTTCTTGCGCTTTGCCAAAAAAGCAGAAGTACCTATTGTGCCAATGCATGTTGATGGCAAAAACTCACTGTTCTTCTATGCTTTATCGCTGTTTGCTAAACCAATTTCGACACTTTGGTTAATTGATGAAATGTTCAAGCAAACCAAACGGGACATTCGTATTCGCATTGGTAGCCCAATTCCCTATGCTGACTATCAAAAGTTAGACATGGACGAAGGTCGCCTGATCAACTTGTTTAAAAAACACGTCTACGCACTGCCAAAGAAAAAACCATCTTTGTTGTTTAAGCCAGCGTTTGAAAGTGTTGCCCACCCTGAAGATAGAAAGGTGTTACGCCAAGAGTTAAAAGCATGTCAGCTGTTAGGCGAAACCTCAGACGGCAAACAAATATATTGCTATCAGCACAATCAAGATTCAGCCATCATGCGAGAAATTGGTCGCCTTAGAGAGCTAACCTTCCGTGCAGTTGGTGAAGGCACAGGTATGCGTCGTGATATCGACAAGTACGATAACTTTTATGACCATATTGTGCTTTGGGACAACGAACAGTACGAATTAGTCGGCGCATATCGCATGGTGCCAATTGCAAGAGTTGATCAACAACAAGGTGAAACAGGCTTATATAGCGAAACCTTGTTTGATTTATCAAACCTACCTGCAAACATTAGAGCACAAGGGTTAGAACTCGGCCGCAGCTTTGTACAACCTGCGTATTGGGGCAAAAGAAGCCTAGATTATTTATGGCATGGCATAGGCGCTTATCTCAACAAAAACACCGATATTCGCTATCTATTAGGCGCGGTATCTATCAGCAATGACTTCAATAAAGAAGCAAAAGCCAGCCTGGTTCGCTTTTACCAAAGCTACTTTGGCGACAATGCAAATATGGTAAAAGCCACACGACCATTTACTTTTACTGAGCAAGAAGGCTTGGCAGTGTCTGGTAACAACTATAGTGAAGAGTTTAAAGCTTTAAAAACCAAGCTAAAACAAGAAGGTGCTAGCGTACCTACGTTGTATAAGCAGTACTCTGAACTATGTGAAGATGGTGGTGCACGTTTTTGTGCTTTTAACGTCGACCCAGACTTCTGTGATTGCATAGACGGTTTTGTCGTTGTCGATATGACTAAGCTCAAAGCAAGTAAACGCGAACGTTACATGGGAACGAAACAAAATTAACAATACATGGGGCTTTTAATGCCCCATTTTTATTTCTATAAAATGAGAGAAGACAATGAGTACAGACAAGCACTTTTACCCTAGTATCTGGCTTTCCGATATTCACTTAGGTTGTATCGACTGTAAAGCCGAGTTTTTGCTTAGCTTTTTAGACTCAGTTGAATGTGACCGTATCTTTCTTGTTGGCGACATTGTTGATTTTTGGGCGTTAAAGCGCCGCATGCACTGGCCTGACTCCCATAACAAAGTATTAAACTTACTTCTGAAAAAAGCACAACAAGGGACAGAAGTCATTTACTTGCCGGGTAATCACGATGGCTTAATGAAACCTTATGAAAAGCTACTGTTTGGTTCGATTCAAATTCACAATGAATACATTTACCAAACCATAAGCGGTAAAAAATTATTGATGCTTCACGGCGACAAATACGACAGCCAAGTCTGCTTTGGTAAGCTGCAGGCGAAGGTAGGTGATCTACTCTACGATTTTTTACTATGGCTCAACCGTAGCCACCACAAAATGCGCAAATTGTTTGGTTTACCTTATTGGTCACTTGCTTCCTACATAAAAACCAAAGTAAAAAAAGCCAATGAAGCGATTGCCCGTTATCGCTCAGCGGCAATTAATGATGCTATTGAGCAAGGTGCTGATGGCGTTATTTGCGGTCATATCCATCACCCTCAATTATGTATAGAACAAAGCATTGTTTATTGTAACGATGGCGACTGGATAGAAAACTGCACTACCATGGTAGAAACCAAAGATGGCAATTTGCGTTTATTAAAGTGGCAAGATGGGTTGCATCAAACCGAGATCATTAGCCAAATAAATTGGAGCAATCAAACTTCAAGCATTGACAACAATAAACAAACGGCCGCTTAATTACCGAATTTATTGCATGTTTTGTCGGCAAATGGAGTAAATCGAACAAGCATTTGATTTATTTCATTATTCGGACATATTGTATAGCTAGAATAAAACTTGAACGTTTTTCTCCCTAGCTTGGTAGTGTGTCCTGTGAATAGTGATTTGATCAAAAACAATAAATTTTTTCCTAAAGAGTTAAGTTGGTTAAGCTTCAACGAGCGTGTATTGCAAGAAGCCAATGATCCAAATAACCCTGTGATTGAGCGCATTCGTTTTCTTGGCATTTATTCAAACAATATGGATGAGTTTTATCGCGTACGCGTCGCTAATGTTCGTCGTCAGATCTTAATTTACAAAAATAACGATGAACCTGAAAAAGCCGAATTAACTGAACAGTTAATGACAGCGATAAATGAAAAAATTCAAAAACTAACCCTTGTATTCGATAGAACCTTTAAGCGTGCTTTTAGTGAACTTAAAAAGCATAAAATACACTTAATCGAAAAAGAAAACTTAACCCTTAACCAAATCGATTGGTTAAAGGACTTCTTCCAAAACGAAGTATTGCGCCATATCGCCCCTATTTTAATTGAAAAGAAAGTTAACCTAGTAAGCCGTCTGAATGACTCAGCCATTTACTTTTTTGTGCGCTTAAACCGTCAAGATAAAAATCCGAAATACGCGACCATTGAGATCCCAACGGACAAAATGAGTCGCTTTATTATTTTGCCTTCTGAAAAAGGGGTAAAACAGGTCATTCTATTGGACGATGTTATTCAATTGTTCAGCGAAGATATTTTCCGTGGTTTCGTCGCCTTTGACTCAATCGACTCCTACTCATTTAAGATGACCCGTGATTCTGAGTATTCATTAAATGATGATGATATTGCGGACAGCTATTTAGAAAAAATGTCCGACAGTATGAAACAACGCTTAATTGCCGAGCCAGTTCGGGTTATTTTTGATGGTGAAATGCCAGAAGAAATGGTGAAAAGCTTAAAACGTCACCTTAAGCACTCGTCCTACGACAACCTTATTGCTGCAGGTCGAATTCGTAATGTAAGGGACTTTATCGGTTTTCCTAACATTGGTAGAAAAAGCTTAGAGAATAAGCCTCTACCTGCATTAGCCAGCAAGCAGTTCAGCAATTTTAATACGGTATTTGATGCCATCAAAAACCAAGACATTTTACTTTATTACCCATTCCACCGATTCTTACACTTTACTGAGTTTGTGCGCCAAGCCGCATTTGACCCTCATGTAAAACATATACGTATTACCATGTACCGCATTGCTTCAAAATCTCGTATCGTAAGCTCACTTATTGATGCCGTAGACAACGGTAAAATGGTTACGGTTGTGATGGAGTTACGCGCTCGATTTGACGAAGAAGCCAATATCGCTTGGGCAAAAACCATGACGGATGCCGGGATCAAAGTTATTTTCGGTAACCCATCTTTTAAAATCCACACCAAAGTATGCGTAGTAAGCCGAGAAGAAAAAGGCCAGCTAAACCATTATTCTCATATAGGCACAGGTAACTTCAACGAAAGTACGGCAAAAATTTATACCGACTTCAGCCTATTTACTTGCCATCCAGAAATTACCAGAGAGACGTTGGCTGTATTTGATCTCATTCAACTGCCATATCGCCAGCAAAAGTTTGACCATCTAATGGTGTCGCCAATTAATTCAAAAGCTAAGATCCTGTCGTTAATTGAGCAAGAAATTGCCAATGCAAACCAAGGTCTAAAAGCAGAGATATTGTTTAAAGTGAATAACTTAGTTGATGAAGACATCATCGACAAATTGTACTTGGCTAGTCAAGCAGGAGTTAAGATTAAAGGCGTAGTCCGTGGTATGTGCTCTCTCGTCACTCAGCAAAAAGGGCTTAGTGACAATATTACTATCATCAGTATCGTTGACCGTTTCTTAGAGCATCCTCGTGTAATGGCATTTCACAATGCTGGAACACCTAGGGTTTATCTATCTTCTGCGGACTGGATGAAGCGCAATATGGAAGATAGAATTGAGGTGGGCGCCCCTGTATTCGACGAAATTTTAGCCAAGCGAATAATTTATATACTGGAATTGCATTTTAAAGATACATTGAAAGCCCGTGTCATAGACAAAAATCAGGTAAATGGTTATGTTAAACGAGGTAACCGCAAACACTTGCGCTCTCAAGTTGAAACATACAACTATTTAAAAGGCCTGGAAAAAACCGAATATGAATCCAATAACCAAAGCATTTGATGACTTAGAAGTAAGAGAATCGACTCAAATTGCCGTATTGGATATAGGCTCAAACAGCTTTCACTTGGTCGTTGCTAGGATCATTTCGGGGGCTGTGCAAATCCTCCATAAAACCAAAATTAAAGTTCGCTTAGCCGATGGTTTAGACAGTAACAACATGCTGTCTGATCAAGCCATAGAAAGAGGCTTACAAGCTTTAGAAGTGATCAAAACCAGCCTAGCTGGTTTTGAACCAAATTCTGTTCGTATTGTTGCCACTTACACTCTGCGCAAAGCCAAAAACGCCAACAAATTCATTGCAGCGGCAAATAAAATATTTCCCTACCCGGTGGAAATTATTGCCGGTCAAGAAGAAGCAAGATTCATATTTAACGGCGTTGCCCACACTGAATCTTTAGATGACAAAACCTTAGTTGTCGATATAGGTGGAGGCTCAACTGAATTCATCATTGGTGAACAATTAGAGCCTATGTTGCTACGCAGTTTAGATATGGGTTGCGTAAGCTATACCCAGCATTTCTTTGCCAAAGGTACGATCAAAGCTAAGCACTTTGACAAAGCCATTACTGCAGCGCAACAAGAACTAGAGTTAATTGAAGATAAGTACATCAACATTGGTTGGCAAAAAGCGATTGGCACCTCTGGCACGATTGAAAGCTTAGTGTTACAAGCTGGTCAAGGAGCTGAAACTCATCAACTGACATTGCAAGATTTAGAACAAATCAAAGACCAGCTAATAGCAGCAGGCAGCGTTGAAGAGTTAGACTTACCCTATGTCAATGACGATAGAAAACAAGTCTTTCCAGCGGGTCTAGCTATTTTAATTGCGATATTCAGAAGCTTAAAGATCCAGTCGGTTAATTATGCTCAAGCTGCATTAAGAGAAGGGGTGATTTATGAAATGGAATCTTCTCTTAACAATACCAACATTAAAGAGCGCTCAGCGCAAAGTTTAGCAACTAGATATGACGTAGATACCAAGCAAGCCAAGTTGGTTTTAGACACCTGTTTTTCATTATTTGAGCAAGCTCAACAACAATGGCACCTAAATGAATCCAGACTTAAGCCTCTGTTGGGCTGGTCTGCTTTACTACACGAAGTAGGTTTGCACATTAACTCTCGAAGTGTACAAAGGCACTCTGCTTACATATTAGAAAACGCTGAACTGCCGGGCTTTAACTCTGAGCAACAAATATTTATATCTACTTTGGCGCGCTTCCATCGCAAAAAAATTAAGTTAGACGAGATCCCACAACTTACCCAATTTAGCCATTACGAACTGCTAAATTGCATCGCTTTATTAAGACTGGCTGTGCTGCTTAACATTAAACGACAAGAAGGTTTCTTACCTGAGTACCAATTTAATGTTGATAAAAATAAGCTGCACCTGCAATTCCCTGATAATTGGTTAGACGAACACCCTGTGATCAAAGCTGATTTAGTTAAAGAACAAGAGCAAGTAGAAAAAGCAAACATCAAGCTCACTTTTGAGTAGGTTAGCAATTTACAGTTACTGCCACTTTTTGATTTTTCTTTTTACTAGAACCTTGTTCTAAGCAAGGTATAAAAAAAAGAATTAATCCTTAACCATGCCAATTCTATAGCAAGAGTATTGCTAATATTTTATTTTTCATTACCTAAATTTGGCACAAAATAAAATATTAACTATAGTTAACATTACTGAGTTTCTGTATTGGATAAAAATAGAGAAACACGAGTATTTGCAATGGATATGCATCTAACCATATGGAAGTGTTAGTAAGTTAAGTTCAACTTACTAGATACCATAGAGCACCAAGCTAACGCTATTTAGCGTCTAACTAGCATCAAAGCGGCAACGTCTCTATTCATGCAAAATATTCGCTTTAGTCACACTGTGAACAACAGAGACTAGAAAGAATTTTTAACCGCACAGCTAAGTCGTCGTCCAGTTAAAAAAGGGAAGTTGGCTTAGTCACCTCATAACGAGACTTCAGCCAACTAATTTAATCGCTAACAAAAGTTAGCAATCAAACGCTTAGTTATTTCACTTAATAAATAACCAAGCAAAGGAGAACTATTATGCGTGAATTAAACGTTAATGAAATTGAAGTAGTTGGTGGTGGTAGAGGAGGTATTTGCCGAGGTTTAGCTGCTGGCATAGAAGCTTTTTTTGCTGTTAATTGGGGTACTGCTAGTTATTCAGACATGATGATAGCACCTTAAACTCTATGATCCAGAGGAGCTAAAGCTCCTCTGTTATAACCTTAGTGGATATTATGATAAAAAATACGGAAAAGAGTTGGAGTCCCAAAGAAACGTTTTGGCTGTTTTGCTTGATCCTTATGATCGTTATTTTTGGAGCCTCCATTGTGAAATCATTACTCACCACTATCGGCTTTGAAAATAGTGAATTGGTGCTGTTATCATCTTCTGGCGGCAAAATATTATCAGTTACGCTTTTGTACTATTTGATAAAAATTAAATCTGCAAACCCTGTTACAGATTATCTAGCAGTAACAAAAATTACCAAAAAGAATATTGTCTTTAAATATATTCTTTTGTATCTAATCTATTTAGCTTTTATCTACATTATTGGGACAAACTTTGAATTTTCTAAAGAAAACGAGTTATCTAATCTCCTAGTTGAAATAGAACATGTATTTTTAATTGCTTTAAATACATGTTTAATTGTTCCAATAGTAGAAGAGGTTGTATTTAGAGGTTTTTTATTTAAAGGCTGGGTAACAAAAGAAATCGGAGTTTATAAAGGCATATTTATTGTCAGCCTCATTTTTACGTTAGTACATGCAGGTCAGTATAATCTAACAATACTAGTCACACTGTTTCCGCTGTCACTATTATTAGGGTTTGCCCGTTATCATTCAGACTCTCTTTTATTGCCTATTTTTATCCACATTGCTCATAACACATTAGTTTATTCTCTCAACATAATGTAAAAGCGATTTGAGCTAACACACTGTTCAAATTATCTGCATATTGTCATAAATTTTTCTTGTTTTGTTAACACAAACGTCATTTAGCGATCCTACCCTTACTGGTAGTTAAATTAGGCTGAGAGGTCGATATGGCTGGAGTGATCCGACAGAACAAATTACAAAAGATAGATACCTTTCTATTTTATAAATGTAATTTTTTATCTAGCGAAAAGATAAAAC
>CBDAVN010000017.1:0-19522 GCA_965200905.1 Psychrosphaera sp.
TACGAGCACGTTCATTTTGATATGCGGTATCAAAAGCTTGCTGACCAATTTCAACATCATTAACTTTTGCTAATGTTGTATCAGCTTGGCTATTGATGTAACTACCTATGCCACTGATGGCGAAAGTTAGGATAACCAAACCTAAGATAGATTTTGCTACGATTCCTTGAGAACCTTCTCTAATTCTTTCTAGCATTATTACTTCTCTTTGCTGAGTTTTGAATTCAAAATTAAAAAACGCGACATTCTAACTGGTTTTCAGCGCAATTGCATTAGCCCAAATAACATCTATCGCTTTTATCTGACTTCTTATCGAAGTCACCTTTTTATTATGTTTATTTTGCTTGTTGCGGCCTAACTTTTACACCTAGAGCCGCTAGTTTTGTTGCCAATAACAGCGAATTCCACACGGATGTGGCGAATGCCGTTATATTGTATGGAACAATTTCGGCCGACGTACTTTCATCCATGAAAGCCGTCGCTCTATGTCATCCATATATGCACACGAATCTAATACCATCCATGGTGATTGACCCACACGGATGTGGTGAATGCCATTATATTGTATGGAACAATTTCGGCCGACGTACTTTCATCCATCAAAGCCGTCGCTCTATGTCATCCTTATATGCACACGAATCTAATACCATCCATGGTGATTCGATGTACTTTCATCCATGAAAGCAAAAAGCGCATCGATGTGATGCGCTTTGTTAAACTTCAACTTAGCTTTGGCGCATTGCCAAAATAAGTAAATAAGTTCTTTTGCTTAGTTACAAGCGTCTTTTAACGCTTTACCAGCTTTGAATGAAGGCACTTTAGCAGCTGCAATTTCAATCGTTGCACCTGTTTTGTGGATTGCGACCTGTACGAGCTGCACGATCACGTACGTTAAACGTACCAAAGCCAACTAAAGCAACCGAATCACCTTCTTTAAGTGCGTCTGTCACAGATTCGATAAAAGAATCTAGCGCACGGCCTGCAGATGCTTTTGAAATATCAGCACTTTCAGCAATTTTTTCGATAAGTTGAGACTTGTTCACTATTTCATCCCCTATATATTTTTATTTTTGTTTGTAGCCACAAGGGCTTTGTCCTTAAAGACATAACTTGGCAGTTACCAAAGCCAGCAAACACTGGCTTTATAAACCCAATAAACTAGCACAGCCTGTGATGATTAAAAGCTTTTTTTGCTAATTTACCGCCAGTTTCAGTAAATTTTTCTTACTTTTCTACTGAAACACGCTCAATTGGTTGACTCAAAGCAATGTCCAATACGTCATCAATCCATTTAACAGGCTTGATCACTAAGTCTTTCTTAACGTTATCTGGAATTTCTTCTAAGTCTTTTTCGTTTTCATGTGGAATAACAACCGTATCGATACCACCACGATGCGCAGCTAATAGCTTTTCTTTTAATCCGCCGATAGCTAATACTTCACCACGTAATGTGATCTCACCCGTCATTGCAACATTTGCTCTAACTGGGTTACCCGTTAGGCTAGAAACTAGAGATGTCACCATTGCAATACCTGCACTTGGACCGTCTTTTGGTGTTGCACCTTCTGGTACGTGAATATGAATATCACGCTTTTCACCAAAGTCTTGGTTAATACGTAAACCTTCCGCACGGCTTTTCACTACTGTCATTGCCGCTTGAATAGACTCTTTCATTACGTCGCCAAGTGAGCCTGTGTAAACCAACTTGCCTTTACCAGGAACGGTTGCACACTCGATTGTTAATAAATCACCACCAACCTGCGTCCACGCTAAGCCCGTTACTTGACCAATGCGGTCATCACCTTCGGCTTTACCATAATCGTAACGACGCACACCTAAGTAATTAGCTAGATTGTCTGAGTTAACAACCACCGTTTTCGTGTCTTTTTGAGTTAGGATCTCAGTAACTACTTTACGACAAATCTTAGAAATTTCTCGTTCCATGCTACGTACACCGGCTTCACGAGTGTAATAACGAATTACATCTATGATCGCTGAGTCTTCAATTTTCAGCTCACCTTCTTTAAGGCCATTGCGCTGTTGTTGCTTGCTAATGATATGTTGGCTAGCAATGTTCAGTTTTTCATCTTCGGTGTAACCAGCAAGACGAATAACTTCCATACGGTCTAATAGCGGGCCTGGAATATCCATGCTATTCGATGTTGCTACAAACATAATGTCTGATAGGTCGTAATCAACTTCTAAATAGTGATCGTTAAATGCTGTATTTTGCTCAGGGTCTAATACTTCTAATAATGCAGATGACGGGTCACCGCGCATATCTGAGCTCATCTTATCGATTTCATCTAATAAGAATAATGGGTTTTTCACCCCGACTTTAGACATCTTTTGGATGATTTTGCCTGGCATCGAACCGATGTAAGTACGACGGTGACCACGAATTTCAGCTTCGTCTCTTACGCCACCAAGTGCCATACGCACATACTTACGTCCTGTCGCTTTAGCAATAGACTGGCCTAAAGAGGTTTTACCAACACCAGGAGGACCAACTAAACACAAAATTGGGCCTTTTAATTTAGCGGTTCTTTGTTGTACTGCTAAGTACTCAACAATACGCTCTTTTACTTTTTCTAAACCGTAGTGATCCGAATCTAAGATCTCTTGCGCTTTAACTAAATCTTTCTTCACCTTAGAACGTTTCTTCCAAGGCACGCCAGTCATCCAGTCAATATAACCACGAACTACCGTCGCTTCGGCTGACATCGCAGACATCATTTTAAGCTTTTTAAGTTCTGCTTTGGTTTTTTCTTCTGCTTCCGCTGGCATTTTTGCATCAACAATTTTTTGCTCTAACGCTTCAAATTCATCAACGCCGTCTTCAGACTCACCTAGCTCTTTCTGAATCGCTTTCATTTGCTCATTCAGATAGTACTCACGTTGCGATTTTTCCATTTGCTTTTTAACGCGGCTACGGATCTTCTTCTCAACTTGCAGTAAGTCAATTTCGCCTTCCATTAAGGCCATTAAGAATTCTAAACGCTCACGCACATCTTCAATTTCTAATGCATTTTGCTTTTCTTCAATCTTCAGCGGCATGTGTGACGCCATCGTATCGGCTAAGCGGTCAGCGTCTTCAATCCCAGAAACCGAAGTAAGTACTTCAGGTGGGATCTTTTTGTTTAATTTGATGTAACCTTCAAACTGCGAAATTGCCGAGCGAATTAATACTTCTTGCTCACTCTCTTCCGCTTCAATTGGCTTAATTGGTGAAATATTAGCTTCAAAAAACTGTTCAGTTTCAGTGAATTCAACAATCTTTGCGCGCTCATTACCCTCAACTAACACTTTAACCGTGCCGTCTGGTAATTTTAATAATTGTAAGATGGTCGCAATTGTACCAACTTGGAATACATCATCAGTCGCAGGGTCATCGTTAGCAGGGTCTTTCTGTGCGACTAAAAATATCTTTTTGTCCTTTTCCATTGCCTGCTCTAAACAAGCAATTGATTTTTCCCTGCCGACAAACAAAGGGATCACCATGTGTGGATAAACCACGACATCCCTTAGGGCTAATACTGGGATATTCGAAGTTGCAGCGTCTTGCGTCATACGTCTGATTCTCTAAAGCTAATGTTCTAATTCTGAGTATATGGGGCGAGTAAAGTAAAGTTCAATTACTTAAAATAAAAAAGGCTCTGACTGTTTTTATTTTCGCCAATTTTGGATTTATTTGATTTTTGCGGATCCTGCATATAGCGACCCGTCGAACAAAGATACACTTTCACCATCCAATAACAGCAACGGCAAAAATGCAATTATGTTTAGTACGTTAGCAAAAAAAATTTTTACTAGACAACACAAAACGGAATTTTACCTTTCTCTATCAGCACAGGAAGCGCCCTTTTCGAGCCATACTGAAAATACAGCTGTAGTACTCACCGACGACGAGCCAAAACCAGACTTGTCTGTAGAGCAAGAGCTGACAAAAGGTTATTACGACTTTTTATTTGGTCAGTTAGATGAAAGCAGAGAAACAGATGAACTGTCGTTATATATATCGGAACAGGTAAAAGTCTTGCTAGTCAAACCAGAGCAATTACTGGCAACCCTGCCCATTTTACCAACTTCACTGTCCAAGGTTTTACCTTATTTAAAAAACAAAAACTTTGATACGGTTGAGCTGGTGAAACTGTTGAGCCAAGAACCTGTAGTTGCAGCTAAAGTAATAGAACTAGCTAATTCTTCTTATTACAACCGCAGTCAAACCGAGGTAACGGATTTAAAATCGGCATTTTTAATGTTAGGTGTACAAGGTCTATCTGAAGGTGTGATCAACGGTTTTATTCACCAACTCATGCCACAATCTAATCTTTATTTCCGCTTTTACGGCAAGCGTATTTGGGAGTCGAGTCTGACCACAGGTGAGATCACCAAGTCGTTACTGTCGTATTCAAACAACAAGGATTTAGTGGCTGAAGGCTATTTATTAGGCTTGGTGTCAAATCTAGGGGATATTATCATTTACCAATTACTCACTGATGTATTTAATTTTGTTCACCCTGATTGTCAGCCTAATTCCATCTTATTCAGGCAAACCTTAAGCCAAAACTCGAAACGGTTCAGCTGTATTTTGGCTCGCCATTGGAACTTTCCAAAAGTGTTGACTAATAGTTTGGCTCAGCAAACTCAACTGGAGTCCAGCAAACAGGCAAAGGCAAATTTGGCAAAGTACCCGTTAGCCTGTTATTTATACGAGGCTAGGCTATTGACTAAGCTAAAAATGCAACTGCATTACGGCTTAATTGATCAAGACACTTTTTTGCAACAAACCAAACGTCTTTCTTTGTCTGTGCAAGCACAATCGGTGATAGATAAAATATTAACCGAGCACGAAATGTTAGCAATGGTTTAAGGTATGAGAAGGTAGCTCACAAAAAAGTTGTTTGTACTCTTTGGCAAATCGGCCAAGTTCTAAAAAGCCCCAATCGGTAGCAATATCGGCCACTTTACTTTGTTTTGAGTTAGCTAATTGCAAAGTCCGTTTTGCCCCATTGAGTCGAACAACTCTGAGATATTGAATCGGGGTTATTCCAAGCGCTTCCATAAAGCCATATTGCAAGCTGCGTTCACTTAAGTTGGCTACTCGACAAAGGGTTTGAATGTCTGGTAATTCACACGCGTGTACCTGCAGATATTCAATCACATTATTTACCCCTACTTGCCGCTTTTTTAGTTTTGGCAGCTTGCTATCAACCTTATCAACAGATAAAGCCGCCAGTAATGCTTTGAACAACTCTGAGGTCATTAAATTAGTAATAGATTGGTTATCAACAAGCTCAGGTCGTTTATGTAAAACAGCTAAGGTTTGAGCAACAAGGTGGGCATATTCAAAACCTAACTTTGGCAAGGTTGTCGTCATTTTACTTTGTAGCCAACTAGCTGGAACTTCTTCTTTAATCAGTTCTTGGTAACTCTGATAACAGTATTCTCGGTCGAACGCGGTACTGTAATAACAGAGATTTTTGCTATAAACCACATCCCACTGACCACCTGTCGCTTGTGCTATAGCGGTACTCTCCATAGGTTTATGACAATATTTGACGTTTTCACTGGATGGTAGAATGAAACTAAAAGGTAATAAAGACGAAGGTGGCGAAGCCTGAATTCTCGCTCCTACATTCAATCTCTCTGTAAAGACTTGAGCCTTACCTAGCCACGCTTGAGTGAATTGAGCAGACAATTTACCAGAGTACAACTGAGTATACCCTCTATTTCTGCCCGGTTGTGCGAGGACTAATTGTTCAAAGTCTGATGCTTTAATGCCATTGTATTTTGCTGAGTGTTGCAAGTTACCAACCTAAACAATGAAAAAAGTATGGGAATAAATCTAATAAAAAATATAATAAAACAAGTGTTTAACAAAATATAATCCTTTTCTTAGCTGACCACAATGATCGCAGATGTAATTCCATATCTTATCTACCTGATGATGTTTACTGTTGGAACCAACTTAACCGCTTCTCAGTGGAGCAAAATAAAAGCGGCTCCTAGTCACTATATCTGGGGCACATTGGGACAAGTTTTGTTATTACCATTAATGGCTTACACTTTAGTGCTCATCCTTCAGCCTAAAGATGAAATTGCTATAGGCTTATTGCTGGTTTCTTTATGCCCAGCTGGCGCAGTGTCTAACCTGTACGCTTACATAGCAAAAGCTAACGTTGCTTTGTCTGTAACACTTACTTTATTGACTAATGTGATCTCCATCGTCTCTTTGCCTATTGTCATTACTTTACTATTTGCCACTAGGTTAACGGGCGATGAGTTTGCTAACTTTGTCCAGCAGCAATTAAACCAATTGGTATCAATGCTTTTAATCCCACTATTATTAGGGGCACTATTCCAGCATTTTTTATCTAATTTATTAAGTTCTATTAAAAAAGGCTTGGAGGCAATAACGTTTAGCGCACTGTTGACCGTTATTGGTTCAATATTTGTAGAACACACAAAGACGATAAAAACTGAGTTTTTTGAGCTACTGATACCAGCAGCCTGTTTTACTATTTTGGCGTTACTTATTGCCAAAACACTCAGCAAATTATTGGGACTAAACTCGCCGGATACTACTGCATTTTTAGCCGAATTCCCTTCTAGGAACCTTGCGCTTGTCGCTGTTATTTCGGTAAGCTTTTTGGGAAACAGTGAATACCTTATTTTCGCAGGTATGTTTTTTGTGGTGGAAAGCCCAATCTTACTTTTTCTTATGTTAAGACATAGGCAAAAAATAAATAGACTCTGCATTCAACAAGCTTAACTGCCTTTAAAATAATCAGTTAACCAGCTTATTATCAGCAAAGGCTATCTTTCGCATAAGAATTGCAATAGAATCGCCAGTAATTTCGGTATCGCCGTCATTCAAATCAAAAGAGAAACTTCTCGGGGCTGATTTAGGATTCGACAGGATTGATGACGCCGGAGGAGCACGTAGAGGTGCGGTTGGCCTCTTAAAAAAGCCGCAAAAAAATAGTCGCAAACGACGAAAACTACGCACTAGCAGCTTAATAACCTGCTCAGAGCCTCTTCGCCCTAGCTTCCTTCTGTAAGACGGGGAATTACGAAGAGTCAAAAACCAAACAGAATAGTGGCGCGACTCCCGCCTGAGAGGCAACCCACGAAATTTAATTCAGGATAGTCGTTAAGTGGCGTGTCTGTCCGCAGCTTCTCGGTGAATGTAAAGACTGACTAAACGTGTAGCGCCAAAGGTTAAGCTTTTCTGGACGGGGGTTCAACTCCCCCCAGCTCCACCACCTCTTTCTTCGAAAGAAGTCTTATCAAATTATCATTTAACTATTATTTTTTTGCCTTAGAGGCATATTTGTTGGCCTAGTACTTTTGAATGGATTTAAAAGGAAGGCGCACCTTCACCGCACATAAGAAAAGCAAGTGTGCGAAGAGGTAAAGGTGCGGAACCGCTGAGTCAGCTTGTACTACTTAAGTAAGTGTTAGCTGCTCTGGTTCAAACTGATTTGAACTTTATTGCAAGTCAATTAGGTTGGTGGGTGAAGTATCATTTTAGTTGTGGCTGGCTCACCAGATAAAATAGTATGGGTTACTTCTTCAGCAATCCAAGTACCGTTAATGCTTGTTTTATGGTTAGAGATCTCAACTTTGCCTTCTGCTATTACTCTAGGCATCAGTTGTCTTGTGAGGGTTAGGGTTTTAACATCGCGCTGTAGAGATTTTAGTTTAGCGCTGGCCATCGCTTGTGCTCTTGCTTGATTTTGAAACCGCTGGCGCATTACATAGCTTGGTTCACCGCTGCCAGCGCTAAGCTCTTGCCTTTGCTGAGTGACTTCATCGAACCAATGGGCTTTGACTTGTTTGAAATTGCTTCTTTCAGCTATTACTAAACGGCCAGTACTGTCTTTAGGGTCGGTAATTTCGATAGCACTAATTTCTGCGCCACTGACCTTTTTAGCTTCATCTTTGGTAAGCAAAACCAGTCTGTTTGAAGTCGGTTTTACCATGCCGCCATGCTCAGCGGTTAATCTAGAAAGTAAGCTCATATCACTTTCGCCAATTTGATCGATATGAGCAAATTGGATGTTTGCTAGTTTAGAGCTTACCGCGGCTTCAAAACCATGTTCAGAAGCGATACCTTGAGCCAAATCGCCTAAACTTATATCGTCAAAAACTGCATTTTTAGGGGCTTTAAACGACTCTTTCAACTTAGCTGCTTTACCATGGATACGAATAGTATCAACTTCAATAGGTTCTTCTAGTTCATCTACTTCGAATGCCCCTTTGGCCACTAAGTTATCGCCATAACCAACAGAGACTTCTATCGTTGCACCTGTGTTTGGTAGCACAATTTTTTTGTCTCTGTTGTCCACTTCTATGTCAATCGTGTCAGACAGTTCGCCTTGACGTTCACACACTTGCAATGAGATAAACCGAGTTTTAAATAAACTTGTCTTATCTTCACCGTTAATAACAAGTCTAAAGTTGGCTCTATTTAATCCCATAACCTGATCTCCTCTTCTTGAATTTTCGGTAAATCAGGAAGTGAGATTTCTAAGCCTGCGGGCAAGACAGGGCCTAGTCTGGCTAGGCCTATATTGTCGTTAACTATGGCTTCAGTACCTCCGACTCGGCCTTGGTAATGCTTGTGAGCTATTGCATCTAGCATTTCGCCACCAATCGTTTTAAATTTAATACTCGACATACTGTTGTAGCCTTATACTGAAGGTGAATTTAGTAGGGGTTCCGTCCGGTAAAAAGTGGGTTTGGGTTTCGCTGAGCTCTAACATGCACCACTGACCTAATGAAGTACCATAAGCCTGCGAGCCTGAAACGAGTCCTAAAGGCACACCGCTATCCCCTTTCGCTTTCATTTCAGCAAGTTGTTGAACATCGGCTTTGCTTTCAACATATATAGTGCCATTAAGCGTTATTTCTATCGCATTTGGCCCTTCAAAGTGCAACGCTTGTGTACCTTCTTTTCTTTCACGAGAAGTCCAGCGCCAAGAGTGCTTTTTTTGCAACTCTTGGTACTCAGCAGTTTTCACCGAAAATTCATAACCGCCTAAAGACAGCATTACTTCTGGTTTTATTTCTGACATTTGATTTCATCCCACTCAATTGATTCTTTACAGTGTTCACGCTGCCCTACTGCAATAAAAAATATAAAGTCGATCACGCGCTCCATCACCTGCGCCACCTTATTGCCTTGCAATGACAGGTAGCCAATACGACCAGAAATACTGTGGTCGGCCATGCCTTTAAACAAGGAATTGATGTATTGGTCATTCGATAGCCATAAAGTAAAACACCAGCTTTTCAGCTGGTGTTTTGTTTGGTCAAATTTCTTCATGAATTGGCTGTGCCATGAAAAGCTTTGAGTGAGTAGGCTTAGTGGCCAAGATAAAAGCTTAAGCAAAAGGCATAAACTCACCATGGCCAACTGGAAATAACCAAAATAGGTATCAAAAATAAACAGTCCCCACACCAGCGCTATGGCCAGTAACAACATTAGTCCTTTTACTTTGATAAATAGTTTAGTCATTCAACATTCCTCTTAATTGACGCAATTGCTGCGCCTGTTGTTGTTCAAGCTCACGACGAATTGCCGCAGCCAAGGTTTGAGCATCAGAACCTTTTTCCGCAGTAACATTGATTTCAATTTTTGTCCCTTCGACGTATAAAGAATTAGTTTCTTTATTAGATAACTTAGTACCTGACGCTATTTGGGTAACGTCTCCTGTCACCTCAGTTGAGTTAGATTCGTTATTAACCAAGCTGTTGTCAGCTACTATCTGGTTATCTGCTACTACCTGACTTGCTTTTCCAACTCCTTCAGGTAAGTCTGCTTGAGTCACATCGCTTGTATTAGCACTGACCGTTTTGATTGATTTATCAAGGGTTTCATTGACGCTTGAGGTTGTTTCTGAACTTGACTGTACAGACTGATATTTGGCAACCTGCTCTGAAACTTGTTGTTCAGCAGCTAAAGCAACAGAACCACCTGAAAGCGCAAGTATGCAAGTTGCGGCCTTGATTGAGATAGCATTTGAAGTTTTAGATTGAATTTTTGTTACTTCGTTGGAAACGTTAGATTGGTTTTGTGTTACTCCACTCGAAGTCTTAGATTGGATCTTTGCTATTTCGTTGGAAACGTTAGATTGAGTTTGCGTTGTCCCATTAGCTATTTTAGATTGAGTCTCTTGTATTTTTTTCGAGTTAGGAACGGTATTTTCAATTTTTACCGTTTGCGTTTTAGCCTTATCTTTATAATCATTTACTTTTTTAGCTTGTTTTTCTTCGTCATCACTAAACCAGCTAAAACCAGAAAAGAATCCTGTGATAGCCTCTCCAATGCTTGAGAAAATGAATAAGATAAACTCAGCTATACCAGAAATAACAGCGAAGATTTCATCTGAAAAAGCATATAGTATTGCACCAACAGCGGCCAAAACAGCTACAATTGCCCAAATTGGGCCAGTAAATGCAGCAATACCAAGGAATAACCCTTTGACTACTGTAACAATAACTCCAATGACAGTTGTAACAACACCAATCAAACCTGAGAAAAATGTCACTGCACTGCCCAGACCAGCTATAGCAGCAGAAACAGTTCCAGTAATAGTAACAATAGGAACAATGATAGCCATCAGTGCGACAAGTGCACCTACTGCATAACCAATCCACTTAGAAAGATTTGGAAAAGTCTCAACAAAAGTATTGAGTCTCTCCACTGCGTATGTAACAAAACCGGTCAGAGTTTCTAGTGCTGGTACTAGAAATGAACTTAAGGATACCGTCAATTGACCTGTCGCGGTCTTCCACTTGTTTATTACTTTAGCAGCGTCACTATTTGGTCCCTGTAATTTAGCCACAGCCTCAACAGTGCTTGTTATAAAGTTCACTATGTCTGAACGAGATTTACTAAGGTTTCCAGCGGTTGAGAGTCTATTGTTAGCTCGACTAAGGTGATCATCTTGACGAGCTCGGCGTTTAGTCTCTTTTTCAGGTCTAAGTTTTTGCTCAAGTTCGTCAACCTTCTTTTTAGACTTTTCGACCGCTTCTGGGTGTCTATTTACGTTGAGTCCGATACTTTTTGCAGCTTTCCTAGTACCGGCCATCTTTTCTTCTGCATTATTTACTTTTCTTTCGTGTGCTTTTTGCCTATATCCGTAAAGCCTCTTTTTCTGTTTACCCCAAAAAGAGTCAGGGTTAGGCACATTGTTAATCTTCTGTGAGTAGTGTTGTGCTCTACTAGTCGATTTTTTTACCTTATCTTCTAATTCAGGGAACTCCTTTATTCCATCCCTAATTTTCTTCGCTCGCGTAACTCGTTCTTCAGCTTTTTCAACAGCCTGAGAACGCTCTTTAGCTTCTGTGGTCTGGGGAGCAATTATTTGCGAAACTTGGCGAAGTGGCTCACTTAGCTTTTTGACTAAGGGAGACTCTTTATATGCCGAAATTCGCTCTTTGAGTTTACCAATATCGATCATCTGCGACCCTATTATTTATTTGGAAGGGTTGGCTAAATTATGGCGTTCGATTGCTTTTTCATTCCACAACGCAAGCTCTTCCAGTTCCATGTTTTCAGTTGTACTGGCATTCCATCCTTGGAATACCATGTAAATGTTTGCTTCCGCGTCTACAACGTCGTCAACTAAACGTCCGCACCCACGAAAAAATTCACAACACCGCTTTGGATTGCCGTTAGGTTTTCTGGGTCTAACTCATCAAAAACGTTGGCGCTGATCTCAGGACAAATTCTAGGCACTAATACTCGGTGTGCTGCAACGTCCATTTGTAAAATTTCCATGGTTTTAAGACCACGCATTTCGCCAGCTTTTGGCTTGCGTAGGGTTACTTTTTTTACTTCTTTACTGCCTACTTTGATAGGTGTTGGTAATTCGATTTTTTCTTGTGTCATGTTTAATTTGCCAATTCAAAAATTAAAAATAAAAAGGCTCAACTTGTTACTAAGTTGAGCCTTGTGATTCAGCTAGGTTTAGCTATTACTTTTGCGCGATTTGAGTGCGAATATCAGCCCAGTGATCTTTGCCATTTGTTTTGTAAGTTCGGTTCATCAAATCGATATCTACCACTTCAGCATCGTCGATTTCAATTTTGTAAGCATGTAACGAACCTTCAAGTTCAAGCTTTGCCTCTTGACCACCTGTTGCTAACTCACCAATTGAAGACTTGAACCAGTCACCTTGCATTGTGATCTTCACGCCTACAGCAACACCATCACGATCAATACTGCCACGGAAGATTAAAGGTTCGTCTTTACCTTTAGGATTGCCCACTAAACCAAGTACTTTAGCGTTATAGTCACTGAAGTTAATCTTTGGTTTAAGCGCTTTAAGAATTGGTAGTACTTTTTCTTTCTCACCGCCAGTAGCAGCTGAAGTAAAAGTTTCTGTTTTAAACTCAATATCAGGTAGAGTTAGCTTGTTTACTACACCTGCCCAGCCTTCTTCTAAGAAGAAAACCTGAAAGTCTGATAAAGTAGTTGGTAAAAATTGTTTGCTCATATGTAGCGCCTCCTTATGCCGTTACATCAAAGATTTCGCCAGTGGTAGCTAGGCGAGAGTGTTGTCTAAAGGTCATGCGTTCAGCGACAGAGTAAAGCGCTAGTTCATAGTCAAAGTAAACTTGCTTGTTCGCTAGTGCAGCATCATCATTTAATTCAGGGTCATACCAAACGTTGCCCGATGCAATTACTCCACGTTGTTGAAGCTGACGTAAGAAGTTATTAACACGGCTAAGAACAGCATCCACATATTCTGTAGTAATGTTGCGATCAACGTAGGCTTGGTGTGCAGCCAAGATAGTATCTGCCACAATGTTTCTGATTCGTTCATGAGTCATTAGTGTGCCGTCGGCAAGTGTGTTACCCCATAAGTAGAAGCCACCTTCTTGACGAACGATAGTAGTAATATTCTTTTCTGAATACTGGTTAGATAAGCTCGTAGTACTGCCCAGTACATGGTCAATTGGTTTACTTGTACCTGTAATACCGAACATCTTACGGTTAGATGGTGAGTGCCAGTAGCCTTCTTCTTCGTCTACACGGGCAATGTGACCTGCAACAGCAGCAGAACCTTTACGAGTGTCTGAGCCGTATGCAATACCAGGGTTAACAAATAATGTTTTGCCATATTTTTTACGCTCAATATCAACCGCAGCTAGGTTACCTTCACTACCGTCAACAATTGCGATAGCTCGTAACTTGGCAGCAACAGATTCTAACTGTGCGCCAACAGCAGCAACGTGAGAGTACTCTGGAGCAACTAATAAACGAGGTCGAACACCAGTGATCGCTTCAGCATGAGCTAACGCTTCAATACCAGTGCGAGTTTCGTCAGCTTTTACTTCACCAACAACGTTGGTTTGAGCTTCAGAGCTATCAGCGCCTTCAGCTGTACGCACTACTACGACCATTGCACGAGCCTGCTTATAGATGTCAGTCAGTGCATTTTTTAGCGTACCTGTAGTACCTGCTTTAGCAATAAACTTGTCTGAATTTACTAAAACTGGCTTGTTCAGAGGGAAAGTGCTTGCATCCGCATCATCAGCGTTGGCAACCAGGCCGATAACAGAAGCTCGTAAAACTTTAATAGGCTGTTGAGGATCGTTAACAATAAGAACCTCTGGCCCGTGCAAATAACTTGCAGCCATATATTTTTCCTTTTTTAGGGTGTGTGAATAAAAAAGGGGAACTAACAAACTAGTTCCCCTAAAAGATGAGTTATCTAAAATTAGATAACGTAGAAAATTGGTTAAATTGGGTGTTTAAAAAAGTGATGTATTTAGGCGTCTGCAACAGGCTCGAATTCTGAGCCATTCCATTTCATACCTAACTCTTCATCTGCAATTTCAGATCTTTCTATGTGTTTGCCGGCAGGTGCTTTAACTGCCTGAATCATCGCAACACAAATATCATTATCATCTAATTGAGCAAATACTCTCATTAATAACGCTCCTTAATTCTGACTGTTACATAAGGCGGATAGTTGTTTGTAAAACCATGAACACCGTGGTTTAACGATGCTGGTGTTATAATAGTCAGTGCTGAGCCGTTCAATGCCAATTCCGCGTAAGCCTTATAAAATGTCATGCTAGAAGAGCCTTGAGGTGTTACACGGCCAAGGGTACACTGCACTTCAATGTCTGTTTTGTCATAATTGACAGGGTTAATAGACACATTTTTGGTTCGCTGCAAATTGCCAATCGAGCCTGTCGCTTTAATGACTTGTATCGATTTGTAACCTTTGCTTGTTTCAGTAACTAAGCCATTCTCATTGTATGCTTTCATAGCTGTACCTCAGATAAAATATTCTGGAGTCTTAGCCCAGATTGAAATTCATTTGTAGATCGCGCCAAATTTGTTAGTTCCACTACGCGCTCCTCATTCGCTGACACTGCTTGTCAGATAAAGCTCTTGAGTAAATTTCAAATAACTTGATATAACCACACAAATAGCGTGAATTATTTTCAGAGCCTAAACTAATATGCACACCATCGGCTGGCTCATTATGCGTAGTTGCAATGTCGGTTTTACTACCTAACTGACCATCGACAAAGGTTTTCATTTCTCCATTTTTTGATTTTCGAGCAATAGCAGTAAATTGTGTTTTAGCCCCTACCGAGCAGTGAGCTACCTCACTAGAGTCGGTACTTGAAAACATATTTACAGTGTTACCACTAGGGCTAAAAAATAGTTTGTCGAAGTCATGACCATCGGCGTTGAATATATGTCGTCGTTCATCAGCGCCACCAGTAAATGCAGGCTCTTTTGTTAACAATTCAACATCGGCTCTAACGGTGAATTCATCGAAGCGTTTGTTATTTTTCCAACCAAATTTTATTTTGTCGCCAGGGCATGTAACGGCACTTGCGCCTGTAACTACAGGTGGCGTTGCGTTTGGAAACTCTTCGAACTGCATATAATCGATGTACATAGTTTGATTGACTATGTTATCTGGCTCATACGAATAGAATTCACAGACTAAATCAGCAATATCAACGGTAGATTTAAATACCGCTTCTAGCTGAATCCAACCGTACGCACGTTTTGTGATTTTATAAGAATCTATCACAGGGTTGTTGGCTGAATTCACGGCCTCAGGCGTATCGATTTTAAATAGCAAATCGCCCTTGAATGAGCTGCTATCACCATAAAAGCGGAATCGAACGCCACCACCATTGCCTGATTTAACCAAACAGGAAGCGGTTACTTTCTCATTCGCTTTATACTGAATAGGTGATGCCGAAGAGTTGTGTATTCGCATCACATCGGTTTGAGTATTGGTCACTAAAACCGCCCCACCCTGGCCGTTAACACGTTTAGTAGCGGACTCTAAAGTGAGTGTATTTCTACTGTCAGTATTCCAGCTTTGGTGATCTTTAGCCGTATTGAATGCAACATGGTTTGTACATGGCGGCAGCACTAATAAGCCTGTCGCATTTGTGTACCTTGGCTCATCAGCTTCAAACTCAAGCAACCGACCTTCTGCATCAAACATGGTTGCCTTTACTGCCCTTTCGACAAGAATTTGGCCTTTGCCAAATTTGTTATCATGCAGTGACGTTACCAAGCCATTGGGACCACATACTTGTACGTCAGGAGACGGTAATATGCTTGTATCCAAGCTATCAAGCTCTGACTTGGTGGCTAACGCGACACTAGGGTCAATGGTTAAATTTACCGTATCAGTACTGGCAGCACCAAAAATAATACGGATCTTTAATTCCGAGGTAGCACCACTGCTCGTAGTAGTTTTATAACTTGGCGGATACTTGGCAATGCCATAAAGCTCGCCTTTGTCTGTATAAACAGCAGCTTCACGAATAGTAAAACCACCGACATTTTGTGGAACGACACCTTCGACCGTAAACTGGTCTGGATATTTAGGGTCAAAAATAATGTCATTGACTCCCCCGCGGTAACGTTCATTTTTTAGTGAGGTTTCATCACCTGTCGGGTCATACTCACTGTCATTACTGTCACCTAGGGCAAATTCAGTTAGTTTAACTAACTGACCAAGACTTCTAGCATTTGCTTCTGCAGCAAAGCCAGCCTTGGTTACCAAAGAATAGTATTGGCTCATCTTAATAGCCTATTTTTTTAGTTAATTGGATAGCACAAAAAGATAAGCAAACTGGATATTTGCCTATAAAACTTATGCTGCTAGTTGAATTTCAAAGATCATGTCGTAGTAAAAGTTTCAGCTCTGATGTGACTGAGCATTTTTACTAACAAAGAACAGCGACTTATGAGACTGCTGCTTGGATAAGTATTTCGTTAACCAATATTAAGAGCTAGATAACGAAAAATGTTTGTTGTTCTATTTCGAATAGTGGATAGAAACGAAGTTACGCAATCCTGACATAATAAGGCACTCCTGTATCCGAGTGCTTTCTTTCAGGTATTAAACCAACTCCCCCTGCTGTATTTACTTTAAAGCCCAAAATCCCGCTGGTATCTGAAATAATAATGGTGGCACCGTTTAACGTTAAAATACCTCGTAATGACGACGCCTCTCCAGCTGTGTTCGATGTTACCTTGCCATTGGTGTCAAACTTTAATATACGACCTTCATATGTCACTGCATGAAACTCATTATTTTCATATGCCAATCCCTGTAGATTAAAACTTCCAGTGTTTGGCGTTATCGTATGATTTTGATAGGCGCCACCAATGTACCGGTATAATTTACCATCTTGGTATGATGCAACATACAAGTAGGGAGCAACATAAACTAAACCTTCTGCACTAGGCACCTGAGCAGATAAATCGTACTGTGAAATCATAGAGAATTGCCTATCCATTTTGAATAGCTGGCGCGCACGGGATACCCCCCAAAAAAAGGAACCGTCAAAGGTTATTCCTGAAAAAAGGGATGCTATAGATTTAGTATCATGCGTTTTATTCACTGAAAAGTCAGAAGAAAGCTCAACAACACCAGAGTCTGTCGCGATGAAAATAGAGTTATTATCAGTACAAATACCACCTACCGCATTAGCATTTAAATGACTCAGAGGAATTGTCTTACCGAATAAGCCGCCAAAGTTTGCATCAGGGTAATCTGACTTGTTTCTTGTGATTCCTGTTTTTAACCATGTTTGGCCATCAAAAGTGATCACCTCATCTGTACTATTAATAGGTAAAACATGATTAATAGGTAATGACTTGGCTCCAACTGAGCCTAAGTTTTCTACTACTCCACTCATACTTTCCAAACTCCGTTTATGCGTTTAAAACTGTAACTTGTGTTGACTTCTGTAAACCTAGCAACATCCGCTTGTTTGCCATTAATTAGTATCTTTTCACCTGCTGGCGCTTTAACTCTGCACTCGCCAGTTTTTAAGTCTACAGCTTCATCCACTTCAGCAGTAACTGTTGAGCCATTAGCTTCAGCCTTTAACTTAATATCTGCATGGGCAGTAAAAACATGGTCTTTGTTTTTAACCGCATCTTGAGTTGTACTGACTTCAATAAACTCGAAACTATCGTCGACGTATTCTCGAGTTGCATTAACAATGCTAGGGTCAATAAGTAAGTTAATTGAGCTTGCATTTGATGTGGCAAATACAAACTTAACTCTCAACTCGGAAGCAGTGCCGCTGCTTGTTATGGTTTTAAAGCTTGGTGGGTGTTTAGCAATGCCATACATCACACCATTGTCAGTAAAAATAGCGGCTTCACGAATGGTGAAACCACCTTGGTCTCGAGGTACGACACAATCAACAATAAATTGGTTGGCGTTGTTTGGGTCTACCGTGATGTTGCTTATTGCACCTCGGTAAATTTCATTTTTTAGTGCGGTTTCTGAACCTGTTGGGTCGTACTCAACACCGTTACTGTCACCCACAGCGAATTCGTTTAAGTTAACTAGCTGACCAAGACCTTTAGCATTAACTTCTGCAGCCGCTCCAGCTTGAGTGATTAATGAGTAATATTGGCTCATATTTTTAGCCTATGTTTGAATGTTTGAATGTTTGAATGTTTGAATGTTTGAATAACGAAATGGAACAAATAGTGCTGTTGTCTATGCCGTTTGGATAAACTTCAAAGTTAAGCTGCAAGACAGACACTCATTTTGAAGTTAGAATTTGCAGTCGTGCTAAACCATCAGTTTATAATTGAGGACGCTCTATATCAGGAAAGCCATCTTGTTGTGGGTACTGTCTCAACTTTTGTCGATAAGCTAGATAAGCATCGTGATCTGACCTGTCAGTAACAACGACGATTGCATCCGTTCTACTTAACTCGCTGTCTCTCCATTCCCTTTCAGCTAAAGCTTTATCTTTTGGATCAGCTTCAATGACGTCTGTTTGTTCAAGTTCAAAGTGCGCAAAGTTTGCTTTTACGAACTCTAACGAGGCATTGACACGGTTTAGCGTATTGCCTTGTTTATCTTTAATAATATAAACGGACATTATAAATACTCCTTGATAGCGATGAAGATCACGCCATCACCGCCGTGGCCACTTGTCACAATTCCACTGCCGTAGTATTGGTACGCTGCTCCGCCACCACCGCCATAGTTCCCACCATTGCCGCCAATTACACCGAGACCTTTATTTGCTTCATATGATGACATGTCATATTGATGATACGCAGCGCCTCCCCCCGCAAATAGGCCTGCGTCCTGTGCAGCGATTATTGAACTCTGACTTCTAGAAACACCAAAACCAAAACCTCCAACGCCAATATCTGCTGGAGCTGGAACAAAGGAACCTCCATATTCGCCATACCCATTGTTCAAGTTGTAACCATTGCGAGTTGGTGCTCCTTTGCTAGGTTCATTGCTCAGCAAAAACGGGATAAAATCTAGTATTGGTGAATGTGGGACACTCTTTCCGCCTTCAAAAATAGCAAGGTTATTTCGGCCAGTACCGCCGACTCCTGCACCACCTGATACACTGTACTGACGAGGGTTTAAACTTCCGAATGTGCCCCCCCCAACGTTTACAGCACCACCGCCTCCAGCGCTCCTATCTCCGCTGCACATACCACCATTCCCTCCTCTGAGGTTTAAATCACCTCCCGAACCTATCCCTCCGAATGAGCCTGACACATTACTATCCGTAACACTTTGACTCTGACCTCCCATAGCTCTGAGTTCTAACCCATTTCCATCAGTGAAAGTACTATTTCCACCGACTCGTCCTCTAATGTGTCCGCTATTAATCAACTGTAAACTAACGCCTCCAGCACCTACTGTAGATGTATAATCGGTGCTAGCAGAGAGAGTGACATCTGCTTTGAAACACAACCCACCTGCTGAGCCTCCATGAGCATAGACAGATCCAGAGCCTTTCACAGCACAACCACTGGCTCCGCCGCCGATAACAATAATGTTGGCTTTACAGTCTCGCTTAGGTTTCCATACTTGGCTTTGCTGAATCGCGATTACATCCAAGTATTTTGCACTGTTGGTGTTAGTAATGACACCTACATCTACGATCGACTGGGTCATACTTTCCATACTCCATTAATACGTCTAAATCTGATAATTTGGTTAGTTTGTTTCAC
>CBDAVN010000018.1:0-159405 GCA_965200905.1 Psychrosphaera sp.
TATCGTCTAGATTGATAACCTGCAGATGAAAGAGCTTGGTTAACTTGCAAAAGCTCTGCTTCCGTTTTAAATCCAATTGGCATATACATAGGAGGAGTATATGAGTCGTAAGTTGTTGTTTGAAAGGTAACGTAACTTTCAAGTTCACATTTATATGCAGCGACAGATTTTTCCCGATCTGAGATGAGCATAGGTAGTTCATCTAAAATACACAATCCCATAGCGGCATGAAGTTCACTCATTTTGGCATTAATACCTGGTGTATGAACAACTCCTTCACTATTAAACCCAAAGTTAATCAACTCATGAGCTAGTTCATAATCCTCTTTATTTTTAAATGTCAGAGCTCCACCTTCAACGGTATGGAACAGTTTAGTTGCATGAAAGCTAACGCAGTGAATATCACCGTAGTTGAAGATACTTTTACCTTTGTATTGCGATAACAAAGCTTGAGCTGAATCATAAATAATAGGTACATTGAATTGTTGACCTATTTTGTCAAACGCTTCCATATCACATGGAGTGCCAAAAATATTTACTGGTACGACAGCGTGAATTTTACTTTTACTCAGAGATTCTTGCACTGACGTTGGACAAAGGTTCCAGCTTAGTGGGTCAATATCGGCGAGTTTTACGTTTGTATTTTGCCAATGCAGTGCCGTTGATGTCGCAGGAAAAGTAAAAGGTGTGGTCAAAGCGGTTTTACCTGCTAAGCCTTTTAACTGATATGCTACTTGTAATGCACTTGTACCGTTGTTTACTAGCAATAAGTATTTAACATCTAAATAATCTTTAAGCCTATCTGTTAATTCTGCTAAAAGTGGGCCGCCATTTGTTAAACGTTTGTTAGTAAATGCACTTTCCACATAGCGCATATACTTTTCCAGTGAAGGGATGTAGGGTTCCGTTACCAAAACTTGCGGTTTATTGCGGTTAAGTCCTTTGGTATCGGTCATTGTTTCTCCAGCACGACGTAATGTCATGGTTCCTGCTAAAATACTCAGTCTATTCTATTGATTCTATTTGGAAACTGCAAAACAAGTGCCAGCTGTTTACAAAATTTAGGACTCAGAACTTGTCTGAGTCCCTTAGTCATTTTATCTTATGTAAAATACACCAGGGTTAGTTGCTGTAGCTGTATAACCAGCCTCAACCCATTGTCGTAAACTTCTGCCTAATCCTGGGGTACTAGTGCTGAATGAGATGGAATTTCCGCATTGACTTACCCCATCTCTGTAACCTATGTAGTTTACATCAGAGATCCAAGTTGAAACTCTCATCCTATTTGCAAGGCTAGCAGATACATTACTGGTATACTGGTACCAGTTTTGACTATCAATATCCCTACATTGAAATTTATCACCTGTATTTACCAAGTCAAACGGGTTACCGCCATCCGTTCTTTGAATAACAGTATCATCACTTGAACTTACAGCTCTAAATTGCGCATCAGCACGATTATCAACTAAAGAGTAAATTGTTGCATTGGATAGTTTAGCGTTAGCGTTTGGTTGTGCATTGGTTAGCTCTTGAGTATCACAACTAGCATCACCACTGTAATAACCACTGTAGTCACAACTATTTGTTGTGCCAGAGTATTTAGAAATTAAAGTCCAACCACCGCCGTCTGTGGTCATGTCGCAATAAACATTGATAGGTGCGGTTGCTGGATTGTTGTCAGGGTCAATTTGATAACTGCCATCGCCTACGCTATTACCTGCTTCTAAGATAGCTTTACAACTTTGTAAAATATCGCCGTCACCAGGTTGTTTTGTAAACTTAAAACTTGCAGAGGTTATTTCACCATTGGATTTATTATATGCGGCATAAACGTATTGATATTCTCCGTATTTGAATTCGCTAGGTACCGAAATATAGGGATTAGTTTGCGCATAAACGCTGCCTACGCCTAAAGATAAATTAGTTGCAGCCGAGCGGTTATATATGCTGCCGTCAGGAAATACTAGGTAATCATAGACTCTTAGCGCAGTGCTATTACTGCCGTTATTTGTCACACTTCGATCAAATCGAACATTACCGCCTTCAGGTGGCACTGACGGTGATGCGTTGTCAGGTGTTGAAGTTACGGAAATATTTGCGAATGCGTTTAGCGATAACAATGCTGAACTAAGGGCGAATGCCAAAGAAGTTTTTTTCATCTGTTTAAGTCCTTATAGATGATGTTAGTTAAGCTTAATATTTTGTTTGTTATTTGATAGCTTGTCCACCGGTATAATTTGATATAAGTCAGTTAGCTTGAGTAAACCTTGGCACGTAATTTTCATAACAAGCCTTAACTTTAACAATAGAAACGGCAAAGTTATGCAAATCGCAACGAATGCAACGGCTATCAGTATCAGTAATGAAATGCGAGTGAACCAGCTTGATGTTAGTGGTCGTATGGCTTCATTAAGCAGTGGTAAGCGCATCCAATCGGCTTCCGATGACACAGCTAATATGCAAATATCCAACCGTTTAACTAAATTGACGAGTGGGATGAACGTTGCGATCCGTAATGCCAATGACGGTATTTCTATTAGCCAGACGGCAGAAGGTGCCGCTCAAGAGGTAACAAATATCCTGCAAAGGATGAGGGATCTTGCCGTGCAATCGGCAAACGCCTCTAATTCTATTGCCGATCGTAAAGCATTACAGCAAGAGGCTGGTCAGTTAAAACAAGAGTTATCTCGGATCGCTGAGAACACGACGTTTGCAGGACAAAATCTGTTAGATGGTACTTTTGGTTCCCAGCAGTTTCAGGTTGGCGCTGAATCGAACGAAACCATTGGGGTTACTTTGACTTCGGTTAAATCGCAAGATTTGACCCACAATGAAATTCAATTGGCAGGCCGTGCAACCAGAGCAACCTACTCAGATACAAGTTTAACCGCTGCAAGAGCGCAACTTGAATCTGATGGATTTGGTTCAGGTGCAGCAGGTCCCGCTTCAGATAACCTGACTATCGATGGCATAAATACAGCTCTCGTAGAGCTATCTTCTGCCGACTCGGCGTCGCAAATGGCAAGAGACATTAATTTAGCTTTTGAAACGACGGGTGTTAAGGCTCATGCTACAACTTCTTTAGCTTTACATGTTCATGATGGAGTTGATACTTCTAGAGTTGGCTTTGAACAAGGTGAGAGCGTTAGTTTAGAACTTGGCAACGGCAGTTTATCTGAAACTATTTCATTCACAGCCAGTGGCAACTATGCGGATGATATGGCTAGTTTAGAAGCTCGGATAAATGAAAATGCCGCTGTTACAGGGATCAGCGCTAGTTTTGATACTTCGAATCAACAGTTAGTGTTGACGTCTCATTCTGGTGACAACATTGAAATTTCTAATTATACAGAAAGCTCAGAAGGGGTAGATAACCAATTAGCAATTAGGCCTGTGGATTATGATGATAGCTTTGGTGCAGCAACTTCACTGGCCAATGACGGTAGTGCAGCCATAGTTCGAGGAACAGTTAGCCTAACCGGTTCAGATGGTTTTAGTCTTCGTTCAGATGCTGATTTTGGTGTTGCCAATAATGGTGCGGGCTCGGCCAATTCTCTACAACTATCAAAAGAAAGCAGTGTTGATGATATTGACCTAACAACAGCAGAGGGCGCACAGCAGGCAATTTCTATTTTAGATTCGGCTTTGGCACACGTTGATGGCGTTCGCTCAATGTTAGGCGGCGTTCAAAATCGTTTCTCTTCTTCTATCGCAAATCTAGCGGTAACCCACGAAAACACCAATTCGGCTAACTCTAGGATCTTAGATGCAGACTATTCGAAAGAAACTGCCGAGCTTGCTAGGTTGCAGGTGACGCAGCAAGCGTCTACTGCCTTAATGAGTCAAGCAAATTCAATGAAAGATCAAGCAATTAGACTTTTGGGATAAAAAGTTAAATTTATTACTAAAGCTTATCAAATACTTGCCGATATACGGTGCGTGGTAGTGTAGTTTAAATAAGCTTTAATGAAAATTAATACAAATGTCAGTTCTCTGAGGGTTTCTGAGTTATTCCGGCAAAATGCCAATGATTTATCTCGTACTTTCGGCCATTTAGCGTCTGGGAGTAAGATAAATTCCGCTGCAGATGACGCTGCAGGTTTGCAAATATCAAATCGCATCAGCTCACAAATTAGTGGCATGCGGGTAGCTGTGCGCAATGCTAATGATGGCATTTCCATGTTGCAAACCATGGAAGGCGCAGTGCAAGAGTCCACCGCAATCTTGCAAAGAATGCGGGACATTGCTATCCAATCAGCCAATGCCACCAATACTACCGTCGATAGAAAAGCATTGAACGAAGAAGTCGTGCAGTTAAAGAGCGAACTAGATCGTATAAACGAAGCGACTACTTTTGCCGGGCGTCGAGTTTTTGATGAAGCTAGTGAAGCTCGGGTTGCAGGTGTTTCTTCGCCTAGAGTCGAGGCATTAAAAAACTGGCTACCTGAAGCGGAAGATAGGATCAGTAAGTTCTTAGGTATAGATGCAAAGCCGTTACCTATGGCTGTGACTTTTACGAATAACGGTACCGGTGCGGCTATAGCAAGTGTCTCTTCTAGTTCGTTTGATGCGCAAGGCAGAGCAACTGACTTAACTTTAAATATTAATTTAGACTTTATTAACTTTGAACCCAATAATTTACCAAATGGTGCAGATACTGGCGGCGGCGCATATGCTGACAGGATCATTGCTCATGAAATGGTACATGCTGCCCAGTTTGCCAATTGGAACATTGGCGGCGGCGGTGTGCCAACGTGGTTCTTAGAAGGTACTGCTGAACTTGTTCACGGTGCCGATTATCGCTTGGGTAATAAAGCGAACATTATGGCTGCGGACATAGTTACTTGGGGCGCGGGCTCTTCAGATCAATATGGTGCCGCTTTTCTTGCTGCACGATATATGCACGATAGGCTTAAATCTGGTGGTGGCGCAGGGATCACAGAAATCATGACTCGTTTATCAACGGGCAACGGTGGTGGTCCTATGACCTTGGACCAAGCATTAGCTGATGAAGGTACATTTACCGATGTAAATGATTTTATCACTCAGTTTAATGCCGATAAGAGTGCCTTTTATGATACCGATATTAACCTTACCAATGCCGATACTGGTGCGATTGGTGGTGCTGATGCAGATGGTGGAGCATCTTTGAGCGCTGAAGATGTATTACCTAACACGATATTTAATGATGAATACAGTACCTTTATAGAAGACTTACCTGTTGTAAGTGATACTCAAGGGCTAGGCAGCGAGGAATTTGTTTTTCAAGTTGGAGCTAATGCCAGAGAAACGATCACGGTTAGGAACAACTCTTTTAACGTCACTTCATTAGGCATTGATAAGCTAGATGTACTAACAGAAAGCAATTCTCAACGGGCGATAACACAACTTGATGCGGCGCTGGCCTTTGTTGATTACAACAGAGGTATTTACGGTGCAACCATGAATAGGCTCGACAGTACGGTTAATAACCTTTCCAATATCATAGAAAATCAAACAGCAGCGCGCTCTAGAATTTCAGACACTGACTTTGCCAAGTCCACCGCTGACTTATCTAAATTCCAAATATTGCAACAAGCATCGACTTCACTATTAGCTCAGGCAAACCAAATGCCGCAGCTAGCACTTAGCTTATTAAGCTAGCTTTGCAGCGAAAAAGGATCTTTCGCTTAAAAAAAGTTAATTTTTATTCATTTTAAAGATCAAAGGCTTAGATATTTATTTGATGAAATTATAAAAAAAAGCGATTTTTTTTCTAAAGGGCGGCAAGAAGTTGCCGCTAACGAATATGTAGAATAGTTTTTAAAGTTCAAAACTGATGAAAATAAATACTAATTTCAATTCGCTTAGAATCGCAGGTCTGTCTCGACAGAACGGTGTAGATCTGTCTAAGACCATGGCGAAGCTTTCATCAGGTAGTCGCATTAATTCCGCTTCGGATGATGCAGCTGGTTTACAAATCTCTAATCGTATTACTTCTCAAGTTCGAGGCATGACGGTTGCCGTTAGAAATGCCAATGACGGTATTTCTATGATGCAGGTAGCCGAAGGCTCAATGCAGCAAGTCACTAATAACTTACAACGCATGCGAGACATTGCTTTGCAAGCTGCAAATGCAACGAATACCGTGGTCGATAGAAAAGCGTTGAATGAAGAATTTCTAGAGCTACAAAACGAAATCAATCGAATAAATGAAACCACCACTTTTGGTGGCCAGCGTATTTATGAAACGAATTCAACCTCTATTCCTGATCAGTTTGAACGGGAACTTGTCACAGGCTTGCAAAGGACTTGGTTAAGTGAATCTGAGAAAATTATTGAAGAAAACTTCGGTATTTTAGGTCAAGGTGAATTAAAAATTGACTTTGAGCGGCAAGCCAATGATGGCACTTTAGCTTGGGTTACATCACAAAATGTAGGCGCTGAAACCCGAGTTTCACTGACTATAGACTTAGCTGAATTCAGTGATTTTAACAGTATCCACAATGGCTTGAGTAACTTTGGTGGGGTAAAGCTCGACGAAGTCATTTTACATGAAATGGTTCATGCAACCATGGCTTCTACTATGGACGAATATGGTAATTTGCCTGCTTGGTTCTTGGAAGGTTCTGCTGAAGTATTACGTGGTGCGGATGATCAAATCGTAGGTAGTACACCTGCAGCTGTTGCAGCAGCATTTGCAGCGGAAGGAACAAGCACAACAGTAGTTAGTAACTTAGGTGCCTATGGCGGTGGCTTTGCGGCATTAAGGTACATGAATGACACCATTGGTGGCAACGGCATTAAAGAAATGATGCAAGAGTTAGCCAAGGGCAGTACATTTGATGACGCTTTAAATGCAGCTTCCAACGGACAGTGGACAACTCAAGGCGACTTTTTAGCTGAAGTAAATGGACCTGCAATAGACTCAGGCACTTATGGTAGCCGTTTAGAAGAGTTTGTTGCCACCAAGATGGATACTACGAACAAGGATAATGGTGCCTTAGGCGGCATTGATGCTGGTGGTGAGCTAAATCGTGAAAACGTAATGACAGGATTTGGCGCAGGCGGTAAAGACGGCACAAGAGGCTTTACTGAAACGTTAGTACTGAATGATGACGATACAGATCAAACTGACTTTACTACAAACTCAAATTGGGTTGATCCCAATCGTGGTGATATTGCATTAGAAGATTATATAACCGAAGTGAGTGGCGCTGGTGGGCGTATGTTCACCTATCAAGTTGGTGCTAATGCCAATGAAATTATTCAAACTAATTTTGGTGCCTTAGGTACAGATACTCTAGGCTTAGAGAATGTTGATATTGTCAATCGTGCCCAATTTGCGGTAACAGCTATTGATGATGCACTGAAAATAGTCGACTCACAAAGGGCTAGATTGGGCGCAACGCAAAATAGATTAGAGAACACGGTTAATAACTTATCGAATGTTATTGAAAATCAAACGGCGGCACGTTCAAGGATCGCTGATACTGATTTTGCTCAAGAAACCGCTGAGTTAACCAAGCGACAGATATTACAGCAATCATCACTTAGTTTACTCAGTCAAGCCAATCAGTCCTCACAATTGGCTTTAAGTTTATTGAATTAGTTTATTTATTGGTTTTTAACGATAAATAAAAACAGGGTTTAATAGTGGTAGCAGTGCTTAGGCACTGGACGTTCGGGTTGTTAATTCCCACGTATTTGACTATAGTCTTATACAAGTTTGAAATCATTGTCTATGGGGGTAGGTAATGAAAGTAGGTGGCGGAATTAGTAACCCGAATACCCTTCTTCAGGTTCAACAACAACGTCAAGAGCAAGCCTTTAGACAGCTTGCTACTGGTCTTCGCATAAACTCTGCACAAGATGATGCAGCAGGTTTACAAATTGCAAACAGGCTGAGCAGCCAAGCAAGTGGTACGCAGGTAGCAATCCGCAATGCTAACGATGCATTTAGTCTGGCTTCAGTTGCCGATTCTGCACTTTCTGGGATCTCAGATGCATCTGGCAGAATTAATGAGTTGTCATTAAGAGCCGCTAATGCGTCCTTGTCAGCGGCAGACCGTGATGCAATTCAGCAAGAAATCAATCAATTACAAGGGCAAGTTTCTGATATTCAGAGCAATACCAGTTTTGCTGGGCAACAACTATTTAATCAGTCGTCAAACAGTCAGTTCCAAGTAGGACCAGGTGCAAACACAACCGTTGGTTTAGGTTTGCCTGATTTAACTTCACAAGTTGATGCATTAAGTCAAATTGATGTAACAACACAAGCTGGGGCTCAAAGCGCAATTACAGCAAGCCAACAAGTCAGTGAAGAAGTGAACTCAACTCGTGGCCAAATCGGCGCTTTTCAAAACCGTATCGAATCGACAGTTAATAACTTAGCTAATCAGTTTGAACAAACGGAAGCGGCGAGAAGTCGAATTCAAGATACTGACTTTGCTCAAGCGACTGCGCAAAATACTCAGTCTTCGATTCAATCGCAAATTGGCGTTGCAATTCAAGCACAAGCCAATGTATCTCAAGGTCAGGCCTTGAATTTGCTAAATTAAATCCTATTTAGTTAACTAACAACGAAAGCCCAGCCTTCTTGTCTCAAAGTGGCTGGGCTTTTTTTATATTAATTGAGTAGTGGAATACAACCTTTGGTTAAATGGCAAGATTTTGACTTTGATGGCAAAGTAAAAATTCCTTGGGGATTTTACTTTATGCTGATTTATTTGCTTAGAGGTTACATTACTTGGGTGTTATCACTGACTTACCGAGAAGATACCAGCCTACTATTATCCTTAGCTTATACCGAATCTAGGTTTTTTTATCTGGCTTTAATCACAGGTTTGCCTGCGGTAATGGTTCAGCTATTGTTTTCTTTAAAGAAACAAAAGACTAAAAGTTGGTATATATCATTATGGCTCAAGTCACCTTGGGTTTTAGCTATAGCGCTAGTTGCTGATATCGTTTTACAAGTGAAGCAAGTGGTACTGAATGGCGGCATTGCCCATGGTGTGCAAATGTTATTGTTGTTTGCTGGCGTTTATTTACTTTGGTATTGGCTTAAGTCGCAAAAGATAAAGCGCTTTTTTTCCAATTGGCTTATTCCACTGGAACAAAAAGTCGAAAAACCGAATAGTTAAGCGCTTTTGGCCAACATCATTTCGTTAAGCTTATTGTATCTTTGCTGCTGCTCTTTGCTTAAGTTAATGTTATTCAGTGCCTGCTTGCACTTATTGACCATAGTGATTAAGCGCTTTTTATCCAACACATTGAGGTTCGACTCTAGTGCGCTTTGCATTAAGTTCAGGGCTATCGACGGATTTTTGGGCATTAGTTTAAACGCCAAATTGAACGAGTCCAAAGCATGCGTGTAATTTCCTTTCTGGAAGTAACTAACGGCTTTATTGTTGAGCAATTGTGGTGATTCTTTTATCTCACTGCGTAACTGGTATTCCGCTGAAATATAATTTTTCAGTAACGGTGGAATCGGTTTGTCTAGACTTTGCTGATTAAGCTGTTGAAACACACTTTCAGACTCTCGATAAAAGCCAAGTTCATGCAGCGCTTTGGCTTGGTCTAATGAATCTTCAAAATTAGTAATGTAGTTACGGCCGTTGGTAATTTTATCAATTGAATGACTTAATAGCTTTTTCGCTTTATCTGGCTGTTTTTTCAGGTTTAAGATCCTAGCTTGAGCTATTTCTATTTGTTCAGACAAAGGCACGCCAGGGAAGGTTTTTCGCAAATTATTGAGTACGCTTTGGCTAAATTGCGTCACTCTGGAAAGTTCCTCTTCCGAGAGCAAGTTAAAACCGTAATCTATATGTGCTCTGATCGCTGAAAGGTAATGATCTGGGGTTTCGTGAATTGAGTATTTCAGTTGACGAATAAAAGCCGAGCCTGCTTGCTGTTGGCTGTTCAAGTCTTTCAGCAACCGTGATAAGTCCATATGGTCTTTGAGTCGGAATAGGTTTCTAGGCGACTGCTCCACCGCTTTTTGATAATGAACTGAGGCTTGCTCATACCTTTCTTGCTGGAATAACAGCTTAGCCATTAAATCGTGCGCTTTTAACGACGTTTTTGCACTCGTTAATAGCGGTTGTAAGGTTTCTTGTGCTAACTCATCTTCGCCTAATTCAACTAAGGTTTGCGCATAGGAAGTATTAGACCAAGGCGATGGCTTTCGACTATTGAGTTTTTCAAAGAAAGCTTTAGCCATTGACCATCTTTCAAGCTTGATCAGTAAGTCCCCTTTAAGACGCAAAATATACTGCAGCTCTTGTTGTGATGGCGATGAGTTAACCAGCTCATTGAGCTTTTCAAAAGCCGCTGGATAATTTTTTTGGTCAACTTGCTTAAGTGCATCGCGAAGGTAAAGTTTGCGCTTTAATGCTTTGGTCAGCCGACTTTCAATTTCTTTGGCTGAAAAGGGCTTTAAAATGAAATCATCAGGCTGTAGCTCTAACGCACTTTGGTTCAAGGCTAAATCTTGCTCAGAACTTAAAAACACAAAACAAGTAGCGTTAGGCAGCAATTGGTGAACCACCAGATCTTCAAATAACTGATAACCATCTGGGCCACTGGCAATATCCGAAGAGCAAATGATCAGATCATAAAAATTAGTAGAGATCGCTCTAGCGGCTCTGTAGCCACGGTCGGCCACATCTACATTATTGAATCTCAGTGTCTGTAATGAATACTTCAAATGACTTTGAGATAGAGGTTGTGACTCTATGATCAAAGCGTTGTTTAATTCCGCTCCGGCTGCCATTGCTCCATCCATTTTTGTTCAAAGTAGTGCCCGAAAGGGATCAGACACGAGTTTACAATCTACTTGTTATCGGCGGCTCTCTCTAGTTTTTTAGTTTATTTTAGCTAAAAAATCAGCAAATTTGATTGGTATAACAGAATGTGACTGGCAGAATATGGGTCTAATTCACCATAGATGATTGTTATGTTTACCGATTCTAAAAAGTTATGGGTGGCTTTGGCCGTAACTTTGTTGGCCAGCATGGGGATATCACTGCCTTATCCTGTGCTAACTCCTTTATTTATTGATGCGCCTGAAACAGCCTTAAATACCTGGGGCGGTTTTGCGCCATCTACTTTATTTACCTTGCTTATTGCCATTTACCCATTGGGGATTTTTATCGGTAGTTCGTTCATCGGCGCTTTGTCTGACCGCTTAGGTCGCAAGAAGGTGTTGGCGCAAACTTTGGTCATTTGCTTTATCGGTTACCTTGTATCCGCTTATGCTTTGTACATAGGTGACTATTTACTGTTATTACTCAGCCGCTTTTTTACTGGTATCACAGAAGGTAACGTGGCCATTGCCAGAGCAATAGCTTTGGATATTGGTGAAGGCAAACAAGGCGAAGTTGGCATTTCAAAGGTAAGAGCCGTGTCATTTATTAATTCGGCGGTGTTTCTTGGTTGGTTACTTGGACCTTTAGTTGGCGGTGTATTAGCTAATATAGAGCCATTTTACGCCATGGTTGCAGCGGCCGTTGGTGCTTTACTTTGTCTATATCTCACGGTTCGTTGGTTAGAAGAAACCACCGAGATTAAGCCGACAGAGATGACGATTTGGCAAACGGCGATAAAAGAGAATTCATTGCAGCTTATTCGCGATCCTTGGATTGCCAAGTTATTTGTCATGTACATGAGCTACACTCTAGCGATCAATTTATTTTATGAGTTTTACCCAGTCTGGTTAGTCGATAAACAGGACTTTGATTCCTTGGGAATTGGTTTAGCAACGACAAATATGACCATTTTCATGACCCTTGCGTCTTTATTTGTCGTAACTCGAGTGCAGGCTAAATTTGGTCTAGTGTCACCAATGAGCAATTTAATTTGGATGTTGGCGTTAGCTATGGCACTAACCCCATTTACCGACGGTATTGAAACTCAAATTGTATTTGCTCTGACAGGAATTGTTATTGCTACCTTTAATGGCTTAATGCCGGTATACGTCAGTGATAGTCAAGAGGGGAAGGGCAATGGAGCGATCATGGGCCTGTTAACCATGACATTTTGCATTGCGAATGTTATCGCAGCTGTAATTGGAGGGCCGCTGTTATTGCTTGACTCTGATTGGCCTTTATTTGTCGCAGCTGGCTTTTTCTTATTGGCTATGTTGCTGTTCCGGCATTGGTTTGCCAGAACAGAAACTGGATTAGATAAAGCAAAGGAGCTGTCTTAACCGACAGCTTAAGCTTGTTTTAACTGGATTAATGCTTGTTTCTCTTGTTCAGATAAGAAACAGGCTTTCACACCATTTAGTTGTACTGTCTCTAATTCTTGTTGCGACAAGCCAATAACCTCTTTCGCCACTTGGTATTCGTGTTCCAAAGTAATATTAGAAACCGCAGGATCATCGGTATTTAAACAAACTAATACACCATGCTGTAAGAAAGCTTTAAGCGGATGTTTGGTTAAGTCGCCAACGGTTGCGGTTTGATAGTTTGATGTTGGGCAAGACTCAATGGCAATTTGATGTTTCGCCAAGTACTCCATTAGTTTCGCATCTTGTGTTGCTGCTACGCCATGACCGATACGAGTTGCCCCTAATAATTCAATAGCATTCCAAATACTTTGTGGACCATCGGCTTCACCGGCGTGAACGGTAATTTGCAACCCTGCGTCACGAGCCTTATTAAAGTGAGGTACAAATAATTCGGCTGGGAAGTTCAGCTCATCACCTGCTAAATCCAAAGCAGTGATCTTATCTTTGTGCGCTAAGATCCCATCAAGTTCTTGCTTGCAAGCATCAACACCAAATGTGCGGCTTAAAATGCCAATGAGGTTTACTTTAACTCCAAAGTCCTTACTGCCTTGTTCAATTGCACTGGCAACTTGCTCCACCACTTGTGCGATATCAAGTTTGAAATTCATTGCCATGTAGTAAGGCGAAAATCTTAGCTCGGTGTAATCCAATCCTTGTGCTTTTGCATCCCTAACATTGTCGTAAGCGACTTGATAAATAGCTTCTTGATCGGCAAGCACAGAAACGCCGTAATCGAGCTTTTGTAAAAACGCCAATAAGTCTGCAGTTTGCTGTTGGATTTGGGCATGTGGACGAAACTCTTCTAGCGTATTGCCTGGTAGCGCTATATTATGTTTTTTAGCCAGTTGCCATATTAGTTCAGGGTGAATATTGCCATCAAGGTGACGGTGCAAATCAACTAAAGGTAAGGAAGGATTGATCATGGAATACAAAGGTCAGTTTATTTACCTTTAATTATACGTGTTAAGTGAGGAACTGGACAATGTCTCAAGAAAAAATTAATTACTTAGAGTTTCCTGCCAAAGATTTAGCCGCGACCAAAATCTTCTTTAGCAAAGTGTTCAATTGGCAGTTTACCGACTACGGTCCTGAGTATGTTGCTTTTAGTCAAGACTCGGCTGGCATCGATGGTGGTTTTTATCAGTCTGATTTAACCTGTACAACGGATAATGGTGGCTGTTTAACCGTATTGTTTAGTGATATATTAGAAGATACTGAACAACGTATTGTTGAAGCTGGCGGCAGCATTGTAAAACCTTGTTTTGATTTTCCTGGTGGCCGTCGTTTCCACTTTAGTGATCCAAATGGCAATGAGTTTGCCGTTTGGTCAGATAAATAAACGCAAGGTGTAAAACTGCCAATGTCGTCATGCTGTCCTGAATCGGTAAAACAAGCCAAACCTTCCTGCTGCTCGTCTGAGTCGGAAGCTGTGCAACATACTCAATCAACTTCCTCAAGTTGTTGTGGTAGTGAGTCTGAGGTGAAAGTTGACCACGGCTCAGGTTGTTGCCCGCCAAAAGAGCGTATTGATTATTTACTTTGGGGCTCGATGACCTTTGTTGGTTTGAGCTTACTGACTTATTTTCTACCTTTTGATAAGCCTCATTGGTTACATACCATCACCCATACCAGCGTCGAAATGTTTGCCGCTATGTGGTGGGGCGTAGTATTAGCGATTTTCTTTGTTGGTCTCATTGGTCGCTTGCCTAGAGAATTGGTGATGTCGATCTTGGGACGAGCTGGCAGTAAAACTGGGTTGTTAAGAGCAACAGGTGCAGGCTTGTTATTAGATTTGTGTAATCACGGCATTTTGATGGTAGGCATGAGGCTCTATGAACGCGGGGCTAGTTTAGGTCAAGTGATGGCATTTTTAATTGCTAGTCCTTGGAACTCATTTACCTTAACCCTTATTTTATTTGGCTTAGTTGGTGTGCCACTAACCTTAACCTTCATCATTGCCTCGGCTGTTATCGCGTTATTGTCGGGGCTGTTGTTTGACCGTTTAGTTGTCAGTAAGCAGTTACCAAGTAATCCAAACCATGTTCCTGCTGAAAATTTAAAACCGGTTAAGCAGGAATTTAGTGCTTGGTGGCAGCAAACTACTTGGACCAAATCAGACTGGCGTCATATGTTAAAAGACGGCCTTGTGAATTCAAAAATGGTGGTGCGTTGGTTATTGTTTGGTATCGTTTTAGTGTCAATTGTTCGAGTGGTATTAGACCCTGAAAGCTTCGCTCAGTGGTTTGGCGCGTCTATATCAGGACTATTCTTAACGTTACTAGCAACAACTTTGATTGAGACTTGCTCTGAAGGCTCAACACCAATTGCAGCAGACTTGGTAAATCGCGCAGGCGCACCGGGTAACGGATTTGTATTCTTGATGGCTGGGGTGTCAACAGATTACACCGAAATAATGGCAATTAAAGACACCACTCGTTCATGGAAAATTGCGCTGTTTTTACCACTTATCACAGTGCCACAAGTAATAGTAATAGGCTGGTTGTTGAATCAATAAAGCTAAAGTTATAGGAAAGTCGGGAAACAACCCGACTTTTTTATTGCGCGGTCCAAGCACCATCAATTGGCATAGATGTGCCCGTGATCGAAGCGGCAGCATCAGAACAAAGAAACAGAATTAATTCACCTATTTGCGACGGCTGCGCCATTTTAGGTAACGGCTGTTTTGCTGTAATTAAATCAACCTTTGCTTGCTCCATATCTACGCCATTGGCCTTGGCAATATCCTCTATTTGTTTGCTTATTAGTGGCGTTTCGACCCAACCCGGGCAGATAGAGTTGGCTGTTATGCCTTTAGCTGCATTTTCTAAAGCCGCGACTTTAGTTAAGCCAATAATGCCATGCTTTGCCGCTACATAAGGAGCCTTGTTTACTGAACCAACTAAGCCATGAACAGAGGCTATGTTAATGATCCTGCCCCAACCATTTTGCTGCATGATTGGTATGGCACCTTGCATTGTATGAAAGGCTGATGACAAATTTATTGCTATGATCGCGTCCCACTTAGCTTTCGGAAACGCTTCTATCCTTGCTGTATGTTGAATACCAGCGTTATTAACTAATATATCTATGCTGCCCATTTCAGCTATAACTCGAGACATCAACTGGTCAATGGCTGTTGAGTTGGCAAGGTCCGCGTTATCAAAAATTGCCTTTATTCCATATTGAGATTGGAATGACTTAGCTAACTCGGCTCCTTCTTGTTCGGCCATTAAACCATGTAGTACTAGATTAATTCCATTTTTGCCTAACACATGGGCTGCCCCTAAACCTATACCACTTGTAGAGCCTGTAATTAACGCAACTTTACCTTGCAACATTTCTGTTTCCTCTTCGCTTTTTCGCTATTAAGAATAGAGGATTACCAAGTCAAAGGAACTACTACCTTAGGTCAATAGGTAACCTAAGGTAGTAGTGAATTTTGCTAAATGGCTCTCTAGAATTATTGCTACTGTCAACTTTGTGCTGTCAACGTGGCTTTACTGCTGGTGGATTATTAAAACGACAAAGATGGCTTAGAGGCAGGGATTTCAAAACGAACTTGTGCCAAGATGAGGGCACAAAAATAAAAATATCAAGAGGTTAATTATGTCTGGTTTTGACAAAGTCGTAGCTAGTTACGAAGAGGCCATGGCGGGACTACAGGATGACGCAACCGTTATTGCTGGTGGTTTCGGCTTATGCGGTATCCCTGAGGGGTTGATTGCAGAGATCAAAAGAAAAGGCACAAAAGGCCTAACCATAGTGTCGAATAACTGTGGTGTTGATGGCTTTGGTTTAGGCATTTTATTAGAAGATAAACAAGTGAAGAAAATGGTGTCTTCTTACGTCGGTGAAAATGCATTATTTGAGAAACAACTTTTGGATGGGGAGCTAGAAGTCGAGCTTACGCCGCAAGGCACACTGGCCGAAAAAATGAGAGCGGGCGGTGCGGGTATTCCTGCTTTTTATACTGCAACAGGTTACGGTACTTTAGTTGGCGAAGGCAAAGAAGTTAAAGAATTCAACGGTCGCAACTATATCTTAGAAGAAAGCATTACTGGCGAGTTTGCCATTGTTAAAGCTTGGAAAGCCGATCGCTACGGTAATTGTGTGTATCGTCATACAGCACAGAACTTTAATCCTATGGCAGCGACAGCGGGGAAAATTACAGTTGTTGAAGCAGAGGAAATTGTTGAGCCTGGCGAGTTAGACCCAACGCAAATTCACACGCCAGGTATCTACGTTGACCGTGTTATCCAAGGTACGTTTGAAAAACGCATCGAAAAAACAACAACAAGAGATTAAGGAGCACACAATGAGTTTATCAAGAGAACAAATCGCACAACGTGTTGCTCAAGAATTTAATGACGGTGACTACATCAATTTAGGCATTGGTATTCCTACATTAGCAGCTAACTATGTGCCAGAAGGTATTGACGTGATGCTGCAATCGGAAAACGGCTTACTGGGCATGGGGCCATACCCAAGCAAAGATGAAGTGGATGCTGATATGATCAACGCAGGTAAAGAAACGGTAACTGCAGCAACAGGCGCTGCAATTTTCAGCTCGGCTGAATCGTTTGCAATGATCCGCGGCGGTCACGTTGATGTGACAGTACTGGGGGCATTTGAAGTAGACCAAGAAGGCAATATTGCTTCTTATATGATCCCTGGCAAGCTAGTAAAAGGCATGGGCGGTGCAATGGACTTAGTGGCAGGCGCAGACAACATAATTGTTACTATGACGCATGCCAATAAGCATGGTGAGTCAAAGCTACTTGAAAAATGCACTCTACCTTTAACAGGGGTGAATTGTATTACTAAGATCATCACTGACCTAGCTTTACTAGAAGTTGATAACGGCGAGTTTGTATTAAAAGAGCGAGCGCCAGGGGTATCTGTCGAGGAGATCCAAGAAAAGACTGCTGGAAAGCTTCGTATTGATGGTGATGTACCTGAAATGCAGTTTTAAGGTCAGCCTTTTGCGATAGTCGCTACCGCTTTATCGTAAACTAGATTAAACCGTAAGCTTTCAAGCTTGCGGTTTTTTTATCTTTAGCACTTCACCTCATGCTCCGTTACCAACTTACCTATTTGTCATACTGAACTGGCAGTCACTTTGTTTTCTTCACAATTTACCATGAAAAAATAAAGACCATGAAAAACAATGGTTAACTTTATTTTCACCAATTTGAAATATGAAGAAAGTGTGGAAAAACTATTCTCACGTTGCAATGTATCTACTCCTAAACTAGCTTCAAGTGTACGGGCTGTAAATAGCAAACCTTTTGAAAAAAGGGGACGCAAAGCTTCCGGTCTAAGGTGAGAACTAAGATAGCGGGGTTGCTGAATGCCAAAGGTACTGACTGACATAATTAGAATCTACTTTGTCGTGCGCTATGAGTTTAGTAGATCGGTTTAGTATCTTAGATATTTAACTTCCTCCTATCTTAGTTTTCACCCAATCGAATTTGTTTTGCTGAGCAACCCGCAAAGAAGCTAGGCGATTTAGTCAATGCTAAGTTGCCAGAGTGAATACCATGTCATATGACAAAGTTCAGAGGCAACGCTTATGGGACAACATAATTTTAAGTACATATCTCACCATAATTGGTTAGCGAGTTTGGCCTTTATGGCCTTGGGGTTTCCCACGTTAGGGTTCAGTGCAGAATGCGAGTTTAATGCAGTAAATGAATGGCAAAACGGCTTCACTGGTGAAGTTACAATCCACAACAATACAGAAGCGCAGATCAATGGTTGGCAAGTGGATATTACTCTTGCACAAGGGGAGTCGATAAATAGTGCGTGGCGAGCAAAGTTATCAGGAAGTAACCCCTATCAGCTGGTGAATTACGACTGGAATGGAAAAATTGATGTCGGCGGGTCAAAATCTTTTGGATTTAATGGTGTAAAACCTAACGGTGAAGCTCTTAATCAGCCAAAGTTAGCGGGAATTTGCTCTAATAACAGTAATGATCAAAATGTTAAAGACATCACTGTAGCTATTTCGGCAAGCTCCGTTGAAGCCACCGCGCCTGCCAATATTGATTTTTCAAGTGAAGTTACAAATGCTGAGTCATCAAATTTAACCTATAACTGGCAATTTGGTGACGGCACAGAATCTAGTGAAGCCTCGCCAACACATAGCTACCAACAAGCTGGTAATTATCAAGTTAGATTGACCGTTAGTGATCAAGATGATGAATACAGCTCTGAGCAGCTAACTATTTCTATCACAGAGCCTGAACCAGAGTTTGCTCAGTGTGATTATCAAGTTGAGCAAGAATGGAACTCAGGTTTCAGAGGTAAGGTCACCATCACTAATACCGAAAATGTCGCAATTAATGGTTGGAAGGTATTGATGGCATTTGCTGACAACACCAAGTTAACAGGTGTTTGGCATGCTAACCATAGTGGCAATAACCCCTATGAAATAGTGAATGAAAACTACAATAAAACCATTCGTCCGGGTCAAACTCTAGACTTTGGTTTTAATGCTCAAAAAGCTAGTGAAAACGATGCTCCAACAACGCCTTCACTTGGCGGTTTATGCTCTTTAGATGGTTCGATTAACCATGCGCCAAGCGCTGTTGCCACAGCGTCGGTTACCAGTGGAGATTATCCCTTAACAGTCGTGTTTGACGGCACTGAATCTAATGACTTAGATAACGACCAGCTCACTTTCAATTGGGACTTTGGTGATGGTAATGTCTCAACAGAGCAACAAGTTACCTACGTTTATCAAGAGCAAGGGGCTTTTCAAGCCAAATTAACCGTCAGTGATGGTGTGTTATCACGCGTGAGCGAGACCATTAACATTCAAGTGACGGAGCCAGAAACCCCGCCTGTTATTAAGCCATTTGTTTTAGATAGCGACAATTCCAGCCTTTATTTTGTTTCGACGAAAAAACAACACGTTGTTGAAACTCATACCTTTACCTCTCTTGAAGGCAATATTTCTACTGAAGGCGAAGTCAGTCTTAGCATTGACTTAAATAGCGTTGAAACTGGTGTTGATACAAGAGATGAGAGAATGCGCGAACACTTGTTTGTAACTAGCGTATTTTCGCAAGCTGAAGTGTTATTGCTGGTTGATTACTCAGCCTTAACGGTTATACCAATAGGTGATGCACAAACACAAAGTGTGACAGCCATGCTCAATCTCAATGGCATTGTTGCCCAAATCAACGCAGACGTATTAGTGCAGCGACTGTCAGCAGAAAAAATACTAGTACAAAGTGTTCAACCCGTCCTCATTAATGCAACTGACTTTGATTTTGAACAGGGCATAGAAACACTGAAAACATTGGCTAGTTTATCTGTCATTAGTTACGCCGTTCCAGTCAGCTTTAGCTTGATGTTCGAAGTCCAAGAGTAGGGGAGAGTGAAAATGAAAAATACAATAACACAACACTTATTCATTCCTACTAAAGCTATGGCGTTGAAAGCTTTACTGGCTATTGGCTTGGTGACCAACGCGCAAAATGTTTTAGCAGCACAATGCAGCGTTACTATCCCTGATAGTTGGAATTCTGGTTTCAAAGCCGAACTGGTTATTGAAAATAATTCAGAGCAAAGCCTTACCGAGTGGCAAATAGGCTTGGCTTGGAATGAAGGCATTTCGTTGCAAAACAGTTGGAATGGCAATTTTGACTGTAACCAACAAGGCTGCTCAATTACCTCACAAAACGGTCACATCATCAATCCAGGTCAATCTTATGGCTTGGGTTTCATCGCTAATAAAAATGGCGTATCTGATGATATTGTCATCGAGCTAAATGGTGAGGTTTGCTCAGCAAGTTCAGGTTCAAGTGATAATGATAGTGGTGATGTTGCTGCGACGGGATTGTGGCAACTTAACTCTCAAGCTTCTTCTTTGAGCTATGTTTCGGTAAAAAATGATCATACTGCGGAAGTAAACCAGTTTGTAACAGACAGTACATCGACTCCTGCGCTATCTGGCAGTATTGATGATTCAGGCAAGGTCATTTTTGCATTGGACCTAAATCGTGTCGAAACCGGCGTTGAAATTAGAAATAGCCGAGTCATGGCCTTACTGTTTGAAACAGAGCTATTACCAACCGCTTATTTTACAACGCAAATTGACACTGAAACCTTAGCCCAACTTGAAGTTGGCGATACCCTAGTTCAAAGCATTTCCGGGCAATTAAGCTTGCATGGTGTAAATCAGTCACTTGATACTGATGTACTAGTAGTAAGGCTAAGCTCAGGTAAGCTAAAAGTATCAACTTTGCGCCCTATCATTATCGATAGTAAATCCTTTGACATGGATTACGGTATTGAGGCGTTGAGAATCGTCGCTAATTTGTCGGGAATTGGCGAAGCTGTGCCAGTGTACTTTAATCTAACATTTGATGCGGCAAGTGAAGGTAACTTCAATATTGTTAGCATGCCAGCACAGCCACAGAGCCCATCTGACCTTAATGCAGACTTTGATACGACAAGTAGTCAGGCTCAGCTAAGTTGGACAGATAACAGTAATAATGAAACCCACTATTTAGTGCGATTACAATCAGAATTGGGACGTTGGCACACAACCGCAGCGTTAAGTTCAAATGCCACTTCCTACCAGTCTGGTTTGCCTGATTCTGGTCAATATAATTATAAAGTCATTGCGTTAAACAATGGCGTACCTTCTAATGCCAGCAATATTGAGCAAGTCGAGATCACCGAAGATGATACCGACCCTGTCGCTCGAGGCATGGAGCTGTACAAAGGTAATTGTGCAGGTTGTCATGGCAGTGAAGGCGGTGGTCTAGGCAGTTTCCCTGCTCTGAATACTGAGCGTGATTTAGCCACCATGATTGACGTTATTACCGCCACTATGCCTTATGGTAATGCTGCCGCTTGCGATGAACAGTGTGCAACAGACATAGCTACCTACATTCAAACCTTATGGCCTGCACCATTGACTTGTGACATAGGAGTAACACCTGTTGCTTATGGCGCTAGACAATTAAAAGTACTAACTCAAGTTGAATACCAAAACACAGTAGAAGATATTTTAGGTGTCGATTTTAATGTGTCCGATGGCTTATCTGCTGATTCACAAGTAGGCTTTTTCATCAACAACACCTACGCCAGTGTTCAGCCTTCAAATTACAGTAACTACTTGTTAGTGGCTGAAGAAGTCGCTCAATGGGCAGAGCAAAATAACTATGCACCCGCACTAAGTTGTAATGCTATCGATGCAGATTGCGCCAACTCACTAGTAACTGAACTGGCACCTAAATTGTTCCGCAGACCGTTAACAGAAGACGAAGCGCAAACTTACCTGTCAATTGCAACTGGAGTATTTAATGGTGGTGATATTGCTGAAGGCATGAGATTGGCGCTTGAGGGATTATTATCATCGCCACAGTTTATTTATCGCCATGAGCTAGGCGAAGCTAACCCAAGTAATTCAGAGTTAGATGCTGATGCATTTGAGCTGACCTCGTGGGAAATGGCTACCTTCCTGTCATATACCTTCACAGGCTCTGCGCCAGATGAGCTGTTATGGCAAGCCGCTGAATTAGATGAATTGCGAACTGAAGCAAATATCATTGCCCACGCTAATCGCCTTGCGGGTCAATCTAAGTCTGTATTGGCTGACTTTGTTGGGAGTTGGTTAGGTACAGCGGACTTAGAGGTCGCGAGTAAGGATCAAGATTTATATCCAGACTTTGCCGCTTTAGTTCCATCAATGAAAGCGGAAATGAGTGAAACCTTCTCGCACATAATGACCGAACCAAGTGAAGTTTTTGGCTCGCTTTACAACGCCAATTACACCTTTGTAAATGAAACCTTGGCTGAGCATTACAATATTGCGGGGGTCTCTGGTGAGCAAATGCAAAAGGTCGATACCACAGAGCGTGGTGGCATTTTGGCCAATGGGGCTTTCATGGCCCGTTGGGCTGAAATTGATGAGTCTCATCCAGTTCTTCGTTCGGTACGAGTACGACGTCGCATGTTATGCCAAGACTTACCTGATCCTCCTGCTGGTACATTTGAAGCTAGAGAGCAAAGGTTGGCTGAACTTTCTGATTTACTGCAAGACCCGAGCACAACGAATCGAACTAAGTACCATGAGTTAACAGCAGGTACTCCTTGTTCGAACTGTCACGAAAAGTACATTAATCCAATGGGCTTTGGTATGGAAAACTTTGACTCAGTCGGCAAGCTGAGAACTCAAGATAGCAATGGTAATACCGTTGACTCATCTGGTGTTCTGTATGCACCGGAGAGCTACGCCAATGTGAGTGAATCCATTGCCTTTAATGGTGCTAAGCAGCTTGGCAGTATTGTTGCCGGATTAGACTCAGCTCAAAGTTGTTTGCCACAGCAGATGTTCCGTTACGTCATGGGAGTAGGGTACGATTCAATTGACCCTAACAGTCAAGAAGATAAACGCTTAGCGGACACTGAGCTGCGAGGCTATATGTGTGAAATAGACACGCTGACAAACTCGTTAATGAAAGACAGTCCAAGAGCGATGTTAGAAAAATTTGGTTCTCTTAAGTCGGTGCGTTATCGCAAGGCTTGGTTAAGAACAGAGTAATGTGAGTCATAGGGTAAGAGGTTAGAACAATGAAAAAATATGATTTAAACAACTTAACTATGTCACGCAGAAGCTTGCTTAAAACGTTTATGGCATCAGGGATCTCGGCTGCTTTGATCCGAACATCGCCTTTGGTTTCTGGCATGTTATGGTCCAGACATGCAGAAGCAATGGACTCGGGCTTACCAAATAAAACGGTTGCGATATACATTCCTGGTGGTTGCATAGACACTTTATGGAACCCAACAGGAAGTGGCGAGGACATGGTTTTGCAGCCAATGTCTGCAGGTTATGAGTCAGTAAAAACTGAATGTAACTTTTTAGTCAATGCTGGCCATTCGAATGCGGGTCATGGTCGTATGCCCATTTTGTTAGCTAAGGATTGGTCATCTGAAAGTTATGACGTGATCATGGGGAACGCATTAGGGCCAGATATGCCGTTTCGTTATTTAAACTTGGGTGTGCACAGTAATGGTCAAGGTCATTTGACCCGAGATGGTAGTAACAAACTGCCGTTCCAAGAAAACCCGTTCACTGTCTTCAATATGGTGTTTAGTGCACAAGGAAGTAGTAGTAAAACACCAATAATGAACGCCCATATGTCTGCGGCTAATGCCATAAAGAGCAAATTGGCTGGTTATGAAGTTGAGAGACTGAATGATCATCTAGATGCCATTGCCGATACTCAGCGAAGACTTGACGATTTATCAGGTGGAGTAGGATGTGGTATAGCACCTGATAATACTGAATTTGACCTAACCTTTGATACTTTCAGTCAACAGGCAAGGTTACAAGCGGATATTGCAGTGGCGGCATTACAGTGTAATTTAACCAGTTCGGTATCTTTGGCGTTAGGCAATCACCAATCGCAATTTAGGATCCCTGAGTTAAATTTCCAAGGCCACTATCACAACGCAATACATGGTGGCAGTAATGGCCAACCTAATTATCCGTATTACACGGAGATGCGCAGTCATTTAGGTAGTTTGAGCGCTTACTTTATTCAAAAGCTTAAGGCGGCTGGGATACTTGATAGCACAATAGTGTTAGAAACTACGGATATGGGCCATGCGGATAAACACTCAGCAAGTCCATGCGCATATGTGATGGCTGGTGGCGGTTCTAGAATTAATCGTGGTGTTGTCACAGACGTGGGCAGCGGTTACACCCAGCATGACTTAATACATACAGCTGCAAAGGCGTGTGGTGTTAACCTTGGTCATGGCCGTGAGATCCCAGGGATCATAATCTAAATTCCTAGTATTATTACAAGCATAAACCAGCCTTGCATGGGGCTGGTTTTTATTTGTTGAAAATTTAAACTTTTCTCTCCCCTACCTCGACTAGTTATAGTGAAAATAAATTATTCAGTTCGAGGACAGATCATGAAAATTGAAAAGGTCACTTTAGCCATAACATCAGCCGCTGCTTTAGCCGCGTGTAGCATTGCTAATGCAACACCTGAGAGCAGCAAAGATCACAACATCTATGTCTATCAAGATTGTCAGCAAGTGCAAAAAATCGCAATGACTGAATCACAGATCCAAGCTTACAAAGCACTTAAGAAACATGAAATAAAAATGGCAAAGCTTGAACGACCACTGGAAAAAATGGAGCAAGCGTTGGCGGTTCACGAGCGTGAATTAGAGCAGTTAAGTGAAGAGTTTGTATTGCAAGATGATGGCAAGATAGTGATCAATAAAGCCTTAGTAAAACAGCATGAGGCTATTGCAAAAAAGATAGAACAAGTTGTCGCTAGTCATCAATCGGATATTCATAAACTGGAACAAGAAGCGAGGTCAATTGAGCGCTTAGCAAATGAGTTTGAACAAGTGATTGAGCCTAGTTTAGCGCAGTATGATGGACAAGACATTCAGGTTCAAATTGGCGCCAAAACATCAAATTGGCATTGCCAAGCTTAATGAATATCGATTGTTCTGCTCGTTTAGATTCATTATCAGCTTAGCCGTTGTTTACCCTTTAAAATAAACGTTTCTCGGCTTAGCTGATATTTATTGTGTTGTAAATAGTAAAAGCTAGGTGCAATGTCTGTAGTGACACATCTAGACTTATTGTTTTAACTTCTTGCCATGTCCCTAATAAAATTTGTACACCTGTACCTACTCTGCCTTATTTACTGGGTGTAAGTTTATGTAATTATTAATAAATGTCATGTGAGAGCTTATGAAACTAAACGTTCGTACTACGTTGACACTACACGCTGTGATAGTGTCAATTTTATTGTTAACCCCCATATTCGCCTTGTTTTATTTGTCTAACAAAGCAGAACTAGAGTTGCAGAAAGTTGACAGTGTCAATGCAGATATTTTGATCCCCTTGGTCACCATTGACGGGGCGTTAAAGAATGCGCGCTTTCACTCTTACGCTGGTTTTATGCACGATCAAAACTTAAGTGTTGCCCATTATCATACCCACCCATTTCAATTACATGTTGATGTTGTAAAGAGTGAGAATCAATTAGCAGAAAAGTCGTGGCGAACGATTTTACAAACTGTTAAAACAGATGATGCTTTTTATCGGGATATCCAAGACTTAAAGCGCCAGTATGATGGCTATATGAATGCTGGCGGCAAGCCTGTTTATCAGGCATTAACCAGTAAAGATTGGGACTCTATTGTAAGAGTCGTGACTGCTGCAATTCCTCAATATGCCCAGTACTCAGAAGCCGCGTATAAAACTCTGGATAAGATAAAAGCGATTGCAAAACAAGACTATGAAAGTTCTTTAGAAGAGCTAAGTACACTGAAAAGCGGCCTGATGACATTGTATATATTATTAGTTGTTGCTTACTTTGTATTTTCAGTCTGGTTACAAAAACGGATCATTGAGCCGCTCAATGAAAATGTCACCATGGCACAGAGAATAGCTGCTGGTAATTTAGCTGAAAGTCGTTTGAGTCAGCGTGACGATGAGTTTGGCAACCTAGCTAATGCGATGGAAACAATGCGTATCGAGTTGGCTAATATCATTGCGGAAATTAAGACTGAAGCCTTGAAAATTGATGATTTTAGTAAAAAGCTTGAAAGCTCTTCTTCTAATGCGGCCACCAGTATTAGTGAGCAAATGCATGGCTTGACGAATTCGGCGTCAGTATTAGAAGAGTTGTCGGTTAGTATTGAAGATATTACCAAGAACTCGGAAAAAACCAGTGGCGAAGCCATTGAAGCGGAGCAGTCTTCGGCTTCTAGTTTTAGCAAAATAGAAGAAACAGAGACTGGGATCATAGAGATGAATGAGTTGTTACAAACAACCAGTACTCAGGTTGAGCAATTGTCTGAGCAAGTTAATCAGATCACGAGTATAACGGGAGTGATCCAAGATGTGGCTTCGCAAACTAATTTGCTTGCATTAAACGCGGCAATCGAAGCCGCCAGAGCAGGGGAGCAGGGCCGAGGTTTTGCGGTTGTGGCTGATGAAGTTCGAAATTTGGCGGCGACCACCACTGATTCCGTTGAGCAGATCTCAAAAATGATCTCTAGTATTCAATCTAACGCATCATCCACCGTTCTTAGCATGCAAGAAAGCCAATCTAATTCTGCCAAAGTGGTTGATAGTACAAAGGCAGCTAAAGAAACGATAAACACCATTAAAACGTCGACCTCTCTAGTACAAGAGTCTATTGCAGAGGTTGCAAGAACCTTATCTGAGCAACAGTTTGCAGCTAACGAGTTAGCTTCAAGCGTCGATTCGATAGCTGAACTATCAAAAGAAAATAATGCGGCGATGAATGACGTTGCTCAAACGGCATCAGAGATGATAGAAACCTCGCAAAACCTGAAAGGTACGGTTTCTCGTTTTACTTTGTAAGTTGGATGCCGCGTTTGTATGAACTTGATTAAGGTCTAACTTTAATTATTAAGCATCATCTCACTTACTCAAGTGAGATGATGCTATTTGTCTTATTCGCTCAGTTGCTTAAACTCTTTTCTGACATTAAAACCCTGAGCTAGATGTGCCAAAAGTACACCAAGATCAGTACAAAGCAGGTATAACATGGAGCACTATATCAAGAGTAAAGTGAGCTAAAACCGCCATTATCAGTCCGTAACGCCAATAACTCCAACCATATAGAATCGCTACGGCAACATTACCTAAAATTGTGGATATTACCGCGAAAGATGTAGCACTATCGTATGACGCTAATGAAGGTAAATGAGCGGCGCCAAATAAAACGGCAACTAAAGTAATTAAACTCAATGCTGAGGCTGCACTTAGCTTGGTTGTTTTAGATAACTTAGTAAGGCCATAAAACAATAAGGTTAATAGGCCAAACCTAAACCAGATCTCCTCTCCAATGGCTGCACCCAGTGAAACGAGAAAGCCTCCTGTTACGCCTCTAAAGCCATACTCAGGTAATTCAGATGGCAGATAGTCAGCCAATAAGTATCTTAATAACAACAGTATTGTCCCAAGTGCAATACTTGTAGGTAAAACAAAACTGAGTCCCGAGCTGACTTGTTGCCCTTCGTTAATTAAACCTAAGCCTAAATGTTTTCCTAGTCGATTTCCTACCCAAAGGCTAGGTAGAGTTAATAAAGAAATAAACAATAAACTGGGTAAAAGCAGAGTGAGTGGACTTTGTTGTTTAAGCAACGCGTCATATACCGGAAAGGCTATCTGAGAAATGAAAGTGAGTATGAACAACCATGCCATTACATGGAGTTGATATTGTGTAGCGATAAATTTGTTTTGTTCATCCATGCTGTTTTACCAAGAGCTAACAAGGGAGGTTATAGTACGTTTCGAAACTAAGCAATTCGATAGCTTAAATGTGGATTTTTGTTAGTAAGTGTGTCGACAGTCTTTTGTTAAGTAGGTAAGTCACCACTTAATCAACTAAGTGGTGACAGCTTTAAAGTGGCGAAGTATTGGTTATTTCATATAAGGTTTGCACCGAATAGGTTTGGCATTGAGTACCGCTGTCCGGCATATCACAGTTAGAGTATTGGTCCAATAATGAAAACTGGCAAATTGATCCTGTTCAAATGTCTGAGATTGTTGCAGTGTTGAGGCCGTATTAAGCTTTGCTTTAGTTGACAATTCAGAATTGAAAGTAGCGATGAGCAGTTAAATAGAATTCAAAACAAGTGAGGGCGCGCCTTGCTACGAATTACGTCCCAGTACTTCAAGTCAACTCCAGATCTTCAGTGTTTTTATGCTCATCTCTGCAAAGTAATATTTAGTGCAGGCGAGTACTCCAACCGTTTTGATATCAAAACTGAGGAAAGCTTGCTAACGCTTTTTATATTCCATTTTTAAAATAGGTTCTTCCTCACCTTCCATCACTACCATGCCAATAGTATTGAAGCCTAGTTTTTCCAGCAGTCGGATTGAAGGTTGATTGTCTGAGTTAACGACACCCCAAATACACTCAACGCCTTCGGATAATCGTAAATCCATGACTGCCTTTGTAGCTTCTAGAGCGTAACCTTTGCCCCAAAATTGCGGTAAAAATGCATAACCAATATCGTCATATTCAAGATAGTCACGCTTTAAATAACTTACTGTGCCAATAACTTCATTGCTGTTTTTAAGGCAAACAACAAACAGACCGTATTTGGGGTAGTCTGTTGTATAAAAGTTTTGAATTTTGTCTTCGGCTTGCGCTATGGTTCTAACTTGCCTGTCACCTATATTTACTTTAAACGCATCGGTATTGAGTAGCTCAACAACAAAACTTGCATCTTCGAGCGTTAACTCTCGGACCAATAAGCGTTCACTCGTTACATCCATTTTACTATCCATATAAAGCCTCTTTGATATTTCGATAAAGACTGTAAAGCATATTAGTTGAACAATAAAGCGTCATTACGTTTGCCAATGTGTTTACTTTAATACTGGTGAGAATTGAGGGAGGTAAAAAGTTGTTCTGATAAATAGCCTATGTATTTATCAGAACGATGTATATCTTGAGTAACTGGGCTTTAGTTGGAGATTGCTTTTGCTACTTTAGAGCTAGACTCTCGGCCTATTACTTTACTGATCCAGTTACCTGTTTCTGCAAGCTTTGCTAGATCTACGTCATGTTCTATGCCTAAACCATTAAGCATGTAAACAACATCTTCGCTAGCTACATTACCCGAAGCGCCTTTAGCATAAGGACAGCCGCCTAAACCAGCTACCGATGCGTCAACAACACTTACCCCAAGCGATAAACAAGCATAGATATTTGCTAATGCCTGCCCATAAGTATCATGGAAGTGAACGGCAAGTTTGTCCATAGGTACGGCTTTCGATACTTCTGCTACCATGGCTTTTGCTTTTTCAGGTGTTCCAACACCGATAGTGTCACCCAGTGAAATTTCATAGCAACCCATGTCATAAAGGGTTTTCGCTACTTCTACTACTTTTTCTACAGCGACATCACCTTCATAAGGGCAGCCAAGTACGCAAGATACATAACCTCTTACTTTTACACCCTGTTGCTTAGCTTGTTCCATAATTGGCGCAAAGCGAGCTAAGCTTTCTTCTATTGAACAGTTAATGTTCTTTTGGCTGAAAGCCTCACTTGCTGCGCCAAAGATAGCAACTTCTTTAACGCCAGCTGCCATAGCCGCTTCAAAGCCTTTCATATTTGGTGTTAACGCCGGATAGTTAATGCCTGCTAGCTGTTCAATTTGTTGATAAATCTCACTGCTACCAGCCATTTGAGGCACCCATTTAGGTGATACAAATGAGCCCGCTTCAATGACCGAAAGGCCAGTTTGGGAAAGTCGATTTATTAATTCGACTTTGTCCTCAATACTCACTGGCACTTCGTTTTGTAGGCCATCACGAGGGCCTACTTCAACGATTTTTACTTTGGTTGGGAAGTCACTTTCCATCACGATAGTCATAGTAGTTACTCCTCATTTGCTGGAGTAAAGGCTAATAACTCAGCACCGCCATCAACCATGTCACCTTCGGCAAAATAAATGCTATCAACAGTGCCTGCCTCTGGTGCACGAATAGTATGCTCCATCTTCATTGCTTCCATGATCACCAATGCTTGGTCTTTTTCAACCGTATCACCAGCGTTGACCAAAACCGAAACCATAGTGCCGTTCATCGGTGCTGTTAAGCCGCCATTGTCTTCAGCATTTAGGTCTTCACCAAGGTCTGGTAACACTTTGTTAAAGGTAAACACGCCATTGGCTCGATATAAACTAAGTTCATTGTCGATTTTGATTAGCTTAGCTTGCGAACGATAACCATCGATATAACAAGATAATTGATCACCCACTAACTCGCCTTGGCAATTTACTGCTTTAGAAGCAACACCATCTGCAATAACCGTGATCAAATAAGCGCCATCTGCTTGGCCACGTCTTTTTTCTACCTGTACTTGGTATTCAGTATTTGCATGTGACAATGTTAGATACTGTGTATTGGCTTCATTTAAACGCCAAGCGTCAGTGTCATGCCATGGTGAGTTTGGTTCTGAACTTGCCATGGCTTTGTCTTTTGCTTGTTTAGCTTCTTGCAGTGTTAATGCAAGTGCAGCCATTGGTAATTCGTCTGATAACGCTTGCTGAGTTTGATGGAATATCTCGTCATGGTGCTTTTCAATAAAGCCAGTATCGATTTGCTCTTCAACAAATGGCTTACAGGTTGCCAAGTTATACAAGAACTCGATATTGGTTGTTACACCTTGAATACGGTATTCTGAAAGCGCCTTAGCCATGCGTTTAAGAGCTTTTTCGCGATTCTCGTCCCAAACAATTAACTTAGCAATCATAGGGTCGTAGAACACACTAACGTCATCACCTTGGCGTACACCCGTATCAACGCGAACAAACTCTGATTCTTCAGGTGTGCTTAAGTAGGTTAAAGTACCTGTTTGTGGTAAGAAGTCGTTGTTTGGGTCTTCCGCATAAATACGAGCTTCAAAGGCATGACCTTTGATTGCTAACTGCTCTTGAGTTTTAGGCAGGTTTTCGCCGCTGGCGACTCTAAGCTGCCATTCAACTAAGTCTTGGCCTGTAATGTATTCAGTTACTGGGTGTTCAACTTGCAAGCGAGTGTTCATTTCCATGAAGTAGAAAGATCCATCAACATCTAGTAAGAATTCAACTGTACCCGCACCTTGATAACCAATTGCTTTCGCTGCTTTTAATGCCGCTTCACCCATTTGGCTACGAAGGTCTTCAGACATAGCAAATGCTGGCGCTTCTTCGATAACTTTTTGGTGACGACGCTGCACTGAACAGTCGCGCTCAAATAAGTAAACACCGTTACCGTGGTTATCACAAAAGACTTGAATTTCTACGTGACGAGGTTGAGTTAAGTATTTTTCAACCAACATAGTGTCGTCACCGAATGATGACATAGCTTCACGTTTTGCTGCTTCTAAGCCCTCGTCAAATTCAGCTTCTGACCAAACTTGGCGCATGCCTTTACCGCCACCGCCAGCTGCGGCCTTAAGTAAAACTGGATAGCCCATATCATCTGCTGCTTTTTTGATAAGAGCAGGGGATTGATCTTCTCCGTGGTAGCCTGGAACTAGAGGTACTTGCGCTTTTTCCATAATGGTTTTAGCGGCTGATTTACTACCCATAGCTTCAATAGCTGTTACTGGTGGACCAATAAATACAATGTTTTCTTGTTCGCACATGCGACAAAAATCAGCATTTTCCGATAAAAAGCCGTAACCTGGGTGAATGGCTTGTGCGCCTGTTTTCTTAGCCGCTTCAATCACTTTTTCAGAAACTAAGTAGCTTTCTCTCGATGGTGCTGGGCCCAAATAAATTGCTTCATCTGCCATATGCACGTGCATTGAATCACGGTCTGCATCAGAATAAACGGCGACAGTTGCAACACCCATTTGGCGTGCTGTTTTGATCACGCGGCAAGCGATCTCACCACGGTTTGCAATAAGAATTTTATTAAACATGGTGTTACTCTCCGTTCGCGCTAGCGTTATTTGCTAACCAAGTTGCAGGGCGCTTTTCAAAAAATGCAGTTAGACCTTCTTGGCCTTCTTCGCCTACACGAATACTAGCAATACGCTTGCTGGTTTCACTGATTAACTCTTGATTGATGTCTTTACCTGCAACATCGGCAATCAGTTGTTTCGCTGCTTGAACTGCATGTGGACCATTAGCTAATGCCGCGTCGATTAACTCTTGAGTCTTAGCATCTAGTTCTTCTGCTGACACAACTTCACTTACTAAACCTAACTCTTGTGCTTTCGCTGCGAAAAAGCGTTCTGCTGTTAGGAAGTATCTTCGACTCGCTCGCTCACCAATGGCATTGATCACGTAAGGACTAATTGTTGCCGGAATTAAGCCTAATTTAACTTCGCTTAAACAGAAGCTAGCTCGTTCGGCAGCTACTACCATGTCGCAACATGCTGCTAAACCAACGGCACCACCAAATGCTGCACCTTGAATTTTTGCAATGGTAGGCTGCGGCATAAAATTAATGGTTTTAAACAACTCAGCTAGTGCGTTTGAGTCAGCTAAGTTCTCTTCATAAGAGTAGTCTGCCATGCGCTTCATCCAGCCTAAGTCAGCACCTGCACAAAAGCTTTTTCCAGTTGAGGCTAACACTACAAGCTTTACTGCTTGGTTGTCTGCTAATTGCTTAAATGTATTGGTTAATAACGCAATGACTTCGTCATCAAAGGCATTGTGCTTGTCTGGATTGTTAAGCGTAACGGTAGCTACGCCATTGATATCAATAGAATGTATAACTTTATTTAATTCTTGTTTCATATTTTGTACTCAATGTTGAGAGTGCAATTCTGTTCATCGTTCCTTGCCATCCATGGCATCACGATGTTCGAATGTCCCTATTCATCACATCCTAAAAATACCAAATTTGGTATCTTCGATTTCTTTGTTAAGGGATGCAGAGATAGATAAACCTAACACTTTGCGAGTATCCGCTGGGTCAATAATGCCATCATCCCATAAACGAGCAGATGCATAGTATGGATGACCTTGATGTTCATAAGTGTCGATAATTGGTTGTTTGAACTCAGCTTCTTCTTCCGCGCTCCATTGCTCACCGCGTTTTTCTTTTTGATCGCGAGTAACTTGAGCTAGTACGCCCGCCGCTTGCTCACCACCCATTACTGAGATACGAGCATTTGGCCACATAAACAAGAATCTTGGATCGTAAGCTCGGCCACACATGCCGTAGTTACCAGCACCATAACTACCACCGATTAATACAGTAAACTTAGGTACTTTGGCACAGGCCACAGCTGTAACCATCTTGGCACCGTGTTTAGCAATACCGCCAGCTTCGTATTGTTTACCAACCATGAAGCCTGTGATGTTTTGTAAAAATACCAGAGGGATCTTACGTTGTGAGCATAGCTCAACAAAATGTGCGCCTTTTTCTGCTGATTCACCGAATAAGATACCGTTGTTAGCAACTATGCCTACTGGGTAGCCATAAATTCGTGCGAAACCACAAACCAAAGTTGAACCATAAAGGGCTTTAAATTCATCAAATTCGCTGTTATCCACAACACGAGCAATGACTTCTCTTACGTCATATTGTTGGCGTGGATCTTTTGGAATAACACCGTAAATTTCTTCGGTATCGTAAGCTGGAGCCGACACTTCTTGAATGTCCATTTGGCAAGGCTTAACGCGGTTTAAGTTTTTAACAGCATTTCTTGCCAGCTCAAGAGCATGATGGTCATTTTGTGCGTAATGATCAGATACACCTGAAGTACGGCAATGTACGTCTGCACCACCTAAATCTTCAGCAGAGACTACTTCGCCAGTAGCAGCTTTTACTAACGGTGGGCCAGCTAAGAAGATAGTACCTTGCTCTTTAACAATGATAGATTCATCAGCCATGGCAGGAACATAAGCGCCGCCAGCGGTACAAGAGCCCATTACTACCGCAATTTGCGGAATATTTTTCGATGACATATTCGCTTGGTTGAAGAAGATCCTGCCGAAATGTTCGCGGTCTGGGAATACGTCGTCTTGGTTAGGTAAGTTAGCGCCACCTGAGTCAACTAAGTAAATACAAGGTAGGTTGTTTTCTTCCGCAATAGCTTGTGCTCTAAGGTGTTTTTTTACCGTTAGAGGGTAGTAAGTACCGCCTTTAACCGTCGCGTCGTTGGCGACGATTACACACTCTTGGCCACCTACGCGGCCTATGCCAGTAATGATGCCAGCAGACGGTACATTATCTTTATATACTTCATGAGCTGCGAGTTGAGACAGTTCTAAAAAAGCAGAACCAGGGTCTAATAGATTTAATACTCTGTCTCTTGGCAGTAATTTACCGCGGGATAAATGGCGCTCGCGAGACTTCTCGCCACCACCTAATTTTATTTGTTCTAGTTTTTGCTTTAAGTCATCCACTTGCACCTGCATATGCGCTTGGTTTTCAGCAAACTCTGGGCTGCGTGGATTAATTTTACTAATGATCTTTGCCATCTGAGAATTCCTTATAGCTCAGTTAAACTTGAGCTTGTTAAGAAAAAGTCGGGATAATTCCCGACTTACCATTACTTAGATTCGTTAAATAGCTCACGGCCAATTAACATACGACGGATCTCAGAAGTACCTGCGCCGATTTCATATAACTTGGCGTCACGTAATAGACGACCTGTAGGGAATTCATTGATGTAGCCGTTACCACCTAGTAACTGGATAGCGTCTAATGCCATTTTTGTTGCCAGTTCAGCAGAATATAAAATAACCGCTGCAGCATCTTTACGAGTTGTTTCGCCGCGGTCACATGCTTGCGCTACTGCGTAAACATAAGATTTTGCCGCATTCATTTGGGTGTACATGTCAGCAATCTTGCCTTGAACCAATTGGAATTCCCCAATGCTTTGACCGAACTGTTGACGGTCATGGATGTAAGGAACAACTACGTCCATACATGCGTCCATGATGCCTAAAGGACCACCAGAAAGAACAACACGTTCATAATCAAGGCCAGACATTAGTACTTTTACGCCTTTGCCTTCTGCACCTAGAACGTTTTCAGCTGGTACTTCACAGTTTTCAAATACTAGTTCACAAGTGTTTGAACCGCGCATACCTAACTTGTCTAGTTTTTGGTGGCGAGAAAAGCCAGGGAAGTTACGTTCAACGATGAATGCCGTAATACCTTTTGAGCCAGCATTTACGTCAGTCTTTGCGTAGATAACAAAAACGTGAGCGTCAGGACCGTTAGTGATCCACATTTTGTTGCCATTTAGGATGTACTTGTCGCCTTTTTTCTCTGCGCGAAGTTTCATACTTACAACGTCAGAACCTGCGTTTGGTTCTGACATTGCAAGTGCACCAATGTGCTCACCAGAACATAACTTAGGTAGGTATTTTAATTTTTGCTCGTGAGAACCGTTTTTACGTAATTGGTTCAAACAAAGGTTTGACATTGCACCATAGCTTAAACCTACAGATGCAGATGCACGGCTGATCTCTTGCATCGCGATCACGTGTTCCATGTAACCTAAACCGCTACCGCCGTACTCTTCTTCAACAGTCATACCTAGTAGACCCATGTCGCCAAACTTGCGCCATAAGTCATGTGGGAATTCGTTATCAATATCGATTTGTTCTGCGCGAGGGGCAATTTCGTCACGAGCAAAGGCATTAACCTGATCACGGATCATGTCTACGGTTTCGCCTAAGTTAAAGTTTAATGATGAGAAAGTGCTGATCATTGTTTGTCTCTCTTATAAATTCTGTTGTTGATGCTTTTGTCAAAAAGCCCTGTTGATTTTTATACTTATATTTGTAATGCGTTAAATTTGTTCGCTGTACCTGCTTAGCGCAAGTTTGCAATTTTGTTCTAAGTCTTCTAACTCGGTTTTAACCGCCTCAATATCCAGTAGTTGTTGAGCTAATAACTGCTTTTTGTCACTTATCATAGTCAACATAAACTCAAGTTGTTTTTGTCCTGTATCTTCATTGTCATACAAGTCAAAAATGTTTTTCGTCTCTGCTAATGAAAAGCCTAAACGCTTGCCGCGCAATACTAGTTTTAGTCGAACTCGATCTTTTGCTGAGTAGATGCGTGTTTGACCATTGCGCTCAGGTGATAAAAGCCCTTGGTCTTCGTAAAAGCGAATACTGCGAGTTGTGATATCAAACTCTTTTGCTAGTTCACCAATGCTAAACGTCGTTTCGTTGCTCATATTTACTCTTGGCTGTAAAAGTTAGGTATAGTGACTATAGGGTAAGTTTACGTTAACGTAAACTTGTGGTGGTGAGTGTAATATTGATTAATGCTTAAAACTGTAAATTTTGTGAGACAGGGAGGGGAGATCGGGCAAGCCCGTTCGATCAGCCTTCGGCTGTCAGATCGCTATGCGCTAGATGAATCGTTTATGGATATTATTGAGCTTAATCAGTTCGAATTTACTTTGTTGCTTTACGACAAAGTCGATCTGATATGCGGAGCATGATCGGACGAACATTAGTTTGATCGTAATTTACTAGGTCGCTTCTTGTCAGATTAACTCAGATATAAATATCAGAGTACTTAACCAGTTCGAATTTACTTTGTTGTCAGACGACGAAGTCGATCGGACATGCGGAGCATGATCGGACAAACTTTAGTTTGATCGACATCTGCAAGTGTAAATCTTAACGGACAGCTAGCTTTGTTATTCACAAAACAGATTTTAGCCATCAATTGCTTGGGCAAATGCAACCATCGTAGTATTTACCTCCACTCAATATAAGAGAAAACTCGTACTACAATCGAGTAACCATATTTTAAGCGGCCAGAAGAGTCGCCATTAACGAGGTTTAAATTATGTCAAATCAAGATCCTATTGTTATTGTTTCCGCTAAACGTACCCCTATGGGCGGATTCCAAGGTTCATTATCTAATGTAGCAGCTCCAGAGTTAGGTGCGACGGCGATTCAAGCTGCAATTAGCGAAGCAGGGTTAACCGGTAACGATATCGATGAAGTTATCATGGGTTGTGTTTTACCAGCAGGTTTAGGTCAGGCTCCAGCTCGTCAAGCGGCAATTAAAGCTGGTGTTAGATTAAATGCTGGTGCAACTACGATTAACAAAGTATGTGGCTCAGGCATGAAAGCGGCGATGATGGCTGCGGACTTTATTAAAGCAGGCTCTATCGAAGTAGCGGTAGTTGGCGGCATGGAAAGCATGACTAATGCGCCATACATGTTACCAAATGCTCGTGGCGGTATGCGCATGGGCCATGCGAAAACTATGGACCACATGTTTCTTGATGGTTTGGAAGACGCTTACCAAGGCAAAGCGATGGGCTGTTTTGCGCAGGACACAGCAAACCAATATGAATTCACGCGTGAACAGCTTGATGAATATGCAATTCGCTCGTTAACTCGTGCTCAAGCAGCAATTGCAGAAAACAGCTTTGATGCAGAAATTGCCCCTGTCACTTATTCAACGCGTAAAGGCGATGTAACAGTTTCAATTGATGAACAACCAGGTAATGCGCGTATCGATAAAATCCCATCACTGCGTCCAGCATTCGCAAAAGATGGCACTATCACAGCCGCTAACTCTTCTTCAATCAGTGATGGTGCAGCAGCATTAGTGATGATGAAAGAGTCAGAAGCGCAAAAGCGTGGTCTGACAGTATTAGCAAAAGTGAACTCTTATGCGACTAATTCAATTGAGCCAGAGAAATTTACGACTGCTCCAATTGGTGCGATTGAGTCGGCACTAGAACAAGCTGGTTGGTCGACAGAAGACGTAGATTTATACGAAATTAATGAAGCATTCGCTATGGTAACTATGGCTGCTATGGTTGACTTAAAGCTGCCTGCTGAAAAAGTGAATGTAAATGGTGGTGCTTGTGCGCTTGGTCACCCGTTAGGTGCTTCTGGTGCTCGTATCATGGTTACACTTCTTCACGCTCTTAAGAACCGTGGCCTTAAGAAAGGTTTGGCATCTTTATGTATTGGCGGTGGTGAAGCAACGGCAATTACAGTTGAACTAGTGTAAAACGAAATCAGTAAAGCAAAAGGCGCTAATGTTAGCGCCTTTTTTATGCTCAAATAAATCCGAGTAATCGAAAAGCCAATGGCAAGGTCATTAAGGTTATTAAGGCCTGATATCTTGGTGTGGCTAGTTGTGAATTTTGTTTTGGTCTCTTGCCAAGTAGTAAGGCAAATACTGAATTATATTTGCACATCAGCAAAATTAACAAGCAGATTGATGCACTAGTAAGCAGTGTCATCAACGTTGCAAGATAAGGAGGTAAACCAAAATCACTGATGATAAAAGCACAGCCAATCAAAGCGCTCTGATGTATAACGTAAAACGGAAAAACGTATGGGGTTGCTTTGGTCACCAATGCGTTTGGTTTAACAAAGCTTACATGTGCAATAGCAAGTACTGCTAGCAAGCTCGTTATTTTAGCCAAGTTATATGCGATTGAAGTGACCCACTGGATTACTTGATTATCTTGATAGATCCCATAGCCAATTTGATAACTCATGATTAAGAGCAGAGCTACGACTAGAATAATTCGTATCTTGTCTTTCAGCCATTGCCAAAACTGTTCTGAACTTCCGAATAAGTAACCGGTTAATAAACATATGAAGCCATAAACATCTCGTTTAAGGTCACTGCTTTCAATGTTCATTGTCATAAGTGTAAGCAGTAATAAAGACAGTAGCCAGTAGCGATTAAATGTCGGAAAACTTTGTTGTAATAAAGCCAATGGATATTTAATCAAGATTAAAATAATAGTGAAGTACCAAAGTGAGCGAAGAAACCAAAGATGGTTTACGTCAATGTGATGCCAAATCCCTGAACTAAAGTCAGAAAAAAACTGATTGTCGGCAAAATAGAAATGCCAACTGAACTCGAAAAACGACATGCTTAACTGCGCTTTTTGACTCATTTCGGCATAGAGTTGAACGGGGACAACAAACAAAATACCAAATAGTAAAGGCAATAAAATGGCGTTACTGCGCTTGGTAAGTAAATAGCTAGAACCATGTTTAGCTTGCATAAAGTAAAGAGCGGTTCCTGCAATAAACCATAGTAAGCCCATGCGCCAAGGGGTAAATAGCATTGCGATATGTTGTAACCAGTACCAGCTGGTCATCTGTTTGAAGTGAAAATCCCAATTGGGGAGCCAGATCATTGCTAGGTGAAAGAAAAACAGAATGATAACTGCCAATACCCTAAGATAATCCAGTGCTATTACTCTTGCTAATTGTTGATCTGAGCCGTAAGTTTTAGTCATGGTAGTGATTTCCATTATTGCAGTGTTTGAATTGCTGTTTGTTCATCAATTTAACTGCTATCTTGCTGAAATATAGGTGAATTGTGATAGGTGGCAGCAAATAGTGACAAAAGGAAAAGGTGTCGTTTGTTAAGCAAAACAATGTTTCAAAAGAATCAAAGCGCAATAACCTTAGTGCTGATAACCGCTTACTTTTTAGTAAATGGCTTCATTAATTCGACAACGGTTTTGATGGAGTTCATGAGAAGTGACCAGGTGTCAGTTGAAATTTGGGAACCTTTCACTTGGGAGTTTTCGAGCGCAATAGGTAGTCTTTTACTGGTAATTGTATTGGCAAAATGGTTGCAGCTTTATCCGTGGAATTGGCAACGTCTAGTCCTTAGTTTTGGCCAATATATCCTAATGGCTTTGGCATTTTCAGCAGCTCACATTGCTTTTATGATCCTATCTAGAGAACTGGTTTATGTGTTGATGGGGCGAGAGTATGAATTTGCTGTGGGCTTTGAGCAGTGGCGCTTTGAATTGATTTATGAACTAAGAAAGGACATTTGGTCTTTCGTGTTCTTTGTTATTGCCATATGGGGTTATCGTTACATCGTCGCGCAATGGTTAGGTGATGCCAAGGAGATTGGAGAGAACATCCCTAATGAGCAGCAACAAACAGGCAAAAGTTCGGATTTATTACTGATCAAAAAGCTGGGACGAGAATTTCTTGTAGATAAAAATAAAATTGAGTGGATTGAAGCATCTGGTAATTACCTTAACTTGCATGTTGGAGAAGATGTATTTCCAATGCGAGCAACATTTAAGTCCTTTTTAGCCGCCAATGCTCATTTAACATTTCAACGTGTGCACCGTTCCTACGCCGTTAATTTGAACTTTGTAGATAATTTAACGCTTGCTAAAAGTGGTGATGGCGTTATCCAGCTGAGTTCTGGTAAGACAGTGAAAATGTCTAGACGTTATAAACTAGCGCTGGATTAATTGGTTTTCTCTGTTATTTCAAGAGTACGTGTCAGCCAACTCATTACTCTAAGTAGAAATAGTTCATTTTGCTCAGCGCCTGATGAGCTAAGACCATAGGCATTGCCTGTTTTAGTATCGTACTGAGATGAGAACATCATCCCTTCTGAGAAAACCGCAATTCGTCCTCTATCAAGTTCAAGTATTGCACCTTGGCTCCAGTTACCAACCCCTCGCTTTTTGGTATTGGTATTAATTTGAAATGGAATTTCAGGCTCTAAAGATTCTTTACCATTGGTAAGAGTTAATAGGGATACTGCATTTGTCGGAGGTAAAAATGCCGAGCCTCCAAAGGTACGAACTTTATTAATTTCTCGCGAAAAGTAGTCACTGGTTTTTGGCGCGGATAATAAAGTTGGAAGGTATGAAGACTCTACTGGCTGATGTCGAGGCTCAGTAATTAAATGATTTGCTAGTGTGTTGTCACTCTTTCGAAATACCGCATTATCAACGTGGCCGTTACTAAATTGGAATCCGAGTTCATCAGTTAAGTTTTCAATGATTTTTGGGAATGGGGTGTGATCAGCAATTAACAGGAGCGAACCACCTTGTTTAATCCACTTGATGAGAACGGCTACTTCTTTTTCACTCATAGCCTGCTCATATGGCGGCATCCAATCTGTTCTTTTTCTGTCTAAAGCATTAGCTATGACTAGTACTTGTGTTTTGTTAAGCAGCTCCTTAGTGAATTTCTTATTATTTGCTTTAACTTTAAAGCCATAACTTTCTAAAACTTGTGCAAATGGGCGATATCTGCCAGATGCGGTTAGGAAGTTGTTATGAGCTTCATCGATTGCGATCACCGGCGCCGTACTGTTATTGAACTTTTTCGTTGTGTTCTTTGGCGTGAAGTTTGGGTCTGCAATTTGAGTTTGTTCGTTGAAAGCAAACTGAAAAATAAGAAAAGTGATGAACAGCAATAGTGCCGATAGAAAAACTTTTTTAGATGTACTCACGAAGCAATCCTTGTCAAGGCGAGGTGTAGAACCAGAACTTCCTGAGCTTAATATGTTGGCAGTGTTAAGTCGAGATAATTGTACGTTGTGATTTATTAAATGACAGGCATAAAAAAACCGAAGACTAAGCTTCGGTTTTTACTATCTAAATTCTAACAGCTAAAATTAAAGAGCTTTAATTTGAGCGTTGAAACGGCTCTTATGACGAGCAGCTTTGTTTTTGTGAATTAGACCTTTAGTTGCATAACGATCCATAACTGGAACAAGAGCATTGAATGCAGCTTGTGCAGTTTCTTTTTCGCCTGCTGCGATAGCAGCTACAACTTTCTTCATGTATGTACGCATCATTGAACGACGGCTTGCGTTGTGCTTGCGCGCCTTTTCAGAAGTAATAACGCGTTTCTTAGCAGATTTGATGTTAGCCAAGATTGACTCCTAAAAATAAAATCTATTAAACCGGTTTTTTTAAGGTCGCGAATTCTGCCTGTTTATTCGGCTTATGTCAAACCATTATTAACGGTTATTCGAATATTGTCTTTAAATCCATCAACTATAACTTCATTGTTAGAGATAACACTTGAGCAATTGACAAAAGCGATAGTAGCCTGAATATTCCAATATAAGAAGTCTTATCTTAAAACTAGGCTACTTTGTTTGCTCTTTAACAATCTAAAAAAAGTTGGTAAATCTTTAAAGCTTCGTTTACTTCTTTAAAATCAATAATATAATTTAAGAGTGTTCTCTGCACTCGCAGAGATAAACCGACAACTGATAATGTGTTTCAGAAAGAAGTTTGGTGTTCTCTGCACTCGCAGAGATAAACCGGCAGCATCAAAGACAAAAAAGGCGACTTGACAGTGTTCTCTGCACTCGCAGAGATAAACCGGAGCTTCACATACGAGTTGTTGGCGGGAATTAGTGTTCTCTGCACTCGCAGAGATAAACCGCAATAGGCATTGATAAACGACTAGGGTTTATTGTGTTCTCTGCACTCGCAGAGATAAACCGTGCATACCTCAACTAACAATGTCGATATTGGAGTGTTCTCTGCACTCGCAGAGATAAACCGAATCAAAAACAATGGCTAGAAACCATGATTGTGTGTTCTCTGCACTCGCAGAGATAAACCGTTTACCGATACCGATGGCAATACCTTATTGCAGTGTTCTCTGCACTCGCAGAGATAAACCGACATTGCAACACTGGCTAGCAACGTTAACAAAGTGTTCTCTGCACTCGCAGAGATAAACCGACAGTGTGAATAACTCGGACAAAATGATTGCTGTGTTCTCTGCACTCGCAGAGATAAACCGGCAACTTTGTGTCCGCTATCTTGGACGGAGCAGTGTTCTCTGCACTCGCAGAGATAAACCGGCCGTCTCGGCCACGTTGCCCAGCTCACCAATGTGTTCTCTGCACTCGCAGAGATAAACCGTGTACGATGCGACTAACGCAGGACTAGGATAAGTGTTCTCTGCACTCGCAGAGATAAACCGAGGCCACCACGACACAGGAGCAATTGCGCGTTGTGTTCTCTGCACTCGCAGAGATAAACCGCATAGACAATGCTGAATTGAGCGGCTCGATAAGTGTTCTCTGCACTCGCAGAGATAAACCGGAATTGTTATGAGTGCAATTGCGTTAGCTCTAGTGTTCTCTGCACTCGCAGAGATAAACCGCCGCTGAGACGGCAGAGCCACTTGTTACTGCTGTGTTCTCTGCACTCGCAGAGATAAACCGTGGTTTCATAACATGAGCGGCGCACATGCGATGTGTTCTCTGCACTCGCAGAGATAAACCGTTAATAGGGGAACCCGTAATTGTCTTATCTGTGTGTTCTCTGCACTCGCAGAGATAAACCGTAAATCAATGAATGCATAAATATGCCTAGACAGTGTTCTCTGCACTCGCAGAGATAAACCGTGAATGAACTTAAGCCAAGGTTCGATAAAGACGTGTTCTCTGCACTCGCAGAGATAAACCGTTAGATGAACTAGCAGAAATTGCTGTGCATTGGTGTTCTCTGCACTCGCAGAGATAAACCGTACACGCAAAAATTCAGTGAGAAAGTGGGGGGTGTTCTCTGCACTCGCAGAGATAAACCGTAAAATTGCGGCCAGATTGGTTAGTTTTGGTAGTGTTCTCTGCACTCGCAGAGATAAACCGCATCTAGAGATCATGCGCTACTTGCCTGACGAGTGTTCTCTGCACTCGCAGAGATAAACCGTGGTGGATCGCGCCGTACACCTCTGGCGTACCGTGTTCTCTGCACTCGCAGAGATAAACCGAAAGAATGAAGATGCCAGAGTTCAACTGCCTTGTGTTCTCTGCACTCGCAGAGATAAACCCCCACGCTGAGCAGCTTGCTTTTGAGTACGTCAGTGTTCTCTGCACTCGCAGAGATAAACCGAACTGTTTAGCCCTTGTATTTTCGGCTTTGTTGTGTTCTCTGCACTAGCAGAGATAAACCGCTCCTTGGTGGTTTCAGTTCGGTATGTTAGTCGTGTTCTCTGCACTAGCAGAGATAAACCGCCGACTCGTTCGCTATCTCACCAGAGAAAGCAGTGTTCTCTGCACTAGCAGAGATAAACCGTGGCGTTACCTAATTAGTTTAGTTAAAGGTAAGTGTTCTCTGCACTCGCAGAGATAAAATTATTGTGAAAAGGGGAAAATCAGTTTGCTTGTGGCGAAAGTCACTTTATCATTGTTTGGTTTTGCACATTATCAATAAACAGGGATCTTCTTGGCACTGCTCAAATCTGGCTTAATCTTTTCTTTTATGACGTTAATCTCCCGTGTTTTGGGCTTGGTTCGAGATGTGGTCATTGCCACTCTAGTAGGGGCTGGCGTGAATGCTGACGTTTATATTTTTGCTAACAGAATTCCGAACTTTTTACGCCGATTATTTGCAGAAGGAGCGTTTGCCCAAGCTTTTGTCCCGGTATTAACTGAGGTTAAAGAGAAGCATGGGGATGACGAAGTTCGCTTACTCATTGCTAAAGTTGCGGGCACCTTAGGTGTTATCGTCTCCATTATTACCGCATTTGCAGTCATTGCTTCGCCTATCGTTGTTATTTTATTTGGTACTGGTTGGTTTATTGAGTGGCTCAACGATGGAGAAGGTGCTGGTAAATTTGAACTAGCGTCGGTGTTACTGAAAATAACTTTTCCATATTTATTCTTTATTACTTTTGTTGCCTTGTCTGGCGCTGTACTGAACACTTATAACAAATTTGCAGTGGCAGCCTTTACTCCGGTTTTTCTTAATATCGCGATAATCGCCTGTGCGATATTCTTAATTGATTCCTTTTCAGAGCCTTCTTATGCCTTAGCTATTGGTGTGTTTCTTGGTGGTTTAGTGCAATTCTTGTTTCAGTTGCCGTTTTTAGCCAAAGCTGGGCTCTTAGTATTACCTAAGTGGGGCTGGAATGATAAGTATGTGAAACGTATTCGCATGTTAATGTTGCCTGCAATCTTTGGTGTGTCGGTTCATCAGCTAAACGCACTGATCGATACGATTATTGCGTCGTTTTTGCAAAAAGGCTCAATCAGTTGGTTGTACTTTGCTGACCGACTTATTGAATTCCCTCTTGGCCTTTTTGGTATTGGCATTGCTACTGTCATTTTGCCTAGTTTGTCTAAGTTGCATGCCAATGAAAATCCGTTGGCATTTCAACAAACAATGGACTGGGCTGTTCGATTTGTCCTTATGCTAGCGTTCCCCGCAATGGCTGGGCTTATCGCACTAGGGCCACAAATTATTGAAGTTCTGTATCAGCATGGTGAGTTTACTCAGGATGCTGCAAATGCAACCTATTGGGCGTTGGTTGCTTATGCAACTGGCTTGATGAGTTTTATGACGATAAAAGTATTAGCACCAGGCTACTTTTCTCGCCAAGACACCAAAACCCCAGTGAAAATTGGCATTATTTCGATGTCAGCAAATATTGTCTTTAACCTTATTTTAGCGCCTTTTTATGGCTACATAGGTTTGGCTTTAGCTACGGCTATGTCGGCTACTTTAAACGCGTTTTTATTGTACCGAGGCTTGCATAACTTAGGCGTTTATAAATTGAGTAAGCAAACCATTGTTTGGGTGGTGAAGCTAGTTGTTGCAACTATTACTATGTCACTGGCGCTGTATTTTGCTCATCAAAATTGGCCGCTAGAGCTGGTTAATTTCAGCGATAAGTTAAGCCAGTTGTTTGCCCTTATTTTCTTTGCAATGCTGGTTTATTTTGCCACTTTCACTCTGTTGGGTTTTCGTTTACGGCAGCTGCGCAGTAACTTTATTACTGAGTAAAAACGCTTGTCTTGGTAAATTCCTGTAAGAATAGGGCTTAGCCTCTAGTATTTAAGCTCTAATTGCCGTTATAATCCGTCGGTTTTTATTCAGCAAAAGATACGGTGATGGAGTTAGTTCGCGGCTTAGTTAATATCGCAGAAAGCCACAAAAACTGTGTGTTAACCATAGGCAACTTTGATGGTGTTCATATTGGCCATCAGTATGTACTTGAAAAGCTTAGACAAGTTGCAGACGAACATAATGTGCCTGCAGCCGTTATGTTATTCGAACCTCAGCCGCAAGAAGTCTTTTTGCAAGATAAAGCGGCAGCTAGAGTACTGACATTCCGCGAAAAGTATCAAAAGCTTAAAAAAATGGGGGTGGATAGATTGATCTGCGTCCGTTTTAACCCTGCATTTGCAGCTATGAGTCCAGAGTCTTTTGTTGAAGATTTATTGGTTGCTAAGTTAGGGGTTAAGCACTTAATCGTTGGTGATGACTTCCGCTTTGGTGCTAAGCGCGCCGGCAATTTTGCTTTGTTACAGCAAGAAGCGACGAAATTAGGTTTCAGTGTTGATGACAGTCAGACCTTTAAGTACTCAAATCAAAGAGCAAGCAGCACTGAAGTGCGCCGTTATTTGAATGATTCAAGATTTGAATGCGTGAAAGACTTACTTGCTGAACCTTTTGTCTTTCAAGGCAAAGTCATTCACGGCCAAAAAAATGGCCGCAAGTTTGGCTTTCCTACCGCTAACATTGCGGTTAAACGCAATGTTCTGCCTATCAAAGGGGTATTTGGTGTGAAAACAAATATCGCCGGGCAAGAATACTTTGGTGTTGCCAATATAGGCAATAAACCAACGTTAAATGGTATTAAGCCATTGCTGGAAGTTAACTTGTTTAATTTCTCAGAAGACATATATGGTAAAAGACTAACCATAGAGCCTTTATTTAAGATCAGAGACGAACAAAAATTCGACTCAATTGAACAACTAGTGCAACAAATTCAAGCTGATGTCGAAGTGGCAAAAGCGAAACTGTTATAAGAATTTACAGAAGTAATACGGATAAAATAAACATGAGTGACTATAAGCATACTCTTAACTTACCTGAAACTGAGTTTCCAATGCGCGGCAACCTTGCGCAACGTGAACCAGCTATGATCAAACAATGGCAAGAAAAGAAGTTATACCAAGAAATTCGCGCTGCCAAAAAAGGTAAGAAAAGCTTTATTTTGCATGATGGCCCTCCATATGCAAACGGTGATATCCACTTAGGTCACTCAGTTAACAAAATTTTAAAAGATATTATTGTTAAGTCTAAAACTTTGTCTGATTTTGACTCGCCATATGTACCGGGTTGGGACTGTCACGGTCTACCAATTGAACTGCAAGTTGAAAAGAAAGTAGGTAAGCCTGGTAAGAAGGTTACCGCTGCTGAGTTCCGTCAAAAGTGTCGTGAATACGCGCAAAAGCAAATCGACGGTCAATTAGCCGGCTTTGAAAGATTAGGTGTATTTGGTGATTGGGATAACCCGTACAAAACAATGGACTTTACTTCTGAAGCGAACATTATCCGTGCTTTAGGTAAGATCATTGACAATGGTCACCTACAAAAAGGTGCCAAGCCAGTTCACTTCTGTACGGATTGTGCATCAGCACTTGCGGAAGCAGAAGTTGAGTACAAAGACAAAATATCTCACGCAATCGACATTAAATTCTCAGCGGTTGATGAAGCTGAACTAGTATCTAAGTTCCATCACCCAGAAGGTCATACTGGCGAAGGTGAAGTATCAGTTGTTATTTGGACAACAACACCTTGGACTATTCCTTCAAACCAAGCAGTTGCGCTAGCAGCTGACGTTGAATATGTATTAATGCAAGTTGAAGGCGAACAGTCACAACGTATCGTTGTAGCTTCTGAGCTAGCAAGCGACTTAATGGATAAGTGGGGCTTTGAGAAGTTCCATGCATTAGGTTATGCAAAAGGCGGTGAGTTAGAAAACTTATTAGTTAACCACCCATTATACGCTAAACAAGTGCCTTTAATTTTAGGTGACCACGTTACAACTGACGCTGGTACTGGTTGTGTTCATACCGCACCAGATCACGGTTTAGAAGATTTCGATGTAGGTGCAAAATACGGTATCGAACCAATTAGATATGTTGGTGCGAACGGCGTATACAACGAAGAAGTTGAAGGTTTTGCTGGTCAGCACATTTTCAAAGCAAATGAAAACATCATTGAAGCTTTACAAGAAAAAAATGCACAGCTTAAACATACTAAGATTGAACACAGCTATGCACACTGCTGGAGACATAAAACGCCTGTAATTTACCGCGCAACGCCGCAGTGGTTCGTAAGCATGGATAAAGCGGAACTTACGTTCTAAGTCTCTAGGCGAGATCAAGAAAGTAGAATGGTTACCAGAGTGGGGCCAAGGACGCATTGAAGGCATGGTTGAAGGTCGTCCAGATTGGTGTATCTCACGTCAACGTACATGGGGCGTGCCAATTACTTTATTCATCCACAATGAAACCGATGAATTACACCCTAACTCGATGGAAATTCTTGAAAAAGTAGCCAAAGAAGTTGAGCAAAAAGGCATTCAAGCTTGGTGGGATATCGACGCAACTGAACTGTTAGGTGAAGAAGCGAGTCAATACCGTAAGGTTGAAGATACGTTAGACGTATGGTTCGACTCAGGCGTTACTCACCACTTTGTTGTTGATGCAAGAGAAGAATTTGATAAAGCGGCTGATTTATACCTTGAAGGTTCTGACCAACACCGTGGTTGGTTCATGTCATCATTAATGACATCAGTAGCGATGAATGATGTAGCACCATACAACCAAGTGTTAACCCATGGTTTCACTGTTGATAAAAATGGTCACAAGATGTCTAAGTCTTTAGGTAATGTTGTTTCTCCTAAAGACGTAACAGGTAAATTCGGTGCCGACATTCTGCGTCTTTGGGTAGCTTCTACAGACTACACGGGTGAAATGACAGTATCGGATGAGATCTTCAAGCGTTCAGCTGATACCTACCGTCGTATTCGTAACACCTCTCGTTTCTTACTAGCGAACTTAAATGGTTTTAACCCTGAGACTGATGCAGTAGCAACAGACGAAATGGTTGCACTAGACCGTTGGATTGTTGGTAAAGCGGCTCGATTACAGCAAGAAATCATTGCTGCATACGACAAGTACCAATTCCACGTTGTAATGCAAAAGCTAATGAACTTCTGTTCAGTTGACTTAGGTAGCTTCTACTTAGACGTTATCAAAGACCGTCAATACACAGCTAAAGCAGACTCTAACGCTCGTCGTTCTTGTCAAACTGCGCTTTACCACATTGCTGAAGCTATGACCCGTTGGATGGCTCCTGTATTGTCTTTCACAGCACAAGAAATTTGGTCTGCACTACCAGGTCAACGTGACGAGTTTGTATTCACTGGTGTTTGGTACACAGACATTGAGCAATACGCAGAGCAAAGTGAATTAGGCGATGATTACTGGTCACAAGTTCTAACTATTAAAGAGCAAGTTAACCGTGCGTTAGAAAACGCGAAGAAAGAGAAAGTTCTTGGTGGTTCACTAGAAGCTGAAGTAACACTTTATGTTGCCGATGAGCTAGCTCAAGTTCTTAACAAATTAGAAGATGAGTTACGTTTTGTACTTATCACGTCAGTTGCTGAAGTTAAGCCGCTTGCTGAGAAAGTCGACGGTGCATTTGATTCTGAAGTTGATGGCTTGTTTGTTGGTATCAAAGCAAGTGAAGAGAAGAAATGTGAGCGTTGCTGGCACTACTCTGAAACAGTTGGTCAGGACAAAGAGCATGAAGAGCTTTGTGGTCGCTGTGTAGAAAACGTAGACGGCGAAGGCGAGACTAGGAAGTTCGCTTAATGCTTAGCGTATTTAAAAATACAGGCTTAAAGTATCTTGCTTTAAGCCTGATCCTATTTATTGCCGACCAAGCCACAAAGATAACTATCTTGAACACTTTAGAGCTGTATCAAGACATTAATATCTTACCCATTTTCGATATTACTCACGTTCACAACTACGGTGCTGCATTTAGCTTTTTAAGTGACGCAGGCGGTTGGCAGCGTTACTTCTTCACCATTATTGCTGTGGTGATCAGTACCTTGTTAATTTATTGGATGTATAAAACGCCAACGGAACAAAAGCTGTTACTTACTTCTTATGCGCTTATTTTAAGTGGTGCTTTAGGTAACGTTTGGGATCGTATTAACTACGGTTATGTGGTTGACTTCTTGCACTTCTATTATCAAAGCTGGAGCTTCCCTGCATTTAATGTGGCGGATATTGCAATTAGTATCGGTGCATTCTTTTTGATCCTAGATGCCATCTTCGAGCATAAAAGAGAACAACAAGCTAAGTCTTAAAAGGTAGTAAAATGATAAATACTGGTAGTGAAGTTGTTTTTCACTTCTCAATTAAATTGTCTGATGGATCGGTTGCAGACAGTACTAAGGTTAGTGGAAAACCAGCTAAACTAGTAATGGGCGATGGCAGTTTAACGCCAGGTTTTGAAGCTTGTTTATTAGGCCTAGAAGCGGGGCAAGAGGCGTCATTTACTTTGCCGCCAGAACAAGCTTTTGGCATGCCAAACCCAGATAATATTTATTACGTTGAGCGTGACAAGTTTGGCGCGGACGTAGCACCAGAAGAGGGCGCTATTATCGCTTTCACTCAGCCTGACGGCAGTGAATTACCTGGTGTTATTCGAAGTGTGGCTGGGCAGTCTGTAACAGTTGACTTTAACCACCCTCTAGCAGGTCAAACGCTAACGTTTGATGTTGAGATCATTGAAGTTAGCTAATTAGGAGCATCAAGTGGACGTTTTATTAGCAAACCCAAGAGGCTTTTGTGCTGGTGTAGACCGTGCTATTTCAATTGTAGAGCGCGCATTAGAGTTATTTAAGCCACCGATTTATGTTCGCCACGAAGTAGTGCATAACAAATTTGTGGTAAATGGTCTCAAACACAAAGGTGCTGTATTTGTCAGTGAGCTGGACGAAGTGCCAGATGATAATATTGTTATCTTCAGTGCTCACGGCGTTTCTCAAGCTGTTCGTCAAGAAGCAAAACGCAGAGGCTTGAAAGTTTTTGACGCAACTTGCCCACTTGTGACTAAAGTTCATATGGAAGTAACAAGAGCCTCTAGAAAAGACATTGAGTGTGTTCTTATTGGTCACGCAGGTCACCCTGAAGTAGAAGGCACTATGGGTCAGTACAGCAGCGAAAAAGGCGGTATTTACTTAGCAGAGTCGCCAGAGTGGCGTTGCAACACTTGAAGTTAAAAATCCAGATGAGCTTTACTACTGTTCGCAAACTACACTTTCTGTTGACGATACTGCTGACGTTATTGACGCATTACGAGCTAAGTTCCCGAACATTCAAGGTCCGAGAAAAGATGATATTTGTTATGCAACGCAAAATCGTCAAGATGCGGTTCGTCAGTTAGCCAATAAAGTGGATTTAGTGTTAGTTGTTGGTGCTAAGAATAGTTCGAACTCAAACCGTTTGAGAGAACTTGCAGAAAAAGTAGGAACGACTGCTTACTTAATTGATGATGCCAGTGACATTCAAACTCAGTGGCTAGAATCAGAGCCTAATGTTGGTGTAACCGCTGGCGCATCAGCTCCTGATGTTTTAGTTCAAGGTGTAATAGACAGGCTTAAAGAGCTTGGTGCTAATTCAGTTATGGATAACCCCGGGATCGAAGAAACTATAGTATTCGCAGTTCCAGCAGAACTGCAATAACGAAAAAGGCATACCAAATGAGTATGCCTTTTTTATATCTAGTGTCCCGTCCTGAAATGTGTTTACACATTTAGGACTTATTATGACAAGTACAGATAAACAAAGAGTTAAGAGGACTCAACGAGATTACACACTAGGCTTTAAATTAGCCGTGGTTGAGCAAGTAGAAAAAGGCAACTTTACTTACAAACAAGCGCAGCGACATTATGGAATTCAAGGTAGAAGTACCGTTCTAGTGTGGTTGAGAAAACATGGTAAGCTTGATTGGACGAAACTAATTAGTATGCCCGATATGCCAAAATCAAAAGAAACCCCCGCCCAAAAAATCAAACGTCTAGAAAAAGAATTAGCCGACTTAAAGCTCAAGAATGATGTCATGGAAGGCATGGTAGATATTATGGACAATGAGTATGGAGCAGGCATTAGAAAAAAGTATTACGCCAGTATCTCTGGCGAGAAAAAGAAACAGGAAAAATAAAATTAGCTACCGCATGTAGGGTATTTGGTATTACACGACAAAGTGTTTATCAAGCGATTCAAAGAGGTGAGGCAAAACGGCTAACACTAGAGCCAGTTAAAGAGTTAGTTGGTTACTGGCGAAAGTACATGCCGCAAGTGGGTACTCGAAAGCTATATAAATTGATAAAACCTGAACTAATGGAACGAAACATTAAGCTTGGTCGAGACGGTTTGTTTACCTATCTTAGGCTCAATGATTTGCTTGTAAAGCCAAAGAAAAACTATACAAAAACAACGAACAGCAAACATTGGATGCGCAAGCACCCAAACTTGCTTAAGGAGCACAAAGCAACGAAAGCGGAAGAGGTGTTCGTCAGTGACATTACTTACTTGAAATCGGACAAAGGAACCCATTATTTATCGCTGACAACGGATGCCTATTCACGAAAGATAATGGGCTACGAATTGAGTGATGAAATGAAAGCATCAGATGTGGTTAAAGCCCTAAAAATGAGTATTAAGAACAAACGGTATTCACATCAAGCAATCCACCACTCAGACAGAGGCTTACAATATTGCTCAGATGAATATCAACAGGCGTTAAATCAGCACAACATAATGCCATCTATGACAGATGGATATGATTGCTATCAAAATGCATTAGCTGAGCGAGTCAATGGCATATTGAAACAAGAATTTTTACTGTATCAATGTAAGGACATGAATGAGCTAAAGCAGCTCGTTGAAGAGTCGATTTACACATACAATGAAATAAGACCGCACTTAAGTTTAGGAATGAAAACTCCTAACCAAGTGCACTACGAAAAAGGCCAATGATAATAATCACTGGCCTTTAAAAACCGTCAACTTAATTTAGGACGGGACATAGTTTGGTGCTACTAGAAACGGTAATTTATTCCTAAAGATGTGGTTTTCCAGTCGTAGCTAACAATAGAGCCAACTTCATAGTCAGGTAATTTTTGGTGTTCCAGAAAAACGCTAAAATGACTATTGATTTCATAGTCTAAGCCTACACCGTATGCAAACCCGGACTCTTTGTGTTCAAAGGTGGCAGGGTAAAAGCTACCATCTTGCCTTTCACCAAAGGACTCTATTTCTAGCTCTGATTCGGTATATCCCGCTAACCCATATAGTGTAAACTCCCTAAAAATAGGGTAGGCCGCTTTGAAATAAAGTGCATTTTGATAGTCTATTTTTTCACGATAGTTACCAATTGGGTTTACCCAATCAAGTTTGTGTTCTTTGACGCTTTTGGCAATCCGAGCTTCGAATGAATAATGCTCAGTTAATTTATAGTTTAAAATTAACCCGGCAGTTTTCATATCTCTATCGCCGAAGCCAACATCTTGATCTGTATACATTGCTCCGATATTCCAGTTACTCTGTGCTTTGACTTCAAATACTGAAATAGAAGCAAGCGCTATAAGGGCTGATAAATAAGTTTTTTTCACAAAATATCCTTTTTACTTTTGAATTTAGCAAGACCAAGTCCAGCACTTTGATTGATGTGCTAGAAGTTGTATCGAATACCAAAGTTAATGCCGTCCCAGTCATCATTTTTATTTGAGTTAAAGACTTGGTGCTCAATAAATAAGTTAACTTTGTTATTCGCTTTATAATCGATACCAAAGCCGTAAGTTGCGCCCTCTTCGGTTCGAGTAAACTGGTAAGGAGTTATACCAATAAGCTCTCTATTTTCGTCAAATACTCCTTTTACCGTATCCCTGTCGAACTTAGTTTTGGCGTAACCTGCTATGCCATATACGCTAAAATCCCCATATACTGGATACGAGGCTTTCATTAAAATGCTGCCTTGCCATTTGATATCTTCTGATATTTCGTAATTGGTATTGAGAATAGGGACACGAACACTTCGCGAGTTAGTACCTTTGCTCATTCTTGCTTCTATAGATATATATTGAGACCAGTTGTAACCTAGAGTCAGCCCCAAACTATCTAATTCACTTGGACTGTAGCTGTTATCCATCGATGGGCTTAGTTCACTTTTCATGAGGCCTATTGACCAGTCGTTTTTCGCAGAGGCGGCAAAAGAACTACTTAGTGCGATGACAACGAATGTCGATAAGTATAAATTTTTCATGGAATTTCCTTTTCAGATTTGTCGAATTTGAACAGGGGTATTTGTAGCACTTATCTTGGTGGAGTGAAACTAACGTTATGAAAGTTATACAATTTTCCTTATCTTTTTGACAACCTTTGACAAGTTTTTACATTCACTCAAGCTTACGCTTTTTAAAAAAACATTTACCTTTATTGGGAAAATCAAAGATGTTGGACTAAGCTAAATTTATCCAAAGGAAAGGCGGAGATGACGGATGGATATCGTTAAACCCAAATTACCCCAACAAGGGTTTAGTTACTTAGAGATCCTTGTTGCCATGTTATTATTTTCTGTAGCTGCTATGGCTTTAGCTCATATTAGCCTAGGCCAAGCAAAAGCCACGCAAATGCTCTCTTCGCAACTGGCTAGCCAACAATTATTACTAACAATTCAAAACCGTTTAGCGCTTAATACAGATTATATAAAACAGTGGCAAGGTAAGTCCTTATATTTTGCTGCTAGGCCGTTGCAACCAGACTGTAAGGTTGAGCAACTTAGCTTGTGCAGTGATCATTTTTGTAGTGGGGAGCTGCTAGCGCAACAAGATTTACTAGAGCTTGATTGTTTGGCTAAAGAGACGGGAGCTCGTTATCGCATTGCTCCAGGCGCCATGCTCGCTGTAGGTAACGTAATAGAGGTATTACTTTCTATTTGGCTGTCGTCAGACTCTAGTGAGGTGAGTGATAGCAATGTTAGCAATTACAAAATACTACTATGAACTTGCCAGACCGAAGTACAAGACAGCAAGGCTTTGGCTTAATAGAGCTGCTGATCACTGTACTTTTGAGCTCTATATGTTCTTTGTTGTTATACAGCACATTTTATAACTTCAGCCGACAATCTTTATCCATTGCGCAAACCAATGAGCTGCAATTGAAATCACAACAGTTGGCCTATTGGTTAGAGCATGTATTAGCAAGAGCTGGTCAATACAACTCTTATGACAATAGCAATAAAGCCGTCTCACTAAAGTTGTCTGAATATACTTTTATCAGCTCTCAACCCATTGCTTTACCTAGAAGTTTTCCTCAAAACTTAGCCCTTGGCTCTGCTGATGGCCAAAGCGATAGGGTTGTGATTAACCTTTTATCAGGTAGAGGCTGTAATGGACAAAAGTTTAACTACAGTGAAGATGAGTTGTTTCATGTTGTCGAGGAAATTTACATCGAAAACGGCGAGCTTAGATGCCGCAGCTATGATGGTAGGTATTTAGTTGGCATAGCGACCAGAAAGTCTAGCTTTCGCTCTGTAGGGTTGGTTAGAGGCGTAGAGCGAATGCAAGTCAAATACCTAGTGCGGGTTAATGCTAACAGGCGCTTTGTTGATGCCACACAGCTCAACTCAGCAAGTAAAGTAGAAGCAGTTAAGTTAGAGCTTTGGTTACAAGCCGTCGATGAACAAATGCTCTCACATACTAATGTTTATTCCTCTTGGTTAGAGCCTAGCAAAGTAATAACGTCAAAACACAGATATCAAAGGTTATTGCTCGTTGTGCCACTGCTATCAAGGAGAGCCAATGTTTAAACCACAACGAGGTATTATTCTTGTCGTAACTTTAGTGTTTCTTTTGTTAACAGGATTAGTCTTTAACAACTTATCTGAGCAAGTTCTTCAAGGTAATAAGCTACTGTTTGGTTTGCAAAGCCAAGTAGAGCAAGTGTTAGCTTATCGCAGTGCTAGAAGTAACTTAGCAAGCCAGCTAGAAAGTTTGCCACTTGTGCAGCTGTTGTCAGATTTAAGCCAAGCAACGCAGGATATAAAAGGGGAAGGGCTAATACACGACTTTTCTTCACTGCCCAGATGTTCAGAAGATCTCAACTTACAATGGTCACGATTAGCCATTACTAACACTAGTGATCAGTTTTACTTGAACTTGCTCAGTTACACCAAGGATGCAAAAGGTTCAGCCAACTTTGTTTTTGTTGTACTTACTTGTTTGGCAAGTCAATTGGATTTCAATGAAGTAACACTACTAGAGATTTATCAACTGGATAACAGTAATAAACTAACAAGTTTGTTCTTTGACATTACAACAACAGCTAGGAGTAATTTTTGATGCCGATAGCAAGAAACTCAACAGGTTTCAGTTTATTAGAGCTATTAATTACTGTAGCCATTATTGTTATGTTAGCTACTTTGTCTGTATCGGGTTATCAACGCTATGTCGTTAAAGCCTCGATAATTCAAGGACAAGCGGATTTGTTAGCATTGGCCGCAAAAATGGAAGCATTTAGGCTGGTAAACTTTACTTACGCCGGTGCTGCGGGAGCACCAGATAAACCAACGGCTACTGGTAAGCCTTGGCTATATTCCTCTTACTCACCAAGTTCAGCAACTCCTGAAAACAAAAAGTTTGACCTTTATATTCTTACTGCAGATGATGACTCCTACGAACTATTGGCACAGCCGATCAACGATAAAGCTCAACGTTTGTTGTACACCTCTTCAGGAGCCAAATACTGGGATAAAAATAATGATGGTAAATTTCAAGAGTTTGAAGCTTGCTGGCGTTGTTAACCGTGCAGGTTCTGGGTTTAGCTTATTGGAACTGATAGTTGTATTAGCTGTGTCGTTACTTGTTGGCAGCTATGCCTATCCTTCACTGTCACAGCAATATCTGAAATGGCAGCTTTTTAACGATGCGGATAAGCTTTTTTACCTATTGAAAAATGCAAGGGTGGAAGCATTAAGCAAAAGCGTCAATATTACTGTATGCCCATCGGCCAATGGCAGAAAGTGCAGTAAAGATTGGAGCAACCCTATCATTGGTTTTATCGACCCAAATAAACGCTTACAGTTGGTTAACTCTAAACAGCTTTTGTTCAGTGGCACAGCCTACGACAACCTGACTAGTAATCGACACAGTTTGCATTTTTCAGCCATTCATTTAGCGAGCAATAACGCTGCTTCTTTGAGGTTTTGTTCTAGTGACAAAAATTCACGTTGGCGCAGAGCCGTTATTATTTCTACGCTAGGGCGGGTGAGGATTGAGGTAAACCCAGTTAAGATTGAGTGTTAGCATGTACGGCCTAGGTTGTACATGCTCAATTTAGTGCTGCTATTTTTGCTTTTTGGTGAGCAGTCGCATCGCTATCAAAGAAAACACCAGTGTTGGCGCAAATGCTCCCAATACTGCTGGCACTTCGTACACTAAAGATACGGAGCCAAAGATCCGGTCAAATAAGAAGAATGAGAAACCCGTTAATATACCTAAGATTATTCTCGCTCCCATAGTCACGCTGCGAAGTGGACCGAAGATAAAGGACAAGGCTAAAAGTAACATGACCGCGACGTTAAATGGTTGGAATACTTTACGCCACAATGCCAGTTGGTAACGAGCCGCATTTTGTTCGTTTTGCTGTAAATAAGACAAGTAGTCAAGCAGTTCACTGATCGGCATTTTTTCAGGTTTAACCAATACTACGCCTAGCTTGTCAGGGGTTAAGCTAGTAGGCCATGGTCTTGATTCATAGTCTCGGGTTTCTATTTGCTTGCTGCGCCAATCTTTAACCGTAACATTGCTTAGCAACCAACTGCCTTCTGCAAAGCGGCCGTATTCCGCTTTAATTTGACTAGTTAGTTTTTGTTGTTCATTAAACTCAAAAACACTAATGCCAAATAAATCGCCACTTTCTGTCACTTCTCGAATGTTAATAAAAGACGAGCCATCTTTGGCCCAGACACCTTGTTCACCAGAATAGAGCTGACCTGATGATATAGCTTGCGTTTTCAACTCTTTTGCCGCTTTTGTTGCCTGTGGGACGCCCCACTCAGAAAACACCATCATCAGTAAAATCAAGGTGATTGAAGACTTTAGAACAGCGCTGACAATATTGGTTTTGGACATGCCGATTGCTTGCATTACCACAAGCTCTGAGCTTTGCGCTAAGCCACCTAAGCCAACTAGCCCGCCAATCATTGCTGCCATAGGGAAGAACAGTTCTACATCCTGTGGAATAAGGTAAATACTGTAAATAGCAGCCGTTACAAAGTTAAACTCACCTTTGCCGATGTGACTAAGTTGATCGATAAACTTAAACAGTGAGCTAACACCAACAAGTACAGCCAATGTCATAACAATAGAAGTTAAGACTGTTTGAGCTAAGTACTTTTCAACTGTTTTCATACTATACATATTAGCCTTCCTTCCTGTTTAAAATAGTTAGGAAGGTGTGTCTAATTTTACCACCGGTACTACGCTCTTTGATCAGCAGAAGTATGGCAGTAACCAGTCCAAGTAAGTGGATCCACCATAAACCAATATGAGCTGGCAGTTTGCCATCCTCAACCGCTGACTTGGCTAATACAAGTAAAATGTAATAGCCGAAGAATAGGCCAAGACCTGGTAGCATTTTGCCAAATTTACCTTGCCTTGGATTAACTGCACTTAGCGGTACCGCTATCATCACTAAAATAGGGATAGATAGAGGGATGGCAATTCGCCACTGGAATTCAGCTGCAGCTTCTGGCTCGTTGTTGCCTAATAACTCCGAGGTAGGAATTGCCGTGTAGTTTCGTCTGCGTTTCTCAACCGCTTGGTCTTGCATTTGAATTTGATACTCAGAGAAAGTAAGTCTTCGTTGGGCAAGTTCATCTTTAACATAGTAACGCTGGCCATCCATTAAAATTAGGTCGGATTCGCCATTATCATGCTCAAGCATTCTACCTGCGTTGGCGTAAACCACACTTTCAACACCTTGTTCTGAAGCACTAGCCACGAATACTTTTGACATTTGCGTTTGTTCTCTTTCGATATCGTGAACAAAAACCACTGACTTACCATCACCTGCTTTTTGGAAACGCCCCGGTGTTAATGTCGAAAGCACGCCCTCGGCTGCTGCATTTTCTTTAACTTGGTATTCATACTCTTTGGCCATAGGGGCAAGATAGAAGGTGATTGAACCGGCTACTAAAGCAAGAATTGAAGCTAATACCAAGGTGACACGAGTAATGTACCACTCCGACACGCCTGTTGCTTTTAGTACACTCATTTCATGGTCGGCGTAAATACGCCCATAAGCCAGCATGACGCCTAAGAAAATACTAAGAGGTAATATGATTGCAGCGAGCTGCGGAAATCTAAGTCCAATAAGAGATAAAACCAAATAACCCGGGATTTTCCCTTCGGTCGCGTCAGCTAAGATCCTGACAAAAGTCTGACTGAGAAATATACTCATGAAGACAATAAATACCGCAAGTTGCGACTTGAAGACTTCGCCAGTCAGATAACGAAAAATTATCACAAATAAACCTTCTAAAACTTATACTTTTACTGGAATAATGACATTTTTTAAGTAAACTTCTTATTTTCATAAGAAAAGTATCGTGGAATTAGCCTAAATTAGAGACTAATTTAGTAATGTCGGTTTCCACAGAGTGCATTTATCTATGATTTTCATAGAGATAATACAGCTCAAATTAGGCATGGAATTGATTATAATGTTAAATCCATGAAAGGCCGACAAAAAATTTCAAAAAAGGGCATATAAGTTAATTAATGCCAATTTGGAGTCATCATGGAATTCAGTGTAAAGAGCGGTAGCCCAGAAAAACAACGCAGTGCATGTATTGTCGTTGGGGTATACGAGCCAAGAAGATTATCACCAATCGCAGAGCAATTAGACCAGATCAGTGACGGTTACATCAGTAACTTATTACGTCGTGGTGATTTAGAAGGCAAGCCTGGTCAAGTTTTATTGTTACATCACGTACCAAATGTATTAAGTGAAAGAGTACTGCTTGTAGGTTGTGGTAAAGAGCGTGAGTTAAATGAGCGCCAATATAAACAGATCATCAAGAAAACAATTGATACGTTAAATGATACTGGCTCAATGGAGTCGGTATGTTTCTTAACAGAAATGCATGTTAAAGGTCGCGACACATACTGGAAAGTAAGACAAGCGGTTGAAGCAACATTAGATAGCTTATATAGCTTCGATGCGCTTAAAAGCAAAACCGATGAAGCTCGTCGTCCACTTCGCAAACTTGTTTTCAACGTACCAACTCGCCGTGAATTGACCCTAGGTGAGAATGCGATTGAGCACAGCTTAGCAATTTCAAACGGTTCTAAGCTATGTCGTGACGTAGCGAACATGCCACCAAACATTTGTAATCCTAAGTATTTAGCACAGCAAGGTAAGGCGTTAGAAGAGTTTGATAATGTTTCAGTAGAAGCTATCGGCGAAGAACAAATGGCTGAGTTAGGTATGAATTCATATCTAGCAGTTGGTCGTGGTAGTGAAAACGAGTCAATCATGACAGTTATCAACTACCAAGGCGGTAAAAAAGGCGAAGCGCCAATTGTGTTAGTTGGTAAAGGTTTGACCTTTGACAGTGGCGGTATTTCATTAAAACCAGGCGCAGGCATGGATGAAATGAAATATGACATGGGCGGTGCAGCTGGTGTACTAGGTGCAATGCGTTCTTTAGTTGAGTTTACAACTGCCTATCAACGTCATTGGTGTGTTAGCTGGCTGTGAAAACATGCCTGGTGGTAAAGCATACCGTCCGGGTGACGTATTAACGACTATGTCAGGTAAGACAGTTGAAGTATTAAATACTGACGCAGAAGGTCGTTTAGTACTTTGTGATGCACTAACTTACGTTGAAAGATTTGACCCTGAGTTAGTGGTTGATGTTGCAACCTTAACTGGCGCATGTGTGGTTGCTTTAGGCAAACACGCTTCAGGCTTGTTGAGTAATCACAACCCATTAGCTCATGAGTTATTAAAATGCTTCTGAGCAAAGTGGTGACAGAGCTTGGCGTTTACCATTATGGGACGAATACCAAGACCAATTACAAAGCCCATTTGCTGACTTTACTAACTTAGGCGGTAAAGATGCAGGCACTATCACAGCAGCTTGTTTCTTATCTAGATTTACTAAGAAGTACAACTGGGCGCACTTAGACATTGCAGGTACTGCATGGGTAAGTGGTGGACCACAAAAAGGTGCGACGGGTAGACCAGTGCCTATGCTAACGCAATTCTTAATGAATCGCGCTGGTACGACAACAGAGTAAAGTTTAGCGCATGCAAGCTGTATTTTGGCTGCTCTCAGAGCAGCAACAAGCACCAAAGGTAGGAGCAGAACAAGGCGTTTCTGCTCTTATGCATTATGCTTGTGTATTAACTGCCGACTTGTATCGGCAGAATAAAAAGATCTTACTGGCAACAGAAGATCAAAAGCACGCTCAATTAATGGATGAGTGGCTGTGGCAATTCGAAGCAGAACGTTTCGTGCCACATAATTTACCGGGGGAAGGGCCGCATTACGGCACTCCGGTAGAGATCAATTGGCGCGCAAGCCAATTGCGTAGACAATGTTTTATCAACGTTTGTAAAGAAGTGCCTGTTTACTACAAAGAGGTTAAAGGAATTTCTGAGTGGCATGACTTTGTTCCTGCAGATGAAGCGGGCAAAGCGGCAGCAAGAGAAAGATACAAACATTTAAAACAACTTGGTTTTACTTTAACGACAAACCAAATTCCAGATTCAATCGTTTAATCGACAAAAGATTTTCAAGGCTTTACCTAATGGATACAACTTACAATCCAAGTAATATCGAACAACAACTTTATAAAGAGTGGGAAGAAAAAGGTTTCTTCAAACCTTCAGGTCAAGGCGATAGCTACAGCATCGTAATTCCACCACCAAATGTAACTGGCTCACTACACATGGGTCACGCTTTCCAGCATACCATTATGGATGCATTGACACGTTATAAGCGTATGGATGGTTTCAATACGTTATGGCAAGTTGGTACTGACCATGCGGGTATTGCAACTCAAATGGTTGTAGAGCGTAAGTTAGCTGCTGAAAGCCAGCCGGGTAGAGCGGAGCTAGGTCGCGAAAAGTTCATTGAAAAAGTATGGGACTGGAAAGCTGAATCTGGCGGTACTATCACTCAACAGATGCGCCGTTTAGGTAACTCTGTAGATTGGGATCGTGAACGTTTCACTATGGACCCAGGTCTGTCCAAAAAGCCGTTGAAGAAGTATTCGTTAAGCTTTACCAAGAAGACCTAATTTATCGCGGTAAGCGCTTAGTAAACTGGGATCCGAAATTACAAACCGCAATCTCAGACTTAGAAGTAGAAAATAAAGACAAAAAAGGCCACATGTGGCACTTCCGTTACCCATTAGCGGATGGTGCTAAAACGGCGGAAGGTAAAGATTATTTAGTCGTTGCAACTACTCGTCCAGAAACACTTTTAGGTGACACGGCTGTTGCAGTTAACCCAGAAGATCCTCGTTACAAAGACCTAATTGGTAAAGAAGTTATTTTACCACTAGTTGACCGTCGTATTCCTATTGTTGGTGATGATCACGCTGATATGGAAAAAGGCACAGGTTGTGTGAAGATCACGCCAGCTCATGACTTTAACGATTACGAAGTTGGTAAGCGTCCACCAACTGCCAATGATCAATGTATTAGATTTTGTTGGTTTCATCCGTAATGAAGCTGAAGTGTTCGACACTAATGGTGAAGCGGCTGACGTTTACTCAACTGAGTTACCAGAAGCATTCCAAGGTTTAGAAAGATTTGCAGCTCGTAAAGCAGTTGTTGCGGCTATGGACGAAGCTGGTTTGTTAGATGAAATCAAAGATCACGATTTAACTGTTCCTTACGGCGACCGTGGTGGCGTTGTTATCGAACCAATGCTGACTGACCAATGGTATGTTCGCGTTGAACCTATGGCTAAAGTTGCTACTGAAGCGGTAGAAAATGGCGATATCCAATTTGTACCTAAGCAATATGAAAACATGTACTTTGCTTGGATGCGTGACATTCAAGATTGGTGTATCTCTCGTCAGCTTTGGTGGGGACACCGTATTCCAGCATGGTATGACGAAGCTGGTAAAGTTTATGTCGGCAGAAGTGAAGCAGAAGTACGTGCTGAAAATGGTTTAGCAGACGATGTTAAACTTACTCAAGATAATGACGTACTAGATACTTGGTTTTTCATCAGCACTTTGGACATTCTCTACTTTAGGCTGGCCAGATAATCTAGAAGACCTTAAAACTTTCCACCCAACAGACGTGTTAGTGACTGGTTTTGACATTATTTTCTTCTGGGTAGCTAGAATGATCATGATGACAATGCACTTCATTAAAGACGAAGACGGCAAGCCACAAGTTCCATTTAAGACAGTTTATGTAACAGGTCTTATTCGTGATGAAAATGGCGACAAGATGTCTAAGTCGAAAGGTAACGTTATCGACCCACTAGATATCATTGATGGTATTGAGCTAGAAGACTTAGTTGCCAAACGTACTGCAAACATGATGCAAGAAAAGCTAGCGGCTAAGATTGAAAAGAGCACTCGTAAAGAGTTCCCTGAAGGTATGGCTAACTCTGGTACGGATGCACTTCGTTTTACCCTATCGGCATTAGCATCAACAGGTCGTGATATTAGCTGGGACATGAAGCGTCTAGAGGGTTACAGAAACTTCTGTAACAAGCTTTGGAACGCGAAGCCGATATGTATTAATGAATTACTGAAGAGCATGACTGTGGCGCGAACGGCGGTGAGCTAGAATATTCATTAGCAGACCGTTGGATCCAAGGTCAATTGCAATCGACAGTAAAAACAGTAAGAGAAACATTTCGACAATTACCGTTTTGATCTTGCTGCAAACACTATTTATGACTTCACTTGGAACGAGTTCTGTGGCTGGTATTTAGAGCTAACTAAGCCAGTGATGAACCAAGGTACTGAAGCTCAGCAAAGAGCAACTCGTAAAACTTTGGTTGAAGTACTAGAAGTGTTGTTGCGCTTAATGCACCCAATTACGCCATTTATTACAGAAAACTATTTGGCAACGTGTTCAACCTCTTACTGGTGCGAGTGCAGACGCTGAGAGCATCATGTTAAACGCTTACCCTGTATACAATGCAGAAGCGGTTGACGAAGCGGCAATTGCAGATGTTGAGTGGTTAAAACAATTCATCCTTGTTATTCGTAACATCCGTGGTGAAATGGACTTATCACCAAACAAAGCATTAAACGTTATTTTACGTAATGTATCTGAGCAAGATGCAGCTCGCTTAGAAGCGAATAAAGCATTCTTAATGTCTTTAGCTAAATTAGACAGCATTGAAGCTCTAAAAGCGGATGAGAAAGCGCCAGCATCAGCAACGGGCTTAGTTGGTGAAATGGAAGTCCTTATCCCAATGGCTGGTTTAATTGATAAAGACGCTGAATTAGCGCGTCTTAATAAAGCGATTGAAAAAGCACAAGGTGAGCTTAAGCGCGTAGCGGGTAAGTTATCTAACGAAAAGTTCGTTAGTAATGCGCCAGAAGCGGTAATTACAAAAGAAAAAGCAAAACAAGCTGAATACGAGCAAACGTTAGCTAAGTTGCAAGAGCAATACGCTGAGATTGAAGCTATCTAGTCGGCATTAACTGTTGAACTAAGCCCAGAGGTTAATAACCTCTGGGCTTTTTTGTTTTAAGTTAACGGGATTACAATTGATAACACCTATTTGATAGATTTTAATCAGTGTTTTCACTAGTATGTTTAATCTGATCATTTAAGACAAACTAAAAAAGCTGAGAAGGAATTTAGTTATGAAAAATATCTGCAGTGTGTTTTTGTTACTTTTAAGCCAAATGAGCTTTGCTGAAGATATTTACGATATTGAGAAGAAATTTTCTGTCCCCTATCAGGCAGACTCTGCCAGCGACAGTGATCCCCGACAAATAACTGAATTTAACGGTAGTGTGTTTTTTATCGCTAATGACAATGATGTCGAAGGAGTGCCGGGGCAAGATCACTTATTTAGGTATACGCCTGAAAATAATGAATTGCTCCTCATTAAAGATACAAGTGGCAATGCGTTAAGCTCGGTATCTGAGCTTAAGATATTTAACCAAAAGTTATACTTCAAACAAGGCAACTTAAGCTACTCTATTGATAGCCAGTTTAATGTTCAAACAGAAGAAGCCGATTTTGTTTTTAATACGCAAGGTTCCATCGCATTAAACGGAGAAGTGTATTTCACGGCTGATCTTGGTTTGGGCAATGAACTTTATGTTTTAAAGCAGAATAATACTCCAGAGCTTATTAAAGACTTCAACCCCGGTGCCAACAGTGGTGTGACAAGTCAACTCACCGTATTTCAACAGCAACTTTACTTTGCTGCTAACAATTCCACTCAGAGCGATTTGTATAAAGTTCGAGCCTCAATCAAAAGCAATAACAAAGATCACTAACTTTGGCGAGTCACAAGCCATTACTATCAATAGTGTAATTCACAGCAATAATAAAATTTATTTTTAATAGTCATAGCCCGGATGCTAAAAAGGTCTACGAGTATGATGGTTCACAGACAACTGAGATATATTCTGAACCTTATTGGGAATTTAATATTACCGCTGCGCCTGCGATTAATAGCTTAGTACTTAGTGCTAATGCGACAGGTTCAACGCAACATTGCCGTCTTGCAGACTATAGAGCATATGCTATAGCTCTACTCAATCTAGAAGATAAATCAATAAAGTGTATTTTTGCTGAAAGCTCGTTAGATCACCAATTTACAGTGGATCATAAAGTAGTAAATAACAAAATTGTCATTGATAAGTTCATCAGTGGCGGAATGTTTTTTGCGGATAAGCGTTATTTGTCAGTTTATGATGCTGCAGACAATAGTTTGACTGAGTTGTATTCTGTGGCAAATGTATGCGAGCGAGGTGGCTTTGAAAGAGGCTGTGCACTTAGCTTCGCAATTGTTAATGGTAACGTTTATTTATCGAGTGAGAAGGACAGAAGTGGTATTGAGCTAGCGTCCATTTCCTTGATGAGTGAAAAAGTCGATATCATTGATGTTAATAATTTTTTTGTTAATTCTTTTAAGTTAAATCCTATTCATGCCAATAAAAACTTATTATTTTTACAGCCATATGTTACTGAGCAAGAACGCAAAAGTTTTGCTCGCAGTCACTTAGTTTATGATCAGTTTAGTCCCCAAATTGAGCCATTTAAATACGAAACGGGTTCTTACATTCCGGATACCGTTTATTTGGCTGGGAAAGTATATCTGAATAAAACAGGCCGCTATGGCTCAGACTTTGGTATTGGCATATTTTCTTTTAATGGCAACATTTACCGTCTGAAAACTAATTCGTATGGCACTAATGGCGCGAGGTTAGAAATTGGATACCAGAGTGAGCGACCACAAGGCGCTAGTGGTTATATTGAGTTAGATGTTGAAAAAGAAGGCATTAGTTCTTCACTAGCTACGACCCCCAATCAGCTAGTAGGTGAAAATTACTTTTTTGTGCTGCCATACAATAATGGTACTGAGCGATTGTACAGTTATAACTTAGTGACTGAAGTTGTTACCTTGATTGATACTTTTGACATAGGGCAAATAGCTAGCATGTTTGAGGTTAATGGCACAGGCTATCTGGTCAAACAAAGTGGTAACGGTTCTAAGCTATACCGGATTGCTTTAGAAGCTATCACTGAGGTTGCTTCCGATTTGTCGATAGCTGCTGAAAGTCGTACTCAGGTGTATAAAGACAAAGTTTACTTAGTGGCGACTAAAGCAAACGAATTGACTCCTTCTATATACATGTTTGATCCTATTACAGAAACAAGTGCAAATGTTATTAGCGGGCAAACTAATAAAGTTATTCAAAGCTTTACTGTTTTCGATGACAAAGTGTTTTTTATTATGTTGCAAAGTGGCAACTCAAGCTTGCTCGTTTACGATGAAGCTACCAGTAAAACCACTGAGCTTGATGTAGGCGAACAGCTTACTAGCCCTTTAGATCTTATTCGTTTTAGCAATGGTGTTTATTTTCAAGCACAAGAGGGAGTAGACCAAAACGCGCTTTACAGCTTGACTATTAAAAATAAATATTTGTTCCCGCAAGTAGATCTCTCAGCCTCAATAGCTTCCGGTGTGCAAGGTTATGACTACAGATCTTTACTGCATTTTAGTGACCCAGATAGTAATGATTTAAAAGCATATGTTGTTGAACCTAATTGGCTATCGTATGACGAAACTGAATCAGCATTGGTAGGTAATCCTAGCGATCCAGAGCATCAAACCGGTCAACAAGACGTAACTTTGGTTATTGATGATGGTGAATTGGTGACGAGCTTTAGCTATCCACTTTATGTCTCAGGGATCATTAACATTGCCAGTCAACAACACATGGAAAATGGTGTATTTACTCAAGAATACTCACACCAAGTCGTGCTGACTAGAAATGTAGAAACCCACGGAACCTTGCAATACACCATGACATTGACTCGAGAAGATACGGGAGAAGCGGTCGATTGGTTAACAATAGATGCTACAACAGGACTCATTTCTGGCGAGTTTCCAGCAAGTGATACGCAGAGTTTAAACTTGCATTTAGTTATTTCTGCTCAAAGAGGTGAAGCAAAAGATACAGAGCAAGCTTATATTTTGTTAAGACAACCGGAGTCAACTGGCGGTGATAATAATACTGGGGGAGGCAATAACACTGGAGGTAATACCTCAGGTGGAGGCGAAACTAATTCAGGTGGCGCAGAGTCGGGGTCAGGAGGAGCAATAACATTTGCTTTGTTCTTGCTCCCATTGCTGCTCTATAGAAGAAGAGTGCTGAATTAACTTTGCAGGGCTTCTGTTAATAAACAAGAAGCCTGATAATTAAAAGGTAGCGATAACTTTTACATCACCAGTAACTGCACTTTCATCAATGTAGCCTATGATGTTTGGGTTATCTTTAACTAAGTTTACGATATCGGCATTACCACCTACTTCTCTTGGTGGAGTGCCTTTACCTGTAAAAACTAGTTTTGACCAATAAGCTTTAATTTGACTTGCTGACTTATTCAATACTTTTCCTTCAAAGTCGCCTCTAGTGCTGGTTCCTTCAGTTTGGTTGATCGGGATCGCTTGACCACCGCTTGGAAAAGATTTCATTTTCCCTAAGAAGATACGAGAGATTTCGGTTTCGCTAAGTGTTGTTGCGTTAGAAGGGTGAACTATAACTGCTACGCCAGAGAAAGCCGATGCGCTAAACATTAAGCTTGTAGCCAGTAATAATTTTTTCATTATTTATCCTCTTAAAGTTCCAAATCAATGCTAGGAATATATTGTCGTTAATAACACATGATCACGACTTAGCTGCAAATTATAACTAATAATTGGCTGAGCTAAAGTAAATTTTTATTATTACGATAGCTCTAAGCTAAGTATAAAAGCTGAATTTTGGCAAACTCAAATATACTTAGATGTAAAATGTGAGCGGTTCAACAAATTAACGGCTGAGCTCTGTTTTTGCTTGTTGCCACAGGGCTTCTAACTCGTCTATGTTTTGTTCCGTTAGAGGCCTTGTTGTTAATTGTTCGACTAGACGAAAGCGAGCTTCAAACTTTTTATTTGCTTGATGCACAACTTGTTCAGGTTTTAAGCCAAGGTGGCGGACTAAATTCGTTAATGCAAAGTAAAGATCACCAAGCTCATCCGCGACTCTGTCTATAGCTGCTTCAGGCGCTTCGAGTTCTTCTTTAACTTCGCTGATCTCTTCTGCTATTTTGTCAATAACACCAGTAATATCAGGCCAATCAAAGCCAACCGAAGAAGCCCGCTTTTGAATTTTATAGGCGCGTGAAAGCGCTGGAAGAGCAAGTGGAATATCATCTAAAGCGCTGGTGTTATTGGCGTCGGCTTCCACTCTTTCTTTTGCTTTTTCTTGTTCCCAATTCACTTTTACTTCGGCTTCGGTTGTAAACTCTGAAGATGAAAAGACATGAGGATGCCTGCGAATAAGTTTAGTACTCATCGCATCGGCAATCTGGGAAAAGTCAAAAAGCTTTTGCTCTTTGCCTAATTGGCTGTAAAACACGGTCTGAAAAAGTAAGTCGCCCAGCTCTTTTTTTAGCTCTTCATAGTCTCGCTTTTCAATCGCTTCAGCTACTTCGTAGGCTTCTTCAATTGTGTGTGGCACGATTGAGGCAAAATCTTGCTTCAGATCCCAAGGACAACCGTTTTCTGGGTCTCTCAGCATACTCATGATCTCGAGTAGTTTGTCTAAGCCTTGAAGTTGCTCAAGCTGTTCGACTCTTTGTTGCCAGGACTGCGTAGAATGACTAGACACGTTTTACCTCTATTACATCATCTATCTGACTTACTTTAGTTAAGGTGCGATTGAAAGCACCTATGTTATAAACTTCAAGTTTGATCATCATAGTCACTAGCTGCTTTTGTACATCTGAATCACTGCTCATGCCAATTACATTGAGCTTTTCATTAGCTAAGATACTAGTGACGTCTCTGAGTAGGCCACTGCGGTCGTTGGCTAGGATCTTTAATTGTGAAACATAGCCGCCTGAGTACTGTTCAGCCCAGCTTGCTTCAATAAATCGTTCAGGGTGATCGTCCATTAACAGCTTAAATTGCTCACAATCACTGCGGTGAATAACGACACCTCTACCTTGTGTAATGTAACCTGTGATCTCATCACCTGGAATTGGTTTACAACAACCTGCTAGTTGATTCATCAAGTTGCCAACACCTTGTAATACAACACCGTTTTGATATTGCTTTTGTTTACGCGGCTTTTGGATCAATCTAGGGTCTATTTCCGGCGGGTTTTCTTTTATTTGTTTTGACTGAATGTAGTTTACTACTTGGTTCAGTTTGATATCGCCACCACCTATTGCAGCCAACAAATCTTCAAGGGTAAGCATATTGAAGCGCTCTTTTGCGACTTCAGCTTCTTCCCATTTGATATTTAGCCTTGATAGCTCTTGTTCTAATAATTGGCGGCCCTCGACTGAGTTTTTCTCTTTGTCTTGTTGCTTGAACCAAGTATGAACTTTAGCTCTTGCCCTAGAAGAGTGAATGTAGTCTAAATTCGGATTTAACCAGTCGCGTTTAGGGTTTGGCTCTTTCCCTGTGATGATCTCTATTTGGTCGCCCGTTTTTAATTGGTACGTAAAAGGGACTATGCGGTTAAACACTTTGGCACCGATACAACGGTGACCTACGTTGGTGTGTACATAGTAAGCAAAATCGAGCGGTGTTGAACCTGTAGGTAAATCTACTACGTCACCTTGTGGGGTGAAAACATAAACTCTGTCTTCAACCACTTGATTGCGAAGTTCTTCGGCAAAATCTCCTGTATCTGCCATTTCTTCTTGCCATTGCAGAAGCTTTCTTAACCAAGCTATCTTGTCATCGTAACCAGAACCTTTGCCTGACTTAGTCGGTAACGCGCCTTCTTTATATTGCCAATGCGCGGCAACGCCAAGTTCTGCATCATCGTGCATATCTTTGGTGCGGATCTGGATTTCAATCGTTTTGCCTGCCGGGCCGAGCACTACGGTATGAATTGATTGGTAGCCATTTGGTTTTGGTGTTGCAACATAATCATCAAATTCAGATGGAATATGACGCCAGTTTGTATGAATAACCCCTAATGCAGAATAACAATCTTGTAACTTATCGGTTACCACTCGAACCGCTCGAATATCAAACAGCTGATTGAATTCATAACCTTTTTTCTGCATCTTCTTGAAGATACTATAGATGTGTTTAGGCCTGCCATATACTGAGGCTTCAACACCAGAATCTTTTAATCGCTCGGTAAGTCCAGAGACAAAATCTGACAAGTATTGCTGTCTTTCAATACGCTTTTCTTCAAGGCTTTTGGCAATACTTTTATAGGCTGTTGGCTGTAAATATCGAAATGCGTAGTCTTCCAACTCCCATTTTAACTGACCGATACCTAATCGATTAGCTAAAGGCGCGTAAATTGTCTGCGTCTCTTTTGCGGCAACGACTCGGGTTTCTTCATCACTCGATTTTATTTCGCGCAGCAACACGATTTGTTGCGATAATTTGATCACAACGGCACGAACATCTTCAATCATTGCTGTGAGCATGCGACGAATGTTCTCAGCTTGTTCTGCACTGTGTCTGACACGTGAGGATAACAAGCCCATGCTTGCCATTTTCGATACCGCAGAAAGTAAATCTAAGATCTTTTTACCAAACTGTTTCTTCAGCTTTTCTTTGACTTTGTTATCAGCAGCTTGGTCTTGGAAAAATGGATACAGTAAAGCCGCAACCAAAGACTCGTCGTCCATGTGAAGCTCTAACAAAATTTCGACGATCAGCAAACCTTGCCTAGGGTAATTAGTGTCCATTGGCGATAACAGTTCAGCTTGTTTAGGTTGGGCAGCTAACCATTGCATAGCATCGTCAATAGCTTGAACTGTACTGTCCGCTAGTCCTTGCTCGCGCAACCATAATTTGGCGTCATTGCTTTCTAATACATCTTCTAGGCTGTGAGCCCTAGTCACTGATACCACTTTGCTTCCTTTTTCTCGTCTTGTTGCAAAGAATTAATTTAGCTCTAATAAAGCCATTGCTTCCACGTGGGAGGTTTGTGGAAACATATTTAATAATCCGATCTTCGTCAATGCATAATCTGCATCTTGTAACACTTTTAGGTCTCTAACCATAGTGGCTGGGTTACAGGATACGTAAAGTATCTTTTTGGGTTTTAATAATGGTATTTTTTTTACCACTTCATAGGCGCCATCTCTGGCTGGATCGAGCAACAATTTATCAATCGGTTTGAGCCACTGTGGTTTCGACTTTTCTTGTAATTTTGATAAGTCGGCTTGATAGGCTTTGATATTATCCATTTTATTGAGGATTGCATTGGCTTTGATCTGCTTTACCATGTCATTCACCCCTTCAACGGCAAATACTAGCTCTGATTTACTAGCCAAAGGCAAAGTAAAGTTACCAACGCCACTAAATAGGTCGAGAACCGTGTCGTTGTTTTCGACAGCTAACCAGTCCATTGCTTGACTAATCATGCCATCGTTAACCGATTGATTGACTTGAATGAAGTTGTTTGGGTTAAATTGATAGGTAAACTTATCGTGATCATAACTCAAAGTATCGATGCCTTGCTCAGAGCTTGAGTTTGGATGAGACAACTGTTCAAACTGCTTGTTATCAGCTTCTAATAACAGTTGCAGTTTATGTTGCTGGGCAAACTTTTTAAGTGTGTCTTTATCTTGTTCGGTGATCTCAGAAGTATGTCTCAAGATCACAACGTCAAGGTTTGATAAATGGTAAAGCTGGACATGAGAAATGACTTTTGCTTTGTTCAGGCTTGTTAGTGTTTGCCTTATAGGCGTAATTAAATTGGCAAGAGACTCGACTAGAATAGGGCAAGTATCAATATCAACGATTTGTTTCGACTTTGCTTGACGGAAGCCCAAAGTTACAGAGCCATCTTTATTAAACCAAGTAACTAACCGCGCGGTTCGTCGGTAATGCCAAGACTCGCCCATTAAAGCGGATTGCCAAGGCACTTGTTTGATCTTTAACTGCTTTTCTAATAGACCTGTCAGTGCTTGTTGCTTGGCATCAACTTGCTCGTCTACTGCCATATATTGCAACTGACAACCGCCACAAGTTCCGAAATGTTCGCACTTTGGTGTTTGTCGCCTAGTCGTGGTTTCTATAACGTCAAGGCAATCGCCTTCAATCACTTTCTCGGTATAAGTAGAAGGGCGAACTTTAATGGTTTCACCAAGCAAAGCGCCTGTGACAAAAGCAATTTGACCACGGTCGGTTTTAATAATGCCTTTGGCTCTGTGATCGTAACCAGTCACTTTACCGATAAAGTCAGGTAGTTGTTTTGCTTTTGATTTGTGCTTTCTATTTTTGGATTGGGTACTTGGTTTGAAGATCTTTGCCATGAAAATGTTGCCTGGGTGGTATAAAACCGAAAAGAATTGTCATCATTCTATCACAAATTGCATTAGCAATTGCACAGTATGGCGCAATTGGATAAGTTATCACTTCTTTGTAACATTTTATCTGCAGTTTTTTTCATGCGTCAGCTTTTGTCATTACGCCAGTGGGCTTTAGCCATTATTATTTTACCAACCCTCATTATAGGTTTACTGCTAGGCGGTTTTATTACTTATAAGCGTTATGCTGAGCTGGACCAAAATATTATTGAAAGAGGGATATACCTATCTGAACCTTTAACGCTTTTTGCCGCTAGTTCAATGAGCTTGAATTCAACGGATGCACTCACAGCTGCGTTGGAATCTGCGCATTTAAAAGCGAGCCCAATAGTCCGTTCGATCTCTATTTTTTTGCCGAATAACGAACTCTATTTATCATCAAATATTCACACTGATTTTGACTCTGTTAGGCTTAAGCCAGGTAAGTTATTACCAACTTATACAAGCATAGAAAAGAACGAAAAGTTCATTTATGTTAGAAGCCCGATAATGGCAGTACAAGCAGAAAACGCGAAAAAACTAGAAGGCTATTTGGTCGTTGAACTAAGCAGAGAAAATGCATTGCTGGCGCAACAGTCATCTATTTTATCTGTGATCATGATCTTTGCTTTGGCTGGCATTGTAATGACAATCCTTGCAGTCATATTTGTAAAGTACATCTTCAATCCAATTGATGACATTACCAAGGTTATATCTGATATTGCCAAGGGCAATACAAAAGTTCGAGTTTCCAAAGTAATGCAAGGTGAATTGGAAGATTTAAGAGGGGCGGTCAATGCCGTTGCTAAATCCGTTTATCTGGCCAATGAAAGAGCTGAACACAACATCAGTGAATATACTCAAGAACTGCAACAAACGGTGGAGCAGCTTGAAGTACAAAATATCCAGTTAAATATGGCCAAGCGCGAAGCGCAAAATGCCAATGAAGTGAAGTCACAATTCCTCGCAAATATGAGTCACGAGTTACGTACACCACTTAACGGGGTATTGGGTTTTACTCGTCAATTGAGAAAGACTCAACTTAATACCAACCAAACTGACTTTCTCGATACTATCGAATCTTCAGCAAATAACCTACTTAGGATCATCAATGACATATTAGACTTTTCTAAGTTAGATGCTGGAAAAATGGAGTTGGAGACCATTCCTTATTCTTTAAGGGATACGGTCAATGAAGTGATGACTTTATTAGCGCCAGGAATTTTTGATAAGGGATTAGAAGTTCATTTACACGTCGACTCTAGAGTGCCAGATGAATTGCTGGGCGACCCTGTAAGATTAAAACAAGTCATCATTAATCTAATCGGTAATGCGACTAAGTTTACAAAAGATGGTTATGTCAGGTTGGATATTACCTATCTGGGCAGTCGACCACAGGGTCATCATATCAAATTCGCGGTAACGGACTCAGGAATTGGCATTGATGATGAAGGCAAAGATAAGCTGTTCGCTGCATTTGGCCAAGCCGATAACTCAACCACTAGAAAGTACGGTGGCACAGGCTTAGGCTTAATAATCTGTAAGAAACTGATTGAAGCCATGGGCGGCGATATTCATTTCACCAGTGAACCCGGTAAGGGCAGTGTGTTCTCTTTTGACGCAGAGTTAAAAGAAAACACTGCAGAATCCGATTCTACTATCGACATAGAACTACTTGCTGATAAGCAACTCTTGTATTTCGACACTTGCAGTCAAGCATTTAGTGATGTGCAGCAGCTATTCACTGACAATACTGATGTTCAACTGACTTGTATTGATGACGAAGAGGCGTTCAGGCAAGCGCTGCAAACACAACAATTCGACATAGTATTAATCGGTCGAAAAGTTGCGCCTAGCTCCATTGGTGAACTTAAAAAGCTAGTGGTACTAGCTAGTGAGTACTGCACAAATGTTTATGCTTTGATCAACAGCATTTCGCCAAACCTTAAAGAGGCAATCATAGGTTCGGGGGCTAGAGCTTGTTTTAGCATGCCTGTAAATCACCGAAAGATGTTCAACACTATGTTGGAGCCGTATGCGGAGCCTGAACAACCAAAGCCTTCACAAGGTTCGAATTTCCGAGGGATGCGTGTACTAGCTGTTGATGATATGGCAGCAAACTTGAAGCTATTGTCTGCACTGTTAACGGAGCTTTCTATCGATACCGATCTTGCGAGAGATGGCTCAGAAGCATTAGAAAAGTCACAAAAGTTAAAGTATGACCTGATCTTTATGGACATCCAAATGCCGATAATGGATGGCATCACGGCATGTAAGCGGATCAAAGAATCATCATTAAATGAAGACACACCAATTGTATCGGTAACTGCTCATGCAGGCGTAGAAGAGCAAAAGAAAATGAACCAAGTTGGCTTTGCTGGATTTTTACCTAAGCCGATTGACGAAGACATGTTAACTCAGGTTATTTTGGATACCTGCCCAGGCTGCTCAATCTCGGCAAAAGAGCAAAAAGCATTAACGGAAGAAAGCAGCGACTTACCTGCTTTTGCTGACCATCACCATTTAGATTGGCCTTTAGCCTTATCAAGAGCGGCGGGTAAGCAATCACTAGCGCTAGAAATGTTTACCTTGTTGGTTAAGAGTTTACCGGATACTTTGAGCGCTATTGAGGACAGTTACCAAAAGCAACAACTGGAGCCATTAATTCAAGCCGTGCATAAGTTTCACGGTGCTTGTTGTTATACCGGCGTACCTAAATTGAAAGCACTAGCGGAAGTAATTGAGTCAGGCTTGAAAAAATTACAAAGCATTGAAGCATTAGAACCTGAGTTACTCGAATTAATGGATGAAATGACCAGTATTATTGATGACGCCAAAGAGTGGGAACTGTAGAAGTTATAAGTTGTAAGAATGGCTTTGCCACTAGTTGTAAGTCAGAAAAAGGCTGGACGATATTTCGTAGATTAGTCTTAAATGTAGTAACTCATATCATCTCTACAGTTTAGGTGAACAGGTTTCGACTTCACCTAACAGACTCCTATGAACGAATAACGGTCATTGAAATATTTTCTTAGCTAGCAAAAGATTAGCTAGTTTGATAAAAATATAATGATCAGAAAAGTGAACAATTGCGTGGTAGAAATATGTGTAAATTGTGCACTATTAAATTGTTATAAACCACAAGAAGTATCGATGTAGTATGGAAAATAAACAAGAAAATAAGAAAGAAGCAGGCTGCCTAGGCTATGTTATTGGTGGGATGTCATTTATTCCATTAATTGGTGTTTTATTTGGAATAATCGCCATTGTATGGGGGGTTGCCATAAAGCATACAAAACTAAAAATAGTTGGTGCATGTGGTATAGCATTTACTGTCATTCTTTATAGTGCGTTGGGATACTTTGGCTTTGTACAAGAAGGTGGTGTTTACGATGACTTGCGTGGTGAACTGACAAAAACGCAATTGACAAGCGCTGTACAAGCTATAGAGTTTTATAAAGTCCAGAATGACCGATACCCTGAGTCATTAGAAATGTTGCAAAAATCCTTACCAGAAAACTCTATGGTTTTTCTTCATGATGCAGCGCAAGTAAACACCCAAGGGAAGTTTTACTATTACAAGCTTATCGATGAAAGCTCATACCATATTCGATCTTATGGTCGTGACGGTGTACTTAATACCCCCGATGATATCTTACCTTCACGAATAGAGAATATAGGCTTAGTTGCAGACTATCAAGTTGCAAGCAGTTTATAACAAGTGTCTCAATCAAAGGACCCAAAACAGCAGGGGTGTGCTCCTTCGTCGCTAATTTTAGCCTGCTATTTTGCGCCTTATATTGCGGCGCTATATGGAGGAATAAATATGGTTTTTGCACACGATACGTGGGGTCAGGTCTTGCATTTTGCATGAATGATTTAACCCCATTTGCACCGCATCTGAACTTACAGTTTTGACGAATAGGTTTATATTTTATCGGACAAGCAGCTATGAGGGTAACGGCCATTGAAATAATTGAGTCATAAAAAAATATACTATCTTTCAACATCAGATAAGTTTTACTTTTTTAGGATTATTTAATGGCTATTATTTGTTTAGAAGGAGCTAGTGGAATAGGCAAAACTACGGCTGCAAAGTTTATGTCTAGTGAATTTGGTTATGTGAGGGTTCCTGAAGTAAATGAATTGTTTAAACGTCCCGCGAAAGAATCATCAATCTGGTATTTTCAAATGCAAGTTAAACGTTGGGCAATGGCTACAGATGTTTCGAAATCAGGAAACGTTGCGGTTCTCGATGGAGATCACTTACAGCCCATATGGTACAACTGGATCTTTGCAGACTTAGGTTTTCAGCCAATTAGCGAGGTTATAGAGTTTTATAAGTCTTCCTTTTCAAAAGGTGATATTAGCTTTCCTGATGCGTATGTTGTATTAACATTAGACACAGATAAACTTATAGCACGTAAAGAAAGAGATCATACTCGCAGTCGTAGAAATTTTGAAACGCACCTGAAACTGATTGAGCCGCAGATTGAGTATTTTAGAGCATTAGCTATTGAAGGGGGAATACAGGTACAGTTTGCACCTTCTACAACGCCATTTGATATTGCCAATACCTGTAAGTCTATTGCAGCATCTAGCAGAACAACCAACAACAGTGCAAGCTTTGATACTATAGAAAGGTTTATTGCTTCAAAAGTAATGAATAAACATCGAGTCTAAACACCGCTTATCGGTATGCTACTGGCAGATCTGATTCAGTTCAGTTGAACGGGCCTGGCTGATTAAGTCAATACTGTCTGATTAAACCCAGTCCAATTACTTGAGTCTGGCAGTTCAAGTTAAGACTTATTTACTTACTGCTTCTTGTGTTTCGCTAACTTTAACAACTTTTGTTTTAGTTCTCCTGAGCTTTGCTCTGCTATACTTTGCAGTATGCTAGCAGCTTGCTCTGGAATGTGTTTTTTCCCCTTTGTATTGCTTTGTTGTCTTTGATTTTCTTTGACTCTAGAGGCGGTTCTTGTTGCATTCGGACTGACTTTCATTTCAATAGTCACCAATGCGGGATCAAGGCCTTTTCGAAATGCCGATAACAGTTGTGATTGGTGCATTTTAAAGCTAGCAGCCACAGGTGAAGAGTGGGTTTCAAAGTAAATTATTGAGTTTTTGTAGTTGCTTACCACGATATTTTGCGCCATATTAGCAGGCAAATTGTCAGCCAAAATAGCTTGAATTTGGATAAATTTTTCGCTCTTTTGCCGATACAAAGATAAACTATTTTGTTTGGACGCTTTTTGTTGAAGCAGTTCATTTAACGTTTTCGGTGTTTTCACCTTAGACACTCATCAATTCTTAGGTAGTGACGAATGAGTTTAACACTTATTTACAAAGGGCAAAATGTTAGCTTTGAGCTTAGTATGCGTAAGGCCCAATGGTTAACTGCTGCTGTCGTAGGAGGTTTAAGCCTGTTTTGGTTAGTGCAAAGTGCAGTAGATCAAAACAGTGAAACCAAACACGTTCGTCAGCAGTTGCTTGCCGCCCAAGAAGAGTACGGCTCTGAAAAAGAACAATTGAGTCGATTAAAACAACAAGCCGAACACCAACTGAGCGCTCTAACCTTAAAGCTCGGTGAAATTAAAGGGCAGGTTAATCGTTTAGATGCATTTGCCGCCCGTCTTGGTGATCAAGCAAACATTCCAGCAGAAGAATTTAATTTTGAACTGACCAGCTTTACTGGTGGCCCAACAGCAACAACCGCAGAAGATGTATTAACGGATGCGGACAACTTGTTCAGTCAGATGGATGAGATGTTAATTAAGCTGGATGGCCAAGAAAGAAAAATGGCAGTACTTGAATCTATCTTGATGAATACCCATATAGAACAAGAAATATTTATTTCTGGTCGACCAATTCAAAAAGGTTGGTTGTCTTCTTATTATGGTATTCGTAAAGATCCATTTAACGGCATGCCCGCTATGCACAAAGGTGTTGATTTTGCCGGAGAAGAAGGCGCAGCTGTACTTGCTACAGGATCAGGAGTTGTCACTTGGTCGGATAGCCGTTATGGCTACGGTAATTTGATTGAAATTGATCATGGTGACGGTGTTGTCACTCGCTATGGCCATAACAAAGAATTGTTAGTGAAAGTTGGCGAGATAGTGAGTAAAGGACAACAGATTAGTTTGATGGGTAGCACAGGGCGTTCTACTGGACCACATGTTCATTACGAAGTTTTGAAAAATGGTAAACAAATAGATCCCTTACCTTATATATATCGCAAAGCTAATTAGTTATAATCGAGTTAGTTTGAACAAATGTTAAACAATCGCCGTTTTTGGCGATTGTTTTATTTTTAAAAAGTAAAAGTTGTAAAGTAACCCTTATGTTTTCATCATTATTAACAAAAATATTTGGTAGCAGTAATCAGCGTGAAATTAAAAGGCTGAGAAAAATTGTTGCAACCATTAATGCGCTGGAACCGCAGTTTGAATCTCTGACAGATGAAGAGTTAAAAGCAAAGACAGCAGAGTTCAAGTCACGTTTAGGGAACAATGAAACCTTAAATGACATTTTGCCAGAAGCGTTTGCGACAGTAAGAGAAGCAAGTAAACGTGTTTACGGTATGCGTCACTTCGACGTACAGATGATAGGTGGCATGGTGTTGAACCAAGGCTCTATCGCTGAGATGAGAACAGGTGAAGGTAAAACACTAACTGCGACACTTCCAGCATATCTTAATGCGCTTACGGGCAACGGTGTTCACGTAATTACAGTGAATGATTACCTAGCAAAGCGTGATGCGGAAACTAACCGTTCATTATTTGAATTCCTAGACCTTTCTGTTGGCTGTAACGTGCCAGGCATGGGGCATGTAGAGAAACAACAGGCTTACAACGCTGATGTTACTTACGGTACTAACAACGAATTTGGCTTTGATTATCTAAGAGATAACATGGCGTTCCAATCTGCAGAGCGCGTTCAACGTAGCCGCCCGTTTGCGATTGTCGATGAAGTTGACTCAATCCTAATTGATGAAGCTCGTACACCTCTTATTATTTCAGGTCCTTCTGAAGGCAGCACTGAAATTTATGCGCAAATTAACGAAGTAGTACCAGCACTAGAACGTCAAGAAAAAGAAGACGAAGAAGGGGTTGAAAGTACTGGTGATTTCACAGGTGATGAGAAATCTAAGCAGATTTATCTTACTGAACGTGGTCAAGTTCGCATTGAAGAGCTATTAAAAGAAAAAGGCATTATCGGTGAAGAAGACTCTTTATACTCAGCCGTTAATATCCCACTATTAAGTAACGTTTATGCGGCACTTCGTGCTCACGTTATGTATCAAAAAGACATCGACTACATTGTAAAAGATGACCAAGTTGTGATCATCGATGAACACACAGGTCGTACAATGGAAGGCCGTCGCTGGTCTGAAGGCTTACACCAAGCGGTTGAAGCAAAAGAAGGCGTACAGATCCAAAACGAAAACCAAACGTTGGCGTCAATTACGTTCCAGAACTACTTCCGTATGTATGACAAACTATCTGGCATGACAGGTACAGCGGATACAGAAGCGTTTGAATTCCAACAAATTTACGGTTTAAACACGGTTGTTATTCCAACTAATAGACCTATGATCCGTAACGACATGACGGATTTGGTATACCTAACTCAGTTAGAAAAATACAAAGCTATCGTTGAAGACATCAGAGATTGTCAAAAACGAGGTCAGCCAGCGCTAGTTGGTACAGTATCTATCGAGTCTTCAGAGTTGATTTCTCAGTTCCTTAAAAAAGAGAAAGTTGCTCACAACGTACTAAACGCTAAGCAGCACGAAAAAGAAGCTCATATCGTTGAAAACGCTGGTTTACCAGGCGCAGTAACTATCGCTACTAACATGGCTGGTCGTGGTACCGATATCGTGTTAGGTGGTAATTGGCAGGCTGAAGTTGCTCGTATGAAAGAGCCAACAGAGCAACAAATTGAACACATTAAGTCTGAGTGGAAAAAACGTCACGATGCAGTACTAGCCGCTGGTGGTTTACACATCATTGGTACAGAGCGTCATGAATCTCGCCGTATCGATAACCAGTTACGTGGTCGTTCTGGTCGTCAAGGTGACGCAGGTAGTTCACGTTTCTATCTTTCAATGGAAGATACACTAATGCGTTTATTCGCATCTGACCGTGTAACTAACATGATGCGTAAGCTTGGTATGGAAGAAGGCGAAGCAATTGAGCATCCGTGGGTTAACAAGGCAATTGAAAACGCACAGCGCAAAGTTGAAGCTCGTAACTTCGATATTCGTAAGCAGTTATTAGAATACGATGATGTTGCTAATGACCAACGTAAAGTTATCTACGCGCAACGTGACCTACTTCTTGAAGAAGGTGACATCGGTGAAACTATCGAAGGCATTCGTCATGATGTTGTAGCTACTGCACTAGACGAGAGCATTCCGCCTCAGTCTCTTGAAGAGATGTGGGATTTAGAAGGCTTAGAAGAAAAACTAAGATCTGAGTTTGCAGTTGATTTACCAGTACGTCAGTGGTTAGAGCAAGATGAAAAACTTCACGAGGAAACTCTGAAGCAAAGGATCAGCGAAACGATTGACCAAATGTACAAAGAAAAAGAAGAGATGGTGGGTGCAGATACGCTACGTCACTTCGAAAAAGCAATCATGCTACAAAGCTTAGACCAACACTGGAAAGAGCATTTAGCTGCGATGGACCATCTTCGTCAAGGTATTCACTTACGTGGTTACGCACAGAAGAACCCTAAGCAAGAATACAAGCGTGAGTCGTTTGATTTATTCACAAACATGTTAGAAGAGCTTAAATCTGAAGTAACTAAGATCTTATGTCGAGTTCAAGTAAGAGCAGAAGAAGACGTGGAAGCGGTTGAAGAACAACGCCGTCAAGCAGACGCTGCACCGAAAGAATTCCAACATGAATCAACTAACCAGTTAGCTGAAGAACAAGAAGCTAGCCCGGTTCGTCAAGGTCCGAAAGTAGGCCGTAACGAACCTTGTCCATGTGGCTCAGGCAAAAAGTACAAACAATGTCACGGTAAGTTAACTTAAAATAAAAAGAGACTTACCACAGAGGGCACAAAGAGCCACAGATCCAATCTGTTCAGGCTGTTTGTGCCTTTTTTGTTTTAATTTCAAGGGACAAGAAGATAAAAATGAAAAAGCACATTAGAGTTGCGGCAGCAGTTATTTATGTAAACGGTCAGTTTTTATTGAGTAAACGTAAAGCTGAACAACACCAAGGAAATAAATGGGAATTTCCCGGCGGTAAAATTGATCAAGGTGAGTCAGTTGAACAAGCTCTTGTTCGAGAATTAAAAGAAGAACTAGATATTGATGTTGCCGAGCAACAAGAGTTTGTCAGTTTGGACTTTGAATACCCTGAAAAAAAGGTCAGCCTGTACTTTCAGTTAGTCACTGAATTTTCAGGTCAAGAACGCGGTGTTGAAGGACAAGAAGTTGCTTGGTTCGACTCTGAGCAAATTCAACAGCTGACTTTCCCCGACGCCAATATCCCAGTGTTAGAAAAAATTAAAACATTGGCTTAATTTATAGCTTCTTGCACTAACTATTGGGGTGTAAATTTGTTACACTCCGCGGTCATTTTTCAATAAAGTTTAGGTGTTTGTTTTTACTCATGTTTGAAGTAAACCCTGTATTGACACAATTAGCAGATATTCGCTCTAGAACTGACGTTCTTAGGGGGTATCTTTGACTACGCTAGCAAGAAAGAAAGGCTAGAAGAAGTCGTTGCAGAATTAGAAGATTCTGCAGTTTGGAATGAGCCTGCAAGAGCACAGAACTTAGGTCGTGAACGTGCAAGTTTAGAAGCTATCGTTGAAACCATTGATAACCTAGAACAAGGTTGTGAAGATGTGGAAGGTTTGATTGAACTTGCGCAAGAAGCGGAAGATGAAGATACTTTCAACGAAGCAGTTGCTGAATTAGATGGCTTAACAGCTCAATTAGATAAACTAGAGTTTCGCAGAATGTTCTCTGGTGACCACGATGGTAGCGATGCTTACATCGACTTACAATCTGGCTCAGGCGGTACGGAAGCGCAAGACTGGTGCAACATGCTACTTCGCATGTACTTACGATGGGGCGAAGCAAAAGGCTTCAAAATGGAACTTATCGAAGTAACTGCTGGCGACGTTGCCGGTATTAAAGGCGCAACCATTCGAATTTCAGGCGAGTATGCATTTGGTTGGTGTCGAACCGAAACTGGTGTTCACCGTTTAGTTCGTAAGTCACCATTTGACTCTAGTGGTAAACGCCACACTTCATTTGCGTCCGCGTTCGTCTATCCAGAAGTTGATGACAACATTGATATCGACATCAATCCATCGGACTTAAAAATTGATACCTATCGAGCATCAGGTGCCGGTGGTCAGCACGTTAACACGACTGACTCAGCTGTTCGTATTACTCACGTACCAACTAATACCGTAGTTCAGTGTCAGAACGAACGTTCACAGCATAAGAACAAAGACCAAGCAATGAAGCAGCTAAAAGCGAAATTATTTGAGCTTGAAATGCTGAAACAAAATGCGGAAAAACAAGCGGCAGAAGATGCCAAATCTGATATTGGCTGGGGCAGTCAAATTCGTTCATACGTTTTAGATGACTCACGTATTAAAGACTTACGTACCGGTGTTGAAAACCGCAATACCCAAGCCGTATTAGATGGTGACTTAGACAAGTTCATCGAAGCCTCGCTAAAAGCTGGCTTATAAACTATTTTACAAAATAGACAAGGCGGGCTATACAGCCTGCAGTGTAAAAAATTTAATTAAAACCGAGACAAGAAATGACAGAGCAAATTCAAGACGAAAATAAATTGATTGCAGAACGTCGTGCGAAATTAGACAACATTCGTGACAACTGCGACGCCAATGGCCACCCAAATACGTTCCGCCGTGAAAACTACACAGGTGATTTACAGGCTGAGTTTGGTGATAAGTCGAAAGAAGAATTAGAAGCTTTAGATCATAAGGTAAGCGTTGCTGGTCGCATCATGGCAAAACGCGGTCCGTTTTTAGTATTACAAGACATGGCTGGTCGTATTCAAGCCTATGCCGCTAAAGACGTTCAAAAGGTTATTAAAGAAAAGTATGGTCAATTAGATATCGGTGACATCATCGGTGTTGCAGGCGTATTACACAAGTCAGGTAAAGGTGACCTTTACGTGAACATGGAAGAGTATGAGTTATTAACTAAATCATTACGTCCATTGCCAGAGAAATTCCACGGTTTAACAGACCAAGAAGCAAAATACCGTCAGCGTTACGTAGACTTGATCACGAACGAAGACACACGTAAAAACTTCCACATCCGTTCTAAGATTGTGTCGGGTATCCGTAAGTTCTTAGAAGAACGTGACTTCATGGAAGTTGAAACGCCGATGCTACAAGTTATCCCTGGTGGTGCGACAGCTCGTCCATTCATCACTCACCACAACGCAATGAGCCGTGATATGTACTTACGTATCGCCCCAGAGCTTTACTTAAAGCGTTTGGTTGTTGGTGGTTTTGAGCGTGTATTCGAAATCAACCGTAACTTCCGTAACGAAGGTCTATCAACGCGTCATAACCCAGAATTCACAATGATTGAGTTCTACCAAGCATACGCTGACTACAAAGACCTAATGGACTTAACAGAAGAAATGTTACGTACAGTGGCACAAGATGTATTAGGCACAACAACGATCACAAATACAGTTAAGAATGCTGAAGGTGAAGTAGTTGAAACGAAAGAATATGACTTTGGTCAGCCGTTCATTCGTTTATCTATGTCTGACGCGGTATTACAATACTATGCTGAAGCTGCGAACAACCCAGAGTGGAAAGCTGCTATCCAAGACCCAGAGAACAACTTAGAAACGCTAAAAGTTATTGCTAAAGCGCTTCATATTAAAGAGCCTGAAGTAGATGGCATCTGGGGCCCAGGTAAGTACCTATGTGAAATCTTTGAAGCAACTGCTGAAGAAGAGCTAGACCAACCTACATTCATCACTGAATACCCGTGGGAAGTGTCGCCATTAGCACGTCGTAACGATGAAAACCCATTCATCACTGACCGCTTCGAGTTCTTCGTAGGTGGTCGTGAACTAGCAAATGGCTTCTCAGAGCTTAACGACGCTGAAGACCAAGCTGCACGTTTCCGTAAGCAGGTTGAAGAGAAAGACGCAGGCGATGATGAAGCAATGCACTTTGACGATGACTACATCACAGCGCTTGAGTTTGGTTTACCGCCAACAGCAGGTGAAGGTATTGGTATCGACCGTCTAGTAATGTTATTTACAGACTCACCAACAATTAAAGACGTTATCTTATTCCCGCACATGAAGCCTGTTGCTGCTGAGCAACCAGCGGAAGAACAAGAGTAAGAATTAACATTCTGAATTAGTAAAGGGCACATCATGTGCCCTTTTTTATTACAACAACGAAAAGATTAAAAGATTAAAAGATTAAAAGATTAAACCACAGAGGGCACAGAGAAGTTACTTTTTCGGAACATTTTCTAATTGAAGCCAATCATGTTGCTCAATAAAATCTAAACAGAAAGTAAAATAACAAGTCTGTATTACAGCCACAGAAAAATCTTTCAATAAGTCTTTTCGCTTAGGTATATTCAATTTATATTTAAGAACTTGAGGGAGCTTGGATGGCTCCCATTCTGTTATGTCAAAGAATATGTTGTGAGCAAATAAGTTACGAAGTTTATTTATCTCAACAAAGAATAGGTAAGAGTCGTTATCAAGAATTTTTAGTGCATACAACTTGTCTATTTTAGCTTTGAATGTTTGGTAGCTTCTTCCTTTAATTTTTATTGTTGCGTGCTCAAGAACCTTGGCAAATAAATAGTCAAAGTACGAATGACCTGTGAGAACTAGTTTCATTGGGTCTGTTAACGTGAGGACATCTTTCACTAAATTAGTAGTAACCTTTTTACTATTACTAATCAGAATTTTAGACTTATCAACTCTTAAATAGTTTTTATAGTCTGAAGCACTTAAGTTGGCCATTCCACTAAAAATTAAGTCTGTCTTGTTCTTCAACTCTCTGTGTTCTCTGTGGTTTAATCTTTTGTGTTTTTAAAGCGATAGCAAACCTGCGATATCAGAAGCCCAATCAACACGAGGTACTTCAAGGATACGGCCAAGTTCTTTGCCATCTTGATAGACGATGATAGTTGGTGTTCTGCGTAAATTGTCAGCCTTGGCTAAACCTAGTGGGTCAGACTTTTTCAAATCTACGCCGTAGTACCACACTTTAAAGTTATCTTGGTTTAACTGGTCAAATAGTTTGATTAACCTTGGCACTTCACGTTGGCTGTCATGGCACCACTGGCCGAAATACACTTTTATCTCAACGTCTTGTTTGAACTGCTTCAATTTATCTATCTGAGTTTGTGAGTAAGTCACGTCATTTTCGTGTTTTTTAAACTTATCAAACGAAGTTAAAATTTCTGTGTTTGAGATCTCTCCGATGTGATAATTATCAGCGGTAACATTGAAGCTCGACGCGACTAAGGCAATTGCAAATAAAGAGAAAACGGATTTCATTAAAGTCACTCTTGGATGGTTAAAGACAAATTCTTTACAGTGTACCTACTATTCTCAATATTAATAGATGAAAAACAGTTGAATGTTAAGATAATCAAGGTATAACAATGCCTTAAGTTATTATGTTGAGGCCCTTTAGTTGAGAACTCTGGCGTTTGTTTTATTCTCTTTGTCTTTGTTTATTGGCAGCTCTTTTGCCAACGCTGCTAAAACCTTTATAACCAAACAAAAAGTATCCATTTTAACGACTCCAAACGGCGAACAAGCAACCACTTGGCCTATTGATACCACCTTTACAGGCACTGAACTTGATGAGTATTGGGTAGAGATCTCAGGCGTCGTATCAGAAGGAATGTGGCAGCCGCTAGAGCTGCATCGTTACGTTGCCATATCAAATGCAATCGCCGTAAAACCGAATAAACAGCAGGGCAGTAAAACCGTTATTTATCAGGCGCTAAAAGGTGGCAGCAATAAAGCCAAAACTTACCGAGTAGTCGGTGACACTATTGCTTATTTAACTAAGCCACAGGCGAACTACCGCAATGAATATGAAACCTGGATAGACTCAAAAGAGTTTACTTCGGCCTATGAAGATGCTGAGTTTATTAAGGCAACGGGCAATATTTCTGATTTAGGCTGGCAAGCTTTTGACCGTCCTAGATGGATTAGAAAGCCTGCTAAAGTGCAAGATATTACGTTACCCAGATCTTTCAGCCGAGAACCAGATGCTGTGCGTTTAGCAGTAATAGATAAGTCTGATTTTCATCTTGTTTTATACGAAGTCATTGGCAATAAAGTGAACAAGATCATGAAAACGCCAGTGGCCCTTGGTTACGATAAGTGTTTGCCAGCAGAGAAGGGCGGTCAGTGTTATTACACGCCAGAAGGTGAGTTTGAAATTGATTTTAAACTATTTGACCCAAGTGGTATTCAGTGGTGTGTACCACCTAAGATGCGTGGCGAGTTTAAAGAGAAATTAGCAAGAGGCGAGAACTGTTGGCGCGGTATTATGGGACGCCATGCTTTGCACTTTGGCGATTCATTATTCTTGCATGGCACCTCGAATCCATCATCCATTGGCAGTAGAACCACTCATGGTTGTGTACGTCTTAGAAACGCGGATATTGATATCATTTACCGGTTGATGAAAGAAGGCGATAAAGTCATTGTTACCGCCGATCCAAATGCATTGGACTTAGTTAAATTAGCCCAGCCAAAAGTGATAACTTTGGCCGAACAAAGTCAGACTTAATCCGGTTTAACTAACGGTAAGTCCTGCTTTTGCCAGCCTAAGATGTCACCTTCAAGGTGTTTAAGGTTGGCAAAGTCGGCATCTAACAAAGCTTGTTCAGCAACTAAAGCTCTGCGACCACTGCGGCAATGAACAACAATAGGCTTGTTTAGCTTGCGCAAAAACTCAATTTTTTCTGTCACTTTAGTATGCGGAATGTTTATCGCACCAGCGATATGACCTTCGGCGAATTCTCCTGCACTTCTGGTATCAAGTACAATAAAGTCATCGCGATTGTTCAGCAGCTCTTGTGCTGAAATAACATCGAGTTTGCCTTCGTAACTCGCCCATAAATTAAAGCTGAGTACTAAAGCTAGTAAGCCAATGATCTTGCTCATAACGCCTCCTAAACGGCAACAATACCTAAAAGCAATATAGTTATCAGATTGAAGGTTAGAAAAGCCAGTCTAAAGCGATTGATCCAATGTAATACCTGCTCAATGGCGCTTGCTGATATTTCTGCCCCTTGGTTAATTCTGGGCCTTGCGATCTTTTTTCCATCCAGCATTAAAGGACCGGCAAGTTCTGCTCTGGTTCCCGCTGAGACGATGCTCAACCAAATCAAATTACTAAAAGGCGAAGCACTAGAATTACGCCACTGGCTCTTAGTTTGGTTAACCAGAGCCAACCAACCTGGACTAGATTTAAACACAGAGAAAACTGGCGCAAATAGCCAAGTAGGTATTAACTCGACGATATTTTTAACCTTACTAATTGCCGTGCCAAAATATTGAAAGCCTTGTCTTTGTGGCAACCAAATAAAGTAGGCTTCCATCAGTGCTCGGTAGCAAAACGCCCAAACACCATCGATAAAAATAAACAGTAAAATAGGTAATAACCAAAGCGATACAAAACGAATGACTAGGGTTTCTACCGTGAGTTTATTGATCCCCAATAAACTTAGTCTAGAGCTATCGTAAGGTGAGTATTGGCCTAATAAGTAACGGCATGCCGATTTTTGCTGTTTGGCTGACGCCTGCGCTATGGCATGAGACTGGGCGGCAAAACTTTGATAACCAAGGCTGAGGTACAATAATAAACCTTGAGTCCAAACGTCATTTTTAACGACAAATAAAATCGATAATAAAATGGTGACGATTAAAAACAGGTAAACAAATAAAGCCAATAGTCCAGCTAACGACTGTTGTTTACTATCGCCTTTGGTGGCGACTTTTTTGGTAAAGCCTTCGGCGACAATTTTAAAAAAGGGAACGGCAGAGAGTTTGTTGGGAGCGGGGAGTAACCAATCAATTAAAATAACCAGAGTCAGCACCGCCAACTCTGGATATTGAAATAAAACCTCTGATAATTCAGACATTAGATATTAGCAACTAAGTCCATCACTAATGCTGAAGAGTTTTTCGAAGCCACTTCTAAATAAGCTTCAAAGCTCATTGGTGATTCTTGGCCTGCAATGTCAGATAGTGAGCGAATGATCAAGAATGGAGTTTTTAGTTGATGACAAGTTTGAGCAATCGCCGCACCTTCCATTTCAACCGCTAACATTTCAGGGAATTTTTCACGCGTTGCATTAATACGCTCAGGATCACACATGAAGCTATCACCTGTTGCAATCAAACCAACTTTGCTAGTGATATCAGTTAAGTTAGCAATACAAGAAGTAGCTGTTGCTACTAACTTCTCGTCTGCTGCAAAGCGAGCAGGCATACCTGGAACTTGGCCGAATTCGTAGTTAAACGCAGTTACGTCAACATCGTGATGAACAACTTCGTTACCAACAGCAATGTCACCAACTTTTAGCTCAGGGTCAAAACCACCTGCAGAGCCTGTATTAATAACACAGCTAGGTGAGAACTTTTCGATTACTAAGGCTGTAGCGATAGTTGATGCAACTTTACCGATACCAGATTGTACTAATACAACCTCTTTGCCATTTAATTGACCTGAAAAAAACTCAAAATCTGCAACTTTTAAGCTTTCAATATTTTCGATATTTTGTTTTAAGATGGCCACTTCTGGTTCCATCGCGCCGATAATAGCAATAGTCATAATTTAAATTACATTTGATAAGTGGAAATTGCGCAAAGTATAAGGGAAATAAAGGGTTTTCGCTACGAGCTGGAGATACTCGCAGCGAGGTTTTTTGTTAGTCTAAGGGCTAAGACGCTTTGGCGTAACTAGGGGCGGAAATTTGCGCTTTAATTTGTGAAGCTGACAAAGCACCTACTGGACGACGAGGGATGTTACCCTTGATGATTGGCTCTGGTGGATTCGCTCTTTCTTTTTTGCCTATCTTGTACAAAATGCCATTGCGAATTTCTTCTACCTTGTAGCCTGCTTTTACTTTAATTCGAATGTGTGGAATACCCGCAGCTTCCAGTGCTCCATTGATAAACCAGTCTTGTTTCGACTTATGGCCACCTTTAGCGTGGTGAACTAGATCAACTGCTGCGATGATGCGCATCGTTGCTGGATCACAAAGTACGTAGTCGATGTACTTACTTGATGTTTTTAGTAAAGCTGAACGACGAGCTTTGCCCGTTACCGATCCTTTGAACTCAATAATATCGTTAAGTCGAACACGATTAATCACTTTAAACTGATCACCAATGGACTTTTCTAATAGGGCTAAGAAACCACGCTCTACGCTGGTAAGTAGCTGCTGTTTCTTCTTAAACGGATAAGGGTTACTGTTATCCATAAAGTGGCTGGCAACCAAAGTTACCGCAACAATTAAACCCAAAATTAGTACTAGTGCCCATTCCATACTCAACTCCAAAACAAGACGGTTAACGTCAATCTAGTTCTTATACTTACTATTGGGGATGAATTAGCAGGATTGATGCCAACAAAAATTGACACATAAAAAAATCCCCCGCTATTGAGCGAGGGATGGTGTTTGAGCCTTGGTAAACCTTACAGTTCTGATTCCCAAAGGATTTTTTGACCTTTAAGATCTTCAACACGTTCTGAGTAGCGTTGGTGTAGAACATGACGCTTAATTTTAAGTGTCGGTGTTAATACGTCATTTTCTGGCGTCCACTCTTCGCTAACAACAACCACTGCGCCAACCTTCTCATGGCTCTCTAAGTGATTGTTAACGTTAACTAGCGTTTCTTTCAGTGATGCAGCAACTTGTTCTTTTGGCATTGCCGAAGCGCCTTCAGAAAGTTGTACTAATGCGACTGGCGCCGCCATGCCTGAGCCTAAAATGCACAGCAGTTCAATATGTGGGTCTTGTGCCAGCATTTTTTCAATTGGCACTGGTGATACAAACTTACCTTTTGCCGTTTTGAAATTGTCTTTAACACGACCAATAATACTCACAGCACCCGTCGTTTCATCGATTTTGACTAAGTCGCCAGTTTTAAAGAAGCCGTCTTCAGTAAAGGCATCTTTGGTTGCCTGCTCGTCTTTGTAATAACCGTCAAACAAACCACCACTTTTGAATAGCAGCTCATCTTGGTCAGACGTTTTAACTTCACAGTCTGGTAAGACTCGGCCAATAGTACCAACCATGTCGTTGTTAAACGGCCAGTTACCAATAGCGTAAATACAGTTTTCTGTCATCCCCCAAGCTTCACAAATGTTTAAGCCAATTTTTTGGTACCAACGGATCAAAGAAGGTGAGATTGGCGCTGAGCCAGAAGCGACGTTTTGCGCGTGCTCTAAACCTAAACCTTTTTGGATCTTTTTACTGATCAAGCCTGATACCACTGGAATGGATAACAAAAAGTTCAGCTTACGGTTGCCAATCTTATCTATGATGTTCTTTTGGAACAGTGACCAAAGTCTTGGCACAGAGAAGAATAGGGTTGGTTTGGCATATTTCAAATCATCAACAAAGTGTTCAAGAGATTCGGTGAAATACAAAGGCATACCTGAATGATATGAGCCACCTTCAACTAAACAACGTTCAGTGATATGGGCTAGCGGCAAGTAAGAAAGCATACGTTGTTGCTGACCTAAACCAAGTAAATCAACAATTCGAGTATTCGCCCAAGCGTAAGCTCGGTAGCTGATCATTGCGCCTTTTGGATTGCCTGTACTGCCTGATGTATAACTGATAGACATCAGCTCATCTGGTTCTGGTAATTGCTCTGGTAATAGGTCGTCTTTTTCAGCTAGTGTTTGTAGCTTTTGCCAATCGTATTGGCAAGGCACTGTGTCATAGCCCATAGATAAACGAACTACTGAACCGACAATCCCTGCTTCAGATTCCGCGGGCTTGTCTAGCTTGCCAATAAAAATAGCTTTTGCTTCAGAGTGTTCTAGTACGTACTGTACCGTTTCTGCGTTTGCAGATGGATAAATTGGTACACTAACTAAACCTGCGCGCATAATGGCTAAATCCGCCATGATCCATTCGGCACAGTTCTTAGCAAAAATAGCGACCTTGTCACCTTTATTTAAACCTAAGTGGAGTAATGAAGCGGCAACGTTTTCAACTTGTTGTTTTGCTTCAAGCCATGTGTGGGTTTGTACTTGACGGTTTTTAGGTTGGTGTAAATAGATGGAGTTTGGAATTTGCTCGGCCCAATGATTTAACCAGTGGACTGGAGAAAAATGACTGTTATTGCCCATGAATTCTGCCTATATAATTATAATCGTTAGTGGCTTACTCTGTTAAATAGCATTATGGAGAAAAAAACCTGAGTTACACTAGTTTTTAATTCATTTCCTTTCAAATAGTTCGATTTTTGCCAACGATAACCTCTTTTGAAACGACTGTTTTAATGTCAACTAAATAAAAGCTGATGTTTAATTAACACTTGGTTACACTACAGGCGTAGTGATAGTTAATTAAAAAAACAAAAAGAAGAATAACAATGAATATTTGTATTATTTCGGGTAGCTCTCGTCAAAAGTCTTCATCATTCAACGTCAGCTTATATGTGAAAAGTCAGTTTGAAGCATTAGAACAAGATATCGAACTAAGTATTTTCGACTTAGCTGAACATGATTTACCTATGTGGACAGAAACCACAGAAGTCAGCCAATTTGCCGAATTAAAAGCGCAATTAGAACAAGCCGACGGTTTTGTTTTTGTGGTACCAGAGTGGCATGGTATGTCGCCGCCAGCGGTGAAAAACCTATTTTTCTTATTCAGCGGAGTATTCCGTCATAAACCCGCTTATTTAATTGGTGTATCTTCCGGTACAGGTGGCCGATACCCTCTACCAGAAATGCGTATGTCAACGTACAAAAACAGCTTCATTAACTACATACCAGTTAATGCTGTTATTGACCGAGTTAATAAAGTGATATCTGAGCAAGGCGAATACATTGCAGAAACAGACTTTGTTCGTAATCGCGTTGATGAAGGCGTGAAACTATTAGCTGAATATAGCAAAGCATTCCAAACTATCCGCCAAAGCGATATTGTCACAGAAAAAAGATTTCCAAACGGTGTATAACAATAACTACAAAGTGTGGCGAGATAATAGGCAGGGCCACGGCCTTGCCTTGCTCAATACCACGACTTTGATAAACTCGTTGCAGAATATAACAATGATAATGTGTAAGTGATTGAAAAATGAAAGGTAAAGCAACCTCATTTGATATTGCGTATCGAGCAGGCGTTTCCCAGTCAACGGTTTCTAGGGCATTGAGAAATAGCCCTCTTGTCAGTGAAGAAACTCGAAGCAAGATCCAGCAGATCGCAAAAGAACTGAATTATACGGTAGATAAAAACGCCAGTAGTTTGAGGTCTCAAACCAGTACCACTCTAGCTTTATTGCTATTTGAAGATCCAACCAGCGACGACTCACTCATTAACCCGTTTTTCCTGTCTATGCTAGGCAGCATTACCCGAGAATGTGGTTTATTGGGCTACGATTTATTGGTGTCTTTTCAAGAACTCAATGCCGACTGGCATGCGGTATTTAAAGATAGCAATAAAGCCGATGGCTTAATTTTATTGGGCTATGGTGATTTCACTGATTATGAAGCTAAATTAAAAGAGCTGGTTGATCACGGCACGCCATTTGTCCGTTGGGGCGCAAAAACCGGAGGCGTTGAAACCACTTCTATTGGTTGTGATAACTTCCACGGTGGCATGCAAACAACGGAACACTTGATCGGTTTAGGTCGTAAAACCTTTGCCTTTGTTGGTACAGCTAATGATGCCGCTCCTGAATTTATGGACAGATATAAAGGTCACAGTCAGGCTATTAGTGATGCCGGCTTACAGCTTGAACAACCATTGCAAGAAAACGCGATTAATACCGAAAAGGCTGGTTATGAGGCTACTAAAGCGATCCTAGCTAAGAATAGCAGTGTCGATGCAATTGTATGTGCCAGTGATGTATTAGCAAGTGGCGCCCTAACAGCGTTAAAAGAACATGGCAAATCAGTACCTGAAGAGGTTTCTGTAGTGGGCTTCGATGATATCTTGTTAGCTCGTTATACTAGCCCTGCGCTAACAACTTGCCGTCAGGATTTTAAAGAAGCGGGTAAATTATTAGTAGATAAGTTGGTGGCTTTGATTAAAGGCGAAGAAGAAGTGGCTAATAATACGGTGATTAAAACTCAGCTGGTGGTTAGAGAGTCTTGCGGGTCTAAATAATAAAACTAAGTGAAAAAATAAAAAAGAATAGGGCAGCTAAGTAAAATTTGCTGCCCTTACTTTTATAAGCGGAGCTTAGTAGCCATATTTTTGCAATATTGCAGACTTAAATAACAAGTCTGTAGATTCTTTTAAGCGATTGTTTTCTAGTTGCTTTTGCGTTGGTTCTTTTTCACCTGTTCGGCAAATATTAAGCCAGTAACCAAGAGTGTTGGCAGATAGGGCCTCTAGCGTGTTAGGATGCGCGTTTTCGATTGCTACTACGGTTTCCCTACTTATGCCTATTGATTTTGCTATTTCAGCTTGCGTTAACCCCGCTTCTTTTCTCATTTGTTTTAAAATAGTTACGTCAAATTTCATGTCAGTCACCCAGGCAATATTAATTAAGTAAAGTTCAGTTAAATTTATTCGTGGTAATACCACTTAAGCGCTAGAAGCATGCAGACAAGACTTGCTCTGTTTTTGCGATAAGTGTATTTTTAGTGGATTAAATCACACTGAAAACCTAAACCCTAGGGAATGAATTCCCGAAATTACATTTGAGATCCGATATGACTGAAAATGAAGAATTTGCAAGCATTTGCAAAGAGGCAATGGCCAAGCTAGAGGTTGGCAAAACCTTATTTGCTGAAGAGTATCTAGAGCTTGATCCAAAAACCTTTAAAAAATACTGTACAGAGGGAAGTATCCCAAAGAAAATATGGGCGAAAGCGTTGTCGCTTGCCACAGGCGTACCGAAAGAACAGTTTGAAAATCAAATCACTAAAATGTTCAGGTTGCTCTATGAAAAGGCGATAAAAAAGAATATTACTTAAACTGGATCTGACTTTGTTACCTTATATAACTGCTTTAATCTTTTTTATAGCTTTGGCTGCGGCCTTTGTGCCAGAACATTACACAATTTTTATGGCTTGTTTTGTTGCTATATTAGTCATCGAAATTTTGGTTTTGAACCCAACAAGAAACCAACTGGCAGTGTTCTTTATCATTTTTGTTGTGGTCGGTTTTGAGTTTGTACTTTTACTCTTCTTTTTGCCTTCGCTTTCGATCTTTTTATATTTAGCCTTACAGGTCTCGACTATTCTTCTGATCATTATATTGCTCATATACAAACATGAAGTTTTGGGTTGGTGGATCAAAGAAAGAGAAGTCGAAACGACATTAGCAGAAGGAGTCATTATGAAGTATTTAAAGTTCTATGGCTTACCCCTCGAATTTCTGGCTATCACAGAAGAAGCTCTGTGGTTTTTATTCGGCTTAGATATGGGACTCATTCGACCTAACTATGCGTGGTTGAAAGTAACATTTTCAGCGGGATTGTTTTTCTTAATTTTTACTATGTTTACTGAGAAGAAGAGCCAAGTAGGCTCTTCTAATAAATAGCTCTTTGCTCTATTTTTAACTTTTCTATAATAATATAGAAGTTAGAGCTTCCTTACCTTTTCTAGGTGGTAAAGCTGGTATTAGAGCTAGTAGAGTGGCTTTTTCTTGAACCGCTTTTGTAGAAGCTGAATCTATTTGCTTACTCTTACCCTTTCTAGGTGGTAAAGCTGGTATTAGAGCTAGTAGAGTGGCTTTTTCTTGAACCGCTTTAGTAGAAGCTGAATCTATTTGCTTACTCTTAGCTTTTCTAGGCGGTAAAGCAGGTATTAAAGCTAGTAGAGAAGTTTTTTCTTGAACCGCTTTTGTAGAAGCTGAGTCTATTTGCTTACTCTTACCCTTTCTAGGTGGTAAAGCTGGTATTAGAGCTAGTAGAGTGGCTTTTTCTTGAACCGCTTTAGTAGAAGCTGAATCTATTTGCTTACTCTTAGCTTTTCTAGGCGGTAAAGCAGGTATTAAAGCTAGTAGAGAAGTTTTTTCTTGAACTGTTCCAGTTGAGGCCAAACCAGACTGATATGCTGCTTTTTCCCCCTTACCTTTTCTAGGTGGTAAAGCTGGTATTAAAGTCAGTAGAGTAGCTTTTTCTTGAACTGCTTTAGTTGGAGCCAAATCAGGCTGATATGTTGCCTTTTCGCCGTTGCCTTTTCTAGGTGGTAAAGCTGGTATTAGAGCTAGTAGAGTGGCTTTTTCTTGAACCGCTTTTGTAGAAGCTGAATCTATTTGCTTACTCTTCCCCTTTCTAGGTGGTAAAGCTGGTATCAAAGATAATACATTTCCTTTATCTTTTTTAGGGAAGAAGTCTTTCATCCAAGTTAATTTGTCTTTATTAGTTTCTGTAATAACGTTTACTTTTTGTTTAGCTGCTATTTGTTCCGTATTGTAGCTAGCCATTGCTGATGTACTAAGTAAAGCTGCTGTTAGTGTAAGTAATTGAATTTCTTTCATTGTAAGTCACCATTAATAAATTATTTTTTTCGGGAATTATTTCCCGATGGGGACTTTATCAATGCATAGGGGGAAACACACTTAATACAGCTCTCTACTGCGTTTAAATGCTTAATGTTTAATGCAAAGATTGTAAAAGTTGGTTTATATGGCCTTAAGGCGAAAGTGGGATTGGATGACGCTTTCTAGCAATTGTGCCGACAGCTTTGTGGACTTGTATATTTGTGTTGTGGCGATTGGGCATAAAAAAAGAGCTTGAACGCATAGCATTCAAGCTCTTTTTTATTGTTTATTGGTAAGTAGCTTACAGCTTAAATTCAGCTACTGATAATCTTAACTCTTCTGCCAGCTTAGCAACTTCTTGTGAAGATAGCTCGGTTTGGCTAGCGCCTGTCGCAGTTTGTTCTGCAATGGCTACGATAGACTCTAATCGTTCGCTTATCTCTGAGCTAACCTGGTTCTGTTCTTGCGCTGCAATTACGATTTGGTCACTCATGTCGTTAGCTTGGTGTACAGAGTCTGTGATGCCTTCTAGCGCCACTGCTGCTTGTTCTGATTGCTCTACACAAAGTTCAGCTTGGTTCTTACTGTTATTCATAACAGATACCGCTGATTTAGAACCTCTTTGCAGCTCTTCAATCATTGCTTGAATTTCTTCAGTAGACTCTTGAGTTTTACTTGCTAGTGAACGAACTTCATCCGCAACAACTGCGAAGCCTCGACCTTGCTCACCTGCACGTGCAGCTTCAATTGCAGCGTTAAGTGCTAGTAAGTTGGTTTGGTCGGCAACGCCACGAATAACGTCTAAGATGCCACCAATAGCCGCACTGTGTTGGTTAACTTCGTTGATAACATTAGAAGCCGATTCAATTTCGCTTGCTAAGCCAATGATAGTTTGTTTGTTAACGTTAGAGATCTCTTTAACTCGTTCAGCTTCTTCATCAGCGTGTTTAATATCGTTAAGGGCTTCGTTTGCTCTGTCCATTACCGCTTCAGAGGTACTTGCCATTTCCGTTGTCGCTGTTGCTGCTTGTTCAACCTGTGAACGCTGATCGTTAATTGCCGTGGTTGACTCTTGAACGATCATAGAAGTTTGTTCAGACGCCGTTGCTAATTGATTTGAGCGGTGAACAATACCATTGATAAGTTCACGTAAGCTGTCAATTAAGGTATTACAATTTTTCGCCAAGGTACCAAACTCGTCAGTTGAAGAATCGTCAAGTTTGGTTGTTAGGTCACCGGTTGCTACCGTATTTAGTACGCGGTTAACTTCAGAAAGAGGGCGCGTTACGCGAATAACTGTTTGATAACCAATAAAGACAGATAGTACTAAAGAAACAAGAATGACAATAACGCTGCTTGATATGCCTGTGCTTACATCATCCGTTACTTGTTCTTTCATTAACGAAAGTTTTTCGTTTACTACTTTTACTAACGAACCTAGAGAGCTTAAACCTGTGTCAATCAGAGTATTGGTTTCAGCTAATAAACGGTCTGTTTCAGCAATGCTGTCTAACCATCTTTTTTTCACATTTTGAATTGAATTGTCATCGTTTAACATGCTGATAACCGCTTCAGTTTGTTCAACAACATCATCAAAGCCTTCCGCATTTGAATTGCCAACTTGAGCCGTTAAAGCATTTAATGTTTCTAAAATACTGGTTTGGGTATAGCTTAATTCTGAGATGATGACGTTGACTGTGCTAGAGCTTTGCTCCCCAGTGATGTCGGTTACTGCACTGATAACACTAACCATGTTGCCTTCAAGTTTGCTGGCTAAGTCAGCCACATCAGAGCTTAAGTTGTTCATATCAACGAAATCTAAAATGGTACTTGAGGCATCGTCTGCAGCCATTTCTGTTTCTTCAAATACATCGTTAACTTGCTTGGCAAGTTGTAGGGTTTGTTCTTTTGCGGCAAATAGCTTTCTTGCTTCTTGCTCAAAGCTGTTATAGCTGCGTTCTACTTCAGGCAGGGCGCGAGCTAATTCTGCGTCATTTTGCACAATGGATTTTAGTAGTTTTAAATCTGCCGCGAATTCACCAGATTCGGCATTGAAATTTCGCAGCGAGGTTTGTACTTCCTGTTCATTTTCAGCGTAATACTCCATTAAGGTAGTTTTACTCATCTCAACGAACTTTTGTTGCAGCTTGCCGCTGGCATCAAGCGCAGGTACTGAGACTTGGTTGACCTGAGAAGTTGACTCTGAAATTCCATTTAACACTCTCACGGAGTTGATACCTAAAAACAGCAGTAAGGCAGCGGTGATGGTGAAACCACCAATAACTCGCATAGCGATGGTTAAATTCATATGGACTCCGAATTTGACTCTTTTTTTATTGTAATACACTGCCTTATCGGCATAAGGCTGTATTAATTTAGTGTTATATTTCAAATATAACATGTTCGATAATCAATACCATAGGGATTATCTGGCTGAGGCCAGTTATACCTAGTTTAGATGAGGAAAGATCATTTAACCAATAGGGGAAACCCCCTAGTTATGCTCGATGCGGTGCAAGGTCCGAGTTTTAAATTTCATCACAGTCAAATAGTTACCCCATACATAACCTGTATCTAAGGCAATGACATTGTGATGCTGAGTTGCGCCCATTAAAGCAGCCCAGTGACCAAATACCCAAGTCATGTTATCGAATCGCTCTGGAGCAAACTCAAACCAAGGCATGAGACCTTGTTGGTTGGTTTTTGAATAGGGGGCGATTAATTTTGTCGGAGAGCCTTTTTGACTGAAGTCTAAGCTGCCAGAGCCTGTGCAAAAGCGCATACGAGTAAGCGCATTGACGGTGAATCGCAGTTTATCTTGGCGGCTTTTACAAAGCAGCCAATTGTCTGGCTGGTTACCGTACATATTAGTTAGGAATTCAACGTAATCTTTACTCTGCAGGATATCGCTAACTCTGCCTGCCCATTTCACCGCTTTTTTCGCTGACCAATGAGGAGGTAAACCCGCGTGAGTCATATAACCTTGTGACTTTGGCAAAGGCTGAATAAGTGGTTGCTGTCGTAACCAGTCAATGTATTTACCAAGCTTTGGGCTTGCTAATAATGGTTGTAATAAGTCTTTCGGATTAGGCTTTTTTAGTTTGTTAGCAACAGCAAGCAGATGTAAGTCATGGTTACCTAGTACGGTTTTTACTGAGTCTTGATGTTTGTATAGATATGCCAAAGTGGCTAATGAGTCAGAACCTCTGGCAACAAGATCACCTGTTAACCAAAGGGTATCTTTTGACTTGTTAAAGTCGACTTCAGCTAGGGCTCTTTGCAGCCCGTCATAACATCCTTGTAAATCACCAATAAAATAGTGCGCCATAATGATTTAATGCACAATATTTGGAATAGACAAACGAAATACTGGAATAGGCTGTTTAAATAAGTCTTGGTTACTTGCTTTAAACTCGTAGTGACCTTCCATAGTGCCAAGCTCGGTTTCCAAAATACAGCCACTGGTGTAGCTATAGCTGGCATTTGGAGCAATAACTGGTTGCTCACCAACAACGCCAGGACCTTGAACTTCAATTTTTTTGCCATTGGCATCGGTGATCAACCAATACCGATTTAACAATTGCGTTTCTTCATTGCCGGTATTGGCAATTGTCACCGTGTAGGCAAAAACATAACGATTTGCTTCGGGTTCAGATTGCTCTTGAATAAATCGGGTGGTGACTGTGATATCGATCATGTAAGCCTTAGCCTCTGTTATCAATATAGTTGGCTATTGTGATGTACTGATCTAAAGATATGTTTTCCGCTCTTAAACTTGCATCAACACCTAGTTCACCTAACTCTTCTGCCGTCATTAAGTTTGATAGGCTGTTACGTAGAGTTTTTCTGCGTTGGTTGAAGGCTTCTAAACACACTCGGTTTAACGTTCTAGGATTAGCCTGAGTACGCAGTGCTTTGTCTTTAGGTATTAAGCGTATTACTGCCGAGTCCACTTTTGGTGGTGGCACAAATGCAGTAGGCGGAACTTCAATCACTGGGATCGTTTTACAGTAATATTGCGTCATAATACTTAAACGGCCGTAGGCTTTGCTGTTTGGCGCTGCGCACATGCGATTAACCACTTCTTTTTGCAACATGAAGTGCATGTTTTCAATGCCATCTAAGAATTCGTACAAGTGGAATAATAACGGCGTAGAAATATTGTATGGCAAGTTACCAAATACTTTTAACTTGTGCTCTGGGTCGATAACTTGGTTGAAATCAAACTGCAATGCATCGGCTTGGTAAATGTTTAACTTTTTACCAATAAAAGGGTGGGTAACCAGTCTTTCTGCCAAGTCTTTATCTAGCTCAACAACATTTAACTTATCAGTTAACTCGGCTACAGGCTCAGTAATAGCGCCTAAGCCCGGACCGATTTCGAGTAGATTGTCACCTTCTTTTGGCGCGATAGCTCTAACAATGCCTTCAATAACTTGGTCGTCATTTAGGAAGTTTTGACCGAAGCGTTTACGGGCTTTATGGCCGTGGTGAATACCTTTGGCCGCGTTAGAAAACTGGTTTTTCTGTTTGTTCATGATTTATTTCTTAATAACTTTTCATTCGCCATTTTTATGGCATGGCTGATGGCAACGTTCATACTGCCTGTGTCTGCTTCGCCTGAACCTGCTAAATCTAGCGCAGTGCCATGGTCTACAGAGGTTCTGACGTAAGGCAAACCTAAAGTGATGTTCACGGCATTACCAAACCCTTTGTATTTTAGTACAGGTAGACCTTGATCGTGATACATGGCAAGTACAGCATCAGCGTCTTTTAAATATTTGTGTTGGAATAGTGTGTCAGCTGGCAGTGGACCAACTAAATCCATGCCTTGTTGGCGTAATATTTCTAATGTTGGCTCGATGACTTCAATTTCTTCTTTACCCAAATGGCCGCCTTCACCTGCATGAGGGTTTAAGCCACAGACCAAAATTTTAGGATCGTGAATACCAAACTTAAGTTGTAACTCACTATGTAAAATGCTGGTTACTTTGCTCAAACGTTCTGGAGTAATAGCCATAGATACGTATTGTAAAGGAATGTGAGTGGTTACTAATGCAACTTGCAAACCTTCTGTTGCTAGCAACATTACTACATCAGAAGTATTGGTATGATTAGCAAAAAACTCAGTATGGCCGCTAAAAGGAACGCCAGCTTGGTTAATGATGCCTTTGTGGACAGGGCCTGTTACGACCGCATCAAAAGTATCATCCATGTTGCCTTGGCTTGCTATAGTCAAAGTCTCGACAACGTAGTGACCATTATTTTCGTTTAGCTCGCCAGCAACGGCTGTTTCTTCTAGTTGATGGTCTAGAACAAACAATTCTCCGGGAGTATGAACTTCTCTAGCCTCATCGGCATTGAAGTCTTTTAGCTTGATTGATAGCCCTAGTTGCTTAGCTCTTTGGGCTAATAGCTGTTTATCGGCAATAGCAACAAGTTGCGCAGGCCATTCTTGCTGTGCAACTTGGATGCATATATCTGGGCCTATACCAGCAGGTTCTCCAGGAGTAATGGCAATTCGACTTATCATAAATTACTCGGCAACAATCTCGATAAAGGCTTCGTCTCTGATCTCTCTTAACCAGTTCTCAGATTCTTCAGCAAACTTTCTCTTAAATAGGATCTGGTATGCTTGGTCTTGTTGCGTTTTCTCTGTCGCGTCAGCGGTTCTTTTATCTTGCAGCTGAATTATGTGCCAACCGTAGGTTGAACGAAACGGAGGGCTAAATTCGCCTTTTTCTAATTTTACTATTTGCTCTTTGAACTTAGGCGCGTAGATATCTGGGTTAGCCCAACCTAACTCACCGCCTTTCATCGCTGAACCAGGGTCTTCAGAGTGTTCTTTTGCTAGTTCAGCAAAGTCTTTCTCACCCGCTTTAACTTGCTCTAAGAACTCATTTAACATGTTCTTCGCTTTGTCTTCACTTAAAATGATAGATGGCTTAATCAAGATATGGCGTGCCGATACTTCTTTTACTTCAACCACTTCACGGCCGCGAACATCAAGTACTTTTACAATATGGAAACCGGCACCAGAGCGAAGTGGACCAATAACTTCGTCTTTTTTCTTACCTTTAACGCTTTCGGCAAACAAGGTTGGCATTTCATTAATGCTCATGAAACCCCAATCACCGCCTTCTAGTGCTTTTGCACCCGATGAAGAAGCGATGGCAACTTTCTTAAAGTCAGAACCGTCATTTAACAGTTTAATTACTTTATCAGCGATGCCTTTACGGGTCTTTATTTCTTCCTGTGATGCTTTGCTTTCAACATCGATTAGGATATGACCAATTTGATATTCTTCTTTGTTCGACTGTTGCGACATTAATTCAATCAAGTTGCTCACTTCTTGCAACGAAATATTCACTCTGCGGTGAACGTTAGCACGACGTACTTCGTTTATAGCGATTTCGTCGCGTAAATTTTCACGGTAGCGCTCGTAACTTTCACCTGAATTAATCACGGACAAGCGAAGTTGTTCAACGGTTTGACTCTGGCTGCTTGCAATATTGTTTAATACTGAGTCTAAATGAGCGTCACTGATCTGAATGCCCATGCGTTCAGCCATTTGCATTTGAATGCTGTTTAAGATCAATCGCTCAATTGCTTGTGCTCTTAGGGCGCGGTCTGACGGTAAAGACTGATTGTTTTCAATCGCTCTGCCTTTAACGTCTTGAATAATAGACTGAATTTCACCTTCTAATACGACACCATCATTTACCACAACCGATACCTGATCGATCGGCTTTATTTCAGCCATTGCCATTGGCGAGGTAAGTAAGCTGCACAATAAAGGTAAAATTGATTTGTTCATCATTTATATCTCTTTGTTATTTTGTAATTAAGTATGGGTGGCGATATGCAAATACGCTGTTAGAGAACAGCTCAGCAACACTTGAAGATAAGTCACCGCCCAAACCACTTATCTTAAAATTAATCGATATGCCATTGTCATATTCAATGGCTGAATTCTGATCTTGATTGACTTGGTTCAAATCTACCACAACTTGTCGCTTGGCGGCTATCTGTATGCTCCAACAACAAGAGCGATATTCTAATCCAAGCAGCGCATCCATAGTGTTGTCACTTTCTGCGTCATAATGATAGCTCGCCGCTACCGACCACTGTGGGTTGACTTGATAGCTGGCAAAGAAACCACTTTGGTTTATTTTGGTGCCCGCGATGTCGTCGGCATATCTATGGTTTATTTGAATGTTTTTGTCTTTTGCTAACCAATAGTCCAAAGAGACGAACGCTGAGTCCATTTGCTCTTCTTCTCTATCGTATAAAAGACCACCATCAATTTGCCAGTGTTCAGATATTTGACCAAACCATTCTACAGCAATCGACGCTTTTGAGTTATCGACTGGCTGATTAGTTCCATCAAAGTCATTAAACTTGATGATCTGTGCCATACCAAAGCGTAAAAGTTCTTTATTGCTCTGATCAAAAATGCTGGTTGAGAAGCCAATTGTGGCTTGGTCCATGGCGGCAATACGATCAATACCTGAGTAGGTATTTTCTCTAAATAATGAGAAGTAATCTTCCTTTAACAGCTGTGAGTCGTATAAGCCGATATGAGACTGGTCAACATCTTGGGCATAGACATATTGAATTTTAGGCTCAAGCGTCTGTCTCACTGAGTTACCAAAATAGGTCGTGTCTCTTTCAAAGTTTAAACCCGCTAAAACCCTGTGTTTGACAACGCCTCGGTCAATGTTCTCTTGTTCACCAGTAAACTGGTTTTTCTGCTTGTAATGAGTCGATAAGTAGCTGGTTGAAACCAGAAGCTGGTAAGCAGGCGTGTACCAGTCAAAAATTAACTCTGGCGCTAAGTGCAGTCTTTGTACTTCGTCCACGGCAAAGGTGTTGTGGGTAAAGTACGTATATTGTGACTCAAAATTCGCTTTGAATAGTTTTGAGTACTCTTCAGTTTGCCAGTTTGCTGATAATTGCATAGGCACAGCATAAGAAGCCGTTTGCGGACCAAGCTCTTGAATATTCTGAGATAACAATTCGAAGTCAAAGTTATCGCTGTAGTAATTCAAAGATAGGAAGTTATTCAATTGAGTGTCAGATCTGTGATGGAAATCACTGTCAAATTCACTGATGTAGTTGTCATCGCCAACTTGGGTATTTTGAATCGTTAAGAACCAATTGTTGGCCCAACTGGATTCGTGTTTCCAATAAGCTAAGTGACGGCTACCTAGTTCTTTACTGCTATCGTCTTGATTTAAGTATTCTAACTGCAGGGTATTTTCACTGTGCTGTGATAAGTGACGGAAGTTGCCTTTCCACATTAGGCCTTTTTCCGACATATACTGTGGGGTAAAAGTGAAATCGTAGTTTTCAGCCAGATTAAAGTAAATAGGCTGAGAGTAGTAAGTACCTAAGATCTTAGTTGAACCAAACTTTGGAAATAACAAACCCGTTTTGCGTTTATCGATAACCGGGAAAGTCACATAAGGCACCCAAAGCACAGGCACACCACCTAGCTTAAAAGTGGTATTCCATGCTTCGCCCCAGCCGTTTTCTTGGCTGATGCTGATCTCGTCTGAAGCCATAAGCCAACTAGGGTCGTCGCCAGGACATACTGTGAAAGTGGCATCTTGGAGCAATAATTCTGAATTGTCTTTTATCGAAAAGCTTTCCGCCTTGCCTCGACCTGCATTGAAACCAAGTTTGTATTGAGCTTGTTGCAGTTCAAACTCTCTATTTTTTTCATCGACTAAAATAGACTCGCCAGTGACTTGTGCTGAGCTGGCATTGAGTTCGATATTACCTTGGGCAATAAACTGGTTGGTCTGCTCATTAAAAATAGCAGAGTCAGCCTTAATGGTTTGTTGTTCTTGGTGAATGACCACATCGCCTTGGAATTCGGCTACTTGGTCTTTGATCAGGTCCGCTTTTTTACTGGTGACGATGACTTCATCGTCATTCACATCCAGCTTTGCTGTAGGGACGACAAGCTGAGCTCTAGGTGCACAGAAGGTTTGCTTAGGCAAACTTGTTTCTGTCGAAGCCATGGTAAGAGGGCTTATTAGCGGGAGTATAAACAAAGAACTTTTTGTCAAAAGGAAACTTCTCATTTGAAAAATGCCGACTTAACCACAAATACAGTGTTATTATCTTAAAAACTAAAACGGTGAATTCTATCTGATTTTTTATGGATGTACCATAAAGGCAGGGCGAATTAGTAGTAAATAAAGAGACTTGTCGTGACTGGAAAAATCGCAGGGTTATTTTTTGGTATTTTATTAACGCGAAATATTATTGGCGCTGTTGTTGGGCTGTACCTAGGGCATTTGTTTGATGGGGCAATGAAAAGGCTGGCAAATCGAGAAAACGTTGCAGAGTGGCTGGTCAGTGATGACTCAAAACAGTCGATTTTCTTCTACACCACATTTTCGGTAATGGGTCATGTTGCAAAAGCCAGTGGCAAAGTTACCCCCGAGCATATTCAAACCGCAACCGAGTTTATGACGACAATGCGCTTGTCCGAGGAACAGATCGCAGAAGCCAAAGAAGCGTTTCGCGAAGGCAAATTGCTTGGTTTTCCGCTTAAGAACAAGCTTAACTTATTCAAAAAATACTTTGCCGAGCGTCGAGACTTAACCCAATTTTTCTTAGAGATCCAAATTCAAACCGCATATTGCGACTCGGTATTAGAGCCGGCGGAGTACGATTTATTATTAAATATCGCTAAGCAACTTGGCTTTTCCAAAAAAGAGCTAACTCAGCTTATTGCGATGTGGGAAGCGGAGCTTAGATTCCAGCAGTTTAAAAAACACAAAGAAGAGCAAAACCGCAAATATCAAAGACAGCGCAGTTCATCACAACAGCAATCAAATACGAGCAATGACAGTCCATCTTTGTTAGATGCTTATGGTGTATTAGGTGTATCAGATAGAGATTCGGAAAAAGATATTAAGCGTGCTTACAAGAAGTTAATGGCACAAAATCACCCAGATAAGCTAGTTGCCAAAGGTTTGCCACCAGAAATGATGGAAGTAGCCAAGCGCAAAACTCAAGACATTCAGTCAGCGTATGAGATCATTAAAAAACATAGAAAGTTATAGCAAGACTATTACTGTTCTATGTATTGCCTAGGTGTGATCCCTAACATTTGTTTCACATCTTTAATTAAATGGGCTTGGTCGGTGTAATCAAGCCTTGCCACCAAACTCATGATATCAGTGTTGCCTTGTTCTATTTGTTCTAACATTTGATGCAGACGATATTTACGCAGTAACCATTTAGGAGAAAGGCCAATATATTGTTTGCAATAGCGCTGAATATTTCGAACCGATGTATTGAGTTCACTTGCTAATTGCTCAACGGTATTAATGCGATCGTTGTGTTTGATCTGATGAAATAGCTGTTGCATGAATTGTTGTTTATCAGACAAGGTAAAATTTAAATGCGCTAGACTAGCTTCTAATATTTCAACAGCTTGCTTATCATTTTTAGCTTGTTGTAATTGAGCGATTACTTTGCTGCTATCCAGTTGCAACAAATCATCCGGTTGCCGCTCTTGGTCAATAAGTTCAGTCATCGGCAAATCGATGACTTCTGCTAAAGCGCCAATCGCAAATTTGACTCCGACAATAGCGCCACGATTCTTCATTTGGTACTCATAGACTTTACTAACTGGTCCTAGTAGCTTCAGGCTCGTACCATCAAAAAATAGATGAGGGTTAGGGTCAGGTAAGTTTTTCTGGGTATGTGTGTGCTCACTGTCTAATTGCCAGTTCACTAACCAATATTGCTCTACTAAATTTGCTAGCTTGTCACTGAAATAGCGTCGAAGTTGATAATTTTTTTGCGCTTGTGACTGATGCAAAACGCCCGTTATTGCTTGCTCGTTTGTTCTCATTTAATTCCGTAGAAATGTCTTGTCGCGTTTTTACAATACTACAACTTGAGCAAAGTGCTAACGTGATGACCACAATATCATAATTTTTAAAACAGGATAGTAAGATGGCTATAACAGGACAGTTTCAAGTGAAAGATTGGCAAGAGAGCACTACCACAGAATTAAGTAATGAAAGGAAGGTAACTCAGGCTCAAGTTAAGCAAGAGTACACAGGTAATCTAACTGGAACCAGCGTGGTGAATTACCAAATGTATTACTATAAAAACACAGAATCGCGTTTCAACGGAATTGAAGTTATCACTGGTGAGTTAGAAGGTGAAAAAGTTGAGCTTATCTTAACTCATCAAGGTAAGTTTGAAGCTGGTGTCGCAAGTAGTGATTTCGAGGTGTTAGATGCCACAACAGACAAACTGATTGGGCAAAAGGGAAAATTCAAATCTGGCGCAGAACGTATGGCGGAATTTACAATAGGTTAGCTGGCTCTACATTCCTACGGAAGTAAGGAAACCATATATCTCTTTGACCGCTCGTTGGCGTTGACTGGTATAGTCAATGCCGTAATAAAGTTTACGCTGCCTATAGTTTGTTTTAAAACTCTTTCGCGCTAGCTTTCTGCGGTCTTTTACGTGATTGACTACCCAAGTGCTGTCTTGATCTCGGTACAAATCTAAAACAGGAAACTCAGTTTTGCTGACCTGCATATTAAAGTTATCGGTTAAATCTTGCTGTGGAATATGAGCGCTTAGCATAACCAGTGCGTCGGGCTTTTCGATTTTTTCCTGCTCAATTAAATTTGTCAGCCAAGTACATGACTTACCTTGGCAAATATAAAGGTAAAAACCAGGATAACTTTGTGCAGCTTCCATTGCCGCTATCATTCTTTGCTCAATCGCCATTTCCATTGTTTCTAAGTAATTACTTGAGTATTTATCTTCTGAGTAAAATGATTTTAAAGTTAAGTTTTGATCAGGAATTGGCTCTGCATCTGGTGTGGTTGCTTGAGTAATTAACTGTTGCTGCTGCTCCCACAAATTAACCTCTGGAGCAATGATCTCTGGACTCGGCATAGTGATCAGCATATTAGTCCAACCAATATTGGTTAACTCATCATATACCGCAGAGACTGCGGCTTGATGGCCAATAGACTGCTCTACATCAGGTACGATAAAGGCGATGCCTTTTGGAAAGCCTGTAGAGTCTTCTTTTAGTAAGGAAATAAACTCGTATTCTTCGGTAGCTAAGGTGCGGATCTCTTTGTCTTTTACAAAATACTCAATATCTAGACTTTGTAGCTGTGCTTTATTGATCGGTAATGGCTGTTCATACGTAGAGGAACTGGCCGCTGCCGAGATAAGTATAAGCGTACAAAAAACAACGAGTTGTTTCATATAAATCACTGGTGGTTAAAGACAATTAATTTTATTATCGGCGGCAATAGAAAAATCTAAACCATGTTTTAAGATTGTACAATGAAATATGAAAATGTGACCGGGTTTAACCACGGTGGAAAAAATAAAATAGGCGTGCTGTTAGTTAACTTAGGCACTCCAAAATCACCAACTGCTGGTGATTTAAGAACTTACCTTAGGGAGTTCTTATCAGACCCTAGAGTTGTCGAAGTGCCTAGGCTTATTTGGTTCTTTGTGCTTAACCTGATTATTTTGGTATTCAGACCAAGACGCTCGGCCGAAGCTTATGCGTCAATTTGGCAAGAGCAGGGCTCTCCGTTATTGATTAATAGTCAGAAGATCACTGATAAAGTACGAGAAGCGCTGCCAAAAGATGACTTCGTTGTTGAACTGGCGATGCGTTATGGTCAACCTTCGGTAGAAAACACTATTGCTAAAATGGAACAACAAGGGATAAGTAAGTTACTTGTACTTCCTTTGTACCCTCAATACAGTGCAACAACAACGGCATCTACTTTTGATGCGGTAGTTAAAGTGTTAACTAAAAAGCGCCGTATTCCAGAGTTCCGTTTTATCAATCAATATTGCGATAACCCTTTATATGTTAAAGCACTGGCTCAGTCAGTTGAGGAACACTGGGAGCAACATGGCCGAGCACAAAAGCTTATGCTGTCCTATCACGGTATTCCTAAAGCTTACTGGGACAATGGTGATGCATATATTTGCCAATGTCACAAAACAACTCGTTTAGTGGCTGAACAACTTGGCTTAGCTGACGATGAGATCATGACGGTATTCCAATCTCGATTTGGCCGCCAAGAATGGGTAAGACCTTATACTGATGAAACGCTGAAGTCTCTGCCTGAGCAAGGCGTTAAGTCGATACAAATAATGTGTCCGGCATTTTCTGCTGACTGTTTGGAAACTCTTGAAGAGATTGAAGAGGAAAACAAAGAGTACTTTATGGAAGCGGGCGGTGAGTCGTATCAATACATTCCATGTTTGAACGATAACGATATGCACATTACAGCGCTAACCAATGTAATAGAGCAACACATTCAAGGCTGGCAAGCCGATGTGGATGCTTCACGACAGTCGCGTTTTGAAGAACTAAAGCAAAAGCTAGCGGCTAAAAAATAGAATAGACGTCTATACGTCCTTTTTTCTCTATGTTACATTGCCAGTCTTGATTCAATAAGACTGGCAATTATGACTACTAATCCTTCCGTTCAGGCTACTGGTTTAGCACTTACTCCATTAATACTGTTTGTTGCTATTTTTCTTGGCACAGGTATTTATTTGCATTGGCAAGGCGTTGACTATGCGTTTTACCAATTGCCGGCGCCTGTAGCTATTTTACCCGCAATAGTGCTAGCGCTACTGATTGACCGCAAACTTAGAAATTCATCGCTCGATTCTAGTTTATCTTGTCTTATTGCTGGTATGGGTAATAACAAAGTGATCACCATGTGTTTGATCTATTTGTTGGCTGGTGCTTTTTCTGCGGTAGCAAAAGCCTCGGGTGGAGTAGATGCGGTAGTTTATCTTGGTTTAGATCTAATACCTGCGCCATTAGTTGTTGCTGGCTTGTTTTTAATTTCCGCCATAGTTGCTACAGCAATGGGTACTTCAATGGGAACTATTGGTGCTATCGCGCCTATTGCATTAGGGCTGACTGGCAGTATTAATATTGACCCTGCAATAATAGCTGGCGCTGTAGTTGGTGGCGCTATGTTTGGTGATAACCTAAGTTTTATCTCTGATACCACAATAGCTTCAACCAGAACTCAAGGCGCTGAACTAAAAGATAAATTCAGAGAGAACCTTATTTTCGCTATTCCTGCGGCCGTTGCCTGTTTAGTTATTTACACTTACCTGGGTTATCAAACGCCCGCTGAAATAACGGCGGAAAAAGAAGCAAATCCAATTCTGGCTATTCCTTACTTTATGATCATAGTGTTAGCCGTTTCAGGTGTTAATGTTTTTTTAGTGCTTCTATTAGGAGTTCTGTTCTCTGCTATTACAGGCAGTATGGTAAGTGGTTATGAGCTAGCGAATTTAGGCAAAGACATTTACGCTGGCTTCTCATCAATGCAGGAAATCTTCTTATTAAGTATGTTGATTGGTGGCTTAAGTGAATTAATGAAGCAGCAGGGCGGTTTAAATTTCTTAGTTGCCAAGCTAAATAAAGTCTTACATCTGTTTACTAAGAGCAAAGATGGCCCATCGAATCAAGCTGCGATTGCAGGATTGGCCTTCAGTACCAACCTTGCAGTTGCGAACAACACGGTTGCTATCATTATTACTGGCGATACCGCCAAACAATTAGCTGACGAAGGTAGTGTGTCGGCAAAAAGAAGTGCGAGCTTATTAGATATCTTCAGTTGTATTGCGCAGGGAATAGTACCTTATGGCGCTCAGGCATTACTTGCAGCTGCGACGTTTAGTTTGTCGCCGTTGGATATTGTTAGTCATGTTTGGTACTGCTATATCTTGGCTATCGTTAGTGTGATCGTAATTAAAGTACGAAGCCGATAAGGAAAAAGCAAAACATTACATTAAAAAAGGGTTGTCTAAGACAACCCTTTTTTTCGTTTAATCAATTGATTATTTTGATAATACTTTCGCTACCGACTCGGCGAAGTAGTCAATGTTTTCGCTGTTTACACCAGCGATGTTTACACGACTTGAACCTACAATGTAGATAGCGTAGTCACGTTTTAATTCAGCGATAGCATCTTTGTTAATGCCTAAGAATGAGAACATACCGTGTTGCTTAGCGATAAAGTCATAGTCACCCGGTACGCCTTTTTCTTTAAACTTCTCAACGATAAGTGAACGTAATTCGTTAATGCGACCACGTTTCTCGTCTAATTCTTGGTGCCATAGAGCAGTTAGCTCTGGGTTACCTAGAATCGTTGCTACTACAGCAGCACCGTGTGCTGGTGGCATTGAGTAGATGGCTCTGATAACCGATAGTGCTACTGAGTTTGCTACTTCAGTTTCTTCAGCAGAAGCACCAATAATGCTTAATGCACCTACGCGGTCACGGTATAAACCAAAGTTTTTAGAACACGAAGAACATACGATTAATTGCTCAACCTGCTCAGCTAAAAGGCGGATGCCTGCGGCGTCTTGCTCTAGACCTTCGCCAAAGCCAATGTATGCTGCATCAATTAAGAATGTGAAACCTTGTGCTTTTGCTAAATCAGCAACGGCTTGCCACTGTTCTAAGTTTAAGTCCATGCCACTTGGGTTGTGACAACAAGCGTGGAATAACACAACATCACCAGCTGGAACTTGTTTAAGCGCTTCAAGTGTTTGTTCAAACTTAAGACCCATAGTTTCAAAATCAAAGTAAGGGAATTCTTTTACTTCTAAGCCAGCTGCATTAAAGATGCTGATGTGGTTTGCCCATGTTGGGTTAGTTACCCAAATGGTTGCATCAGAATTACAACGCTTGATAAATTCAGCTGCAACACGAAGTGAGCCTGTTCCACCTGGAGTTTGTGCCGTTTTAACGCGGTTTTCAGTTACAACCTTATGCTCTGCACCAAAAATTAACTGAGTCATTAACTCGTTGTATTGAGCGTCACCAGCCATACCTAAATAGGCTTTACTATCTTGTGTATTTAGTAGATGCTCTTCCGCTTTTTTTACGGCTTTTAATACTGGAGTATGACCTTGTTCGTTTTTATAAACACCAACGCTTAAATCGACTTTTTTCGGATTGGTATCAGCACGAAACTCTGCAACTAAGCCAAGGATAGGATCGGTAGGAACGGGTTGTAACTTACTAAACATGGAACATTCTCTATATGTTATTTTGCTATTGTCATTATTTTTGAAAGCACTTGGCATACCGCTTCAAATTGCTGTTGTACTTTCAAATCGAATTTGTGTTCTGTGAAGGATTCTGCATCAATAATACCAAGGATCTTTGGCTCTTGCTGCCCTGAATCGATATTTTTATCAGAAAAAATTGGCCAGCATAATTCACTCTTTACTTTAGGGTCACAGGTATAATATTCACCACCTTGGGCGCGGTATTCGTCAACGCTATTGATCAATCGCTTTTCGCCAGATAAACCAACACTTGTATTGTTACTTAACGCAGCAAACTCTTCATTCAGAGGAAACTCAGCTCGGCTTGGTGCGCCAAAATACGCAAGCTTGGTAAGGTTCTTTTCTGCAGAACTGTTTTCGGTCGCTAGGTAAACACCAAACCATTCAACATCTGTGTTTTGCTCTACCCAGTTAACCACACTTTGGATCTTGTCTAGGTAAGCCAGTTCGTTGTCATTTAATACTTTTGTTAAATCAAATGGCGTTTCGTCTAACTCGCCAAACAATGAGCAAGTACCACCTTCGCCTAATAATGGCACTTGGAAAGTTAATCTTACTTGTGCTGGATTTTGTTCACACCAGCTTTCAATTTCTTTTACTAAATCTGTCATCTTTTCAATCTTTATACATATAGACGTCTAAACGTCTCAAATGCTATTGCTTATCAAGGTATTTGTAAATAGCTTTCTTTATTAAATTTTACGATTAAATAGTAAGGATAAGTTATCGCAGTCGCAGGACAATAAAATAAGGGATGTATTGGTGGGATAATAGTCTAACGCCGAAGCAAAGAGCTTCGGCGTTAAAATAAATTACTTCAGTGAATAAGTGATCTTGATTTGGTTGCCAACGGAATTGTATTCGACACTGTCCGCAAGTTCAGTAAGCAGCAAGTTACCTCGGCCGTGTTCTGCGTCTTCAGTAATGTCTGTAAGCATTTCGTTTGGCGATTCAAAGCCTTTGCCTGAATCTCTAACTTCAATATCTATCACTTGTTTATTCGGTTGATAGGATACTTCAATCTCTATGTTGCCCGAGTCCAAACTGGCTAGTTTTTCTTCTCGCAATAAATAGTAATCAAGGAAGCCGTTTTCCGAATCTTTAATGCTTGAATCAAGCTCTAATATGCCATGATCAACGGCGTTGTTATAAGCCTCTGACAATAATAAGAATAAGTTGGATCTATGTTCTTCAACACCAATAATGCCAGAGATCATATCTATTATCTCAATCACAGGGTCAGATGATTTCAATTGCTCACTGTCTAGTGTCAATTTATAGCTGTGATTTAGGTTCGAATAGTTGGTTGATTCATTACTAACTGTCGAATTAACGGCATCACATTTGAGCGCAAAGATAGATATATCATCATCTCTTTCTGCATCGCCTCTAAAATCGTTCAGTGCAGTGATCATTTTATCTAAGCTATCAACTTCAGGGTCGTTGAGCAGATCAATCAGTCTGTCATAACCAAACATTTCCCGTTCTGGGCTAAATGTTTCAACAACGCCATCGGTAAACACGACTAGCTTCTCTTGCCTTGTCACAGGGTAGTTAGCTGAGGTCAGTTCAAACTCATCATCTTCCAGCACGCCTAATGCCATATGCTGAGAGTTAATGGTTTGCACAATTCCTTCGTGTTCTCTAACTAGATACATATCTGGTGTACCGCCAGCCCAGATTGACAGACTCTTACCTGAAGAGTTCAGTTCAATAATTGCTGCGGCGCAAAACATGTCGTCAGGCAGTAGAGGCAATAAAATTTTATTTACTTCACGAGCAATATCCCCTACAGCCATACCTTTTTGCGCCATAGAATAAAAGGTTCTCGACACAGGCAAGGTGCCAATAGCGGAAGCTAAACCGTGACCAGTAAAGTCCCCCATCATGACGTACAAGTTACCTGTTGGACCTACTTCCACTAACATCATGTCGCCATTGAACATAGACGCCGGAGAAAGATAGAACTCTAATAGTTCTGGTACTTTATAGTTACCTGCAAGTGCACGATTGAAGATATGCTCAACAATTTGGTGTTCGCGCTCGGTGTGTAAGCGGTGATAATCGAGTTCTTTTTTCTGCTCGTAGGTTTTGATACTTAAATCACGGATACGAGCATGGGCTTTAATTTTGGCTTGTAGGATCACCCTGTCGAAAGGTTTATTAAGAAAGTCATCACCGCCAACATCTAAGCAACGTTTCAGACTTTCTTGATCGCCCAAGGCGGTAATGAAAATTATTGGTAAGTAAACTTCACCTGAAAGTTCTTTTAATTTGGGGGCCGTTTCATAGCCATCCAGATTCGGCATTACCACATCGAGCAAAACTAAGTCTGGCGACTCAGCTTTGCACTTTTCTATAGCTTGATAACCGTCGTTCGCTAATACAACTTCGAACCCTTCATGTTTTAACATGTGTTGGAGCAAGTTTCTATTTAGCTCCTGATCATCAACAACAAGAACTTTCAAGTAACGCTCCTAATATCAATCTATATCGAACTTTTTATCAAAACGAGATATCTGTAAGATCTTTTTGATCTGAGGGCGACAGTTAGAAATTTTTATTTTATTCACTTTACCTGATAGCGATTTTTGCATGTTAAGCAACATGCCTAATGCTGAACTGTCCATGTAATCTGTTTCTCTTAGATCAACGATGACAGTGTCTAGATTTCCTTCAATATTTGAGTAAGCATTTCTGAAATCTTGCACAAAATTGAAATCAAATTTACCTTTGATTTCAATTGTAAAGATTTGACCGTCTGCGGAGGTAGACGTGGATAAACTCATCAAAGTACTCCTTTGTAATTTAATATTGTGAATATTCTTCACTGCTTGTAACCAAGCCTAATCCTGTCTTTTACAAAAATCCAGCTTAAAATCAGCAATTAGCACAATTTATTAATGGCTTTGTGGTTAACTGTGTTAAATTCAATCAAATTAGAAATAAGTGTTGAGGTAGTCATGTCTGATTGGCAAGATCAGCTAAGTAAATTAGTCTATTCTACTGACGGTGGAAAGGTAGAAGATAAGGATGAAGGGCCACAGGTATTAGGCCAAAAATTTAACGATGGAATGGTTAGGATCTCACGCCAAACCAAAGGACGAAAAGGCAAGGGCGTTATTATTATTGAGGGTATCGAACTCGATAGTGCAGAGTTTAAAAAAACCGCTCAAACGATTAAAAGGAAATGCGGCACCGGCGGAGCTGTCAAAGGTGACACCATTGAAATTCAAGGTGATGACAGGGAAAAAGTAAAACAGGTATTAGAATCTTTAGGATATAAGTGCAAGTTATCTGGTGGTTAACCGTTCTATTACATCAAAGGTGTTAGAACCTAAGTATCAACGAAACAATAAGAAAGAAGTAAATGTCAGATTTAACCCCTTCGGATCTATCAATTCTATTGGTAGAACCATCAAAGACACAGCAAAAAATAATTGCCAAACACTTGGCGCAAGAAGAAATTCACAATATTGAGTTTGCTGATGATCTTGAACAAGCATTAGCAAGCTTAGAGCTTCGCACACCAGATTTGGTAACCAGCGCAATGCATTTCCCAGATGGTAATGCAATGGAATTGGTGAGTAAGTTGAAAAACAACCCGAGAACGGAAGATATTCCGTTTATGTTGGTTTCAAGTGAACACAGGAAAGAGCAGTTAGAAGAGTTTAGACAATCTGGAGTTGTAGCTATTCTACCTAAGCCTTTTACTAATAAAGATCTTGGCATTGCCATTAACTCGACTTTAGATCTGTTAACCGCGGATGAATTAGAACTGTCATATTTTGACGTTCAATCACTACGAGTGCTTGTTGTTGATGATAGTAAACTGGCAAGAAAATTTGTATCCCGAGTACTCAATAGTTTAGGTATTGAGCGACTAACGGAAGCTGCTGATGGTTCAGAAGCAATTGAAATACTAAAGCAGAACATGTTTGATTTAGTTGTGACCGATTACAATATGCCAGAAGTAAATGGTAAAGAACTCACCGAGTATATCCGTACACAATCAGAGCAATCTCACATTCCAGTACTTATGGTAAGTTCAGAAGCAAACGAAACTCACCTAGCCAATATCGAACAATCTGGCGTTAATGCGATGTGTGATAAACCGTTTGAACCAGAAAATGTGAGGAAAATACTCTACCGCCTATTGGAAGGCGAAGAATGATCCCCATATCCAGATTTTCCGCTTAAAAATTTATATTAAGAGAATTTAACTATGTCTAAGTACGAAACAGTAGAACTACAAGCTAGCTACGGCATTGGTCGTCAAATTGGTGACCAAGTTGCATCACAACCATTCGACGGTTTAGATGCTGATGCAGTTGCACAAGGTGTTATTGATGCACTAAACGGTAACGAAATGGCTGTTGCAGTTGAAGACCTACGTTCAGCGTTTGGTGTTATCAACGAAAGAATGCAAGCAGCTCACGAAGCGCAAGCAAAAGAAGCATCAGCAGCTGGCGAAGCTTTCTTAGCTGAAAATGCAAAGAAAGATGGCGTAACGGTTACTGAATCAGGTCTACAGTATGAAGTATTAACTACTGGTGAAGGCGAAAAGCCAACAGCAGACAGCACTGTTAGAACTCATTATCACGGTACATTAATTGACGGTACAGTATTTGACAGCTCTTACGACCGTGGTCAGCCAGCTGAATTCCCAGTTGGTGGCGTGATCAAAGGTTGGACAGAAGCTCTACAACTTATGACTGTTGGTTCTAAGTGGCGTCTAACTATCCCATACCAATTAGCATATGGTGAGCAAGGTGCTGGTGGTGCGATTGGTCCATACCAGACATTAGTATTTGACGTTGAGTTATTAGAAATTCTTTAATAGCAGAACGATAAATAGAAAATAAAAAAAGCCAGCATCCGCTGGCTTTTTGCTTATATGGACATAAGTTGCCTGCAAGGAAGCAGGTATATCGAATTTAAAACAATATGCTCCAGCATTGTTTCCTTACCCTACATCCGTTTAGGGCAATAGATAGGGGGAATAGTCTTCTGTGTCAATCAGTTCAGCGCACTTTACATTCAATTGGACGAAAGAGAACGGCGAGTTATAAAGGTTGTTTAGCAGTAACTCAACGGCACTTCTGTTGAGTACTTAATTTGTTCCATAGCAAAGCTTGAACTTACATCTGAAAAGCCTGCTTGGCCAATTAAACGTTGATAAAACTCATCGTACGCTTTCATGTCTGGCACATGCACTTTTAAAAGGTAATCAGTATCACCGCTCATGCGATAAAACTCTGTCACTTCAGGTGCATTGTCGGCAAATGCTTTTACTGAGTTTAGCCAATCAGGGTTGTGTTGATTGGTTTTAAGGTTAACAAATACGGTTAATCCTACATTCAACTTTTCTAAGTCTAATAACGCAACTTTTTTGCGAATTACCCCAGATTTTTCTAGCTGTTGAATTCTTCTCCAGCAAGGAGTTTGGCTTAAACCCACTTGTTCGGAAATTTCAGCCAAAGACATTGAAGAGTCTTTCTGCAAAATAGCTAAAATATGCTTATCGAAGTTATCCAAGATTCTGACCTCAATTGAAGATAAATCTGGCGAAATTTTACCTTAGTATGACTGGTCATTAAAATAAAATTTCACCAATTAGGTTGTTTTAGAAACAGGTAGGGTTGAAAGTTTAGGCTTTTTCCCATTCAATAGCGTTGGATATCTTATTGCGCCATTTATCTACCGAGTCATTCTTGTCTGTGACAATTAACATATCTGCTTGTTGGAATTGCACACTTTCGCCTTGAAAATCCTTATCACTAAAGACTTCTGTATTTTTCATACCTGCGTCATTGGGCACAAAAAATATAGTAATAGGGTGAGTGTCGCCTTCTAATACTACATGCAAACTCTTAACCCCACCAAAGTAGCAATAATTAGCAAACTTTATTGGAGCTACATCAGCCATCATTTGTGCGCCAAAAGAGGCCAGTTTCACATTTAATTGCTCGGTTGTATAAGTTGCTTCGTCATGCAAGTGGCCAATCTCAGCATGGACATGCGCTAGGGCATGTTCGCCTAGGCTGTCATGTCTTGGCGAGATACCAAACATTTGGAAAGTTAAACCTATAGTGAAAGCCACAGAGGCTGCAATCGCTAAATGCACTCTCGACTTTCTTTTTTGTGCTTGTTGAAAGTCTATTGTTTGCGACAACAGTACGCGGTCAGCTAAGTTGTCAGGCACATCTATATTCAGTGCTCTTGTTAAGCTATCGTCAAACTGCTGCATATCAGCTTTAAACTTTGCCTTTACCGGATCTTGCTGACAAGCGTCTATTACATCTTGCTCGTTATCATCAGGATTGGCGTAGATACGTCGACGGAATGTTAATTCATCCATTTTCTACCCCCTTAAAATGTTCATCTTGCTCTAGTACTTCTTTCAATTGGTTTCGCGCTCTAAATAGTCTGGTCATTACCGTATTTTTGTTAAGCTCTAAAATACCTGCTATTTCTTCACCCGAGAAACCACCGATTACTTGTAACAACAATGGTTCTCTATATTCCGGCTCCAATTTGAATATTTGCCTTCTCAATAGATGATTTTCCATTTCTTGTTCGGTGCTAGTCGAAATCGTATCCGGTACATAAGTATCTTCAATATCGACTAAATCAAACTGCTTACGCTCAAAACGGCGGGCATTTTCTCTTCGCAAAATAGTAATTAGCCAAGGCTTCGCTGCAGACTCATCTTTCAATGACTCCAAGCCACGCCATGCCCTTAAAAAGGTTTCTTGAACCAGATCTTCGGCAATGGTTGCGTCATGGCAAAGCCAATATCCGTAACGATAAAGATCTTTGCTATAAGCTCTCACTAAGGCTTCATATTTTAGTTGTTTTGCTTTCATGTCTAATACGACCTGATCGCGATTGAAAAAATTTCTCATAAGAACAAATTATTTTTTTCTTTGTGACATAAGCTAAATTAGCTGAGAAATATTACAAGCGCTTGATTTGTTGTCTCGCTAAAGCTTTAATGCGCTCGTTAATGATAAATATAGGTGTATCAATGCGAGCAAATCGCTTTTCTCAAGTATTCAGTTTTTGCGTTATGTCTTTTGTTAAGGTGCTGTCGTACCCGTTTTTTTGGTTTGACGTAAAATGGCTGAGCAAAAAGCAACAAGAAGAATTAAACCAAGTAAGGCTTGTAGTTTTACTAAATCATACTAGCTTGTATGAAGCCTTGTTTGTCCGACTTGCACCATATCCCTATTTGTGGAAGATTGCTCGCCACCTAATGGTTCCAGTTGCAGATGTTACAACTAAAAGGCCTTTGGTGGGGAAATTTTTTCACGCTTTATTACCTGGAGTGACACCAATTAGTCGAAAGCGCGATAATTCTTGGACTGATTTTATCGATAGGATCAATGAGGAAGCCATTGTTGCAATTTTACCCGAGGGCAGAATGCGCCGACATGATGGCAAAGATAAACACGGCAAAGACATGTCAGTGCGAGCTGGTATTGCCGATATTATCGAGAAACTAGATACGGGGAATATTTTATTCGTATACAGTGGTGGTATGCATCATATTCAAATACCAGGGCAGCGCTTTCCTAGGTTATTTAAACGAATAAAAACCAATATGGAAATTGTCACAGTTGAAGAATATAAAGACGCTTTGTATCACCCAGAAGTGAGAACAAGGAAAGTCGCTTTTGTTCGCGATATTCAATCTAGGTTAGAACAGTTAACTCCTTTTTGTGAACAGCAGCCTTATAACCAAAAAGATTAGCTTTGTTTCATTTTTAGGAGATCTCAAACTATTTTTTGAGATATATCTCACAGCAATTTATTTTGGCTTTGCCATACTAGTATCAGATTATTTGGTTTAATTTAATTCGTGGCACAGGAGCCATAAGGGTATGACAGATATAAAAAATGCCTTAGAAAAGATAAGAGCTGCATCAAAGGTGTTAGAGCAGGCAGATTACTCAGGCACATTTGATGAAGCAAAGATCCAATCTTTAAGGGATACACTGTTTGAAATTAACGAAGGCGTTGAACAGTTAAAAGCGGATGTGAATGAATCGCAAAACTCCCCAATCCGTTACAACAAATAACCAAATACTGAACCAATTAATAAAAACGTTAGATAGCAATATCTAACGTTTTTTGCTTATAAGGATATAAGTATGTCGCGTTTTCATGGACGAAAAGGAGCGACGCTTTCAGGGATGAAAGTTGCCTTCATGGACGAAGGTATATCTAAACTGCATGGACGCTTTAGTTTAGATGAGTCGCGTCTTCATGGATGGTAATAGATGCGTGTGCTTATAAGGATGAAAGTTGCCTTCATGGACGAAGGTGTATCGAATATAAAACAATGTGCTCCTGAATTGTTCTCTTACCCGACTTCCCTTTAGATCAATATTGACGTAATAAATTCAATGCATCGTATCATCATGCTAAGCGTAGAGACATACTAGCTATTCAAATAACTAATGGTAAAGCTGTCACTATTTTTTACACTTTTGCTTTTACCGTTTGAGTACTTGAAATAAACTTCTTTAATATCAATTTGATAAATAAGTGGTCTGATCTTTGCGTGGAGCGAAATTAATATTAATCTACTTAAGTTGAGCTGACTTTAATGAAGTTTACCCCACTGTTACTTATCACGAGTTTTACCCTAGTTTTTGGCGCTTCTTCTCCTGTTACTGCTGGAGTTATTAACCTAGGAAGCGCAGCTAATTATAATGCTTTTGTCTATAAAGATTTTCAAGCAACCAGTTCCGATGTGGAAGGAAGGTTGGCTGCAGGGGGCAATGTTGATATCAGTAACTACAGTGTAAACATTAAAGGCAGTACTCAGCTATACCCTGAAACAGACAAATATCCTGCTTTGGTCGTTGGTGGTAACTTAAATTTTACAAGCGGTAGTATTGCCGGTGATGTCTATGTCGGAGGTAGTTACACTCCAACAGGTACAGGAACTATTACTAATGGCGTTGCAAATATTGGAGGGGCCTCTCCAATTGATTTTGATGCTGAATTTACTCATCTTACTAATTTATCCAAACAATTAAGTTTATTAGAGACAAATAGTACGGCTACCGATAAATGGTCGACTCAATACTTACAAGGGGCAGGAGAAAATAGCTTAAAAGGTGATTTGCATGTATTTAGTTTAGATGCATCAGACATGCTATTTACTGATTATTTGCTATCAGATATTGATAAGGGTGATACCGTGCTATTTAACATAGCAGGTGCAGATATTACTACGAGTTGGGGAAACTTTGGTGGCTCTGATTTTTCTCTTAAAAACATCTCAGACAATATATTGTTTAACTTTTTTGAAGCTGAGACATTACAAATTAATGCCGCCTTATATGGTTCAATCTTAGCACCAAAAGCTGATATTAAAGCACCTACTGGCGTTATATGGGGGCAGGTTATTGCCAATTCTTGGACTGGTAATACACAAATAAATGACAACCCGTTTACGAGTAATCGCGTGACTGTACCAGAGCCATCTACACTTGCTGTATTTGTATTAGTAGCGATGGGGTTAGTTTATCGTCGCTTTAATAAATAAGCCGAATAATAAATTTTAGCTGAATCCAACCCCTTAGGGTTGGATAGACTTTTGGTGTTCGCTGTAGGTGTGAATGTGTGCTTTTCACTACAGCAGTCTGTCAGCTGAAATCATATCGTCAAAGTGTTCTGTAAAGACTTCGGTGCTTGTCATACCTATATGGGCATTGATAGATAAAAGGAGCGCGTTTTAACTGCGCTCGCAATAATTAATCAAGTTTATAACCAACGCCATAGATAGATTGGATCAGATTATTATTCGGTAAAACGTCAGCTATTTTGGTTCTGAGGTTTTTCATATGGCTATCTATCGTTCTGTTACTGACAATGCGTTCATCTTGATAGCAATGTTTCATTAACAACTCTCTGCTCAACACTTTACCTGGCTTTGTTATTAATGTTGATAACAGTCGAAACTCGACAGGCGTTAACTCAATTGCTTGTTCGGCCACTTCACAACTGAACTTATCTTGGTCTAAACACAGTTCTTTATATTTCAGGATATGCTCTGCAGTACTTGCCTGCTGTGGTTGAACTCGGCGTAAAATAGTTTCTATTCTTGCCACCACTTCTCTTGGCGAAAACGGCTTGCACACATAGTCATCTGCACCAATACCTAAACCGTTTAATCGATCGATTTCATCAACACGGGCGGTAAGCATTAAAATAGGGACTTGCGAGAATTGCCTAACTTCACGGCAAATTGTTAAACCATCTTTATTTGGCAGCATTAAATCCAGCACAATAGCGGTAGGTTCTAGCTCTTTTATGGTTTCTACAGCGTGTAGACCATCGTCGATGACCTTAGTTTGAAAACTGCTCATGGTAAAAAAATCTACCAATATTTGTGCTATTTTTGGCTCATCTTCGATGATCAAGACAAGTTTTTCGTTATTCATTCATTATCCTTCAAACTAAGTTTAACGGTTGTTTTTATGCCACCTAAGTTGGAAGGTTGAGCATAAATTTTACCTTGATGAGCCTCAACAATATTTTTACATATACTTAAGCCTAGACCTGCTCCAGATTCACGCATTTTTCTTGATGAGTCATGGCGGTACAAAGGTTCGAACATCATATCGCACTCAGCTTGGTTGAGTCCTGGCTCACTATCAATAACGGTGAGCTCAACTTCTTTATGGTTAGCTTTAAGTGAAATTTGTAATTGCCCTGGTGAATTAGTGTAAGCAAATGAGTTGGTCGCTAAGTTGAGTATTAGCTGCTCGATGCGCTGTCTATCAGCGGATATCCAGATATCAGAGGCAATATCCAAAGTGAGTGTAATGTTCTTTCGTCTGGCTAAATCGACAAAGCCATCAAGAGTGGCGACTAAGCATTCCGATAAGTTTAACTTGGCAAATTGGTAGCGTAGTGCACCTATGTCCGACATTGATAGTTGATATAAGTCATCTACTAGCCTTCTGAGTAAAGCCACTTCTTGTTCGAATGATTCGACTTGTTCCATGTTTAAAGGTCGAATACCTGCTTTGATGACTTCGATCTCACCTTGTAACACAGTGATAGGCGTTCTTAGCTCATGCGATATATTGGCAAACCAACGATTTTTCGCTTCTCTGTTTTCGTTTAAGGTATTACTCAGCTGTTCTATATCTCGCATTAGCTGGCCAATTTCATCCTTTCTATGTTGGGTAAAGGTCACTTGGTACTTGCCTTTTGATAACTCAGAAACGCCTTGTAAGATGTTTTTCACGGGGCGTAATAGTCGTTGAGCAACAAGCCAAGAAACCAACCCAGCAATCAATATGCTTATCGCAGCAATGATCAAACTTGTGTGCAGTTGCTGTTGGGCAAAATGTGAGGCTGAAGAGGATTGTTCTTTGATTTGAGGCCAGCTTTTGAGGTAACCAATCGGTTTGTCATTTAGTACTATATTGAACTTAATACCGTCATTATCCTTTTGCTCACCAGCAAGTAATGTACCTCCCACTGAATACAGAGCCGTAACTGGGCCTAGTTCCATCATAGAATTGATATCACGCTTGTGTGGAGGGGGTCTTCGGTGTCTTCTAGGTTCAGCGAAAGGGTCTGTAGCTCCTCTTTCCCCGCGTTGCATATGTCTTGGCGGAGGTCTTCTAGGGCCGTCACGATGAGAGCCCGAAAGGTCAATATTGTATTGTTCGATACCGTGCCAGCTCATGTCATTGCTCTGGTAGTGCTGAATTAACACTTTACTCAAGCGAGTAAGCCTTTGTTGCTCAATACCGCCAATAAATTCTTTTAGCCCTAATTCAAAACTCCAGCGCGCAAGTGCTAAATTGAGCACGGTGATCAATACTGCAACCGAAAGAAAAGTTAGGAACAATGTTTTTGTAATTTTCATATCGTCGAGTATATAAACTTGTTTTCACTTGCGCTATTGCTCATGCTCATCTACTGCGCTTTTCCAAGCAAACTGCACAATTTCTCCACATAGTCGACCTAACATTAAGTGACTACTTAGTTATAGCAATTCGGAGAAATACTATGTCGAAAATGATCTCAAGCGCTGCTTTATTGACTCTATTAGTGCAATTTTATGCTTCCATACCAGCTCATGCTGGAGAAAATGAACAGAAAAGAAAGCCGCCGAAAGAAGCTATCCAAGCTTGTGTTGATAAAGTCGAAGGCGAAGACGTTACGTTTAAAGGCCGCAAAGGTGAGGATTTAAACGCAACTTGTGTTTATATGCATGGTGAGTTAGTCGCTTTACCAAAAGGGCACAAACGACGAGATGACTAGTCTTGTTTAAACAAGGTTATGATCACTTTGGCACCACCTAAAGCACTTTTTTGTATATCAAGTTTGCCTTGGTGCCATTGTACTATCCTGCTCACTATAGCTAGCCCTAAACCAAATCCGCCGCTGCTCTTATTTCTACTCTTATCAAGTCGAGCAAAAGGTTGCAGTACTTGTTCTGTTTGTTGTTCAGGTATGCCGGTACCGTCATCTTCAATAACGACTTGAATGGTGTCCTTGTGTTCGAGCAATGAAACATGAACTTTTGAATAGCCATATTTTTGGCCATTTGCCACTAGATTTTGTATTGCTCTTTCTAATAAGTGACCATCGCAAAAATAGTGGATACTGACAGGAGTCTGACAGCTTACTTTCTTGTCTGACAAAGGCTGCAACTTATCGACTAAATTAGTTAACAAAGCTGACAAATCAACGTCTTGTTTATCTAACTCAATTTGCGAGCTTTCAATTCGACCAAAAGACAATAAGTTGTCGATGAGCTCTTCAATTTCTCTTATATCCGATAACAAGCTTTGCTTTGATTGGCTTAAGTCAGAGTTGTTTTTTTGTTCTTGGTTTAACATCGCCAATGAAAACTTCATTCGAGCCAGTGGTGTTCTAATGTCATGACTGACCGCATGGATCATTTGTTTTTGAATCGTTATTAATTCAGTTATGCGCTGAGTCATTTGCTTAAGTGCCTGATGCATCGGCTGTAATACTGAATGTTTGGAGACATTACCGGTCAACTCTGCTCGATTGGCGCTAACTTGCTTAGTCATATCAATAAGTACCGTCAGATCACGCCATAGAGGTTTGCTCCAAAGTAAGATCAGTAAGGCTAACATTAGATAAGACAGTAAAATTAACCAGTGTTTTATCTGTGGGCTAGACACTGGCGCCAGTTCTATTGGCCCTAGTTGAAACAACTGTTCGTCATTGAGTTGACCATACAATAAAAAGTGCAGTTCATCGCTAAACAAGCTGACGATTTCACCATTGCTCAATGCTTGTTTTTGCTCTGGCAAAAAAGCCACATAGCTTGAAGAGATAATCGCAACGGGGAAGTCCAACGCTTGTTGAATTTCGGTTAACTCAAGCTGCTGTTGCTTGAGCAGGGTAATGTAGCCAGAAGCGATCTGACTGAGGGTATGAATATCGCTGAATTTATCATTTTGAATATTTGATTCAAACTTGGAAAAAATAAAGTTCGAACTCAAATTGATCATCACCAAACCAATGCTGATCAACAAATATAAGCTGAGAAAAAGTCTAAACATCAGTTATCGCTATTTTCATTCCAAGCATCTGGACACAACATATAACCTTTGCCCCATACCGTAACCAACCGATAGGGTTTCTTCGGATCATCGTGCAGCTTCTTTCTTAATCTAGACATTCTTACATCTACAGTTCGGTCTAAACCGTCGTACTCGCGACCGATCATTTGCTTGTGAATGATATCTCGGTGCAGAGGCTCACCAGCGTTTTGTGCCAATAACCAGAGTAACTCGAACTCGTGACTGGTTAGCTCAATGTCTTGCTCGAATAAATTGACCGTGCGAGCACTTTTATTAATCGTTAATTGACCAAAACTGCATTGATTTTCGTTACTGCCTTTGGCTTGCGTTTGCTCAGACTTGCGCAGCATCAAGTTAATTCTGGCCAGTAAAACATGAGGATCAACTGGTTTAACTATGTAATCATCAGCGCCCATTTCTAAGCCCATAACGTGTTCAATGGCGGAGTCTTTTGCCGTCAAAAATAAGATGGGGTGAGCGAATTTGCCTTGCAGTTGGCGAAAAATAGTATAGCCATCGACTTCCGGTAACATGATATCGAGCAGAACTAAATCAGGTTGTTGTTGAATAATGGTTTGAGCTGCTTTACCACCACTATTAATGATGGTGACTTCGAAGCTATGTTGTTGCAGGAAAGTGCTAACTAACTGGGCTAATTTGTCGTCGTCTTCTACTAACACTATATGACGCATTAAAAAATACTCCACTCAGATCTTAATCTGCGACGAAATCGTTTTGTTGTTTGATAGTTAATTTTGACTATTTGTTTCGCTAGCAGGGTTTGTTGGTCTTGGTCAATTAAAGTAAAGGTGCTTTGTTTTTGCAATCCGATCACAATGGACTCTTGTACTTGTTGCTGTTGTTGCCAGCACTTTATTTGTTTGTCGTTTTGCTGCAAACATAAGTTAACCGGATCCGATGTTTGCCAGTTTACCTTAACTGTCATTGCACAGCTATCACCCACTTCTCTAGTGATGCAAATATTTGGTTGCAGCTGGAAATTAACCAATAAAGTGCTTTGTTGTTCGGTATTTGCCAATGAAGGAAAGACTGCCAATAGAATTATTATTAATAGGTAGCGCATGTCCATTTGCCTCATCACCAAAACTTGTAGTGAATGCCAGCAAAGTGAGTCAGTGAGTATCCCTTACTTGTTACTGGACTATGGTTAATATCAGTGTCAAATTTTAAATATTTAACGTGCGAGACGAGGCTCATCTTTTCACTCAAGGGGATACTTGCGGTTAACGACAAATATGGGTTAATTGTGCTGCCTAGCTCATACTTGTCATTTTCTAGCTCTGCTATGGTGGGAACTAAGCCAAAATAATAATTACTGGATTTACTATCGAGCCAATCAAAGCCAAGGTTGAGTTTTAGTCTTACAGCTTCAATTTGATGCTTTGTTGACCAAGTAAATTTACCTCGAAAGCCTGAGTGACGATTGGTGACATCTGCAACTAACTTTATCGTCACGTTTTGTGACTCATTGATAAACCAGTTGTGTTGCATACCTAAGTCGAGTGATAAGTCTGGCTTTGGCAGGCTGTAACTAGGGTAATCGCTCCCTTGATCAAAAGAGTTGTTAGCATTTTCAGCATCGATAGGTGACTCCGTGACGACTCTGCTTTCATCTTCAAATAACTCTGAAGATACTTGAGCGCCTTGGTCGACTAAAAATAATGGATTAAAACTTTCCCCCAAAGCGGATTGTTCAAAGTACAAACCATAAGGGTTAAGTTCTGTTATCGCGCTAAACACATGGTTTTCGGTTTCTTTCAGGGTGTAACCTAAAGTACCGTTGTCGAAAAACAGTTGTTCGCCATAATAGTGAACATCAGGTAAAACAAATATATTTACATCATCTTGACCCGTTATAAAGGTACTACGTTGACCTAACCCTAAATTGACACCGAAAGACCAAGAGCCGACATCCGCATGCTCTGTCTCTGCCCAAGTAAAGGAAGTAAATAATAAGCTGCCAACACTAATGAGTTTGAGCCAAACCGAATTCACAGAAGTTTCCATAAGTTAATGTAATGACCGCAATTTATCACAATAAACAGAATAAAGTAGCGGGGGATTACAAAGGATTACATTTGATTGCATTAGGCTACAAACTTTGTTGTTAAGTTGCATTATCTTATCGTTAGGAAAACAGTACGGAGATACTTAAAATGAAAACAACATTAGCCTTTAAGCAGTCAAATGTTACTAAAGTGACATTGGTTGCAGCGGCAATATCAGGATTAGTAGGTTGTAGTGGTTCCAGTAGTTCTGAGCAAGATATACTAGCCGTAGCAGACATACAGCCTATGCCTGTGTCTGACTCTAAATTAGTTTCAGCAACCCAGTCGCAGCTAGCGTTGACCATTCACAATGGCCTGTATTTGTCTGTTACTGGCCAAGGAAATAGTGGCAATTGTGTTAACTGTGAATTCATGAGTGCAGACGGTGCTCCAGAAAGAACTGCGACATCGGATTTTTCATCAACAACTACGCAAGAGCAAGGGGTTGATGAAAGCGACAGAGTTAAATACGACGGTAATACGCTGTTTGTGGCCAGCAACCGAGATGAAAGCCACGAGTTTTTCATTCAAGAAAGACAAGCCGAACAAAAAACGACGGCTCATGTTCGAGTGTTAAACCGAAATGCTGATGATAGTTTATCTGAATTAGCAAAAATTGAGGCAGATAAAGATGCGGGATATTTATCTGATCTGTATTTGCATCAAAATGTCCTGACCATGATTTACGATGTGCTTGAGCCAATTGACCAGCAAGGTCCATCAGGCATCGCGGATACCAGCTTTTTCTTTCCCTTTAATAGTAAAATGGGATTGAATTTTCACAATGTAGAACAGCGTGATACGCCACAGTTAATGGCGGCAATGAAAATTGACGGCTATATGATCTCATCGCGCAGAATTGATGACAAAGTATATATTGTCAGCCGCTATAGCCCGGATTTACCAGAAGGTATTACTGTGCCAGAAGGAGCCACGGAAGCAGAACTTCAGCAATTATATCGCTCTATTTTAGCGACCAATTTAGAACAAATGTTGCCTAAGGTTTATCAGCAAAATGGCACGACCACATCCTTAGTTAATGCAGACAATTGTTATATCCCACAGCAACATTCCGCTAATTATGGCTTTACTAATATCACTACAGTGACCACTTTTGATTTGGATGAACCTAGTAACTTCCAATCAAGTTGTATTGTTGCACCATTAGACGGCTTCTATTCTTCCGATAAGAATATGTACTTGTACGAGAAGCAGTACAATCAGGAACAAGAAAAATACTCTACTGTCATTCACAAGTTTGGTTATCAAGCACAGGGAGTGAAGTACTTAGCAACAGGTTCGGTACCAGGTCATGTAAGCTGGAATAATTCGCACTTGAGATTCAGTGAAAAGGACAACTACCTGCGTGTTGTTACCTCAGAGCAAGATTTTAGCAGTGCTGAAACCATAAGAAACCATCGACTTTTGGTGTTACAAGAAAATGCTCAGCAGGAACTGCAAACCGTCGCTCAATTACCTAATGACGCTAACCCAGGAAAAATTGGTAAGCCTGATGAAGACATTTATGCCGTGCGCTATTTCGGTGATAAAGCCTACATAGTAACATTCAGAAGAACCGACCCTCTTTATGTGATTGACTTGAGTAAACCTAATGCCCCTGTCATTGAAGGTGAGTTGGAGATCCCAGGTTACTCTGGTTACCTGCAACCAATCAACGAAAACTTTGTGTTAGGGATTGGTCAGCAAATTGACCCAGATGCGCAGATAGGATTGGAAATTGTCAACGAACCCAATTCTGAATTTGTCCAAGGGGCAAAAGCAGAGCTGTATGACGTTTCTAACCCAGCTCAACCAAAAGTGGCAGCAACTTTGATATACCCAGACGTTTATTCGGTAGCCGAGTGGGACTATCGAGCCTTGACTCAACTCAAAGTGTCCGACAATAAGTATAAGTTTGCTTTTCCTTTAGGTGGTTGGAGCCAGAGTTCCGGTGAAGAGGGCGTTGTAGAGTGGAGCTACCAACAATCGATGCAGTTAATTGAGCTTGATATTTCAGGTCAAGGTACTTTAAATAATGTTGGCTCTTTGTCGCCTAAGAGTGGTTACTTTGGTCAATGGGGAGACCGAGCAGTACTGCACAGCGACTTAGTCTTTTACATTCGAAATAATGAGGTTTGGCAAAGTTATTGGAGCCAGCCGAACTTATTAAATGGTCCATATTAAATTGTGAGCTGGCAGTGAAGGTAAACGCAATGCGCCGTTTACCTTCGTTTTTATTGTTGAAAAGTAACGTCTACTTTTTAAAGAATACTTTCATTTCTTCACCAATTTGCTTACGCATGTCCATCAGTTTAATCGCTGCTTGGTGTTGCTCTTTATCTTCTTCCGTTTTCGGTTCCCACTTAGGAACTAGCTCTTTTTGGCCGTTTTGGTCGACCGCAGCCATGATCACAATACAAGAAGTGGTAAGTCGTTTATTCAAGGATTTAGGATCACAGGCGTTTACTTCAATTGCGATATGCATTGATGAGTTACCTGTGTAAATCACTTTTGCCGCCACTTCGACTAAACTGCCCACATGAATCGGCGCTAAGAAATTAATTCCGCCAGCATAAGCCGTAACACAGTAGCGACCACTCCAGCCTGCTGCACAAGCATAAGCCGCTAAGTCGATCCATTTCATTACCGCGCCACCATGTACTTTGCCGCCAAAGTTTACATCTTGTGGTTCAGCTAAAAATCTAAGTGTCAGTTCGCGTTGTGGATCTCGCATAGTGGGTCCTTGGTATTGTATCTATTTGATTTGAGTATAACAGCAAGAATAACCTAAAAACTTTTCTCTGGTGGTATAACAAGTATTTAGTTTAGTCACATCAATTCACCTACTAGTAGGCTTTTAAAATCCGTCTTGTTTTAAGTTCATGTTCTAAAAATAGAGCTAAACCATCATTTTCTACCGTATCGATGACTCTGCAAGCTCGCTGTTTCAGTTCTTCTTCAGCGTTGCCCATAGCAATGCCAGTATTAGTCGATTCAATTAAATCGATATCATTATATCCATCGCCTATAGACGTTGAGTCAACACGGTCTATCTCAGTTAATTCCAATAACTTGCTTACAGCGTGGCCTTTTGTTGCATTAGCACTAGTAATATGTAAATCGATAACGGACGGATCAAGCCACGAGTTTGTCGCGACCGCTTTGATATCTTGTTCTTGGTTTATTGTAGCTAGAACTTGTTCCAATTCATGTTCAAGGATGCCAAACATATAAACTGTATTGGCTGTTTTAAGATGGGCTAGCTCTTTGGCTCTCAAGGGCTCAGATGTGGAAGTTCCATCGACATAAGCCATTTTCTTGTCATATGCTTGGCCTATTTTTATTAAATGGGATAAAGAAGTTTGTCGAATACTACATTGCCATATAATTTTATCTGAACCGGGAGCGATAATTTGCGTGCCGCCACTTATGATGCAAGGTGTAGTAATTTTCAGTTTTTTTATAACATTTTTAGCATGCAGCCATGAGCGTCCTGTCGCTACGGAGAATCTGACACTGTCACTATAAGATGAAGTTATTTGAGCTAGTTTATCACTAGGTAATGCATGTTCATTACTGGCTATGGCAGTGCCATCTAAATCAAATATATATAAATGAGGTTTATTGTGCACAGATGACTTCCTTTTCTCTTCTTACCATTGATTTTATCAACCTAATGTTTGGTGTTTTTTAGTCAAGGGTAAGATATAAAATATGGAATTGACTGATGGTTTCTTCTTCGAAATTGATAAAAAATAGCCAACGGTTACGTCTTAAGTAACAGCAAAAGGCAATTTAACTTGAGTCTCATATACGTAAAAACAGTATCTAATTGTGAGGTAAGCAGTCGCTAGCAACTGAAAACCTTGTATAACAAGTACCCAGTTAAGGCGTTTAGCTCTTGAATCTGAAACCGCTTCATTAGACACTTGTATCAATAGTAACTAATAGCCAGAGCTCCATGACTCAAGCAAACGCCTCTTCGCAACAAATAGCAGAACAAATCGCGCAACTGAGCAAGCAACTTCAACAGTACAATCACGAATATTATGTCTTAGATCAGCCAACGGTTCCCGATGCGGAATACGACAGAGTATTCAAACAATTATTGCAGCTTGAAGAAGCGCATCCTGAGTTTAAATCAAATAACTCACCAACCCAGAAAGTAGGTGGTCAGGCGCTAGATAAGTTTGTCCAAGTTGCCCATGAAGTACCTATGCTGTCATTAGATAATGCCATGACAGAAGAGGAGTTCGTGGCGTTTCACAAAAGAGTGAATGACCGATTGAAAACAGAACAAGACTTTGAGTTTTGTTGTGAGCCTAAGCTAGATGGCCTAGCAGTAAGCATTATCTATGAAAATGGTCAATTTGTTCGCGCCGCGACCCGTGGTGACGGTGCAGTTGGTGAAGATATCACGGAAAACGTGAGAACCATTAAATCAATTCCTTTAGCACTGATTGGTGACAATATTCCACAGCGCATTGAGATCCGTGGTGAAGCGTTCATGTTGTTAGATGGCTTTAATGCTTTTAATGAACAAGCGAAAAAAAATGGCACCAAGCCTATGGTTAACCCGAGAAATGGGGCCGCTGGTAGTTTGCGTCAACTCGACTCTAAAATTACCGCAAGCAGACCGTTGAGCTTTTATGCGTATGGCATTGGTGTGGTATCTGACGATTTTACCTTAGCTGACAAACACTACGACAGATTGATGCAAGTAAAACAGTTGGGTTTACCCGTATGCCCAGAGATCACAGTGGCAACAGGCATCAAAGGTGTATTGGCTTTTTATAAAAATATCAGTGATAAAAGAGATAGCCTAAACTACGAAATTGATGGCACGGTATTAAAAATTAATGACATTGCCACTCAGCAAGAATTAGGCTTTGTAGCAAGAGCGCCAAGATGGGCAATTGCTTATAAATTCCCAGCCCAAGAAGAGTTAACAAAACTTAATGACGTTGAGTTCCAGGTTGGCCGAACAGGGGCAATTACACCTGTAGCTAAATTAGAGCCTGTATTCGTTGGTGGGGTAACCGTGTCAAATGCCACTTTACACAACGCCGAAGAAATTGAACGTTTAGAAATTAAAATTGGCGATACGGTTGTTATTCGTAGAGCCGGTGATGTTATTCCACAAGTTGTGTCGGTAATAAAAGATAGACGACCTGATACGGCACAAGAGATTGTATTCCCTGCAGAGTGCCCTGTGTGCGGCTCTAACGTTGAAAAGCCTGAAGATGAAGCGGTAACAAGGTGTACTGCGGGCCTGTACTGTAGTGCGCAACGTAAAGAAGCAATCAAGCATTTTGCTTCTCGAAAAGCATTAGATGTAGATGGCTTAGGTGATAAAATTGTCGAGCAGCTGGTGGATGAAAAATTGATCCTATCGCCAGCGGATTTATTCTCTTTAACTGAAGAGCAAGTTGCTGGTCTTGAGCGTATGGGACCTAAATCAGCAAGCAATTTGATTAATGCTTTGGTCGCGGCAAAACAAACAACTTTACCTAAGTTTTTGTACTCTTTGGGCATTAGAGAAGTGGGAGAAGCGACAGCGGCGAATTTGGCCAATCACTTCTTAACCTTAGAGGCGATCCAACAAGCGGATGTTGAAGCCTTAATTGAAGTTGATGATGTCGGCGATATTGTCGCTAAACACGTTAAACGATTTTTTGCTGAAAGCCATAACCAAGAAGTAATTGAAGCGTTATTAGAGCAAGGGGTAACTTGGGCTGTGATTGAGAAAAGATCAGAGCAAGAGCAACCTTTAGCAGGTTTGACTTATGTACTTACAGGCTCAATGAGTGCAATGGGACGCTCTGATGCGAAAAACGTTTTAGTTGGCCTAGGTGCCAAGGTTGCAGGTAGCGTGTCAGCCAAAACCAACTTCTTAATTGCAGGTGAAAAAGCTGGCTCAAAACTTACTAAGGCACAAGACTTAGGTGTCGAAGTGCTCAATGAAGAACAAATGCTTGAGCTGTTTAAACAGCATGGCGTGGGGTAATTAAATATGGACGCTGTGCTTTCGGTGTTTAGTGATTTGGGCGCGCTTATGCGCCCTTACATAAGAGACATATCACTGGCGCTGGTGGCGTCCTTACTCGTGATCACTGGCGGTGATATAAACCGCTTTATTAAAAGACAAATTGCTTCCGCCAATTTTTTCTTCCGTACTGTCATATTTGTCCTAGTCAGCACTTTTGGTTATGGCGCCGCAACTGTCTTATTTACCAATATCCTAAAAACGCAATTATCCGCGTTAAGTAAACCTTATCTAGCGATTGTTGTGGTCAGTTGTTTTGTTGCATTGGGCATATATGCGGAACGGAAAAAGCAAATTTAGTCCGTTTTTATGGCGACAAAAACTGTCAAAAATTAGGCAAAGTGTCAAAATTCAGTCAAAAATTGATCTCAAACACTTGATCATAGGATCAAGGCAGTTACAATCATTTTTAAATACAGTGATTTATCATGCCTCGTCAGCGCATATTACAATAGCGTAATGACGCAAGGGTAATAAGATTGAGCATTATTTATGACCGCAGTACACACTATATTAATTCTTGATGAAAATGAACGCAGAGCCAGACTAACTGCAGACTTACTGACTTTTATTGGTGAGCAATGTGAAGTTATTACTGAGTCACAGCTGGCAAGCAAATGTGTACCAGAAGATGTGGTCACCTGCTGTGTGCTAGGTGCATTAGCAAGCGGTGAACATGAAAACATAGTCAAATCGCAACCTGCGATCCCATTCTTATTACTTGGCGATACCCTTAAATACTTATTCGAACAAAAGAATGTCATTGGCCTATTGTCTGAGCCTTTCACTTATCCTGTTGTTACCCAACAAGTCCGAGATTGCCAAGAGTATAAGAGGTTAATGCCTCGCCCAGCTCAAGCTACTGACGGTAATAAATTTGACGGACTCATCGGCTCTACAGAGCCAATGAATCAGATCCGTTTCTTAATAGGCCAAGTTGCAGGTAAAGACGCTAATGTTCTGATCTTAGGTGACTCAGGTACAGGTAAAGAAGTCATTGCTCGAAATGTACATTTACTATCTAGTCGCGCATCAGGCCCGTTTGTTCCTGTTAACTGTGGCGCTATTCCAGGTGAATTGTTAGAAAGTGAACTTTTTGGCCATGAAAAAGGCGCATTCACTGGCGCAATTTCATCCCGTAAAGGCCGATTTGAGTTGGCTCAGGGCGGTACTTTATTTTTAGATGAAATTGGCGATATGCCGTTGCAAATGCAAGTTAAGCTATTACGTGTATTGCAAGAGCGAGTCTATGAAAGAGTGGGTGGTAATAAACCAATAAAAGCCGATGTTCGTATTGTGGCGGCAACACATAGAAGCTTAGAAAGCATGATTGAAGACGGCAAGTTCCGTGAAGACTTGTTTTACCGCTTAAATGTATTCCCAATTGAATCACCTTCTTTGCGCGATAGGGTTGAAGATCTCGAACTGCTGATCCAAGAGTTTATTGCTCGTTTTGAAAAAGAACACAAAGCTCGTTTTAATTTAACAGATAGAGCTTTAGACTCACTTAAACAACACCTTTGGCCGGGTAACGTTCGTGAACTAGGGAACTTAGTTGAAAGGCTCTTGATCATGTTTCCGAATCAAATGGTTGATGTCCATGACTTACCGCCAAGGTATTGTCATACCGATGAGGCGCCATTTGTTCCTGAATATCCAGATGAGATCCTAGAGCGCCAAGCGTTAATTGATATCTTCGCTGAAAATGACGACCCAGAAGACGATGGCAGTGATGATTTCGTTATGTCAGCAATGACCATTGCGGATCCGACAACTATGATGCTGCCACCTGAGGGCATCGATTTAAAAGAGTTTTTAGCGGAGCTAGAAGTTAATCTTATTGAGCAAGCGCTGCAAAGCACAGACTATGTCGTGGCAAGGGCGGCAGAGCAGCTGAATTTACGCCGCACAACCTTAGTTGAAAAGATGCGAAAATATAATTTAAACAAAGACGATTAATGGGCTATATGCCCCGTCATAAAATAAGCTTAATAAAAAAGACCAGCTAAATTAGCTGGTCTTTTTTTATATCAGAAAATCAAACGTTAATTCTAAAAATGTAGTTTTTGTTTAACTTTTAATGGGTTTTCTGTTGTTTTTTAAATTTTAGTCTATAAACGCTGCAATATATGAGTTTTGCACTATAATTGTGGGCAACTTATAAAGGGAATTTTGTTGTGGACTTGTTTAATCAATTACATAAAACACCAGCGGTGTTAAAAGTTTCTGAACAGCAATTTGGCTTGTACTTTTTGGGGATCAAAAACGAGCGAATAACGGCTAAGTTAGTGAAAGAGCTAATGCAACAATACTCAGTTAAGTCCGCTCTGGCATTGCCGTTAATCCGGTTTATTAAGCATGCAATTTCACAACAGCTAAATGATACTTTGCTTTTTGAGTTCAGCGATAAGCAATATCTATTATCCATTTGCAAGCTATGCTGTGAAAACTATATTTTAACTGCCCACTTATTAGATAGCCGTTTAATTGCTCATCATACAAATTCTCATGCCGTCGGCTTGCCGGCAAATCGAACAGCAATAAACTCAGAGCATCTTGAAGAGAGGAGAAAGGCCTTAGTAGAAGATAATACTGCGCTAACGGATAGTACTAATATTAGTTTTCTCGCATTTCATGATCCTCTAACACTGCTACCAAACAGAGCTTTGGCAATTCAGAGGCTGGAAAAAAGTGTGGTAGCGAGTGAAAAAGAGCAATTGTATTACTCACTTATCTTTATCGATGTTGATGATTTTAAAAATATTAATGACTCCCTGGGCCATAATATTGGCGATGAAGTATTAAAAACGATAGCGGATAGATTAGTTTCGAACGTTAGAGCAAAAGACACGGTTGCACGTTTAGGCGGAGATGAGTTTTTAGTTATTTTGTCCTCTTTAGCGAGCTCCCTAGCGAGGAGCACGGAGCTGACAAACAATATTGTATTGAAATTGAGCCAAGCAATTAAAGCAAACATTGTCGTCGAACGGCAGACTATTAAGAGCTCGATTAGTCAAGGGATCACTCTTTTCAAAGGTCAAGAGCACAGTGTAAAGAGTCTAATGCAGCAAGCTGATATGGCCATGTATTGTGCAAAAGCGTCACTGAAAGGCAGCTACGAATTTTTCAATGAAGTGATGCGAGAGCGTTTTTTACAAGCCTTACAGCTTGAAAAAGACTTAAACGAAGCACTGGTACAAGAGCAGTTTGTACTCTATTACCAACCTAAGTTTACCGACCAATATAGATTAATAGGGGCTGAAGCTTTGGTTCGTTGGCAGCACCCAACAAAGGGCTTGTTGTACCCAAACTCGTTTATTTCAGAGCTTGAGAGCAGTGGCTTAATTTATGACTTTGGTTACTGGCTAATAACAAAAGCTTGCGAAACACTCGAACAGTGGCAAAGCATCCAGAGCATGGGCCATTGCCAATTATCAATCAATGTAAGTACTAAGCAGCTCAATGATGATAATTTTATCGACAAAGTGACGCACATTCTTGGCTTGTATCAACTGCCAAAAGGATTATTGGTATTTGAAATAACGGAAAGTTTATTGCTCGAAAACATTGATAAAGCGATAGCTCAGTTAAATGCATTGGCTAAGCTAGGGCTGAAATTCTCAATTGATGATTTTGGTACTGGTTACTCTTCATTACTTTATTTAAAACAATTACCTATCCATGAGATCAAAATAGATCGTTCATTTGTACAAAATGTCGTTAATGACAAAGCCGATGAAATGATAGTGAAAACAATTGTTAACCTAGCAAATAACTTTGAGTTATCCGTCGTCGCCGAGGGAGTAGAAGAACAAGGTCAACTGACTAAGTTAGTCGAGTTGGGATGCCATCAGTTTCAAGGTTTCTTGTGTAGTGAGCCTTTACCTGAACCAGACTTTTTAAAGCTCCATAAAAAAATGTCAAACCAAGGCGAATATCTCCATCAGCTTGGTAGTGACACAGTAAAAGCTGGCTTACTGCCATTATCTCAACTCCTTAGCCAGTTTGATTATTGGAGAAAAAAACATTCGATATCAGAGATATCAATGCTTATGTGCAAGATTGATAATGTTGAGGCTCTTAGCACTGGAATTGGCTTTTCAATGACTGAATTAGCGTTAGCTCGTGTAGCGAAACGCCTTGCTAAAGTAGTCCCTAGTTGCTCTTTAATCAGTCAATGGCAAAGAGGTGGTTTTATTATTTTACTCACGCCAGAACAAAGTTGCGTTGTTAATACGCAGGACTTAGTCAGTAAGTGCCTAAATATATTAAAACGCCCTATGTTGATACATGGTTGCGTGATCCATATTAACCCCTTGGTATCTGTTGCTGACCTTCCTAATAGTGAAGACGCCGATACTATAACGCGAGTGCTAGCGGAGCCTTTATACAGTGCAGATAAACGGCTTTCTAAAGTCGAACAAAAAGCCGGGCAGCCACTTCCTTTTGCTTTACAGCAAAAGTTTAAATCCTCCTTTGTAAGGACTTTGCCAGACCTTATAAATGGCGAGTTAATTTCAGAGTTTGAGATAATTTATCAACCCATTATTCGCTTGTTAGACAACCAAGTCGTGGCAGTTGAAGCCAAAGTTGAATGGCAGCCAAATGGCAACAAGATCAAATATGATGCTGAGCAATTTGACTTAGGCGAAGCCCAAGTTAAGGTATTGAATACCCTGAGCATTTGGTGTACCGAATTGGCACTTGCCGATTTAAATAAACAAAAACTAGATCACTTAACTTTGACAATTCCTATCTCCCTTTGCCAATTAGCGAGTGGTACGTCTTTCGTAGAGCAATTATGCCGAACGATTGCTGAATCTAACAGGGCTTATAATACTGTTAGAGTAGAGCTTACTGAGCTGATTTTCGAGCAATCGCCAGAACTAACAAATGCCATTACTAAGCTTAAATCTATAGGGGTTAGTTTAGGACTGTGCACACCACAGTTAAGCACCTTGTGTGATCATGCTTCAGACTATTCTATTTACGATTATGTAAAATTAAAGCAAGAGGCTTATCAACTCTCAAGTTCAACTAAGGCTCAATCGAGTACTAAGCTTACAGCGCAAAGTTTTTCTGCGTTATCTCAAGTGCTTGGAATTACGCCCATGTTTTCAGGAGTAGAGAGTGCTGAGGACATTAAGTTGGCGCGTCAGTATGGGATCAGAGAAGTGCAGGGAAGTGCATATTGTCAGCCAATATTATTTAACCGATTTATCAGTTTTTTATCGCAATACAACAACAATTTGTACAAGGAGTGAGCATGGAAAAGCGTCTTTTTACACTAACTTACTTTAGCAGATCAGCACTGACTGGTGACTTAGCGTCAATAAAACATCAAGTTAACGAATTGCTATCTGTGTCGCAAAGGAATAACAATAGTAAAGAGATCACAGGAGCTTTGCTCTACAGTGGAGGTTATTTCATTCAAGTACTGGAGGGCGCTCAGTTAAATGTGGAAGAAGTGTTTGAATCAATTATGTGTGATGTTAGGCATACAGACGTAACCGTTTTGAGTAGCGAATATGTGTCATCCCGAAGCTTTGCTAACTGGTCGATGGCATTGGTTGGTGTTATGGAAGATATGCCAGATGGGCTGAATAAAGTAGTGTGCTCAACTGATGAACTAGGGGAAAATGAATCGGGAACTATGGTGATAGATGCCATGGTAGAACTGCTGAACAAATATCAAGCGCTGGAACAATGACGACTAAAGATTTATACGGTATTTACGAAAAGCCCACAAGGTACACCTGAAGTGACACCATTGTGGGCTTTGGGGGTTGGGTAACGCGGTTTTTACTGTCTAGCCAATTTGTCATTACAGCGGTAATTTTCTCTTAAATAGTCGCCAAGTTGTTGAGTTAAGTCTTGTCTTTTATTCGATGTCATTAAGTAAGCAATAATTTTTTCTTTATCAACCACACTAGGTAAACACGCTGGCTGCTTGTTATTTAAATTATTGTAATAACTTTTGCCAACTCGATTAGCAAAAGCGCGCGCCAAATATTCACTTTCAAACTCGGGCTGTTTTGGTAAATAATTTTGTTTGCTAGCAACGTAGCCTTCAACAAGTCCTGCAATATAAGCTTCACATTGTGCTTGTGTTGTCTGCTTGGAACAAAGATCACCAGAGCGCTCAGAAGCCTGAGCAAGAGGTGAACTAATGACTATTGTACTAAGCAGCAGTATGGTTGCTTTCATATTTAATATCCTTCACGGTTTTCTTAGACATATTAAGTAACCAGCCACCAAATAACGCTGCCAGCAATGATGAAATAAGTACGCCTAGTTTGATTTGATTGAAGTATTGAACATCAACATTTTCGAACGCTAATGAGCCAATGAATAAGCTCATAGTAAAGCCGATACCACATAAAACGGATACGGCGTAGAGTTGGATCCAATTTGCACCTTCAGGTAACTTGGTGATACCAAGTTTAATGGCAAGCCAACATGCGCCAAAGATGCCAATTTGTTTACCAACAAATAGTCCTGCGATAACACCAAGTGTCACTGGGTGAAGCAGATCATTGAAACTGATATTGGTTAATTCAACGCCGGCGTTGGCAAATGCGAAGATAGGTAAAATGGCAAAAGCTACCCAAGGTTGAACCCCGTGTTCCATGTTTAATAACATAGGATTGCCATCTTCATTTTTTACCTTCAATGGAATAAATAAGGCAAGAGCAAAGCCTGCTAAGGTCGCGTGAACACCTGATTTAAGCACGGCAGCCCAAACAATAATACCAATGACAATATAGGCGGATTGGTATTTAACATTACAACGGTTAAGCACAAACAGAGCGACCAAACCAATGCAAGCGATAATGAGCGATAGGGTAGATAAGTCTTGCGAGTAAAACAGGGCGATGATGGCAATAGCGCCGATATCATCAAAAATAGCGACGGACAGTAGGAACATCTTTAAAGACAGTGGGACTTTTTTGGCAAACAGGCTAAATACGCCAAGTGCAAATGCAATGTCTGTTGCCGAAGGGACCGCCCAGCCTTTTATTGCTTCGGGGTCTTGATAGTTAAAAGCAGCATAAAATATTGCTGGTACTGCAATACCGCCCACTGCAGCAATACCAGGTAAAACGATTTGCGATGGAGAAGAAAGATGCCCTTCCATGATCTCACGTTTCACTTCCAAGCCAACTAGAAAGAAGAAAATGGCCATCAAGCCATCATTGATCCAAAGTAGTAAAGGTTTTGCTATTTCAAAATTACCGAACTGGATTGCCACCGGAATATCTAAAAAGCCTTTGTAATAACTACTAAGGGGAGAGTTTGCTATTACCATAGCAAGCATCGCAGCAACGACCAAAAGAATACCGCCGAAGGCATCGTGCTGGAGCATTAATCGAAAATTTGCTTTTGTCATAGGAAGGCTCAATTACTAATATCAATAGATTTTATAGAGCTATTTCTTTAGAATTTAAATTCGAATAAAACAGACTAATTATTCGTAAATAACTGATAACGAGGCAAAGATGAAACAACTTAATTACAATCATTTGTATTATTTTTACCTCACAGCAAAAGAAGGCAGCATTGCTGCAGCAAGCAAACTGCTGCACTTAACCCCACAAACCATAAGCGGCCAATTAGCGACATTGGAAGATTATTTGGGGTTAAGGTTGTTCGAACGCCATGGCAAACGACTTATTCTGAACGACAATGGCAAACTAATGTATTCCTATGCCGAAGATATTTTTAATTTGGGTCATGAGTTATTACAAAGGCTGGAACCGAATCAATTTAACCAACAGCGAACCTTCTCCATTGGCATCACCGACGTTATTCCCAAAGTCTTTGCTTATGATTTGCTTAAGCCTATTTTTGATGGTGAAGAAGCGATTAAACTGGTTTGTCGAGAAGGTGAATTTGAGCAGTTACTGGCTGATTTAGCGTTGAATAAACTTGATGCTATTTTGTCTGATTGCCCGATCCCGCCGGGGAAAAGCGTTAAAGCATACAGCCATAAAATTATCGACAGCGGCCTGACTTTTTATGTACAAAAGTCGCAGCTTGATAAAATAAGCGATGATTTCCCAACTTGTCTAAATGAGCAAAAATTATTGTTACCTGGCGAACAATCCTCCATTAAGTTGAGCATTTTATCTTGGCTAGACGACAATGACTTACACCCTAACATTATCGCCGAGTTCGATGATACGGCTTTGACCAAGCTTTTTGGTCAAGCAGGGTATGGCATATTTTGTACCCCAACCATAGCCGAGAAACATGTATTAGAAACTTATGAAGTTGCAGTAATAGGCAGAACTACTGAGGTGAAAGAGCAGTTCTACCTAATTAGTTCAGAGCGAAAAATTAAACACCCTGCCATTGCGATGTTAAACACAGATTTTAAATTTGCTTAAACTCAATATCTGCGTTCTGTTCTAGCCTTTCAACCAAGGCTTCGCCTAACGCTGCTGCTGGAGTCAGAAAACCGACCCCTGTTGTACTTTTGTCTGTACTAAGTAGCAAGCAGGCTGTTTCAGAGATCATTTTGCAAGTAGAGCCATAACCAGGGTCGCCTTGGCCGGTTAGCTGTACTCTCAGTTGCTCGGTATTGTTCAATTTGCCAATAAGTTCTAGTTTGAAGAAGCCGTTTTTTACAAGTGCCTCGCTTGGCCCTTCACCAGGTTTAGGCACAACATACTTTTCTAGTAAATTACGGGTTGTGGTAAAAGAAGCCGCCAATGCAAATACAGATAAACCTGCAACTAAGCTGAACGCTTTAAACCAACCTTTAGCACCAGATGAAAATTGCATCGACTCGTCATATAAAAAGGAATATTGCCAAGGGTAACCAAGTAAATAATTAGTACGGTGAACTATTTTTGTATTGATACTTGCCATGATAAAAGGCGCTAGATAATGTCCGCTATCGGAAGCTTTTTCTAAGCTTTTAACCGCTTGTTGATAAGGCAAGCTGTCAGGTTTCTCAGATAACAAAGCATAGGGCGTTTTTAATAATCGTGCTTTGGTTTTATCTTTGCTGATCTGCTTAATAGCATTGAGCATACTTGCGACTGTACCACCGCTGAACCCACCTTTACTTGCTTTGAAACGATAATGTACTTGCTCGCAATAACTGCCTAATTGTTGTTTTGCTAATTGTTGTAAATGAAAAACGCCTAAGTCAGAGGGAATAGAATCGAAGCCACAACAATGTAGGATCCTAGCACCTGTTTGTTGAGCTTGTTGTTCATAGCTTTTTAACATTTGCCAAATCCATTGTGGCTCACCAGTCAGGTCACAATAGTCGATACCTTGTTCGACACAGGCTTTAACCAACTCTTCTCCATATAAGGCATATGGACCAACGGTTGAAATAACTAACTGGGTTTGTTCGGTTAATTGTTTAAGGAACTCAGGATCCTTAGCGTTACCTGTTAGAATTGGCCATTTGGATTGGCAATATTGCTCGTTTACTTTGTTCAGTTTACGCTCATCACGTCCAGCCAGCGCAATATTGTATTGGTCGTGATATTTTTCCGTTAAGTACTCAGCAACTAACTTCCCTACAAAACTGCTTGCTCCCCACACAACTATATCGTACTTCATGCTCCCTTCCTGTGTATTATTTTTTGTTTGATTTAATCACAAAACCTTCAATGCCGATAGCCATTATCGCTGACATTTACAGTTGAAATGTGGATTTTATTTCGTATGCTAAAAGCATATTGCAGGGAGTCAAACTGATGTTTTTATATAAAGGGATCATTATGAAATTTTCTACACTCTTAATCATTTTCGCTCTTTCGTTCACTTTCAAAGTTACAAAAGCTTATGCAGGACTAGCAATTATCCCGTGTGACTCATGCTCTGTCAGTCAGATGAAACTGTAGGCCGAGCAGAACGCTGTAAGTATGAGTTATTCAAGTGTTGTGGTATTTGATTACCGAAATGAAGTGGCACGTAAATTTGAAGTTAATTACCAACTTGAAAGAGGTAAACCGATTGTAACCGCTACTCCTATTAATTTTACTTCTGAAGAGCAACATGATGTTGACCTTTATTTCGAATATAGAAATGCGCTTGTAGACATTTTAACAGCGGGGGAGAAAAAAGTACCCTATTCTATATATGAAGGTGGTCCATCTTCTACCATAACCTCTTTGTCTAAAAATAGTACCTTAACTGAAAAAGAAAGTGCGCAAGCACAGAGTTCTCAAGCTGATAACTATTATTCTACTAACGGGCTTAGCATTCTTGGTTCACCTTACGACTACCTACAAACATCGAGTATTCGTAATGATATTTATGATTATTACATGAGCGGTGGGCAAGACTGGGGTAAAGGCACCTTCGAACAAAAATTTCAGGAAGCTGACATTCCGACATTTAAAACCTCAAATATGTCCTTTCAACTTAACTTCTTCAAACTAAATAATTACAAGGTCTTAGAGCCTAATGGACATGTCATTGTTGAAATCAATACGACACTAGAACGTTTGGAAACACTAGCTGCAAGAGATGGAGACAACAACTCTATTCCGATGAAAAGAGTTGCTGCACAAGGGCAAATCTTTATGTTCACAGATGCCGCACGAGGCGAAGCATTTAAAAACTTTATTAGAGTTAAATACGCATCAGTGACGTGCAAGCTTACTCCTTCGGTTAGTACTGCTAAAAGTATTGTTTATTATCAATGCAGCTAAGCAATTATGTTGTAGCAAAAGCTCGAATAATTAATTGCTCTTCCACTTCTCTTTCTGACACATAGCGATCTAGCAGCCAAAGGCTGATCTATCGGCTTGCCGATCGGTTTTTTAGTGGGTGTCTCTTTAATTTGCTCTTCAACTTATCTTTCTGGCGCATAGCGATCTAGCAGCCGAAGGCTGATCTAGCGGCTTGCCGATCGGTTTTTAAGTGGGTGTCTCTTTAATTTGCTTTTCAACTTCTCTTTCTGGCGCGTAGCGATCTAGCAGCCGAAGGCTGATCTAGCTGCTTGTCGATCAGCTTTTAAGTGGGTGTCTCCGTAATCGTTGTTAAAACACTTGATCCTTATAGGTTGAAAACTTGTCCAAGTCCCGTCTTTTAAGAGCTGAAAATTCGATCTAAAAATGATCCTTGTTTTATCAGCGTCAAAACTTTGAATTTACGGTTTGGTGTTGAATTTCGATATTAAGTTATTGAAATATAATAAAAATAAAGTTGGCATGAAGATTGTTATATACGACTAGACGTAGACCAAAAGAGACAAGATCATGACAGCAAGTATTGCAGCATTAGTAAAAGGCAAAAAGATCACGAGTTCTAATATCAAATTAGCCTCGTTTGCTCCAATTGCTAATCGTCGATTTTCTAACTTAGCACCAGACAGAAGTTCGGTTGCGCCACAAGCACAGCAAAATAATATTGATTTTGCCCAAACGCAGGAAGAATTAACCGCGTTAAGACAGCGTAATGACGAACTCAGTCATTTAGTAGATGTATTACCAAATGGGGTAGTGGTACTCGATAACAAAGGCCAAGTAAGTCAAGCCAATAAAGTAGCAATCGACTTATTAGGCGAGCCGTTAGAAGGTGAGAAGTGGCGTACTATCATAAAACGTTCTTTCCGTCCGCGCAGTGATGATGGCCACGAAGTATCCTTATACGATGGTCGCAGAGTTAAGTTAGAAATCATGCCGTTACAGTCTGGTCAACTGATCGTCATGACAGATTTAACAGAAACAAGAAAGCTGCAAGAAAGGATCAGTCACTTACAAAGGGTATCAGCGCTAGGTCGAATGGTAGCGAGTTTAGCTCACCAGATCAGAACGCCGCTATCGGCTGCTATGTTATACGCTGCTAACTTATCGAATTCTAGATTAAAAGCGGAAACGCGAGGCTCATTTGTCAATAAGCTGACGTCTCGTTTGAGCGATTTAGAAAAACAAGTCAATGATATGTTGATGTTCGCTAAGAGTGGTGAAAATCAAGTTTTAGAACAAGTTTCATTACAGCAGTTATTAACCGCTGCGCACCAAAGTTCAGATTCCATGGTGCAACAGGTCGGACAGTTCACGGTCGAAATACCAGAGCCTGACATTTGTGTACTAGCCAATAAAACAAGTTTAGCTAGTGCCATTACAAATTTAGTTCACAACGCAGTACAAGTGGTTGGCAAAGGGGTTGATATTCACCTTGCTGCGCGCCGCGTTGATGAAGATCCAAACCAAGTATGTATTTCTGTAGAAGACAATGGTCCAGGCGTAAACGTCGATGAAATGCAGAAGATCTTTGAACCTTTTTATACTACTCGTTCACAGGGAACGGGACTGGGTCTGTCTGTGGTTAAAACAGTCGCCCAAGCACACCAAGGTAAGGTTGAAGTAACCAATAAGCCTGAAGGTGGCGCCGTGTTTAGCATTTATTTACCAATCAAGCTAAACCAAAATTCAAATAATGGTGAGTTTCAGCCAGAGGAGAATGTAGCATGAGTCAAACACAGATTTTAGTAGTTGAAGACGATTCGGGTCTTCGTGAGGCTTTAGTTGATACTCTATCGATAGCGGGTTACTCCGTTGTTGAAGCAGACTCTGCTGAAACGGCGTTAGTATTATTAAAGCAAAAAGTTATCGACTTAATTGTATCTGATGTACAAATGGCAGGGCTGACAGGTCTTGATTTGTTAAAGTCCGTTAAGAAGCTTTATCCAAATACGCCATTTTTATTAATGACGGCTTACGCCACAATTGACCATGCAGTTGAAGCAATGAAATACGGCGCGATTGATTACATGGCGAAACCATTTGCACCAGAAGTGCTGTTAAATATGGTAGGTCGTTATGCACCAGTTAAACAAACTGAAAAGCACAGTCCGGTCGTTGCTGATGTAAAAAGTAAAGAATTACTTAAGTTAGCTGCAAAAGTTGCAACGTCAGATGCTAGTGTGATGATCACTGGCCCAAGTGGTGCTGGTAAAGAAGTAATGGCTCGTTATATTCACGACCAATCACTTCGTGCCGACCACGACTTTATTGCAATTAACTGCGCAGCTATCCCAGATAACATGCTGGAAGCGACCTTATTCGGTTATGAAAAAGGCGCGTTTACAGGCGCAGTACAAGCTTGCCCTGGTAAGTTTGAACAAGCACAACACGGTACTATTTTACTTGATGAGATCACTGAAATGGATCTTAACTTACAAGCCAAACTATTACGTGTACTACAAGAACGTGAAGTCGAACGTTTAGGTAGCCGTAAAACAGTAAAACTCGATGTACGTGTATTAGCGACTTCTAACCGTGACTTAATGGAAGCGGTGAAAGAAGGTAAGTTCCGCGAAGATTTATACTATCGTTTAAATGTTTTCCCAATTCGATGGTTACCTTTATCACAACGCAAAGATGACATCATTCCAATTGCCGAGCACCTATTAAGCCGTCACTGCACAGAAAATGGCCGTGAAATACCGAACCTATCTGCAGCTGCAAGAGTGAAACTATTAAATCATGGCTGGCCGGGTAATGTGCGTGAGTTAGATAACATTATTCAACGTGCGCTGATCTTATGCTCAGAAAATGCAATTGACGCAGAGCATATTCTGGTAGAAGAGTTCGCGGTAGATAAAATTGCAGCCGATATCAAAGAAGATACTGTCGCGGTTAACATTCAACACCAACAAATAAAAGAATCAAGTTCAGATGGCGCAGACTTCAAAATGGAGATCCGTGACCAAGAGAATCGAATTATTCTAGACGCTTTGTATGCATGCCGAGGTAAACGCAAAGATGTTGCCGAGAAGCTAGGCATTAGCCCAAGAACATTGCGTTATAAACTAGCGAAAATGCGCGAACAAGGAATTGAAGTTCCAGCGTAAGCTAGCTAAACAGATCCCAACCGATAAAAACACTTATGGGCTTAACTGCTCATAGGTGTTTTTCTGCTTGAAATTTGTTCAGTCAAATTATTGTCATTATGGAAAATAGGCTAAAATCCAATTAAAACTCTTTTAAATCAATGGTTTAAAAGTTGGCATTGTAAATGCTTTATTCCCCTCAACAAAACCACGAAAAGCTTTATAATAAAGGTCTAGGGGACTGAACAATGAATATTCAAGCCAACAACTTATATGCAGAACTTCAGGCGATGTCATCGCAAGTTTCTGGCTCGAACCAAGTGATCCGACCGAACATCGAATCCAACATTCAACAAGTTAACAGCTCAAGCTCCGCTAACTTTGGTGATCTGTTGCAGCAAGCCGTCGATAACGTTAATGACTTGCAAGCCAAATCAGGTGAACTAAGAACAGCAGTTGAAATGGGCGACCGTTCAGTATCTCTAGCTGAAGCTATGATTGCAGCGCAAAAATCAAGTGTGGCATTCGAAGCAACCGTGCAAGTTCGTAACAAACTTGTAGACGCTTATAAGCAAATCATGGCGATGCCAGTTTAATAAATTGGATCAACTTTCGATTTTAGGGGTAGGAAAGAAAAGTGGCAGACCAATTATCAACTCAAGTAACACCAGAAGGCCAGGACTTGTCTTCCGATGTGGTATCGCTTAATAACGATATCAATGGTGAAGTAGCAGAAGAACAAAAGTCTGGTTTTTTAAATTCAATTTCAAGTGCTGAGGTATTAAGACAAGGCGCTTTAATCATTGCATTAACCATTTGTTTAGCGATTGCTATTTTCATTATCATTTGGTCGCGCCAGCCTGAAATGCGTCCACTTGGTAAATTTGAAACCGAACAGCTAATCGAAACGTTAGACTTTTTAGATGCACAAAAAATTGAGTACGTACTAGAGCAAAACGTAATTAAGGTTCGTGGTGAAGAATATCAAGATATCAAACTTGCACTAGCTCGTGGTGGCGTAGCGCAAGCGCCAGCTGCTGGCAGCGATATTTTAATGCAAGACTCTGGTTTTGGCGTGAGCCAAAGAATGGAAACAGAGCGCTTAAAACACAGTCGTGAAGTCCAACTAGCTCGCACAATTGAAGAGTTAAACTCAATTGCCAGAGCACGTGTTCATTTAGCTATCCCAAAAGAGAACATTTTCGCTCGTCATACTAAAAAGCCTTCAGCAACCGTGGTAGTTACGCTGAAATCTGGTCGTATGTTATCGGAAGAAGAAGTTGACTCAGTTGTTGATATCGTAGCTTCTGCAGTACAAGGTTTAGAACCAACAAAAGTGACGGTTACAGACCAAAACGGTCGTTTATTAAACTCTGGCTCACAAAATTCATTATCTGCATTATCACGCCGTCAGTTCGAAATTGAACGCAAGCGTGAAGACGAGTACATGACTAAGATTAACTCAATCTTGTCACCGGTTATTGGTTTAGAAAATTACACCGCGCAAGTGGATGTAACTATGGACTTTACCCAATACCAAGAAACACAAAAAACCTTTAACCCTGACTTACCAGCTATTCGCTCTGAGTTACTAATTGAAGACAATACAACGGGCAGTGGCGCTATGGGCATTCCCGGTGCGCTTTCAAACCAGCCTCCATTGGAATCTGATATTCCTGAAGATGCCGGTGATGCTCGCAGCCGTGCAGCCAATGGTCGTAGCCATAAAGAACAAACACGAAACTATGAACTGGATCAAACGATCAGTCATAAACAAACGCAAACGGGTGTTGTTCGTCGCTTAAGTGTATCGGTAGCGGTAGACTACATCACAACAACAGCTGAAGACGGCACAATTCAACGCGTACCTAGATCACAACAGGCAATTGTTAACATTCGTCGCTTGTTACAAGGTGGTATTGGTTTTGATATGAACCGTGGCGATACGTTAGAAGTCGTTACTATTCCGTTTAACAAAGCTGAACTTACTGAAGGCCTTGACGTACCTATTTACGAGCAAGAGTGGTTCCAGCCGTTATTTAAACTACTGATGGGTATGATTGTAATCGTGGTACTTATCTTGGGCCTAGTTCGTCCAATGCTGAGAAAACTGATTTACCCTGATGAAACAGATGATATCTACGAAGAAGACGCATTAGGTGGCGTAGACCTAGGTGACCAAACACTGGATATGTTAACCTCTGACTTTGATGAATCTGACATAGGATTTGCAGCAGACGGCTCACTTCAATTACCAGACTTACACGGTGATGAAGACTTACTGAAAGCTGTTCGAGCGCTAGTTGCAAATGAACCAGAGTTATCTTCTCAGGTAGTTAAAGGGTGGTTATTAGAAGATGAGTAATGATTTAGTAGAACAAGATGAACAACAGCAACTGCCTTCGTTTGATGTAGATAAACTCGAAGGCGTTGAGAAAGCCGCGATTCTGTTATTGAGTTTATCAGAAGAAGACGCCGCTCAGATCTTAAAACACTTAGAGCCAAAGCAAGTACAAAAAGTAGGTATTGCAATGGCACAGATAGACGATTTGAGCCAAGACAAGATCTCAGCGGTACACAGATTGTTCATCGAACAAATTCAAGATTACAGTACAATTGGCTTCCAATCTGAAGACTTCATTAAGAAAGCCTTAACAGCAGCACTAGGTGAAGAAAAAGCCGCAACCTTATTAGACCAAATTATTCTTGGTGGTGGTGCTAAAGGCTTGGATTCACTGAAATGGATGGACTCGAAGCAGGTTGCGAACATTATCCGTAACGAACACCCGCAGATCCAAACCATTGTATTGGCTTACTTAGAGCCGGATCAATCAGCGGAGATCTTGAGTCAATTCTCTGACAAGGTACGTATTGATTTAACCATGCGTATTGCCAACTTAGAAGAAGTTCAACCGGCAGCACTACAAGAATTGAACGAGATCATGGAGAAACAGTTTGCAGGTCAAGCTGGTGCGCAAGCAGCGAAGATGGGCGGCATGAAGGCTGCGGCTGAAATCATGAACTTCTTAGATACCAATATCGAAGGTCAGTTAATGGATGCTATGCGTGAGCACGACGAAGAAATGGCGCAGCAAATCCAAGACTTGATGTTCGTATTCGATAACTTAATTGACGTTGAAGACCGTGGTATCCAAGCAATTCTTCGTGAAGTTCAGCAAGACTCGCTAATGAAAGCAATCAAAGGTGCAGAAGAAGGGCTTACTGAGAAAATTCTTAAGAACATGTCGAAACGTGCAGCAGATATGCTTAGAGATGACCTTGAAGCTATGCCACCAATTCGAGTGTCAGAAGTTGAAACCGCACAAAAAGAGATCTTGGCAATCGCTCGTAGATTGGCTGACGCCGGTGAAATCATGCTTGGCGGCGGCGGCGGTGATGACTTCCTATAATTAAGGGAGTCATTAGTTAATAAATAAAACTGTGTGAAATAAAGATTAGTTGAGAAGCAGTAGTGAACGATAAACTGAGCAAACAACCGGTAACCCCCAGCAAAGAAATGTTAGAACTGCTGGAAGAGTGGGCTGCGCCTGATGTTACTGAGGTAAAAAAACAGGAATTCACTGGCAAAACTAACTTTATGGGCATTCCCATAGATAAGCTTTACAGTCAGGTTATTGAAGAGCAACAAGAAGTGGAAGAGGAAGAAATAAAACCTCTTACCGCCGAAGAAATCGAACAAATTCGCCAAGATGCTTACGACGAAGGATTTGCAGAAGGTAAAACCGACGGTTTTGCCAAAGGTGAAGAAGAAGGTTTACAACAAGGCCATGAAAAGGGTTTAGAGCAAGGGCATCAAGAAGGTTATCAGGCAGGGCTTGAACAGGGCCAAAATGAAGTAAATATTTTGATTGCCCGTTGGAATAACTTAGCTCATCAGCTTTACCACCCTCTTGAAAAAGTAGATCGCGTTGTTGAAAAACAGCTACTAAATTTAGCTGTTATGTTGGCAGAATCTGTTATTAGGCAAGAATCAAAAAGCAACTCTGAAGTGTTATTAAACGTCTTGCATGAAGCGGTTTCATCACTGCCATTTAACACGGAATATGCCGAAATTCACATGCATCCAGACGACATTTTATTGCTCAGGGAAGTGTATGATGACGAAGCGCTGGTTGAGCAAAAATGGATCATCAAAGAAGAGCCGGGCTATCAAATTGGTGACGTAATTGTGATGACTCCAAACTCACTTATTGACCGCACCGTGAAGCAAAGAATGCGTCAAACTATCGATAAGTTCATTGTCAAAGCCGAACTGGATAAAGAAGTGGATGAGAGTCTGATCAAAACGCCAGAGTTACAGCAGCCGAACTTTGTCCAACCTGAAGCGCCAGCCGAATTAGATAACCCAGACGAATTGCCACCTGAGCAGACTCCAGGGGAAATGCCAGAGCCTGGGCAGGAATAACTATGCCAAACCTAGCTGAACGTCTGCAGAAATATCAAGGTTGGATTGATGATGCAAAACCAGAAGTATCTGGTCGTCTGACAAAAGTTAATGGCCTAACACTTGAAGCCGTAGGCTGCTTTGCACCACTGGGCGGTCACTGCCGAATTCAAAGTTTAACTGGTGAAGTGGATGCTGAAGTGGTTGGCTTTGAAGATGAAAAGATCTTCTTAATGCCGACAGATCAAATTAGCGGTATTGTCCCTGGTGGTCGAGTTACCGTATCTCACGCTGGAAATACACTACCTTTATCAGTTAACTTGTTAGGGCGAGTAATTGATCCCGCTGGTGAACCGTTAGATGGCAAAGGTCCCATTGAACATAATGGCGAAGCCCAACAAAAATCAGAACCTTTAAACCCATTAGACCGAAAACCTGTCAACAAAGCGATGGATGTTGGTGTAAAAGCCATTAATGGTGTTATTACTGTTGGCGAAGGCCAACGTATGGGCCTATTTGCTGGTTCTGGTGTTGGTAAATCGGTATTACTTGGCATGATGACCAGAGGTACAAGCGCTGATGTAATTGTCGTTGGTTTGATAGGTGAAAGGGGACGAGAAGTAAAAGAATTTATTGATGAAATTCTTGGTGAAGAAGGTCGTCGTAAAGCTGTTGTGGTAGCAGCGCCTGCGGATATGTCTCCAATCAAACGTTTGCGAGGTTGTGAAACAGCCACTCGGATTGCCGAGTATTTCCGTGATCAAGGGATGAACGTATTATTGCTAATTGATTCGGTGACTCGTTACGCGCAAGCACAAAGGGAAATCGCCTTAGCCATTGGTGAGCCGCCAGCAACAAAAGGTTATCCAGCTTCAGTATTTGCTAAGTTACCAGCTTTGATAGAAAGGGCGGGTAATGGTGGCGAAGGTCAAGGTTCCATCACTGCGTTCTACACCGTATTATCCGAAGGTGATGATATGCAAGACCCAATAGCGGATGCCTCTCGAGCCATTCTTGATGGTCACATTGTATTATCTCGTGATCTTGCCGACTCTGGTCATTATCCAGCAATTGACGTTGCTAAATCTATCAGTCGTGTTATGCCGCAAGTAACCAGCCAAGAACACTTAAACATGGCTTTGGTGTTTAAAAAGTTATTATCGGCTTATGAGCAAAATAAAGACTTAATTTCGATTGGTGCGTACTCGGCAGGAAGTAATCCTGTGGTGGATAAAGCCATTCAAATGAAGCCAGTTATGGATGCTTATTTACAGCAACAAATGAAAGACATTACTCCATATGACCTGTCGCTTCAGCAGTTACAACTGTTAACTAACCAGTTGCAAGGTCAGTAATAAATGGCAAAAGAAAATGCGCAACTGGAATTATTGCTAAAAATAGAGTCTGACAAAGAGCAGGAGCTAGCCCGCGATATGCAATCAGCACAATCGTACTTAGCTTCTTGCGAACAAAAGCTCAAAGAAGTGCTGTCTTATAAACTCGACTACCTCAAGCGTATGCAAGACATGGGCGTCAAAGGGGTGGAAGGCAGTAGTTATCAACATTACCAACGCTTTATTGTGCAATTAGAAGACGGCATTAAAAAGCAATACGAAGTCATTAGCATGGCCAAAGAAGTTGTCGAACAACGCCGTACAACTTGGTTAGAACAGCAAAAATCAGTAAAAGCGGTGGAATTGGTGTTAGAAAGAAAACGACTAAAACAACAAGCCATTAAAGACAAACAAGAGCAAGTGATGGCAGATGAGTTTGCCACGCAAAAGTTTATTCGTAACCGTGCAAGTTAGCTGAAGCCTTTACTATCAGCCACTTGTCGGCTAGTTTAGCTCTGCAGTTTGTCTCTCTCCAAACGCAAAACCTTTAACTTATCTTCCTTATAAAAAGCCTATCGGCTCAATTAATTTGTCTTCTTTGAGCACAAATTCGTGTTGCTCAATTGTTACCATTTGATGACGATTTCACCTAGGCACTAGCTTTTATAATGGCAAATAGTATTATTGGTCTAGACCAGATTGATAGGAATTATTATGAGCCATTATTTATTACTTACGCCAGGCCCTTTGACGACTTCAGAGACAGTTCGTCAAGCCATGTTAAAAGACTGGTGTACTTGGGATGACGATTACAATGTAGGCGTTGTTCAGTCTATTCGTCAGCAGCTAGTATCGTTGGCAACAAAGCAGCCAGGTTATACAAGCGTACTGATGCAAGGTAGCGGCAGTGCCTCGGTAGAGTCAGTTTTAGGCTGTGCTATAGGCGAGAATGAAAAGGTACTAATTATCAATAATGGCGCTTACGGTAAACGTATGGCGGAAATTTGTGAAGTACTGAAATTAAATCATCAGGTAGTAAACTTTAAAGAAACTCAGCAGCCAGATTTAGCGGAAATTAAAGCGCTGTTGAGTGCAGATAGTGGCTTTAGCCACTTAGCTATGGTCCATTGTGAAACTACGACAGGGATGTTGAACCCAATTGCACAAGTAGCCCAGATTTGTACAGAAGCCAAGGTAGGCTTTATTCTGGATGCCATGTCTAGCTTTGGCGGTATTGAATTTGATGTCAGCGAACTGAACATAGAATTTATGATCAGCTCAGCCAACAAATGTATCCAAGGCGTCCCAGGCTTTGGTTTTATTGTCGCTAAAGAAGAAGCAATTAAACGCTGTGAAGGTAAAGCAAGATCACTGAGCTTAGACTTATTTGACCAGTGGCAAACCATGGAAAAATCAAATGGTAAGTGGCGTTTCACTTCACCAACGCACGTAGTAAGAGCCTTCGCTCAAGCGCTAAAAGAACTTGAGCTAGAAGGTGGTATTGCAGCGCGTTACCAAAGATACAAAACCAACCAAGAAACGCTTTGCAAAGGCATGTTAGAACTAGGTTTTGAAGCCTTGTTACCACAAGACTTACACTCACCAATTATCACTTCGTTCTACTCACCAACAGCAGAAGAGTACAACTTCAAAACTTTCTATGAAAAGTTAAAAGAGCTAGGTTTTGTCATCTACCCGGGTAAAGTATCGGACGCAGATTGCTTCAGAATTGGCAACATCGGCGAAGTATATCCAGCAGATATCGAGCGGTTAATCACTGCAATTGCAGAAGCTAAATACTGGTCTTAGAACTTCTACCACTTTTTCGAACAGCCAAGTCAATCTTGGCTGTTCGCTTATCGACTAGTACTCATTCTTGTTTATCTAGTCACATAAAAATGACCTGTGCAACTTCCTACGCTTTACTAGAACAAATAAAGCTGTAATTTCAAGCTCTCTTCCCCTTTGAAAGCTCAGTTGAAATTAGGTATTGAAGTGATACTATTGTGATACTTTTATCAAGTTAGGAGTTTTTTTATGAAAGTTGAATTAGTTACCACTTTAAAAAGACAAGCGACCAAAATCTTGTCCGAGCTTCACTCCTCTAAAGAACCTGTATTAATTACCGAGCATGGTCAACCTTCAGCATATCTCGTTGATGTTGATGATTATGAAATGATGCAGAAGCGCATGTCGATTCTGGAAGGGATTGCTCGTGGCGAGCAGGCAATTAAGAACGAGCAAGTATTATCAAATTCTGATGCTAAAAAGAAACTAAATAAATGGCTGAAATAGTTTGGAGTGAACCAGCTCTTAATGAACTAAATGAGATTGCTGAATACATAGCAGTGTCGAATGAGTTTGCGGCCAAAAAGTTGGTGAAAACTATATTTAATAAAATTGAAAGGTTAGAAGAGCATCCTGAATCAGGAAAAGTTCCAAGCGAAATAGCAGCACTTAACTATAGAGAGTTGGTCGTAAAGCCATGTAGGATCTTTTATAGAGTTGATGTTCAGAAAGTTTTTATTCTGCATGTTATGCGTCAAGAGCAAGACCTTAGACGATTCTTATTAATTTAGGTTTAATTACCCTATTTACTCGTAACTTCAATTTCAACAGCAGCACAGGTTCAGTACTCTGTGTTGTAATCGACTAATGATCATTAAGTACGCTGAGCCGCTGCTTAAATTTCAAGATTCTTAAAAGAACTTCTCTTACTATCATTCATAGCAGCAGTTAGAACAGCGCTCCTTTTTAGCAAAAGTTGTTAGCAATAGCTTCTTAAAGAGGTGGGGGAGAACAGAGTTTCGTTGTTGAAGTAACAGAAACTAGGTGAGTGAGTATAATGTTTATGGTGGCATTTGGGTTATCGGATCTGCTCCTCTAACCCAAATGTTTCTGAAGTTTTTATTTAGGGTTAACGACCCTTAAACGACAACTTTTCACTAAGGCTAATAGTAGAAGTAAGAAATACATACTTCCGCCACTGCTACCACTAGACTGTTCTTGTTGCGTATTTGTATTGTTATTTGTGCTTGTCTGTTGAGAGCGGGAAGCATCCAGTGGGAAGGCGTCCTGACTATCAACTACACCGTCACCATCATCGTCGGTATCTGCATTGTTACCAATACCATCGCCATCGGTATCTACAGTTTCATTTTTGTCTAGCGGAAGCGCATCTTCTGTATCCGCTACACCGTCACCATCATCATCAGTATCTGCATTATTGCCAATACCGTCACCATCGGTATCTAGCCACTCCGTTGCATCGTTAGGTGCAAAATCGGCTAGGTCATAAACACCATCATTATCGTCATCAGTATCGACAATATCTTGGATACCGTCGTTATCTGTGTCGATAAAACCAAGAATTTCAGGTGTGATCGAGGTATTCTGTGTGAATTCTTCTACATGATAAATATTTTCACCTAAACCTAAGCGGCTATAAGAGCTAATACTATTCTTATAATCGTGGTGGCCTCCTACGACCCAAAAAGTACCATCATCTTTAATTGCAAAACTAGTATCTACTCCAGTAAACGCCATGAACCAATTATTAGCATCACCTACTTGAGTTGGTTGATTGCTAGGGAAAGCACCTCTGCCAAGATGATAGTTTTCAGCTCCTTCTCCACCTCCCCAGCTCCATAATGTTCCATCTGTAACTGCCATTACGTAATAGTTTGAAAATGAAAAGTGACTCCAGTTCTTATTATCAATAACTACAGGCGTGCTAGGGTCTTCAAATTCAGCAAACATTCCATATGGTCCAACTCCCCATGCAGCGATATGGTCTTTATAGTGCAGATAAGTAGCCCAAGTCGTTGACTGAATTGATAGTAAGTTTTCAGTAGGGAAGTCAATAACACCAAATTTTGTCATATCTGCTTTACGACCTAAGTAAGAGTTGCCCCATGAATACAATTTGTTATCAGCATTGAAAAATAGTTGCTCTGAACGCGGAGTTGTTAATTTTTCAATATTGTACAAGGGAACCACTTGACTGAAGTTTTGCTCAACAATACTAGGTGAAAAATATCCTTGTTCAAATCATTAGGGTTGTGCAGCCAAACTGAACCATCGGTTTTGACAAAAAAACAAATATACCCACAACTGATGGACTTCCAGTCAGCATCTGGACTTATTTGAAGAGGTAATGGGTATTTTTCACCATCAATATAGCCTGTTACCCACAAAGTTCCATCGTGTTTTAGCCAATAGGCTAGGTGGTTCAGATCTTCTCCCATGTCTACCCAACCTCTTGTTAAAATTTGCTCAGGTACATGGGCTATGTATTCGCTATCAGAGCCTGATTTAGTATCTTTTTGTCCCCAAAACCAAATTTTCCCTTGGTGATTAAGTAAATAAGTCTTTTCATAGAAAGACATAACTTTCGTTTGTGCAGCTAATGTTAATGGCTCTGCAGGTTTTATATTGACAACAACCGTTTGGCTTTCTCCTGTACTTTGGTCAGTAACAGAAAAGCTAAAGCTGTCGTCGCCAACACTGTCTTCGGTGGTCAAAGAAAAGTGGTAACTCCCTTCAATTTTCACACTGCCTTTTGTCGGCTGTGACGTTATTTCGAACGTTAACTCGTCACCGTCAAAGTCATAAACAGGGAAATACCGAGTAATGGTTTTATTTGGTTCTACGTGTAGGGTGATATCTTGCGCAACTGGAGAAGAGTAGCGTGTTCTTTCTATGGTCAAAGAAAAAGTTTTAGTGACAAAGTTGACTCCGTCATTAACTGATAAAGAAAATCCAACCTTTCCGATTGCAACACTTTGTAAATCAAGGTTAATTTGGTACTCACCAGCTTTATCAAGTGCAACTAGCTCATATTCATCCTCAGAGATAATAAATCTGTTGTTATTGGCTAATAATACTTGAAGTGCATCAATATGGTCATCATCACTAATTGTCACTGGAATCGAGAGCTGGCCCGATTGGATAATAGTTTGTGGAGCAATATCAGAAATAATTGGAGCTGCATTACCAAAGCCACTAAAAGAAACCGCAAACAACTCTTTAGCACCAGATCCTGTGGCTAGTTCAATTAATGCTGTGCCGTCTTTTTTATTAACATTCTCAATTGTAAGGTTAAATTTATTAGCTGCTAACTGCTCGATGGTTAATTCGGGCACTTGGCCAAAATTGTGTTGGGTAACCATCGCTGATAAGTCAGAATTACCTGTGGTATTAACGATAATCGAATAAGCGGCTTCACCTTCAATTAACACATCATCAACATCTTCAATTCGACTAATTAAATTGTCAACGTAGCCAAGATCTGGGTAGCTGTAGGGAGAATAATGCCCTGTCAGTAATTCATCATTCCTCGCTCTTACATAATAACAATAGTTTACACCAGCAGTAACATTAGTATCTGAGTAATAAGCATCAGCTCCCTCATATTGTATCAAGTAGTCATAATAACCATGTGGTTCAAGTACTTCACATACTTGCTCATTGCCCAGTTGTACTCTAAATACTTGATAGCTAGTTGCATTGGGGTATAGCTCCCATGAAAGGTCTATTTTATTTAAAAAACGTCCATTACTTGCTTTTACATTAAGAGGTACAGTTAACCCGCCATAGTTAGCTACAGTAGCGCTACCTAACTCGATAATTTTTTGGTTATGTGCTGAATCTTGTTGCTGTTCATCTATCCCTGTACTTAGGCCGTTATATAAAATGTCAGGGTTTGAGAAATGGGTAATTGTTTCGCACGACACTCCTGAATTCAAGCATTCATCGCCGTATGACATTAAGGTTTTAAATCCATTTTCTGTATCGACATAACCAAAGGCATAATCACCTTCTTGAATATAATCTTGGATATACCTTTCGTGATGGGCGCCTAAGTTATGA
>CBDAVN010000019.1:0-66057 GCA_965200905.1 Psychrosphaera sp.
ACACTGCCATTGATTGATTTTACAAACTTGCCGCCAACTCCTTGCAGACCATAAGAGCCTGCTTTGTCTTGCGGTTCTCCTGTTTGCCAATACTGTTCGACTTCTTGTGTCGATACGGTTCTGAAATTTACTTCAGTAATGACGTTTTCCACTCTCACTTTGTCGTTATAAACAAAAGCAAAAGCCGTCATAACCAAATGGGTTTTGCCTGACAACAAAGCAAAAATACGCTGGCTATCGGCTAGGTCTTCTGGCTTACCCAATATCAGTTGTTGCTCATCTTCTGTAACCGCTACAACGGTTGTGTCTGAACCTATAACAACACAATCTGGGTTGTCTTTGGCGATAACCTGAGCTTTTTCTACTGCCAGTCTAGTCACGTATTGTTCAGGTTGTTCATCTGGCTTAACTGTTTCGTCGATATCAGCACTGGCGAGGCCAAAATCACTGACAATAGATTTCAACATTTCACGTCTTCTTGGCGACTGGCTAGCTAAAATAACTCTAGGAAACATCTATCTAACCTTAAAACGACGACGGAAAGAACGCAGTAATGGGAATAACCACAACCATAAAACAGCGCCACTTATCGCTGGCATAATATAATCAATACTGAAGTTCAGGTTAAGCAAGAAGCGGTTCACCCAAAATACGATGATATGGTACAGCACCAAAAATACGCCTATTAAAAAGGACTGTTGCCAAACGGAAAAGTTTCGCAATTTTTGGAAATTTGACGAGACCACAAAAGTGACAATGGCTAAAGCAAGCGCATGCACACCTAAAATGGTGCCTAATAAAATATCTAATAAAAATCCGACAACCCAAGCGGTGCCAATATTCACCCTATGAGGTAAAGCCATTGCCCAATAAATAACAATTAGTGCAGCCCAGTCAGGCCAAAACGGTCTAATTGCAATGGGTAGTGGCATGATACTTAAGATCAGCGCCACTAGGATGCTGATGTTAATGAACCACCAAGGAGAAGTTGTAGACTTGCCCATAACTACAGATCCTTCTCTACTAGTTTTTTATCTTTTGGCCACAACAGTAATACATGTTTTAACCTATCTAATTTTGCAATTGGCTTTGCCATCACTCGCATAAACGGTTGCGATTCATCTGGCAGTAATGCCGTGACTTCTGCGACCGGGTAGCCGTCCGGGAAAATTTGACCTAAGCCTGAAGTGATCAACTGATTCTCCAACTTTAATATCAGTGCCATGAGGTAAGTTCAGCATTTCCATACGACTTAGCTCGCCTGTGCCATGTAAAATACCTCTAACATCATTTCTCAACACTCTGATTGGCGTTGCGTGCGTTTGGTCTGTGATCAAGATCACTCGTGAGTTTGTGGTGCCAACTGAAATGATTTGCCCAACCACACCTAAATCATCTAGCACAGGTTGGCTTTGGAATACGTCATCAACCGTACCTTTATCAATCAGCACGTATTGAGAGAATGGATTACTGGCAACCGCCATGATCTCAGCTACGGTTTTGTCAGCCTCCACCCTAGCATTAGTTTGTAATAAGGCTCGCAGCTTGGCATTTTCGGAAACAATCAAACCGTATCGTTGCAATTGTTCATTTTGAATAAGTTGCAGCTCTCTAAGCTTTTGATTTTCATCTAACAAAGATTGTTTTGTTGCCGCGTACTTTGACGTCGCATCAAGCAGCTCTTCAGGCAAACTAGCAAGGTACTGAATAGGAGAAACCAGCGTAGTTAAGTAGCCTCTGATCTGTTTCGAGCTTTCGGTATAAACATCATAAGTGATGGTAAGAAAACTCAACACCAAGGCAATGGATATTCTGAGGGGTAGAGAGGGACCAGCACCAAAAATCGGATTCATAATATTGTAATTCTGACCTCTAAAGGAAGATGGGGGTTAAATACAAAACAGCCAACAGCTCAGTTTTGAGCGGTCGGCTGAAGCGCCTGAATCAAGTTCAGGCTACGAATATCATTATTATCCTGAAATTCAGCAAATGAATTTCAGGCTTTTTTATTCGTAACTAAATACGTCACCACCGTGAACGTCAATCATCTCTAACGCTTTACCACCACCACGAGCAACACAAGTTAGTGGGTCATCGGCAATGATCACTGGAATTCCAGTTTCTTCCATTAATAGACGATCTAAGTCTTTAAGTAGTGCACCACCACCAGTTAACACCATGCCGCGCTCTGAAATATCAGATGCTAGCTCTGGTGGAGACTTTTCTAGTGCTACTAACACTGCACTTACGATACCTGATAATGGCTCTTGCAATGCTTCTAAAATTTCGTTTGAGTTAAGCGTGAATGAACGAGGAACACCTTCAGCTAGGTTACGGCCGCGAACTTCTAACTCTTTAATTTCACTTGATGGATAAGCAAAACCAATCTCTTGTTTGATACGTTCTGCCGTTGCTTCACCAATTAAGCTACCAAAGTTACGACGAACGTAGTTAATAATAGCTTCATCAAAACGGTCACCACCAATGCGTACTGATGATGAATAAACGATGCCGTTTAGTGAGATAACTGCAACTTCTGTTGTACCACCACCGATATCAACAACCATTGAACCTGTTGCTTCCGATACTGGAAGACCAGCACCAATTGCTGCGGCCATCGGCTCTTCAATTAAGAACACTTCTCTTGCGCCAGCCCCTAATGCAGACTCTTTGATCGCTCTTTGCTCGACTTGAGTTGCACCACAAGGAACACAAACTAAAACACGTGGGCTTGGACGGAAGAAGTTGTTGTTGTGTACTTGCTTGATGAAGTACTGCAACATTTTTTCCGTTACATAGAAATCGGCAATAACGCCGTCTTTCATCGGACGAATTGCTTTGATGTTACCCGGTGTACGACCTAACATTTGTTTTGCTTCAGTACCTACTGCAGCAACACTTTTGGGTCCACCAACGCCACGCTCATGACGAATTGCCACCACGGAAGGCTCGTTTAATACAATGCCTTGATCTTTTACGTAAATAAGGGTGTTTGCTGTTCCCAAGTCGATTGATAAATCATTGGAGAACATTCCGCGCAAATTCTTCAACATGGCGCCTTCATATCCTATGGAAAATTTCGATAAACTCTAAGGGCTAACTTTACCCAAGGAAACCAAGGCGGGCAAGCGGCTTGTGGCTATTTGTACAAATATACAGCGATTAATTTGATATAAGTGCAAGTGTGGCAAAATGAGCGGGTTTTAAACAGCGCTCGGACGGTTTTTCGTCCATAAAACTGGGCATATTCTAAAACTAGCGATAGCGTCATTATCGTGCTTCGATGCGATAATCCTTGTGAGGTCGATCGGCAAACAGTTAGATCAGTCTTCAGCTGCCAGTTCGCTTTACACTAGAGAGAGGTAAACAGAGTGTCTGGAGGAGGAAAAGTGTCACCTTATTTAGGGCGGGTCAGATATCATCAAAAAAGGAGCCAATAGGCTCCTTTTTAAATTGATAAATTCTTAGCTCTTATCTGTCTCGAGCGATCCTGAAACCGATATAGTTAGAGCGGAAGTTAGAAGCAATTTCTAATCTTGTCGATACACGCGCTAAACTAGGAGCAAAGTTCCAAGCACCACCGCGAACCACTGATACTACGTCAGAGCCTGTGTCACTCCATTCCCAAACATTACCAACTACATCGTATAGACCGAATTGGTTGCGCTTGAATGAAGCCGTAGGAGCCGCGCTCTTGTTAGACCATTCACTGCCACACCAACCACAGTTTGCGTTATTGCTACCGATTGTATTGCCCCACCAGAAGTCTGATTCTGTACCTGCACGAGCCGCGTATTCCCATTCACCTTCAGTTGGTAAACGGTAGCTCTTTTCTGTGCTTGCTGATAACCATTCAACATACGCTTGTGCGTCGTCTAATGTTACACAAACTACAGGGTGTTCTTCAGTTTGCTCGTAACCCGGGTTACGCCAGTTCATTTCCATGTCGTAAACTGGTTCTGCATCACCGTAGTATGCACAACCTTCACCTTTTTCTGCTTGCGTTACATAGTTTGTTGCGGAAACAAACTGAGCAAACTCAGCAACAGTTACTTCTTTTTCGCCAATGCCAAACGAAGATTCGATTTTATAACTGACTACTGGACGTTCATTGGCTAAACCACGACCTGTGATGTCACCCATTTGGAAACCACCAGCAGAAACAGCAATTAATGTAGGACCTTGCTTGTCGTTGTCTAGAATGTCTTGAATACGGTCGCCTTTAGCAAAGGTTTGCGTATCTTTTTTCAGATTAATTCTAACTGTGCGGTTTTCTGTCAGCGCAATTTGTTCAACGTAAGGTTGATAACCCAGCTTAACAACTTCAACTGAATGCTCACCAGCAGGTAACATTACGTTAAGTTTCGTCGAACCATAGCTCACACCGTCAATAAAGACTTCATCGTCAAATACGTTTGAGCGAACGGTTAGCTCGTACATTACATTTGAGTCATATTGCGTTGCTGGCTCAATAATTTTTTGCACTTGTGCTTGCTGTGTCGCAGTTGGGTATTCAACACAGTATCTTTCATTCAATTCTAGTAATTGACATGCTTGTTTTCTGGTTAAATTACCGCGTAGTGAAACGTTCATCGAAACCGAGTATCTCGCAGTACCAGTAAAGCCTTTGTTTGTTACATCAACGTTTTGCACTTTAACACTAGTATCTGCCGCACTACGTTGACGGCTTGCTGCTGCCGACTCAGATAATTCCGAGAAAATTTTATCTAAGTAACGCTTTGATGCTTTTTGCTTAGCTAGTTGCTCTGTACGACGCATACATTCAGCAATCACTTCTTCTAAGTCACAGTCTAATGAATGTTGAACAGACAGTTCACCTGAACGGTTAAACTGTTGATATAGGCGTTCTACGCGAGAGTTGTTTAGTTTTTCTTTAAGACTTTCTAAAGTATTCAATAAAGCATGCTTGGAAACACGAATGCCTGCCACTTCTTTGTCTTTTTCTTGCACTGCATTAAGTTGGTTTTGGATATCAACTTTATTTTGCTTATGGGCTTTAACCGATTCTGTGTAAGCGGTTCTTGCAGCAGCGATGTCCAACGAAGGATCGTCGATCATTCTTTGGTACTGAGCATTCATCTCTTCTAATGCCAACGACTTTTCACGATCGAGTTTCTTCGACTGATCACGCAAATTAGTCAATTGTTGCTTCATTTGTTTAGCCTGATCCATTTGGTTTTCGAGCGCTAAACTGTAGTTATCGTATTCGGTTTGTTTGTTAGCAATATCTGCTTGTATTGCTTCGACTGTTGACGAAGTCTGCGCTACTGCGCTACCAACATATAACATCGATAGGAGCGCCAATGGAGCTTTCAACATAGTACTTGTGTTCCCAAAGTTACTTTTATTATTATTGTCAGACAAACCTGATCACTAATCTTAAAATTTTCCTCAACCTGCTATGCTATTGAGTTAATACTCAAAGCGCAAGCCAAATTTTTTAAACTATCTTTCTCTTTTATATATAATTCGTTTATTGCCGCTAAATGAGCCAAAAATGACTTCTGCAAAAACGTCGTCGTCGTCGTCAATATCACCATCAAGATCCCAATCGATAACTAAGTGATCAGGGACATTGTTTAATATTAATCTTAAATTAGCTCGCTCACCTTGATTTGGGTTAACCACCAAACCAGCCCCTAGCGGAATGGTTCCATTGCTAAAGTCATCCCTAGTTACCTTGGCATTGTCTTCTTTATCTATTGTTAAAGTGAACGGACTAGCGCTGCCATTTGAATAAGTCACTGAGCCAGTTAAAGATGAAAACTCAGTGGTCGAGTCTCCATCATTTAAGATCCAAGTATTACCATCCCAATATTGCAATAACGCAGGAACAAACAAACTGGCCGTTTCTGCCCCTGTTATATTTTCTAAAAAGAGTCTGCCATACCTCAACTCAGGCCCAACAGTCATTTCCATAGAGTATTGTTCAAATGTGGCGGGGCAACTCGCATTTACAATCTTGCCAAGGTTATCTTCCTCACAATAACCGACTCCATTGATATCGAGTAAATCTTTTGCCGATAACATCAATTCTATCTGACTGTTAAATGGCGCAGTTACGCTGTCGGGCTTATCGTAAATAAATTTGTCATCCGCTAATGTAGCGATAAATTGACCGTCATAGTTATCACTTTCTGAATAGCTAACAGTGCCTGAGGATAACCCTGCATGTGTATCATCAAATCCAGTATTGCTTCCTTTTTCTACATAGCTTCTATCATCGAAGCCTGAACTAAACTGGAAGGTTCCCCCTGTTTTTCCTTCGCCTCCATAGTTGCTTGCAACACTGCCATCATAATTTTTTGCAGTAAACTCTATAACTGGGTTAGTGCCATATGACAGCTCTTCGCCAATATAGCTATACCCTACTCCGGTTGATTCTAGTTGACCCTTTGTTCTCTCTAATAATGAAAAATAATAAGGTACAAAACGGCCTGTACCAACTGGACTATCTTGATTATTACCGTTTAAATTTTTAATCGTTTTACCGAAATAATTGCTGTCTCTAACGTTTAGGGTAAAAGTACCAACATTATTAAACGATGCAGCCTGAAAGAGGTATCCAGTACTATTAAAGTTTGAAGCAACTTGGGTCTGTACGTTAGACCAGCTAATGTTGTTATCTGATATCGTTACCTTACTTGCGTTTGCGTATGTAAAGTCAACTTGGTTAGCAAGGTCGGAAAATAACGGCGCAGTCATTTGTGCAGCGAGTTCTAGTTGCCCTGGAATATAATTTTTTGTGACTTGATTATTTGCATTTACCGCTTGTATGGCAAGACTAAAAGGCTCTTTTGAAACATGCGTTAAATTACCAGCACTACCGAGGATAAGCCCTCCTGAGTCAGCTAAACCTAACGCCAACTCTGCTGGATACGAAACAAAAGTTTTACTATCAGAGATCACTGCACTATTAGCTCTTGCATCAGATACAGTTAGCTGTAAACGACCTACGTCAAAATAGTCTATGAAGAAGCGGGCCGTCGCGTTAGAAAAGTTCAGCGTCTTAGTCGTTACTGAGTTATGGGTTAATGCTTTTGCCGATTGAGCCGTTGTATCTAAGGCGTCACCACTTGCATTAGGCTCAGTAAATTGTAATTGCACCGAGCTATCTGCAGGGGTCGAAGGTGTGTCATATTGGAACAGTAAATTAACCTGAGTATCTCCTGTAAAAACAGGCACACATGAGCCTGAGCCATTAGGATCAGCCTTCAAGGCTTGCACTTCAACTTGTTGCCAATCAGCCGCTGCAACAAAATCAGATATAGAAGACAAGACAAAGCCGGAGTCTGCAAATGTCATCTGACAACTTGGGATCTCAGTACCGTTATAAGACCCTGCATAACATTTTACGTTTGCAGCTGGGTTTGAGTTGTTCAAACCAAATGTAACAAGGCCAGGTTGCAAATGAGTTAATTGATTTGCACTTGCAATGCCAGTCGATGTATTAGCCGTTAAAATTGTTTCAACATTACTCGCAAATGTTTTTGTTACGGCAGCGGTAATAGCGCCTGTATACACGGAGCTACAATCTGCATTAGCGCAGGCTCTAAGTTCAACAGAGTAGGCAGAGCAAGTTAAACCATTTGTTGGGTGGACAATACGATAGTGATCGACCGAGTTTGTTGTGCCAGAAGCTTTAATGGCAATGTAATTAAGATCAAAATCATCATTGTTATTAAAACCGCTATGAGTGCGCAATCGAATGATCACTTCCTCACCCGCATAGTTGTTGCTTATATCAATAGATTCTGCAGCAACACCACTACCATTGGTTACGCCGTTAAAGAAAAATACTTGTGTCCAGCTGCTACCGTTATCTTTGCTCAGCTCGATAAAAACATCGTCATCCGTTGCACTCGTTTGGAAGTAGTACTCAAACTCCAATTCAGCGTTGGTATAATTGGTTAAGTCAAATTTTCGCTCAATGCTGAGGCTTGCTCCAGATAACTGCAATTGACCATGATTAATTTGGAAGCGGCCACCAGTTGGACTGTTACCACTTTCTGATTCAACCCAGCTATTGCTCCAGTTCGAAGTACCGTCATTGTTGCTGTAATCTGTGCTGGCAAATAAATCTAAATAGGTGGCAATAATTTCATTATTGGAGCTACCTGGTGTTTGACCACAACTATTGCTCCAATCTGCTGCTGAGATAACTCCGTCTGTATTAGCACACACATGTTTATCACTACCGTTGTTTAAGATCACGGTGGAAACCGAAGATGCACAGTCTGTATATTGCGGCCAACTATTTGGTGTATTAGAAGTATTACCGTACCTTAAATAGTGAATCAACTCACCATCTTGGTCCGTTAATATAATTTCTTGCCAAGTAGGATGTATTTTTAGGCTACTCATACTGTATTCAACGTCAGCATGTAAGTCCGCTATATTGCCAAATAGTACATACGCCCCTGAAGAGCCGTCAGTTGTATAAGTACAGTTACTCGTACACAAAGTATAAACCCCAGTGCCGTTACCATTAGCATTACTGTTTAGCGTCAGCTTCGCATTGGTAAAGTCGGCATAAGTATTAGGCGGAATGTATAACTCTATCCAATTATTTTGCTGTGAGACTTCATTAATGATCACTCCATCATTTATTTTAACTGAGCCTCCTAACGCAGGAATATTAGCAAAATCATCATTCACTGCTGGACAGCTAGCAACTGGAGTACTGCACTCAGCACCTATATTTTGATGGTCAAAATAGAAGGAATTGTAGTGAATAGTATTACCACTAGTAACAATGCTATCAGGAGAAGTAACACTGCCCTGTATCGTACTTCCTGATATGTCATATTGAACAGTGTGACCCGGAAGTATGCTACTAGCCCCTACATTGCTTTGTTTTATATACAGTGCGGCTTCTATTTGTGAGGTAGAAATTTCTGCTTTATTTGCAATTACAATAAGTGGGTTTTTATCAGCATTAGAGACTTCTTGATTAAGGTGAGAACCAACTATGGTTAGCTTATTTGCGTATATGGTTACAGGATCTGTACCACTCAAAGACAGTGTTGCACCATTTAAAACCAAATTATTGTATACATAAGTGCCGGGAGCTAATTGCTGAGAAGCCCCTGTCGACAAGGTTAAATTGTTTGAGGATGTAGAAGGACTCTGTAAGTAAGTAAAATCAACTGATAGCGCGGGGTTTAAGTCATTTGGCCAAACTGCAGCACAGGCATGCGAAGAAGGCATAGGATTAGATGTGCATATCCCTGTAAAATCAGTATTAGATAACCGAGTCGGATCATAAGTAACGTGATCATTAGCCCGCTTTTCTGTGACTTTGTCAGAACGAACCGAGCCGAAAACTTTAGCCGCTTTATTTGCCGTATCTCCCAGCAGCTCTATTTCAGTTGGCGCATAAAAAAATCCATATGCTGTCGATTCTTCTTTGAAAGTAATCGTTGTGTCCGAAATAACAACTAAATTGACTTGCCAATTGCCATTTACTACTGTTTCTTCATTCGCTGTAAATTTTTCGACATTTAGAACTACAGTTTTCCCGGATAGATTAGACGAGAACTGTAATTTTTTATTCTGTTTTAAGTCTAATTGCTTATATTTAAAATGGTATACATCACCAGCTATAGAAAACGCATCACTAGCATTTAACGTTATATTGCCATTCGGTGTTAAATCATCGTTATTGGAACCTACACCGAGAGGTGATGGAGCTAACCCTGAGTTTATAGCACTTTGCCAAATATCATCACATTGCTGAGCAGCCTGAGTAAAACTTGTAAAAAAAAGTAATAATAGTAAAAACCTACTCATAAACTTTTCGCCTCTACTTGAACTTCTCGGCTAGCGCAAACTAAATCAGTATTTCTACACTCCCTATCAGCACCATTGGGGTTGACACTGTTACCAGCTAAAGCACTTTTGCAAGTGGCTCTAGAGCTGACAAGAAAATACTGTTCTGAACCAATAGAAGTCGATGAACATCGAGTGAGCACTGCACAGCCATCAAACCCAGCTCCAGCAAAGTATCGAACAGTATTTCTACCAGTGATATTTGCGCAACTATTAACGGGCGAGTTGGCATCGGTTTGTAACCGGAAAACGTCTAATAACGCAGCTTCATTTGCCGATTCAGCCATCAGCAAAGCTCTTGTCCCCAATACTTCTTGTATGGTTTGGTCTGTGCTGGCTGAAATATTCCGGCTTATTGCAACGGTTAGTAACGACATAACGACAATGACAAAAATGGCTATTGCTAAGGCGCCACCGCGTTGCTGATGTTTGTTTGCTATATTTCGATTAAGGTACATTAGGGATATGAACCTCATGATTAAAAAACATATTTTCCCCAATATTGGCTTCAAACTCTAAGTATAGACTGACCACTGCATTTCTTGCTTGTGAAACACTAGAGTATGAAAAGGCAGGTTCAGCATTGGTGTTAGTTAGTCCTTCTGCCATTAATATGCCAGCTATGCCATTTGGTACCCCTGTAGATTGAACACTGTTAAAGTCACTTTTTACAAAACGCAATACTTGTCCACTAACTAAACAATAATTGATGCTCACATCAGCGACATAGAACCTTGAAACAGGCGACTCCTCAGGAAATCTTTCGTTGCTGGCATTAGTATCCGCGACTTCATCTTTCAGTGTGATCCTAAACTGCGGCGATGATTGGCTTGGTGTTACCGTAACACTAAATAGTCTTGACCATTTGTCGTCTTGCTCATTGCTTTGCACATAAACGTCTGCAGGAGATGTAGGATAAATATAAATTCTGTCATTAACTGAACTACTTGCTATGTCATAGCTAATAACGTCTATTGTGCTAGCTGCTGGATTTGGTGCGATAGGAGCTAAGTTTGCTGCACTGTCGGTTCGGTATGCGCCAGATGCTTTAACAGGAACAAATTCGATGCAACTGCCATTAGCCGTGGTTCTAACACTATTTGGCATTGCTAACCTCAACTCTCTAACCAAACGTTCAACAAAAAAACGGCTTTGACTCAAGACTCTTTGTCTTTCTGTTGACTCCACATAGACTTGCGCACCAAAAGTAATGTACTGAGTAGTCGCAGTCGCGAGCACTCCTAAAATAATAATAACGGCAACCAGCTCAATTAATGTAAAGCCTTTCTGCTTAATGCTCATCAATAATTTGCCTTATAAGCAGAGTAAGTGATATCGCCAGTTTGAGGGTGTGAAACGACGACTGTAATAAGTTTTAGGTTGCCTAAATTGTTGGCGTAGGTGACCGAAATATTTAGGCTAAAATTACTATACGACTGGTTAAAATTATTGATGATGTCATTACCCGCAAACGTTAAACAATGAAAGTCATCAACGTCATCAAAACTATCACGAAGCGCATTTTGACCTTCTTCTCGATAGGCGTAGTTAGTGATACTGCTGCAATTAGCAGGTAATAACCCAGAAGCAACACAAGCTGGAGCTGTAAAAGTGCCGTCACTTTCACCACACCTGAAATCGCCTAACACATAACTATTTTCATCAAATTTTCGGGCTAAAACTTCATTCATCATGGAACTGGCTAATTCTGCAGAACGGACCTGTAACCAGGGGTCGGCGCTTCGCTGAGCTTGTGGAAATAATGAACCTGTCATAACCAAAAGGACAACAGATAAAACCGATATGCCTATCGTTAACTCAATTAAAGTAAACCCGTGCTGAAATTTTTGTTTCAAGTTAGGAACAAACATGAATGTAGCCCTCACGTTCAATACATACAGCAAGGTTAGAATCAAAAGTGATCCTGTATGCTGACTGCGGTACAGGCCTGCCCAAATTATCAAAAATCAATCTGACTAACCGCCACATTGGCTGAATTTGTTACAGTAAAATTAGTCAAAGGTTGGAGTAAGAGAAAGTCGTCGGTAGCACCTGAACTACTTAAAAAATTAGCTGTGCATCTACCATCTCTATCTTGTGCGCGTGCGCCAATTTGAGATGAAGTAAAAGCAACTCTATAACATTTTTTACCTTCTTGGACACCAGTGAAATTCGTTATCTGCTCAGTATTTTGCATGGCTCGAGTTTGTACGCTGATCAGTAATGCAATTAATTGGTCTCGGTCGGTAGTGGCTTCAAAGCCTTGAGTTAGTGTCAGTCTGGGAATAGCTGTGGCAGCCAACACGGCAAGAAGAATAATAACAACGACAAGCTCTACAAGTGTAAATCCTTTGTCGTTGTTATTCATGGTACATCTCAATATTCAATGGTTAGCTAGAACAATTGGATACAACAACGTCGACATCAGGTCTGTCATTGTTATTAGCCGCTTGAGTATAGCTTACGTAACAATTTGAACCACCAGTAAAGGTATCGCTATTACCACTATTCGTCGCTGGCGTTACGCCTCTAGGGTAAAATCGAATGATAGTCGCACCTCTTACAACCTGATAATCGCCTGCTTCAATCTCAATAGCTCGCTCTAACCCGGTAGCCGCAACAGACGGGAAACGGTTAACAACTGTAACATTGTCAGTTAAAGTTGAATTGTCATTAGCTACATCGTTACCGTCAACATCTACAGTACCTGCCGCTACTGTACTTGTTCCAGCAACAAGAAACTTAGCATTAACAATGCTAGAAGCGCCTCTGATTGTGCCTTGTAATGCTTGAACCGTCGAAGCTCTTGCATCACCCGTTAAATCTAAAAACTTAGGTGCTGCAGTGACAGCTAAAATACCTAAAATAACGATAACAATGATCAGCTCAATTAATGTAAAGCCTTGATTTGATTTTTTCATATGCTTACTGCACCTATTTTAAATGGTAAAACCAGCAATTAACAGCCACCGGTCTGTGATGAAACCGTTGCTCTTGTATTAGCATTCGCTGCTTCGGTATAAAGTACATAGCAGTTTTGCTCAGCGATACTGTTTGTTAAGCCGTCAAAGTCTCCTACAGGGAAGATCTTTAGTGAATTTGGTGTTGAACCCGTGTCTACCTTTATTTCCCATTCAGCGTCTGCCGCAGCGCCTGATGGTTTACCTGCTACAGCTGTTGTTAATTCCATTTCTAACACAGCTTGCATTGCAACAACAGTAGCATCAGGGTAGCCAAACTTTACGTCAACCGCAGGGTTAGTAGTTTGTGCATCAGCACCTGTTCTAGACTGTATTATCGCTTTGCCATTTATTATGTTTAACGCGCTTTTTAGGGACCCCTCAACACCTTCTACTGTCGCGCCTCTAGCATCACCAGTTAAATCTAAAAACTTAGGAGCTGCAGTGACTGCCAAAATACCTAAAATAACGATAACAATAATCAGCTCGATTAATGTAAAACCTTGATTTGATCTTTTCATAATTAATTCTCTTTTTTGTATAGTTCAAGGGCCTTAAAGAATACTCATAAGACCCTTAATACAGAGCTAAATTCTGTTACGATTAAGGAGTAGGGCTAGGTTTAAATACCGCAACTAAGCCACTAACAGGGTTGTAAGTAAAACCTTGATTACCTGCCACTGCATTGCCTGCAGCGTTAGGGTCAGCAGCTAAAGTATATCGACAAAGGTCTGCTACGTTTGCAGCATTATCAATTGTATCAACAACATATCTTTCCTGATTAAAAGTCTGACCTGCAAGCACTGATGTAGGAGGAGATTGTAAAACAGCATCTATTACGTTTTTACACATAACGGCTGTCAAATTTAGACCGTCGCTTGGGTTTGGAGCTTGTCCACCTAAATTACCTGGATAACCCGATTGTGTTACTTCAAGGTTAACACCGTCATACTCAACATCATTGGTACCTGTTACAGCTGGTCGTCCCGCAAGTTCCCACTCTGCTCTAACCATACCTACTGCACTAGCAAAACCGCCAGCTACACCTTCTACTGAAGCGTCTCTTGCATCATCTGTTGCATCTAAAAACCTAGGAATAGCAGCGGCTGCTAAAAAACCTAAAATGATCACGACAATAACCAGTTCTATTAGGGTAAAACCTTGTTGCTTCTTCATGTTTTCTACCTCTTGTTGAGCAATAATTTAATTCTAAATAAAAAGTATTTAATTTATAAGCTTAACTTTTGTTTTTAAACAAAAAACTACAAACTAACTGCAGCCTTACTAAGCTCCAACAAGGTCCATTTGTCATCTATTTTGCAAACAGCAATCACTGCCTACTTATGTTTAATGTTAACTATAAACCACAACAGCTATTTGTGATTTAATCTTGATTATATATTAAGCAAGAACTTAACCAGCTAATCAAGCTTTACAGTGTCAACTTTTCCGTTTTGTACGTTATAGCTAAAGATCATTTCTTTTTGACCCGATTTTTCGTAGAAGAATTCACAGCCTTTCACTTTACTTTGTACTGATAAAAAGCTGGTTAAATCAAGCATACTCTTTGTATGTGCTTCTTCATGCGCAAACAACATCCAAAGGCTCATACAATTTAAATTTTGATCTTTCGAATCAATATTCACTGGCCAACCAAAACTATTGAGCTGTACTGTTATTGCCACCGTTTCATCGCGAGAAGCATAATAATCAAGCTGCAAAGCATCAGGTTTACCTTTATAAACCCACTCCTTTCGAATATGACCAACGGACAATGTAAAACGCTCTGCCACCCACTCGTACTTTGACTCGACTACATCGTCGATAAAACCTGAGAAAGCTTGCGTTGCAACGTATAACAGAGCAACCATCAAGCCACCACCTATCAGGTTTCTAAATAACGCTCTTTCCATAATAGCGTCTGTCTTTACCGAGCGAGGGCCATGATTTGCCATATATTGCCTTATTTAGACCTATTTATATGCATTCATCATATCCCACATAGGAGTGAATATGCCCAGTGCTAAAATTAGTACCATTACGGCCACTATCGAGATCAAAACAGGTTCTATTTTGGCAGTTAGACTCTTCAGGTCGTAATCAACTTCTCGTTCGTAATACTCGGATGCGTCATTTAATAACTCATCCACTCGTCCGGTTTCTTCTCCAACTGCTATCATTTGCAATACTAAAGGTGAAAAGAGTTCACTCGCTACACTGGCTCTTAGCAAGGATTCACCTTTTTCAATACTACGCCTCATATCCTTGATTTTCGCTTCCATATAGCTGTTATCGACCGCTTCAGCAACTAAACTCAAACCTGTCGTCATTGGCACACCAGCATCTAAGATCATTGAAAAGCTTCGAGAAAAGCGAGCTAACAAACTCCTTTCTATTATAGACCCGACAAAAGGTAATTTCATTTTGTACTTGTCCCACTGATATTTGCCAACTGAGCTCGAAACGTAAGCTTTTGCAGCGAGCACGATAGCAACAATCGCGACTATAAGGATCTGCCAGTAGTTAACGAAAAAGTCGGAAGTGGCGATCAGCATTTTAGTTGTGATCGGCAAATCGGCGCCTAACTTGCGGAACATATTTGCAAACGTAGGTATTACTTTTAGGTTCAATAGGAACATAGCGGCAACAATGAACAGAAGCACCATAGTTGGATAACGCATTGCTGCATTAATTCGTTTGCGTGTCTCTTCATCTTGTTCAAAGTACTCAGCAAGCTGAATAAATGCGTCTTCCAAGCGGCCTGTATTTTCACCAACATGAACAATACTGACGGAGATTTGAGGGAACACTTTAGGGTGGCTGCTGAAAGCCGCGGACAACGAACGACCTCGTTCTAATTGATTTGCAACATCGCGTAACACGCGTTTTAAAGTTTTGTTACTGGTTGTATCTGACAGGCCAACAATCGCTCGGATCAATGGAATACCCGACTTTGTTAAAGAATACATTTGGCGAGAAAGGACAACTAAATCGTCAACTTTTACTCGGTTAAACATATCGCCTAAGATATCTTTATTTTGATCTTCGTCGGTCAGGGTAATCTTTACTGGAGTTTCTTGTCTGGCTAGTAGAACATCTGCCGCAGCATTGACATTAGGGGCTTCAACCTGACCTTTGATCAGGTTGCCCTTACTATCGCGTGCTTGATATAAGAAAAACGGCATTAGCTTTTACCTAGTTGTTGTAAGTTGCATTGTCACTAACCACTTCAGCGATCCTGAGAACTTCTGATACCGTTGTGATCCCTTGCTCAGCCAACTCTAATGCCGTTTGACCAAGGGTTTTATAGTCTGGGTTAAGTTTAGCAGCTTGAGCAAAACCTTCCGTATCACCGTTTCTCAATGCCGTTATTAGTTTGTCGTTAGTCATTTCTAACAGTTCATAAACACCAATACGACCTTTGTAACCCGTGTTGTTACAAGTTTGGCAGCCCATTCCTTTATGGAAAGTAATGCCTTCTTTATCCATCTTGGCAATATTTGATACCCAAGTGATCTCTTGCGCTGTTGGGCTATGTTGGGTCTTACAGCTGGTACAAATACGACGTACCAATCGCTGTGCTAATACAGCTCGTAACGAACTCGCTACTAAGTATGGTGCAGCCCCCATATCAATTAGACGCAATGCCGTAGAAACCGCATCATTGGTATGTAGAGTAGACAGTACCATGTGGCCAGTCAGTGCCGCTCGAAGTCCTATTTCAGCGGTTTCTTGGTCCCTGATCTCACCGACCATGATGACATCCGGGTCTTGACGTAATCCTGCCCTTAGTACCGACGAAAAGGTTAAATCAATTTTATTGTTGATTTGCACTTGGTTGATCCTAGGCAAACGATATTCTACTGGGTCTTCTACTGTAATGATCTTGCTTTCTGGATCATTTAATTCGCTCAGGCAACCATAAAGAGTGGTTGTTTTACCTGAACCTGTAGGCCCAGTAACCAAGAACATACCATTTGGGCTTTTAACCAGTTTTCTTACTTTGGCCAAGATATGAGGCGGCATACCAGTCGAGTTCAAACTCAACAAACCTGCTGACTGATCAAGTAAACGCATTACCACAGATTCGCCATCTTGAATTGGCATGGTAGAGATACGTACGTCGATCTCATGGCCTTTAACCCTCATATGGAAACGGCCATCTTGTGGGATACGTTTTTCTGAAATATCTAGACCAGCCATTAGCTTAAGCCTAAGCACTAAAGCTGGGGCAATGTTTACTTCATTTAAAATACTTTCTTGCAACACGCCATCAACACGAGTTCGAATACGTAAATTACCGCGATCTGGTTCAATATGAATATCCGATGCCCGAACTTGCACCGCATCTTCAAATAATGACCTTAATAGCTTAGCGACAACCGTATCTTCTTCACCGTCTGCACCAAGACTGGCGAAGTCAAAGTCAGCACTTTCTTCGTACTCAGCTTGAAGCTGGTGAGCAAATTCTTCAATTTCTTTGGTACGGCGGTACAGGGAGTCAAAAGCGGCTAAGATCTGACTTTCTCTTACAGCAACAATTTCTAATTGTTTTGGCGCCAGCAAGTTATATAACTGTTCTATAGCGGCTAAGTCAGCAGGATCTGACATCCCCAACATTACGTGTTCTTCGCTACTTTCTAAAATGATGGCTCTGAGCCTTCTTGCGTGAACCTCTGATAACTCACGCGCCAAGCCTTCTTCAAGCTGCCAATCTGAAATATCTAAAAAAGGTACATTAAGCTGTTGAGCTAAGAAGCGTAACAACTGCTCTTCCGTCAACGCCCCAGTCTCAATTAATACAACACCAAGTTTTCGGCCAGATATTTTCTGCGCCGACAGTGCAGCCATTAATTGTTCTTCAGAAATGATTTCTTCTTCAACTAGGAGATCACCAAGTCTCTTTTTCAGTTTTGGTGCGGCCATTTTTACTCCTGTAAACTTTGAATTCGTTGTTGTGCAAACTTCATTGAAGTTGGCGAAATACCAGCGCGTGTTATGGCTTGTTTATAACTATTTACTGCCAGTTCAGACTTATTTTGGCTATCAAGCGCAATGGCATGTCCTAGCCACCAGCTGCCTTTATTTGGTTCTAATTTGGTCAAACTGGCATAGGCAGTTTCGGCTTTATCAAAACGTTTTAGCTGACGAGCGAGCGTACCTTTCATACTGTAATATTCAGAGCTTGCGTTTGCTAAGTCCGCTTCTAAATAACTGAAAGCGCCTGGCAGCTCATTTTCTTTAAAGAAGATCTTAGCTGCGGTTAAACGCCACATTTCAACATTTGGATAGCGATTTAAACCATTATTTAAAATACTAACGGCTTGCTGTAACTCGCCTCTACCATACCAAGCAACAGCCAATAAGTTTCTCGCTTCTACGTGATCATCGGCAGAATTTAGTACTTCTTCTAACTGAGTGATCGCGTCAGTGATGTAACCTTTATCAAATGAACTGTTGGCTTTTGCCATTAATTTTTCAATACGCTGCTCACGAGTTAAATTGCTTGGTGTCTTTTCTATTGTAAATTGAACGTTATCAACAGGCTCATTGACGTTAAGGTTATTTGCCTTTTGCTCAAGAACAGTGTTCGTGTCAGCGTTTAGTTTTGGTTGCTCAAACGTGTCGATTGCAGTTTCATTATTACTGTCTTCGTTTCTATTAGCCTGCGGTTCAAGTTTTTGCTCATCCTTAGTTGCTACAACCTGAGCTGAAGTTGTTGACTGTGCAGTATCCGCAGGAACATAAACTGGTGAACGCTTAATCACGGTCGGTTCAGGCTTTGTCGCTTCTTCTTTCTGAGCTATTGCGATTGCAGGTTCAGTTTCGACTTCTTTTTCAACTACAACCTGTTCTACTGGTGCTTGTTCAGTGTTTTTAAACAACAACCAGCTGACTGCGCCGGCCAATAGCAAAATAACCACAAACATTAAGCCTAAGATCAAAGCTAGATTATTGCGTTCCTTTGGCTGATACACTGCACTAGCATTGTTAGAGTCAAAATCTGCGCCCTGCTTCTGCTCTCGTTGCTCCAAGTCCTTTAGCATTTTATTAATTACACTCATTACCACCAGCCTTGAATTTGTGAGCCCCATTGAATATAGGAATACCAGCCTGCAACTCCCACTGCTGTCATAGCGACTAACCACTTAAGTACAGAGCTTTGTTCCATAGTAACGGCGTCAGTATCTTTTGCCGCAGCTAAAATTTGCTTGCGCTTTATTTCATATGAACCTGAACCATATGCCAGCATCATTGCTTTATGACACATAACATTTGTCAACCTTGGAATGCCTCTACTGTATTTGTACAGCGCTCTTTTCGCGCTGGCACTGAATAATGGCTTGCCTTGATGACCAGCCGTTCGCATTCTGTGATCAACATAAGCTGCGACTTCATCTTTAGTTAATGCCCTTAAAGTGTATGAGAAGGTGATCCTTTGACGCAATTGTCGCAACCTTTCCGACTTTAACATTTGATCCAGCTCAGGCTGACCAAACAACACAACTTGAATAAGCTTTCGTGATTCTGTTTCTAAGTTAGTAAATAAACGCAGAGCTTCAAACGTTTCCCATGGGATGGTTTGTGCCTCATCAACAATTAAGATCACGCCTAAGCCCTGACTTTGCAGTTCAAGTAACTTTAATTGGATCTTTTGGGTCAGCTGTTGTTGGTTGATGTTATTTAAATCATTGATGCCTAACTCACTTGCTAGCGCAAATCGCATTTCTTCTGGCGTTAGTGCAGGGTTGGGAATGTAGGCTATCTTGAACGCATCAGGGATCTCGTTAAGTAACTTGCGGCACAATAACGTTTTGCCCGTACCCACTTCACCAGTGACTTTAATAAAGCCTTCACCGCTACGAAGCGCAGTGTTTAAAACTTGCATGGCCTCGTCGTGACTCGGTAAGCCAAAATAAAAATGAGTATTTGGCGTTAAGGAGAAAGGCATCTCCTTAATGCCAAAATGATACAAATACATCGACTATTCACCGTACCAACGTTTTAATAGCTCAGCACTTCTGTTCATTTGCTCTTGCCATGTGCCACTGCCTACGACAGTAGGTTTCAGTAAGATCACCAATTCTTTCTTGGTTTCCACTTCTTGCTTTGACTTAAACAAGTTACCAATTACAGGTAACGCACCAACAAACGGTACACGGCTCTCGTATTCTTTGGTTTCTGATTGCATTAACCCACCAATAACAACGATTTCACCACTTTTCGCTCGGATCACTGTATCCGATTCACGAATATTACTTTGCGCTAAAGGCAATACGTATTGTTCTTCATCCAGAGTGATGACTTTTTGCTGTTCAGATGTTTCGGTAACCGACGGATGAACATGAAGAACAACTTCACCTTCTTCGCTGATTTGTGGTGTTACATCTAACGCAATACCAGAGAAGAAAGGTTCTAAATCAATTTCAGGCGTTGAAGTTGTAGCTGTCCCCGTTACTGTCGTATTTGATACATCTGTTACGTAGTATTCATCTTGACCTGCTTTTAGCACCGCTTTTTGGTTATTCGTAGCGGTTACTCGTGGCGCTGACAACACCTGAACATTACCTTGAGTTTTCAGTAAGTTAACTACACCTGTAAAGTCTAGGTTAGCAAACGTTAGCGTTGCTACACTGCCTAATCTTGAACTCAAGTCATTACCAAATGACGATACCGTATTGGTGCTAAAGTTGAAGTTTGTATCGCCGTCATGAGAAAGCACATTACGCCAGTTGATACCTTGTTGATAATCGTCGTCCAAGGTCACTTCTACAATTTTTGCTTCTAGAATAACTTGTCTCAGCAAGTTTTCTTCCGAGCGTTTAACAAAGTCTTTTACTGCTTGAATATCAGAAGGTAAACCTCTAACGGTGACCAAACCAGACTGCGGGCTAACAACCACACTAGTATTGTCTTCTGGTTCCGCTTTCATGATCATTTTTAAGGTATCTTCTAGCTCTTGCCAATAGTCAGATTCAGACGTAGTTTGTACGTTTGAGCCATTACCACCAGTCAATCCTCCGCCAAAGCTACTGCCTTGATTGCCAAAGTTATTATTGCCAGAAGTAGAGCCTATGTTGCCTGCTGAGCTGTTAGAGATATTTGAGTTCGAGCCGAAGTTACCGTTGGAACCACCGCCAGAACCGTTATTTTGAACGATACCACCAGAACTAATGTTGGTTGAGGTCATACCAAAACGCTTCAACATTAAATAATTAATATCGATGGTTTCGGTTTTCACTAACGCAGGAAAAACCTGGATAACTTTACCGTTAAAGCGTATATCAACAGGGTATAAGCTATTAAGCGTTTGTACCACTTCAGAAATGGTTACGTCTTTTAAATCAAGACTTACATTTGCTGCCGCACTTGGGTGGAACGCAACACTATATGGCGAGTCTTCTATCATACCTTGTAAGAAAGGTTTTAACGGTACGCCATTAGCAGACACATTAAATCGCTCTTCCAATGCTGAGGCTTCTAGCGATGTACTGCCAGTAGCCATTAGATCTGCCGTCACCGACTCAGGAATAATTAAGTCACTGCCGCCTGCTGTCCCTTGCTGCTGAGCAAAGACCTGATGAACATCTTCCGACTTTTGCGGTCTAGAATCGAGTAGCTTAGCAGGGTTCAAGTCCGATGGTACAGAACTGCACGCTGTCAATGTTGAAGACAAGCAAGCTAGGATTAAAAATTTTGTTGATTTCACTGTATCTTTACTCATAAACATATAATCGTTTTTGTGTTCCTGATCCCACCATAACTACGTAGTTATTATGTATTTCACGGATCTGGTAACCGTCAACTTTGTCACCCTTGTTATAAAGCTCGCCAGAAATAATTGCTAGCTTGTGACCTTTTTTATTCACTACGCTCTGTAAACGAAGTACACCATTTTCAGGTGCGTCTTCGTCAACGACATTGTTCTGCGCAGCAATATAAATTTGTTTTGGCTTGGTTGGGTCTTGCACTTGCTCAGAAGCAGCGAAGGCAGACCAAAGCATTAAAATTAGTAAAGTAAATTGTTTCACGTTACAACCTGATCACTTTTTCATTATCACTGACAGTGATAAGCGTTAATGTCATCAAAGCAGTTGGATATTCCACTACCTGGTAATTTAAATTTTGCACATTGAACTGACTGTCATTATCAGAAACCCGAGCAACAAACTGCATTAGTGCAAAATAGTCGCCTTGCAGTTCTACTTTGAACTGGTGACGGAAAAAGTTAGGTAAACTTTCATCGACATCGTTTTGTACCCTCTGCGGAGGTTGAACTTCCATACCTACCACGCGCACATTATTTGTTGTTGCTAGTAAGTTAGTCAGTGCCATCGCCATTCTTTCCGGTGCAACATATTCGGTCATCACTTCATCTAATTCAGCATCAAGCTCTGCGATTTGCTGTTGAATAACGGTAATTTCTTGTTTGATCTTTTCATTTGGATCAAGTTTTAGCGCTCGTTCAATCTCTACAATTTGTGCATTGACACTCAGTAGCTCACCTTCGGTGTTCTTTCTCTGTCGCTCTATACGCTCTACTTCAGCCATTGCAGGTTCGATTAACAAGGTAAATAGTCCGAACCCAGCCAAAAATACTGCTGCGAAAAGCAAGATCAGCTTTTCTCTTTGCGTAAGCTCAATGAACTTTTGTTCCCAATCCTGCCACTGTTGCTGTAATTTACTCATTCACTGACACCTCTGGTAATTGCACCGCTGCTGGCGTCGCTGAACTATTTGCTTGATTACTGCTTGCTACAGGTGGCACTGGTAATCCTTCACTAGCTTGTGAGCTTGTTGCAACGACAAAAGTCAATGAGTTTTCATCATGGGCTTTCATACTCATTTTGCTAAATTCTCTGCCTTTGAATGCACTAGTCGATTGCAACTTCGTCATCCATCTGGTCACAGAACTAGAATCAAGTGCATAACCACTAAAGGCCATTTGCCCTTCGCTAATTTGGAAGCTCGACAACCAAATATTATCATCGTGAAACTTGGTTAATTGATCTAGTGCGCTGTGGTAGTTAACCGTGGCAGCTTCCAAGTCCTTACCAACGCCTTGCCATAGCAATTTTTTCGCGGTTAAAGTTTTTTCAAGCCTTTGTTTTCGCTGGTTGAATGTTGCCTTGTCATTGTGTTTTATCAGCTCAGCCTGTAACGATTCTAGGCTTCCTTGCGAGTTAGATAATTGCGCTTGAATGGCATTAACTTTTTGTTTGTTTTGCTTAATTTCACTATCGAGAATAACTTTCCATACAGTGATCACAACAGCACAAACCACAGCTGCTATTACCGTATTTCTCAGGGTTAAATAATAAACCTGAGGTTTTAACTCATCGAGGTAAAAATTAATTGAGTGCTTCACTAATTACCCTCTTCTTGATGTGCATAAAGTGCGCCGCCAAGCGCAGCAAGATAAGCCAAAGTAATTTTGCCAGTTTGGTCATCAATATCATTATCCCCTCTGGCTACTCTAGTCTTAACTGGTAAATTCATATTTAAAATATCTGCAACTAAAGATTCGTTTTCACCAGCTACCGCTAACAATACATCTTTGATAGGAGGTTGCTTCAACTGACTTTCATAGTAGTCAATAGAACGCTGGATCTCTATTGCAATCATATCTGCGCCATATTCTTTGATTTCTTCAGGCGTCATCTTGATCACTGAATCAGTACCACGGATCTTACGGGCAAAGCATATCTGTTGGTTTTTCAAAATGAGCAAAATACCTGCCATATCTTTGTGTTGCACAAAGATCAGCTGTGCCGCATCTTCCAAGTTTTGCATTTTCGCCAATACAAATTGTTCTGTGGTAATGCCAACGATAGGTACTTTTGCTTTGTGGAAAGGTTCCACAAGCATTTCAATGTAACTGCGAGAGGTTGCCATGATCTGAGCTTTGGCTTGTTGCCCAAGCGGTTGAATGTCCATTTCAATATAGTCACAGATCATATCTTGTGGTGGAATAGAAACTAATTCTTTTAATTTCCAAGGCAGCGATGCTTGCACATCTACGGTTGGTAATTCAGACATTTCAATCTGTACGCTTTCCACTTTTTCTGGCGGGATAACAAGAACACAATTAGTGCCTTCTAACTTTTGCTCATCAATAATGCTTTGTAGTAATGCAGGAAGTTGGTCAGGCCCACCTAGTGGATACTGTTCCGCATAAAAACAGCGCAATAATTGCGAGTCTGTTTCTTTTCTTAATCTTACAACTCTGACAAAAGCAGAATACAAAGCGATACCAACAAACTCGTCGGAAACCTTCTTGCTAAACAAGTTGTGAAACATACCAGATAATTTCAGCTTCATTACAGACTTTTCAACTTCTTTCCATATTAGTTCTAATGTATCCTGTAAACATACATATATTCAAGCAGATCAAGCATTTTTATTGCTTTAAGTGCATATGAACACAGACTTTTTTGATTTAGTACCGAATACCGCCATAAAAAAATGCCATTTCACAAACCGACAAGGAAACCAATTACAGCTGCAAATAAAACGAGATGATCTGGTCGATTTGCAAATATCAGGCAATAAATGGCGTAAGCTAAAATACAATTTTAAGCAGTTAGCTGACTCCCCTTATCGAGGTATCGCAAGCTTTGGCGGAGCTTTCTCAAATCATATTGCAGCCCTTGCTGCCGCGGGTTATAGAGCTAACATTGCAACCTTAGGATTTATTCGAAGTCACGAAATAGACAGCAATAATCCAACCCTGCAATTTGCCACCGAAAAGGGTATGAAACTCGTTGCACTCAGCAGAGAAGAATACCGCAAACGCAAACAACCTGAGTTCATCGAACAGCTACAGCAAGCCTATCCAGACTACTTTTTTGTGCCTGAAGGTGGCAGCAATGAGTTAGCGAGTTTGGGGTTAAAAGAATTAGCTGAAGAAATAACTCAACAATCGAGTACTAATACCATTGCTTGTGCAATAGGTTCTGGCGGCACAATTTCTGGCCTGTTGGACCATCTTCCAGAGCATCAATTTATTGGTGTTGCTGCGGTAAACGACAAACCACTGTTAACTCAACTACAAGAAAAATATGGATCTCGTTTAACCCTAAATACTTCTACTCTGTTTGGCGGTTACGGAAAAACCAATGATCAATTAAATGAGTTTTGCTTCGAATTTAGCAAGCAGACACAAGTACCGATAGAACCAATTTATACCGGTAAACTATTCTATGCTCTATGTGAACAAGAACTAGCTAAAAGCAAAGAGGTATTGGCAATACACACTGGCGGATTACAAGGCCTTAAAGGTCTAAGTTATCGCCATCAATGTCCACCACATCTGTGGCAGCAAGCAGAGTCTCTGCTGGACGCTTAACATAGTGACCTTGTGCTCCTTTTACTCCTAATCGACTAAGAGCACCAAGCTCTTGCTCAGACTCAACTCCCATAGCAAATACAATTAGTCCTTTTTCTGCAACTACACTTTGTAGGCTGCGGATAAACATTTGGTTTTCTGGTTTTTCGTGCAAATTGTTTACTATGCTTTGGTGCAGCTTTAAATATTCAACAGTAACGTGCTGTAAGTAGCTGGTTTCAATAACATAAAGCCCAACTTGGTCAACCATCAACTGTACCTGATAACGCCGAACGGCGGACAGAATAGAGCGTAATTTGCGGCTATGCCTTGATAATTCAAACTCAGAGATCTCAAAAATAAGGAAGCTAGCAAACTTACTATGCTTCTTCAGAAATCGGATCAACCAATTACCAAAGTCTCGATTTAACCAGCTATCTATATGGATATTGACGGAAATAGGCGTACACGGGCTTTTTTCTAATCTCGCGGCAATAGCAGTTAATACTTGTTTATCTATCTCGGGAATTAAGCCGCACTTTTTCGCCATTGGGAAAAAGACCTTGGCACTGATAAGCTCGCCTCGACCGTCTGCCATCCTAGCTAATACTTCATGATGGTGAACCCGCATGACATTATCGACAACAGGTTGGAAATATAGCTCAAATTTATTGTTGTCTAATGCATTTTGGATGGTGGTGCGCCAACGCACTGAGCCCTTTATTTCAGAAGGAGGTAACTCTCCGCTGTCATACATAAACCAACCAGATGGACCATGCAACTGTGCAGCTCTCAGTGCCATATCAGCTTCTGCCATGATCTGGAACGAAGTATTTTCTCTGTCGTACATATCCGCACCAATGTGACATATCATGTTGCTATCAACATAGTCTGGCACATTCACTTTCTGGCTCATTCGCAACACATTTAAGGCAATGCGCTCAACCTCAGAGCCGTCGACAAAAGGTAATAAGATGGCAAATTCATCGGTATTTATTCGCGATACCACAGACTGAGCAGTGTCATCGACATACTCTTTTAAGATCTCAGCGAAGTCTTGTAATAAAGACCTAGCAGCTTCTTGACCTTGTTCATCTCTAACTGCTTCTACTGCACCGTAATGGATTATTAACACGGCCCCATAAACTTTATCATCTTGCTGCAGAACAGAGTCCAATCTATGTTCAAAATAAAGTCTGTTGCCCAAACCCGTGCTGTTGTCCAAGAAAGTTTGGCTACGAATAAAGTGATCGGCCTTGTGCCCACCTTTTTGTGCATCCGTCCGTTCTTTCAATACGCTTCTTATTGAGTTGACCAAGACATAATCTTTTGCCGCGATTAAAAATTTAAACTTTTTATTCTTGCTATATCGATTAGCCCAAGCCTCTAATTGAATAAGCACTTTCCAGTGTCGATAAAAGTTAAAGTGGGTAAATAAAGTGATAAATATAAAAACAAAAATAAGTAGAAAATTAGCCAGTCCCAACTCTTTGACGTAAGAGGAAAAAACCGTTTTATGAGTGATCACCAAAGTGCCTTGCTCAGTAGTAAAGCTACTTTGCTGCATGTGCCAGCTTTTATTGAAGTAAAAGTTCTCTACTTGCTGACCCTGAGGCGACAATAAAGTCCAAGTTAGAATACTAGGGGAAAGTGGTTTAATAATATCGCTAGGTGCGCCAATCAGCAAAAGCTGTTCTGTGTAGTCTTTTTGGCTCTGCACTTGAACTTTTAATGCATTTGTCGCCAAGCCAACCATAAGTACATTTACCAATACAAAGGCGATGAAAAAACTGGCCACCGCATGCTTGATCAGCAAATTGTACAATACCCTGGAAAACTGCATGTCCGTATACTTTATTATTATAGTTATTACTCTAATTTACTCTTGCTATACGGTATTCGCAACCTCTAAACAACGTGGTTATCAAAATTTCGCTCTGGTCGGATTTTTACTAGCAGAGACGTAACAGCAAAATATAAATAGTGTTTGAGTAAACACAAACCAATTGCGAATAAGTATCATTATCGATAAAATTCAATTTTTACCTATGATGACTCAAGATGCTAAATAAACTTAATACGTTAGTCGCTACTATTATTTTAGCTACAGGCTTAACTGGCTGTAGCCATAACATAAACAATGCTCAAGCTAAGCAAACCATCCACTCTCTGTATGATTATCAATTGCAAAACGCCAAGTCGAAACAATCAATATCAGTGTCTGAGTTAGCCCAACAAATACAAAATGCCGACGTGGTTTTTATTGGCGAATATCACTCACACAGCGCTTCCCACTTGTTGCAGATGCAGTTGTTAACAGCTCTTTATCAACACCATCCTAGGTTAATTTTATCCATGGAGCAATTCACCCGAGACAAGCAAAACATTGTGCAGCAATATCTAGCCAGTGAAATAGGTGAACAAACCCTGATTAAACAAGGTGATGCTTGGGACAATTACCCAAGCGACTATCGACCACTTGTTGAGTTTGCTCGTGAACAACAGCTTCCTGTGATCGCCGCCAACACACCAATCAATTTAGTCCGCTGCGTAGCAAAACAAGGACCTGAAGTTATCAATAAACTAAGTGAAGAAAACAAACGCTGGATAGCAACTGATATCACTTCCAGTTCGAGTAAATACCAGCAAAAATTTATGCAGGCTATGGGCGGTCACGGTGGTAGCCATCACAAAAAATCGAAAGATAAAACTGGCGACAAACCAGCGATGAAATTAAGCAACAGTTTCTATGCGCAGTTAGCGAGAGACAACACTATGGCTGAATCGATTTACATGGCTCTGAAAAAATCACCAAATAGCCTAGTTGTTCATACTAATGGCGCATTTCACAGTGATAACCACCTAGGCACTGTTGATGCTCTTAAAAGGCTTGATCCTAGTTTGGAGATCAAAGTCATTAGCCCGCAATTCATCAACGAAGCTAAAGATTGGAGCAAAGGCGACTACATTTACACCATCAAGCCTATGCCAACTCGTTATGTTAAAAAAGAAAACAGAGATAAGGCTATTAGAGCAATGATGGCTAAGCGCAAAGGGTCAAAATGTGAGTTAAATTAGTTAGTCTTAATCAGCAGCAACGGCAGTATCACTTAGCAATAAATGGTACTGCATTTTTATCATCTCCTTCACCGATACCATAACCAACATAAATCACATTTATTTTACAACTAGTCTTAGCCAACTAGAATGACCGACGATATAACAGGGAGGCTGTTTTGGTTCTATACAATCTATTTGGCACTATTAATACCATCTTCATTTTTGTCAGTTTATACGGTGTATTTTCCCAGCTAAGTACGATTTGGTCTCGTAAGCACAACAGCAAGACGAAACAGGAACCAACCTCGTTACTTTCTTTAAACCAATTTACCGTTAGCTTTTTAGCCTACTTATCCTTTTTCATATACGGCTACTCAATTGAGCCATTTAATCACTATATTGTATGGCCTGGCTGATCGCTTCATGCTTAGTATTACTCATTTTATTTGAGATATGGCGAGATAGAAGAACCTCAAACTCATTGCTTAGCTTATCAGTTACAGGCACAAGTTTAGCTGTTGCTATCCTAGGTTTGTTCATTGGAGAAACTATTGCAGATCAAGGCAAGTACATCTCCACTGCAATTGTTTTTGCCGTAACCATATTGATTGGCCAAGGTTATTATCACCAAATTAAACTGATCCTACGCTCAGGACAAACTGGTGCGGTGGACTTAAAAATGAGTCAGTTCATTTTAATGATGGACATTTCGACCATAGCATTCGCTATTACTATGGGTTTAAAAGAAGGTTGGCCACTGTTAACACTAGCCATTACCAGTGCAATAACCAAAGTCATTATCATGTATTTATTCCGTTGGGTTAAAACCAGTGACAAAGCCAAGCTCCGAAGATTGGCATCAGCCAAGGAATAAAAATAAAAAAGCCCTGCATCGGCAGGACTTTATTAGAGCTATTTGTTAGTAACAACAGGTTCTGTTTAGAACGGGATGTCGTCGTCGAAGTCCATTGATGGCTCTGGTGGAGCTGCTGGAGCTTGACGCTGTTGCTGTTGTTGCTGAGGCTGTTGTTGTTGCTGAGGCTGGAAGCCACCAGACTGCTGTTGTTGCTGCTGAGGCGCTTGTTGTCTTGGTTGGAAACCACCTTGTTGAGGTTGGAAACCGCCTGACTGTTGCTGCTGTTGTTGCTGTGGGGCTTGTTGTGAGAAGCCACCTGGTTGTTGCTGTTGCTGAGGTTGGAAACCACCAGCAGATGCACCAGAGTTATCACCACGGCCACCTAACATTTGCATTTGACCACCGAAGTCAATTACCACTTCTGTAGTGTACTTGTCTTGGCCTGTCGCTTGGTCCTGCCATTTACGAGTTTGCAATTTACCTTCAAAGTAAACTTGTGAACCTTTACGTAAGTATTCACCCGCCACTTCGGCTAATTTACCGAATACCACAACTCTGTGCCATTCCGTTTTTTCTTGCATTTGGCCCGTGTTTTTATCTTTCCAGCTTTCGTTTGTTGCTAGGCTAATATTGGCTACCGCGCCGCCATTTGGCATATATCTTACTTCTGGATCTGAACCCAAGGTTCCGATCAAAATGACTTTGTTGACTCCGCGAGCCATAATTATTCTCCTGATCTTACTAAATACTTGCTACAAGTTCCGACACGGCTTTTTGGTCGTAACCCGTTTTATTAACTTTTAAATAAATGCGGCTTTCATCTTCTACTAATGTCGCTTCCATGACGCCATCGCATTCGCTCAACTTATCTATGGTCTGTTGAAAGTCCACCTCTGAGGCCGCGTCAAACTGAATTGACACGCGTTTTGAGCTTGGTGGTAGCTTCATTCCAAAAGCCAGAACTAACCATAATAGCGCAATAATTCCATTAGCCGCAAACAAATAAACGAAGCCAAACTCACCTGCAATGTAACCCCCTGAAACGCCACCTAAAAAAGCGCCTAAGAATTGGCTGCTTGAATATACGCCCATGGCTGTACCTTTTTGGCCAGCAGGCGCTAAACGGGAAACATGCGCTGGAAGACTTGCTTCTAGGAAGTTAAAACCAATGAAAAATACAAATACAGTCAGCACCAGAGGCCACAAAGATTGTGACATTGCCATGGCTAATGACGCGGCAATGATCATCGCAATAGCAGAGATAAACATTTGTTTTTCAATCTGCTTTTTCGCTGCAATGATGATCATTGGCACCATAAATACAAACGAAAGTAGTAAAACTGGTAAATAAATTTGCCAGTGATCGTTAATGTCTAAACCCGTTTGGGTAAGTAGAATTGGGTACGCTACAAAGATAGAGGTCATCATCCAGTGCAATACCAACACACCAAAATCTAATCTCACTAATTGCGGGTTAAACAGCATTTCCAGCACATTGCCTTTTGAGGCTGTTACTTCACCCGAATTAGATTGTGTATAAGAAACTGGTACTAGCGTAAGCACAATAACAATACCTGCTAACGCCATGATTGCAGTAATGAAGAACACGCCTGATAAACCAAATGAAGTGGCAATCATAGGACCTAATACTAAAGCAACCGCAAAACTCATACCGATACACATACCGATAACCGCCATTACTTTTGGTCTTTGTTCTTCACGGGTAACATCAGATGCCAATGCTAAAACCGCACTAGCTATTGCGCCCATACCTTGAATAGCTCGGCCAAGGGTGACCATTTCAATGCTAGTTGCAAAACCTGCTATAACACTGCCTATGGCAAAGATAATAAGGCCAAAGATGATCACTGGGCGACGACCAAAGCGGTCTGATAACCAGCCCATAGGAATTTGGAATAAAGCTTGAGTTAAACCGTAAGCACCAATGGCAATACCAATCCACAGTGGCGAGACACCTTCTAATTCTTGACCATAAATCGCCAAGATAGGCATCAACATGAATAAGCCTAACATGCGCATTGAGAAAATAAGTGCTAATGAAACGGCTGCTCTTTTTTCTAATGAATTTAGTTTGACTTGCTCGCCTGAGCCCATATTTCACCTCGATATTTTTTGCGGGCGGCATGGTAGCACAAATCCGTCAATTTAGGTTCACAGCCAGCTATTTTTTTGATTATTTTTTAGGATCTTATTTAGACTTTTTTGGTCAAACTGGCATACTATACTGTAATTCCAACCAGTAGATGGTAAATCATGAGTAAAATTGAAGTTCGCGGGGCCAGAACCCACAACCTGAAAAACATCAGCTTGGACATTCCAAGGGATGAATTAATTGTTATTACAGGCTTATCCGGCTCAGGTAAATCGTCATTAGCATTCGATACACTTTATGCCGAAGGTCAGCGTCGTTACGTTGAATCACTATCTGCTTATGCTCGTCAGTTCTTGTCTTTGATGGAAAAGCCGGACGTTGATCACATTGAAGGTTTGTCACCTGCTATTTCTATTGAGCAGAAGTCAACATCTCATAACCCAAGATCGACGGTTGGTACTATCACTGAAATTTATGACTATCTGCGTTTACTCTTTGCTCGTGTTGGTACTCCTACTTGCCCTACTCATGCCGAACCGTTGGAAGCACAAACCGTATCGCAAATGGTGGATAAAATTCTTGAGCTACCGGAAGGCTCAAAAATCATGTTACTTGCTCCTGTAGTGAGAGAACGCAAAGGTGAACACGTTAAAACGCTTGAGAATTTAGCCGCGCAAGGTTTTATTCGTGCAAGAATTGACGGCGAAGTATGCGACTTATCTGATCCACCAGAGCTAGAATTACACAAAAAGCACACCATCGAAGTGGTAGTTGACCGTTTAAAAGTGCGTGAAGACATTCAACAACGTTTAGCAGAATCGATTGAAACCGTTTTAGAGCTAAGCTCAGGTATTCTGAAAGTCAGCTTTATGGACGGTGACGACGAAGACTTAACCTTCAGTGCTAACTTTGCTTGTCCAAAATGTGGCTACTCAATGCAAGAGTTAGAGCCAAGATTATTCTCGTTCAACAACCCAGCTGGCGCGTGTAGTAGCTGTGACGGTTTAGGTGTTAAACAGTACTTTGACCAAGAAAAGGTCGTGATCAATTCTGAGTTAAGCTTAACGGGTGGTGCTATCCGTGGTTGGGATAAGCGCAACTTCTACTACTACCAAATGTTAACTTCACTGGCCGAGCATTACGATATTGACCTGTCATTACCTTTTAACGACTTGCCAATCGAACACAGAAACCTAATTTTAAACGGCAGTGGCAAACAAGAAATTCAGTTCAAATACATGAATGACCGTGGTGACGTGGTAACCCGCAAGCACCCGTTTGAAGGTATTTTACCTAACATGGAGCGCCGCTACCGTGATACTGAGTCAAACTCGGTACGTGAAGAGTTAACTAAATACATCTCAACACAACACTGTCCAAGCTGTAACGGCAGCCGCTTACGTGAAGAAGCTCGTCACGTGTTTGTTTGCAATACCGATTTACCAACGGTTACGGAAATGTCGATTGGCGACGCTTGTCACTTCTTTGAAAACATGGAATTGACAGGTCAAAAAGCACAAATTGCAGAAAAGATCTTAAAAGAAATTCGTGACCGTTTAGGCTTCTTAGTAAATGTAGGCTTGAACTACTTATCTATGTCACGCAGTGCCGAAACCTTATCAGGTGGTGAAGCACAACGTATTCGTTTAGCAAGCCAAATTGGTGCGGGTTTAGTTGGCGTAATGTACGTTCTGGACGAGCCATCTATTGGTTTACACCAAAGAGACAACGACCGATTACTAAAAACCTTAATTCACTTAAGAGACTTAGGTAATACGGTTATTGTTGTTGAGCACGATGAAGACGCAATTCGTGAAGCTGATCACGTAATTGATATTGGCCCTGGCGCAGGTGTGCACGGTGGTCAGGTTATTGCTCAAGGTAAACCAGCAGATATCAAAGCGGTACCTGAGTCTATTACTGGCCAATACTTGTCAGGCAAACGTAAAATTGAGATCCCAGCAGAAAGAACACCATTGGGTGAAAACTGGGTTAAGCTATCTGGCGCCACGGGCAACAACTTAAAAGATGTGGATTTAGAAATTCCTGTCGGTCTAATGACTTGTGTAACTGGTGTATCAGGCTCTGGTAAATCAACACTGATCAACGACACCCTGTATCAAATAGCCCACAAAGAATTAAACGGTGCAACAACGGGTGAAGCTGCTCCATACAAATCCATCACGGGTATGGATAACTTGGATAAAGTTATCGATATTGACCAAAGCCCTATTGGTAGAACTCCGCGCTCTAACCCTGCAACGTACACAGGTATTTTCACCAATATTCGTGACTTATTTGCTGGTACTCAAGAGTCGAGAGCAAGAGGTTATAAAGCAGGTCGCTTTAGCTTCAACGTAAAAGGTGGGCGTTGTGAAGCCTGTCAGGGGGACGGTGTAATTAAAGTAGAAATGCACTTCTTGCCTGACGTTTATGTCCCTTGTGATGTATGTAAAGGCAAACGCTATAACCGCGAAACCTTAGAAGTGACTTACAAAGGCAAAAACATCCATCAAGTGTTAGATATGACAGTTGAAGATGCTCGAGAATACTTCGATGCTATTCCAGCTATTGCTCGTAAACTGCAAACATTAATGGATGTTGGCTTGAGTTATATCCGCTTGGGTCAAAGTGCAACAACGTTGTCTGGTGGTGAAGCGCAAAGGGTCAAGCTAGCAAAAGAGTTATCTAAACGTGATACAGGTAAGACGCTTTATATTCTAGATGAGCCGACAACGGGTCTACACTTCTACGACATTGAACAGCTACTGGCGGTTCTACATAGATTAAGAGATCACGGTAATACCCTAGTTATTATCGAACATAACCTAGATGTTATTAAAACCGCTGACTGGATTGTAGATTTAGGTCCTGAAGGTGGTTCAGGCGGAGGTGAAATCCTAGTAACAGGCACGCCAGAAGAAGTGGCAGAACACAAAGTGTCACATACCGCTAAATACCTAAAACCTATGCTGGGGTAAGAAAGCAGATCTAAGAAGGCTAGATCGACATCGTCGCTAGAAACATAAACTAGCACCATGGTGATCTAGCTGATGCTAATCAGATCTGGCAACCGAAGGTTGATCTTCTCTCTAGCTTTTCTGCCTAAACGACGCAGGGGTTTCGTTAAAGAAACGTTTAAAGGCTTTCTTAAACGAACTATCTGAGTGGTAGCCCACTTGTTCGGCAATGTTAAACAGTGAATCTTTTGTTGTACTGATCAAGCGTTTTGCAATATTCATCCGCTGTGCTAACAAGTACTTCATTGGCGTTTCTCCCACTAACTGATGGAAGCGATTGGCAAATACCGACCTAGACATGCCCACCTCTGCAGCCAAACTTTCTATGGTCCAATCTTGCTCTGGCTTTTGATGGATAAGGGCTAAGCTGTTAGCAATTTGTTTATCGTTAAGTGCAGCCAAATAGTTATCACCATGGTTCTGTAGCTGTATGTAAGCCCTAACTACCTGTATAAATAATACTTCAGTTACTCTATCTACAATGGCACTTTTACCTGGCTGTTCCATGCTGGCTTCATTAACAATCAAAGTCATCACGGTATCTAAACGACACAACTTGTTTCTATGTTCTTGCGTTAAGTGGATAACCTCTGGCAGTGAATCAATAAAAGGCAGTTGTTGGTCATGGGCAAATTCAAAATAGCCACACAAAATGTTGAAGTTTTCTTGGCTACCGACAAATGGATTATCACCAGAGATGATCCGCTTTACCGTATCTTGACCATTTAAGCAGCTGCTTTCTGGACGGTCGGAAATTTGATGCTTAGTCCCATGTGGTAAAACTAAGATATCACCCGCCACTAGCTTTTTAGGTTCAGGCAAACTTTCCATCTGCAACCAACACTCGCCCTGCTCTATAATGTGAAACGAGGCTTTCTCAGTTTTTGCTATATCCAATCCCCAAGGCGAACAAAAGCAAGTACTGAAGTAAACACTGCCGCGTAAGTGCATTGTCGTTAAAATATCGCTTAATACGTCCATAACCTCTCCAAAAAATACGAAATGACACGATCTACGGACGGCTCGCCACTGTAACTATTGCTCAATCCGCCATAATGTCTCTCGAAATTTACAGGCGTTATTTATAAATTTAGGAGACTGAAATGAGATTTTCACTTAAAAAACTGTCTTTATCAATTAGTTTAATTGCAGGATTAGTAGGTACAGCTCAAGCTGATGGTTTACCCGATCCTGGCGTGAAGTTTACAAAAGGTAATACAGCAGTTGTTATTACTGACCCACAAAACGATTTCCTAAGTCCAAAAGGCGTAACTTGGGGCGTAGTTGGTGAGAGCGTGACGGAAAACAATACCGTTGAGAACATCGACAAATTATTCAAAACGGCAAAGCAAGAAGACATTCCTGTATTTGTATCACCGCACTATTACTACCCACACGATCATGAGTGGGAACACGAAGGTTCTTTGGAAGTATTAATGCATCACATCAAGATGTTTGATCGTAAAGACCCACTATCGTTAAAAGGCTTTGAAGGTTCAGGTGCAGACTGGCTTGCGCAATACAAGAAGTACATCAACGACGGCAAAACAGTAGTAACTAGCCCACACAAAATGTACGGCCCTGACTCAAACGACTTAGTATTACAATTACGTAAGCGTGGAATTGATAAAGTTATCTTAGCCGGTATGTCTTCAAACCTTTGTACTGAATCTCACTTACGTGAACTAATGGAACAAGGTTTCGAGGTACAGGTTGTATCTGATGCGACTGCTGGTGCGAAATTACCAGGTATGGATGCATATAAAGCGTCTTTGGTTAACTTCCGTATGATTGCTAACTCAGTTCGTGATACAGCAACGACAGTTAAGCAAATGAAGAAAATCTAACTCTAAGCAAATTAGAAAAGCCTCAAGTTTAAAACCTAAAAGCCGTGAGCCGAATACCAGCTCACGGCTTTTTATTAGTTAAACTCACTTAGTTGAGCGAGACATGATTTGCTGCCTTCTGCCAGTTACTATCATCAATAATAAAGCAACCATAAAATAGATATTGATGGCACCACCGCTTGAGCTTGGATCTTGAGCAGTTGGTGACGTTGGTAATGTTGGTTTTGCCGGTAATGACACTGCTAAAGCTGCACTCCAAGGTGAGCTTTTGGTAGACGACACAGTTTGCATACGAAACTCATAAGCCGTGCTTTCTTGCAATCCCTCAATCTTAAATTCCGATACATCACTAGAGAAAGATTGGACATCTGTCCACGTATCTGTGCCTTGTACCCTTTGCTGCAGAGCAAAGTGGCCATCGTCAATAGACAAGTAACTTAAAGCCTCTATTGACTCCTTGCTCCAGCTCAGTTCAACCGAGTTATAATTGCTATTGGTCGATACTAATTTGGGAGCTGATACATAAACGATCTGAACTTTGGCATCTTCAGATTTATAACCTGCGGTATCACTAACGCGATAATAAAACGAATCGATATGAGTAAAGCTCTCACTTGGCGTATAAGCAATCTCGCCATTTTCTAGCAATGTAACTTGGCCAAATTGCGGTTGCGTTACTATCTCTATCGAAGCCAAATCCAGCTTTCCCTCTGGGTCTGCGTCATTGCCTGTAATGGCAATATTAGCCGCTGCCATTTCAGATAACTCAACTAGGTCGTCGCCTGCATTTGGCACTTCATTAAGAGTCACCACATTACTCCAAGAAGAGCTATTGTCGAAAGCCCGCGCTCTGATCCTATACTCAAAAATGGGGCCGTCCGCTTCGACAGTAAAAGCTAAATTCGTTTCGTTAGCCTTTAATACCTTAAAGTCTTGCCATAGGTCAGTGCTTCTTGCTTATACTGAACAATGAATTCCGCTTCTAGAGAGTTATCTACCCAGTTCAACTCAATGTCTGTTTTAGTTGTCTTGGTCAACGTCAGCACAGGCGTTGCCATAGTAATTGGGTAAGACACGGTAAAGTAAGCTATTTTATTATCCACTTGAGCAATCAATTTGTTAGTGGTCGAGTTAAAACCACTGACGCTAGTTGTTGTAGGCATAACCAGCACTTGTTGTTGTTGCTCCACGTCGTAAATAGCGTGTCAGTAAATGCAAATCGGCCATCGGTTGATGCCGAGTGGATAACGCTATCTACTTGCCAAAGTGGTACTAGGTCTTCGTCAAATGCAACCCCAGCCCAAATACCTTTGAACCATCTTCTGACACTACTACAGTTCTTGAACCGTAATAGCTGCTCATCTTTTCAGGTCTAATAGAAGCCAGCTCAGTAAATACATCGCCACTGGTATCAAACTTCAAAATAGCAGCGCCTGAAGAGTTATTTTCACCGTGGTAATAATAACGACCTGTTGGGTCAAACTCCCCGCCCCCTTCTCTAAGGTAAGCCTTATCTAAACTTTCTTCTTTTTTGTATTGAATATTTCGATATCGATCCACTGATCGTACTCTTCTACCACCACACGTTCAGAAGCACCAGCTGATACTCGGAAAACATCGCCCTCAGAGTACCCAACTCTTCCTGCTGGAGTGAAAGCTATGCTTTTGACTAGGCTAAAAGATGTTTTATCAATGACTAATAAATTGCCCGACTTCCAATTAGTGACGTATAACAAGTCATCGGCATAGTGAATAGCTAAATCGGTGACCCAAGAGCCTACAGACATTACTCTTTTTATTGACTCCGTTTTGCTGTCTAGCTCTAATAAGTAAGCTTTTCTTACAGCCCTTCCGTGTTTTCACTGATTGCATAAGCGACTTCTGAGCTTCTATCACTACGAATATGAGTTACATTTAAAGGTTCAACTTCCAGTTCTACAGGTACCTTACAATCACCAGACTTGGTGGTCAGGGTGATCTCAGAGTTGTGAAACCCTGCCGACAATGAAGTTGTATCTAACTGAACGGTTAATGTCGATGGGGTCGTACCTGAACTTTCTACTAATTTGATCCAAGGTTGTGCTGAAGTAGCTGTCCAATCGACGCCCTCACCATTACTGTCCAATTTTAACTCTACTGAATAGTTAGCATGGCTCGCAATTGTTGCTACCGAAATTCTACTTGTGTCCAAACTGATATCAGACACAGTAAAGGAAAAGCTGGAACCTTTTTCTGGTCCTTCCGCTGTCACAGGATCGACTCGCCAAAAATATTGAGAACCTTCATTTAAACTCTCAGACAATTCAATTTGGCGGTCACTGACACGACCTAAATAACAGTCAGAATCTACAGTAGCTTCGGCTAACTCTTCTTCTGTTTCACACAGATAAACATCGTAGTATTCGATGCCTTCTAATGTTGTCCACTCAAGGTGAGTCGGGGAGTTGATCACTGCCTCGTTGCTTGGGCTCATAGTAACACCCAGTTCCTCTTGGCCTATCGTTTGCACTAAGTTAATAACCTTTAACTCTCTTTGAGTATGGTCAAAATAAACAAAACGAGTAAAGTCAGAGGTAAATGCCTGTGCGACTCTTTCGATATAATCTAAGTAGCGATTACTTTCAGAAAACTGGTGTAATTCCTGACCTGTTTTTAACAGAAAGCAAAGCAGTTTCTGTTGCGACTACGGTACCCGTTGAATTCATCGACCAAATAGGAGAAGCAAACTCCCGTTGTACTTCATCGGTATTCGAAGGGTTTAACCGCTAATGTTTTCATAACAGCAATTTTATCGTCGTTACTCAGCAAAACTGGCGCTTCAAACGGTTCCCTATCGAAACTAGACAGCTGGGTAGATTTTATATGGCTGATTGCACCTTGGTTATCTATGGCAAAATGTCCAATTAGCGGGCTGTGAACTCCTGCTGACCAACCGTACTGCGGCATAGCAACAATACCCTTTTTATCACTGGTTACCGCAAAGTCCATAAAACCATAAGTGCCATGGCTGACTCTCGGGAACAGTGTTTCATCTAAGACTTGTTGTTTTTTTTCTATCAAATGTATACAACACAGGTGCCCATGCACCATCTGTGTAATAAATAATATCGTTAGGGCCATAAGCAACGTTACCAGCAGTGTCCTCGGCATCACCCCAAGCAGTGTAATCAGGTAGCTTTAGCGTTTCTTTAACAGTAAATGACTGTAAGTCGATAAAATCGATACTCTGGCTAACACTGTTAATAACAACTAACTCAGAAGCGTCATCGTTGATCTCAAAATCAGTCGGGTTGTCACCAACGGTAACACAGGACAATAGCTTTTCTTCAACTGGGTCAAAAGCGATAATACTGCCCGCCTCAGTGCCATTTTTCAGTATGCCGTATGTTTTAGAGCGAATGGGATCATCCACCAAACGATAAATATCCATCGCCGGCATAGTTAAGTCGACGAACAATTCGACCACTTTTGTCCCGTCATTAACAGAGAGCGTAGCAGAGTAAGAAGCAAATAAATCTTCTGTGGAAAACGCCACTTCTATTTGATTTTTTTCCGTATTAACCGTCGGAGTCGCCCAGTTGGAGTCAGAGCTGACAATAAGTGACGAACTATCAAAATTCGCATTGTCCGAAGTGAATGGAATAACAATAGGAACGTGGTTACAACTCGGTGCTGATACCACTTCGAACTGATTTTTTTCAAAAGTGATATTGGCCATGGATGGTAAGCTGAAGACCGCAAAGGAGCCCGCCAGCAGACTTGAGAAAAGTCTTAGGTTACTTTTCATTTCGTAATTCCCTTTAAACTCGATAAGTAAGGCGCGGATTATATATCACCGACAAAAATAATTAAAAGATAAGTTTAAGATAAAAAAGGATTTTTTAATCAATAGGAAAAGACGAAGAGTAACTAGGAGAAAGGGTCTACCGCCCTATTCGAGCAAGAGCGGCAATTTATAAAACCTGAATAGCTTTATTAGATACCGTAGTTAGTACGATACTCTTCTACTTTAGGTAAAAACTCAGCGTACGCTGGGTTTGTTTTTAAGTAACTGATCAAGTCACCTAAAGTTACGATTGAGATAACTTTAGTGCCAAAGTCACGTTCAACTTCTTGAATTGCAGATAACTCACCCTTGCCTTTTTCTTGGCGGTCTAGTGCAATTAATACACCTGATAAATCCGCACCGTTTTGCTGGATGATCTCCATTGATTCACGAATCGCAGTACCCGCTGTAATAACGTCATCAACTAGCATGATCTTACCTTTAAGCTCAGCACCAACTAATGAACCGCCTTCACCGTGGTCTTTCTTTTCTTTACGGTTAAAACAGTAAGGCGTATCAACATCGTGATGATCCGCTAATGCAACAGCCGTTGTCGTTGCAATTGGAATACCTTTATATGCAGGGCCAAACAGCACGTCAAAGTCGATACCTGAGTCTGCTAATGCTGCTGCGTAAAAGCGACCTAAACGCGCCAAGTCACGACCAGTATTGAACAAACCAGCGTTGAAAAAGTACGGACTTGTACGGCCAGACTTCAACGTAAACTCACCAAACTTTAATACCTGCTTTTCTAAAGCAAACTCAATAAACTCTTTTTGATAATCTTTCATTTTCATTCCTGCTTTGTGCTTGTCGAACTAACTTCCGACCGACATGCATGCTTAGACCGGACTACGCCCGCTAGGTCACTTAGTGCTAGATGCTAGTTTTCTAGCAGCCTAACTGATCTAGCTGACAACGTCAGATCTAGCAAACCTTTGGCTTGATCTAATCTTCTATTCTTACGCTAACGCTTTTTTCTGCTCGTCAACTAACTCAGTGATCGCGTTTTTCGCTAACGCCATCATCTCTTGCATTTCGTCGAATGTGAACGGCTCTTCTTCTGCCGTACCTTGAACTTCAATTAGGCGACCATCTTCAGTCATGATCACGTTCATGTCTGTTTCAGCTTCTGAATCTTCAACGTACTCTAAATCAGCGATTGGCGTACCTTTGTAAACACCTACCGAAATTGCCGCAACCATATGCTTAAGTGGGTTAGTTTTAAGAATACCTTCTGCACGCATGTAGTTAATTGCATCAACTAAAGCAACACATGCACCAGTAATTGAAGCAGTACGAGTACCACCGTCAGCTTGGATAACGTCACAATCGATAGTGATAGTGTTTTCACCTAGTTCTTTTAAATCTACCGCTGCACGAAGTGAACGAGCGATTAGACGTTGGATTTCCATAGTACGACCAGACTGCTTGCCTTTTGCCGCTTCGCGTTGGTTACGAGTATGCGTTGAACGCGGTAACATGCCGTATTCCGCAGTAACCCAGCCTTTGCCTTGGCCTTTCATGAAACGAGGTACACCAGTTTCCACGGTTGCATTACACAACACCTTTGTATCGCCAATTTCAATTAACACTGAACCTTCAGCATGAGCAGTAAAATTACGAGTAATGGTAACTGGACGAATTTGAGATGTGGTTCTGCCACTTGGACGCATAATGACCTCTGAGTTTAAATAATTTGGTTGCAGGCATTATAGTGAAATTAGTCTGCACCTGCATGGGAAAATTGAATTCAAGTTGAAGCTTTTTAACGACGAAAGAGAAAACGCGGCTTATGCGGAAGACGAGAGCCTCATTATCCTGCTTCGATGCGATAATCTATTTCAAAGAGTAAATGGACTCCGGGGTAAACCCAGAGAGACTGATAAAGGGTATTCGCGTTAGCGTCATTATCGTGCTTCGATGCGATAATCTATTTCAAAGAATAATGGACTCCGAGGTAAACTCGGAGAGACAAAGAAAGCGTATTCGCGGTAGCGTCATTATCGTGCTTCGATGCAATAATCTATTCTAAAGAATAAATGGACTCCGAGGTAAACCCGGAGAGACACAAATAAAAAAGGCTAGTAATCAATTACTAGCCTTTAATATTTTTAATTAATCGCGATCTCTGCGAGGTCTGCCACGACGTTCACCGTCACGTTGACCTCTGTGATTGCCTCTACGACCATCACCGCGGCCTCTGCCACCTCTGTCATCACGACGACCACGACCGCCTCTGTCATCACGGCGACCGCCGCCAACACCTTCGCCACCGCGAGGGTCAACTTTGATATCTAGCTCTTTATTGCGTACTCGCGCTTTCTTCAAGATATCAGACGTTTCTTTTGGCATATCAGCTGGTAACTCAACAACTGAGAAGCCAGGCATGATCTTGATGTTACCAATGTACTTAGAGCTGATGTTTGCTTCGTTCGCAATCGCACCAACAATGTCTTTTGGTGTAACTTTGTTGTCACGACCAACTTCAATACGGTATGCCTGCATAGGTACACCAGTATCTCTGCCGCGACCACCACGTTCGCCACGCTCACCGCGATCACGTCTGTCTCTGCCGCCTCTGTCGTCAGCATTGTTGTGACCTGGCATTGCAGAACCAGAAACTTGAAGTGGAGACTCTTGCTGTGCCATGAATAATAACGCACCAGCAACTTCAGCCATATCCATCTTGTGCTCAGATGCAAACTCATAAGCAAGTTGTTGGAAGAACTCTAAGTCTTGTGAACCTAAGTTATCAGCAATACGCTCTTTAAACGCAGCAACACGTAGGTTAGTTACTTCTTCATTTGATGGTGGCTCATAAGGCAAGATTGTTTGCTTAGTTTCACGCTCAATTGTTTTAAGTAAACGACGCTCACGAGGCGTTGCAAATAATACCGCATCACCCTTACGACCCGCACGACCTGTACGACCAACACGGTGAACGTATGACTCAACGTCATATGGTAAGTCGTAGTTGATAACGTGGCTAACACGCTCAACGTCGATACCACGCGCTGCAACGTCTGTTGCAATAAGGATATCTAAACGACCTGCTTTTAATGATTCAATACACTGTTCACGGTGAGACTGGTTCATGTCACCGTTAAGTGCCGCTGCTGCGTAGCCACGTGCAGATAACTTATCAGCAAGTTCAGATGTACTTTGACGTGTCTTAACGAAAATGATCATGCCGTCAAAAGAAGTTAACTCTAAGAAACGAGTTAATACATCTAACTTTTGGTTGTTGTTAACAATCCAGTATTGCTGCGTAATGTTTGAGTGGCTTGCCGTTTTTGGCTTAATGCGTACTTCTTTAGGATCTTTTAAGTAGTTTTGCGTTACTTTTAAGATAGGTGCAGGCATTGTTGCAGAGAATAAAGCAACTTGAGCTTGGTCTGGAACGTGTTCCATTACCCACTCAACGTCGTCAATGAAGCCCATACGTAACATTTCGTCAGCTTCATCAAGTACGATAGTTTTTAAGTTAGATAAATCTAACGTTTCACGACGCATGTGGTCCATAACACGGCCTGGCGTACCAACAACAACGTGAACACCACGTTTTAATGCACGTAATTGTGTTCTGAAATCTTGACCACCATAAATAGGTAATACGTGGAAACCTTTCATTAACTCTGCATAAGTTGTGAAAGCTTCAGCAACCTGAATTGCTAATTCACGCGTAGGTGTTAGTACTAAAACCTGTGGCGAGTTAACTTTTGGGTCTAAGTGGCAAAGCGTTGGTAATGCAAACGCTGCAGTTTTACCAGTACCCGTTTGAGCGATACCTAAAACATCGTCGCCGTTTAATAAATGAGGGATGGTTTCAGCTTGGATTGGTGATGGTGTTTCATAACCAACGTGCTTAACTGCTTCTAAAACTTCTGGACTTAGACCTAAATCAGCAAAAGTTAATTGGGTGTTTTCTGTCATTCTATACTCACATTCAACCCCAACTTCACGCTGTATTCCTTCAATGCCGATCTTGAATTGAACATTCGTGTTCGAAACTACCGGATTTGCCTGACTATGGGGGATTTCAAAAGGGCGCGCATTGTACGCGTTTATTTTCAAGATAGCGAGCTTTTTGTTTAATTATTCGGCATTTTAAAGTAATTACTTAAATTTCGTTTAAAACCGACTACTTTTGCGCCAATAATTCATCCGCTAAAACCTGCTCAACCATAGGTTGTAAGCAAGCTAACTGCGAACTAATAATGTGATAACTCGACACCGAATACAAAAACTCACTATCTACACTCGAAGGTAACTCCTGTAACCCACCTTTAGTATGGTCAGAGATAGGATAAATGCCACGGTCAATGCGATTATATTTGATCAAGTTCAACACATTCTTCATTTCATTGGTGATGATCAAATGCTCATTGTTAAAGTCGCGATAGTATTTTTTAAACGCACCAGACATAGCCCGAGAAATGGCTAACGGCTTGTCACCGGAAAAATCCGTCACTTCAGACTCTGAACAAGACAAACCTTTACGACAAATTAACATGTTTGAAGTGCTTAATAAGGCTGGACGAATTTTAATAATGCCTTCCATACCATCAATAATATCTTCCGAGAAAATAGCCGCGCCCATTAGCTCGCCACCAGCAATAAGTTTTAAGTCACGCATAGACGCCGTAACAACAAACTCAATATCAATACCTAACTTTTTGTAAACGCGAGCAATAAGCGGTTGAACTTCAGACTGAACTTTAGGATGAGAAAAGGAAGTGAACGTTAACGTTTTAGGGACATTACAAATTTCAGCAATATCGGCCAGCGCTGGGCTAGCTAACAAACTGCTAAACAATGCAATAACAACAAGTGGTATACGACTAACTTTATTCACGTATTTAAGTTTAAAAGAAAAAACTGCATCACAGCAACCCATTTCATGTTTATAATTGCTATTAATACAAACTTATTGCTAGGACGTTTACGTGATCCAAAGTATGACAGCTTATGCCCGCACCGAATGCAAAGGTGACTGGGGCACAGCAGTGTGGGAAATTCGCTCTGTTAACCAAAGATATTTAGAAACTTACATTCGCCTGCCAGAGCAATTCCGCTCATTAGAGGCCGTATTAAGAGAGCGCCTACGCAAAAAACTACAACGCGGTAAAGTTGAAGTATTCCTAAAATACACAGCCAACCCAGCAGCCGTTGGTGAACTATCAATCAACAAAACCCTAGCCAAGCAAATTATAGATGCAGCAAGCTGGGTAAGCGAAACGGCAGAATCAGACAAACTAAACCCAGTTGATATCCTGCGCTGGCCTGGCGTAATGGAAGCCGAAGAAACCGACATGGGCGCAATTCAAAAAGAATTGCTAACGGCATTCGACAGCCTAGTAAAAGACTTCATCGAAGCAAGAGCAAGCGAAGGCGCCAACCTAAAAGAAATGATCGACACCCGCCTAGCAGGCGTGTTGGAACAGGTAGAAGTCGTCTCTAAACACCTACCTGAAATCATGCAATGGCAAAAAGACCGAATTACATCGCGTTTAGAAGAAGCAAAAGTAGAAATAGACGAAGCCCGCCTAGAGCAAGAACTAATCTACCTAGCGCAAAAAACTGACGTAATGGAAGAACTGGACCGCCTACAAAGCCACGTAAGCGAAACGCAAAAGATAATGAAAAAAGGCGGAGCCTGCGGCCGCCGTTTAGACTTTATGATGCAAGAGTTTAACCGCGAGTCAAACACCCTAGCCTCAAAGTCAATCAACGCAGAAATCACCAACGCTGCAGTAGAACTTAAAGTTCTTATTGAGCAGATGCGCGAGCAGATTCAAAATATTGAGTAACCTACATTAAAGCTCAAGAAAGCTCATAAGCGACTGATAAACCTCGATATATATCGAGGTTTTGTTTTTTGTTGTTCCATGTTTTTTCATTCCGTTTCATACTTTTGGTGAGTATTGTGGTGAGTAAGATTCACTGTTAGTCTCAAAGGAGTGGTGAGTACAAAGGGTGAAGAAATGCCAAACCTAACTGTCAAAAAAGTTGAAGCGCTAGTTAAAGGTAATCCAGGAAAAACATCAGACGGTAACGGACTATCTTTTGTAGTACCTAAAAGAGGTGAACCATATTGGTCACTTCGCTACTCTTTAGGCGGGAAGAGGAGAGAGAAAACCCTAGGTAAATATAAAGCGCTAACGCTGGCTGAAGCTAGGGGACTTGCAGAAGAAGAAAGAACTAAACTACGCAACGGTTTAGACCCACTTTCAAAATTTGCAGATAGCATCGTCAACATTAATTCAATGGACGAATTGTTTAACGATATGTTCGAAAACAAGTTACAACGCCTTGTTCACCCTAACATCCCTAAAAGAAAATATTTCAATGACATCTCCCCTTATATTGGCAATATGAGTGTAGAACATGTAACACCAATTCATGTGAGGAACATAATTCAACGAATTGCGGAAAGTAATCGCCCCACTGTTGCAAATGACGTTCTGGATTTACTCAGTAACTTATTCAAACACGCCATCCAACTTGGCTTAACATTAAACAACTCAGCGGCTGCTTTTTCTTATATGGATGCAGGAGGAAAAGAGGAGCCAAGAACACGTTTCCTTAAGTTAGAGGAAATTGAGCAAGTTTTCAGTATTTTCAAACAATATCCCGAATCATTCACCCGTGATAATTATTTAGCTTGCTGTTTATTACTTGTACTTGGAGTTCGAAAAAATGAGTTGCTTCAAGCTCCATGGAACGAATTCGACTTAGAAAATGCGGTTTGGCATTTGCCAAAACAAAGAACCAAGAAAAAGTATAGGGGTATCGATATACCGTTGCCTCCTATCGCATTAGAGTGGTTAAACGAGTTAAAGATTAGAGGCTTTGGCTCGGAGTATGTTTTCCCATCAAGACGCAGAAGTAAATCGCCATATATGGGAAGTGACACTTTAAACAGAGCCATAGACGGCCTGTTTGGTATAGCACAAGGAAAGAGAAACCCTCCACCAAATAGAATGGGAGATATTGAGCACTTCACAGTTCACGACCTGCGCCGAACTTTCCGCTCTCTAGTTCCTAAGCTCGGTTTTTCTGGAGAAATTGGCGAACGCTGTCTGAACCATAAAATCAGCAGGTTAGATGATACCTACAACAAGTATGATTATTTTGATGAGAGGAAAGCTGTACATAGCAGCGTTTGTGATATGTTATCCCCCTTAATTTAAAACCATTAGTGTTAAGGAAACTAATATGAGAGAAAGTAAAAGTAGCTTTTTCTCCGATTTGATCAAAGCTATTAAAGAAAATCCATATATATCTGACCACAATGCAGGCTGCGCTGTCGGGGAATATTTAAAGATTGCATTTGCCCCTTTTTATCTATCATTAATATTTGGTTGGATCGTCGTTACAAGTTCGGATAAATGGTCTCAGGTTTTCATGTCAGCCATTAACGAGTTTATGCAACTTACAGGCATTAAAATCCTGTTGTACCTTACAGTTACTGTCCTCGGGCTAAGCCTTACATTATACAGGTTTAAATGTTTAACTAAGTTCATGTCTTGGTTAACCAAGACACTATCTCATAGTGGATTCGCAATGAGCGCCGTTGCCTTCGGTGTTCTCTGGGGTATCCTTACTCCAGCTATGTATGACTCAGGTTCTGTTTACAACCCCTTAGTTATTACTTTAATGTTGAGTCTTTTCTTTATTTTTACAAATTTCGTATTTTATATTTCCTCACATATATTTAAATCAGGTGTCAGAGACGAAATAAATAAGACTCTTGGAAATCATACAAATAAGATAACTTTTGTTATTGGGTTAGGTTTGCTCGCGCTTTCTTTCTATTCTTTTTTCATTGATGAAGAGTGGAAGGGCGCAATTAAAGATAACGTATCCGCCTGTCAAAAAGAACAAAACTAAGACCCATTAATCCACAATAAGATATCTGATAGCAACCATCGAGTTTTACCCGTACCAACGTTTGAGGCGGCCGGAGTATCCCCCGTTTTTTGCATACGCCACCATGTGGTGCGGCTAATTCCGGTTCTTCGGCAACGCTCTGCTTCATTAATTAACCTTTCCTCTTCACCATAAAGCTTGAGGATACCAGCTCGCTTTTCTAACAACTCGCTATTCATTATTCCCTCCAAACACAACACGATTTTTAGTTACCCAATCGTCAACTTCCTTTCTTTTAAAGAAAGTACGACGGCCACCAACCTTATAGCTGGGTAAGCCTTCTTGTATTTGCTGACGCAGGAAGTTAGGACTCATATCTGTATATTGAGAACATTCGCTAAACGTTAGAAATTCTTTGCTATTAAGTGCCAACTTACTCAAATGCTGTTCAATAGCGCCTTTTAACTCATCTATCAATTGTTCACTTAGCATTCTTGATTCTCACTTTGGGAAGTTGGGATTATGGGATATTCATTATTAATCAAATGGTTAGGTTGATTATAAAAATGGGAAAGGTCAACAGAGTCACCACAATCTTGACAGATTTGAGCTGGAAAGAACTTTACAAAACGTTCATTGCCAATTTTGAATGTACGGCGGTCACCTTCATTAGTAATGAGCCAGCCCTTTTTCCACATGTAATTTATAGCTTGCCTGAATTCTCGACTACTCGACTCAATCACTGCGGATCTAAATATTTTCTGAGGGATACACCAGATTAGCTTCTGATCGATTTCAAAAGTCCCAATAGCGCCATCTGCGTTCTGGTCTTTTGGGACGATACAGTGTCGCCACTTATTGATGAGTTTTAAGAGCTTAGTAGCGATCCGCTTGCTTTCAACGTTCTCATTGCTGTTTCTGTCATCTAACCAAATTGTAGCGACTCGCTTTAAAGCGTCTTTTGCATCTCCCAGATGCCAAGGAAGCAATCCGTGGTTAGTCCCAATCTCTCCTGCGGCGGCCAATAAAGCTAATTTATCAAGTACATTATTGGCCTGGCTGCCGATATCATTTGACCAAGGCCACTCTTGACGAATACTTCGATATTCTTTTATTACCTCATCTTCAGGGCAGTCTAACCTAGCAAGTGTCTCTACCCATGCTTTAGCTAGAGTGCCATAGTATTTATTTGTTCCAGCTCCCAAATGCTCTGCAAATTCCTTCGCAGACGAAAATTCGTGGATATTATCGAATACATCAAAAGCACCAAATGTTGGTATTTCAATAAACCGTACTGCTTGCCCTGCGCTAACCTTTTGATTGATAGTTAAAAATAACTCTTCGAGAGTTAGCTCTCCAGTACTTAAAAATATAGTTCTCCAACGGTGGCGTTTTCCAAGTGAGCCATCTCTTTCACTGCGTAATTTTGAAACGCCATTACACAAGTGATAGATTAATCTATCCATTTCCTGAGCTGGGCACTGCTTAAATTCATCCAAACAAAGCAACATGTTATTTCTGGCACGGGCAATTGACTCTATGCCGTTAGCGGTCGAGCTCCATGTTTCCCAATAGCTTTGGTCAGAGTACATACTGGCTGCAACTTTCATTGCTGTTGATTTACCAGATTTTGAATCGCCTACTATTTGTATCCCAAAGCTTTCTATTCCTGTCCATTCGATAAGTGGTGCCGCCAAAGCGCAACATACTGCAAGTATCATCATTGGGTTACCTCGGCAGTACCGGCCAACATGCTGCTGCCAATCGGACAAAGTTCCAGATTTAATCAAATTTGCAGCAGCAGAATCACCGATATAAACTGCCGGAGTTTCTACTTTGCCTATTGACCAATCAGGAGTAACAAATTGTCGGCCAATCCAGCCACTTTGTCTTGCACTGTATGCGTGCACTGAACATTGCGAACCAATGAGGTGAGATAGAATTAATTCCCAAGAGTGTTTTCGTGTGGAAATCTGAAAACCTGAACTCAGGAGCCTCTTTTTGAATTTCCTAGCGGAATAATCGTCAATTTCCCCCATCGGCAATACTTCACGTATCGATATGCCGAAGTAATTCGTCCATTCAATTAAAAGACCGAAGTCATCGCGCTTATCTGGTGATGACACAATGGCTTTAACTTCTATAGGGGCAGAAATCTTAGATTCTTTGCCATCTTTGCCTATGATGTATAAACCATCTGATTTAACTCTAATCATCTAGACTGTCTCTCATAACAATAATAGGGCTAACCCTGCTTGAAACTATGAGAAACAGCTTGCCATGGAAGAAAACAAATCAGATCGGAAAAGGTAGGGTGAAATTTAGGGGGTTTTACAAGTTAATAAAAACTTTGAATTTGTTTCAATTGAAATATTGCAGATAATGTCTACTCAAAGAATTTGGCATGCCAAATTTTATAGAGGAGTTAGCACACTACTTTTTGTGCGATATATCTTTGGAAGTCGGCCTAAATCGGCGTTTAAACATTACAAAAGTAACAATTACTATCAACAACATTAGTGACAAAGCTACATAGAATGGTCCCATTTCGTTCACCTATTCAAGAATTTAATTAAAGTATAAATATACAGCTATACTTTTGAACTTGTCATTTCGAGTGAGTTTGGCATGCCAAATTTTAATAATATGTATCATATAACTCACCGCGAGATTGTGCGTCTTCTGCTTCCTGCTGAGTCATGTGTTCTCTGTCAGCAATAACATTACCCAGCCCGTCATCAAGCATATCTAATTGCTCTTCGTCATCTATCTTTTCGTCTTCAACAAAAACTACCGCAGCTGCAACCTTCGCAGTAGTTTTTAATAATTTTCCAAGCATAAATTTCTCCAAATGTGTTGGCTTGTAAAAAAACGCTAAGGATTCCTTAGTATCTAACATTAATTAAAGCTAAGAAAATCTTAGTTTTCAAGAGCGGATGTCTTACATCAATTGAAGACTAATGATGGTTCACCGTTTCCAACACGGTTAAAGCAAGCAAGAAAACGACAAGGTTTATCCCAAAAGCAGCTAGGTATACTTGCTGGGATCGACAAGTTTGTTGCATCTGCACGTATGAACCAATACGAAAAAGGTGTGCACGCACCAGATTTCAAAACGGTACTGGCATTAAGCGATGTATTGAAAGTTCCAACAGCCTTCCTATTTTGTGTAGAAGACGAATTGGCAGAAAAAATATTGAATTGGACTACAAGCGAATAAATTTGGCATGCCAAATTTTCAAAATGGAGATTTGATGAAAAAGCCAAGTGCACCGTTCTGGATATCCGTAACAGTAATCCTATTAGCTGTAGCTTGGGTTCTATTTCCAGAACAAAATTTGGAGCCAGTGATCGTACTTTTAGCTGCTTTTACTGGTATTTTTCCTTTGGTTAAAAATGAGCTGCTACCTTGGCTCGAAAGCAGAAAGCTAAGAAAGAAGAAATTTAAGTTTCTTAGTGGTTCCTCTAAAATTAATGCATCTGAACCTAGTTTTGAGGAGCTTTTTGAAGTCGGCGGTATAGAACTTGATCTTATACCTCAAAGTTTCAGTCAATACCCAGTTAGATTGTTCGCTTTTTTTGAGCAAACTGATTTCCGATTTAAAGCTAATTTTAATAATCGTAAATCTATAGAACTAAAAAAATGCTTTGATATTGGCTATGACGTAGAGGAAGAGTTTAAGTTTCCCAAAAAGTCGAACCAGTACATAATTGCCCAGTTTGACGTTGATGATGATGGGGTTGATGAGTTTATACTCGGGATCATTGATAAAGACTCTGTGTTGATGGACGTACAACTCACCATTTTCAAATACCATCCACCTTTGCTTGAACAAGATTTAGAGAGGGTGGAAAATTGGGAGTATTTAGGCACGATAAAAGCTCAAGGTGTTGTTGGTACGGTTAATGTCGAGTTGAAAAATGGATCAATAACTATCCCCCGTAATCACAGGGGATTCTACTATAAGTGGACCTTTGTAGATGGCCAAGTTATAGATATAGGCAACTATTAGCTTTGTGCAACAGGAGTTTCTATGGCTTGCATTTTCACCTCTAGCAATGACAGTTCTATTGTCATGTATAGGCTATTAACTGCCTTTTTATAAGCTGCAAAAGATACCATCGGGAACACATTTAACAAAAAAATTATAAACATTAGAAAAACGACCATTGCTCCATTAACAAAGTCAACATTGATACCTCTGCCAGCAACTACACCAGAAATTATTTCCTTTATAACAAGCCCAAGAAAGAAAATAACTATTCCCCAAGTCGATACGACGTACCACTTGTAAATTGATAATCTCGACAAAGTACGGCTTTTTAACTTTTCTATTCCTTGTTCAATAAGTTCTACTTTTTCAACGGTATTCAAGTTTAAATTCGTAATATAACTAGAAAGCTTATTTATAACATGTGGTTCTATGCCATTGCCTGCGTATGTACTGGGTACAGAGAATAGTATGAACGGGAGAGTTAATATTGATGCAGTCAAAATCAAAGGTTGCCAGATAAACCTGCTTTCACTGGATAAAATATACAACACAAAAAATAGAGCAGAAAGGAGCAGAGTCATATACATCCATTTCCTAAGGGGAGCAAATAACAAGCGAAACCCTATCAACATAAATGGCTTAACGACCAATACGTTCTTGATAAATTTGCCCAGTATTCTGCGAATCCAGCAATTCGAATGTATTTCATTCGGCATCTCAACAAGCAAGCTTTCTGCTTCAGTCAAAATAGATACGGCATAATTATACAAATAAAACTCCTTAACAATTAACTAACCAGTCAGATAGCATATAGCTTATTACTAACTACCAAGATACGCATAGGTAATTTTTAATCGCTCATGACCAAGCTCTTTACTGATTTGTATCCGTACCAACGTGTCACGTTCATGAACAGAGGCTGATAAATCTTTTCTGTGAGGGCCACCATCAGCAGGACACTTCCATCCAGTGAGTTCTAAGTAACGTTGCCTAGCATAATGATGACGCAATCCATGGTTCTTGCTCAACCCTACTCGTGTGGTCTCTCTGTCATATAAGCGCATTTGGTCAACATACTTTTTCTCGGGTTCAATTAATGCACCTTTGGTCACCTTTGCTATATCAGAAAGGAGTTTATGTTGAGAGTTATTGGTAATTGGAATTTCTCGATATTTACCGCCTTTTGTCCAAGACCCCTTAATTCGAATATGATCATTTAATAGCGCATAAGACAGGTTGAACTTCATACTTTCTTCCTTACGCAATCCAAATTCCTGCTGTAAGCGCAACGATAATTTAATTAAGTTGCTTCTAATCCTTGCGTGTTTATCCATATCCAAGGTTTTAGACTTACCAATGGGATTATTCCTTACATTTGGAATGCTATAAGCGTTGTTGTCACGAGCAACTATATTGGGTTTACCAATTTTCCCAGCGACCCAACGAAGTGCAGCCATTCTATTTTTTATTGTTTTTGCTGCTAGGCCTTCATTTTGCCAGCGGGTAACAAGATGATTTATATGTTTTGTTTTTAGACCTGATGGATCTTTTAATTTATATCCATGATTAAGTAACTGTTTTGCTGCAAGGTTTAATACTTTTGTACGGGTAGCTCGGGTACTGTAGCTACTTTCTTTGTGTGTAATATTCACCATTTGATTAAGGCGATATCCTAATTGGCTCATTTCACGTTCCTAATAAATTTAGAAGATTAATTTAAATTTAGAGAGAATCACCAAACCGAAGACCAGTGGGCAAAATGCCAAAATAGGTAAGTTTTAAAGCCATATGAACGGTACGTAACCGGGCATATTGTCAAAAGACATAAAGGCTAACTGGCCTAAAGCAACAAAGCTGAGCCGAAAGATTTCTGTTGAAATGCAGTGCAGACTACTGTGGTTTTATTGGTGTTTATAGTGGATGGTCGTTTGACTCATAATACTGCGAATGCAGCTCTTCAGGAACGTGTCGCGGGCAGTGAGTACGCCCTTTTTCTTGATGCTCGCATCGAGCTAGTTCATTAACAAAACTACCACAGCGATCAGTAAATGCAACACCTTTTTGATGTACTCAAATCTCCATCCCTCTTCTGGCCCTGCAATATTGTAAGGTGGATTGGGTTCGAGGCATCATGAGCAGTGGCCTCGATGGGCGACTCTGCGAGTCGTCCCTACCTCTTTCGAGTAGGGACGACTCGTCGCCAATCCGCCAAAAAGAAAACCACTGAAAATTTACCAGGGTTTTTCGCAGAAATATAAAATTAAACAAAGTAAGTTAAACAACAGCAGCGCACACCGCGATTCGTTGTCGATAGTAACGGGCCACATCTGGGTGCTGAAATAGGGCTATGATGCATCAGGGTTCGACCCTGGAGGTTTGTAATCCAATAGGCGTTAGGGTTTATCGTCTGTAACCTTCGAGGATAGTCGTGTAGGCCCTATACGCGCAGCTTGATAAATCGAGTTGCTCTTCTTAAGAAATGGTGTGCGCTGCGTTTCCTTGATGATTAATCTGCTTCAGTTAAACTGTTCAAGAATATTTTTAGCTTTAAAAATGTTTTCGCAGAGCCATCGGTTGCCGAAAATTCATATTCACCGCCACTGAACTCATTTAACCGTCTCATATAATAATCCAATAATGGATCTGTTCGCCCTGAATAAATCCAAGAGTACAACTTTGGTAATTCGTAACTTAAGTCTCTCTCTATTGATGTGCGACTACGAGTAGTATCGTGCTCCAAATCAACTAGATTCATAGTTTGAAGATTAGTTAACACTTCTTTTAAAAGCTGTTGTTGAGATTCTTTATATGAAGCCTCTTTTTCTACTAAATGGTCCAGCCCAGTTTCACTACCAAAAACCATTTTTAAATCTAAAATAATTGAACGGTAATAATCGTTATCTAACCTTTCTGATGACGCAGCCTCTAAAATATTAAGTTGCTTTATAGTATCAGTTGAAGTTGCTATTGGTGTTTTTTGCATCTCGACGCAAAAAGAACTGTACTGATTGTTAATCTCACTAATCAAAGTATCTAAATATGAGTACCTTGAATTGAGAAAGTTTAGTAGCTCTTCAAGTCTAATCCCGAATGTCTGATCTTCTTTCCCTACAATATTGCTATAGAGTCTAACCTGAATATCAAACTCATCATCGAACGCATCATGTGGCCAACTAGCAAACAAACGCTCTCCGCTATCGCCATCTAAATTAACCGGATGTGCACCAAACTTAGCTCTAATTTCTTTGAAATGAGTATCATCATCAACAAAGGCAAGACTATTACTAAAACATCCTTTAGCTCCCTTAAATGGGCTTACACGGCCTTTTTCCCCATTAAAAATAGAATGAAGAGAAGTTATTGATTCATTCACAATGTCAATTGATGAAATCAGTGCGTAAATTTGCATCACTTTAACATCGATATTAGCTGAGAATATTGGAGAGTTTTGAATTGAACGAATTGCTACTGAGATCCAATCCATACAGCTGCATATCGGATTCCACTGGTTTTTACCATTTCTATTTGAGTAAAAACTAAACACAAACATATTGTTATCGTTGACTACGTCTCGAAACCTAGTGATTAGCTCATCAGAGACATTCTCCAAAAGTTTGCTTGTTTCTTTGTCCATAAATTTCCATTATTTCTTAAGTAAAATTACTTTCAGCATCCTGAAAGCAAATTAAGTCAATTTTGTATTTATTATCCCTTCAAAACCATCATGGCAAAGTTTATAAGCTCCACTTATTTCAAGGCGTCCCGAATATTCTTTAGAGCTAAAACCTCCGATAATGTTTTTTTCGCCTAGAATGGTCCAAATAATTTTAAGGTTATTTACCTTTAAGTATTCTAAAAACATTCTTTTGTTTATTAACAAATAGGCCTTGTCCTTGTTAGCAATAGATGGACTAAAACAGCATAGTTCATTGTTATCATTAACAAATTCAGACACTTTTCTCGTGGGCTTTAGGTTCATGCCATCATGGATAAAAGTTGATGGTTTAAGAATGTTTAATGAACCTTCTATTGAGCCGTCGTTGCCTTTCTCCCACGAGTAGTTCGTTGCGGTTAGAGTAACTTCAATTTTACTGTTACTTGGGGCTTTAAGCTTTATTTCGTGCTGTTCTAAGCCACCGTAGTAGTAATTATTAAAATATTGGTGAGCTGTCGACCAGTAATATTCACGGTCAAAGACTTGGTATCGGTCTGAGGCTTCAGGCATCCATCTACCCATAAAATCTTGTTTAATTGCCCAATCATATAAACTTTGACATTCGTCTTCTGAAACAATGTAGCTTCTAATGTGGTACCACATTCTTTTGTGGGGGTGATCCCACTGTTTTTTTCCTAGTACTTTGGGTTCTGCCCACTCTGGATAACCCTCAAGTACAAGCCACTCTTCGTTATCTTTATCGATAACAGAAATTAATGATTCAGGCTTAGGTAGATCGTTATGCTCATGAATCCACTCTTTGTCGCTTATAGCCCAGTTTTCGTGCTGTTCAGTTAGCCACCATTTAGCATCTGTCGTCTCTTCTTCTTCCCACTCGGAATATCTAAGAAGCATTGAAGGATCAATATCCCGAACATTTGGTTGCCAAGTACCTTGATAAGGTTCGGTTTCATTGCTTTGCCACCCTTGGTCAGATTTCATCACACAGTTGTCAGAAACTCGCGCTAATACTTCATGTAAAGCGATCCATTGATATTTTTTACCAATACGCTCACTACTTGATGTTCGGCCTCTACCTGAGCCTATGCTGCTATCAAATTCACCGTGTAATTCGGCGTCATATCCATATTTTTCGAATATCCACTCAACTGCTATGTTACTGAGTTCGTCTGGGTTTACATCCCAAGAGCTAAGAGCAGACTGAAAGGTATATCGACCAAAGTCACCATAGCCACAAACACCTCGCCCGTACTCAGTTGTCATTGAGCTTAGAATATTACTCTGGGAGTAGCGGTACCTTTTGTCCTTATCAAAGTCGACTTCGTATTTTGTATCGAGCTCCTCGTTAGTTGGAAAATTAGTTGGAAGCTCACTTTTATATGGTGGGCGGCACTTATCTATATCGAAACCTAAATCTCCGCAAGCGTATTGTGCGTATTCGATAACACCGCGGGCATAGTCACGTAGTAGTATATGTGGATATATCTCCTTACCGTTGGTATCAAAAATTGTGTTATTGACGAAAGTGGCTAGTGATTTAAGAGATGTTTCATCTGAGCTTAACAAAGCACAGCCGTACGCTGCGGCAAACAAACGCTCATAAACATAAGGATCATTAACGTCTTTAAACTCAGTTATAACCTCAATTAATACATCAATATTGTCTTTTAATAAACATACTAAAGCCTTTGTTGCTTCGTCTCTTAACTTCCGGTCAGTACTTGTAAATAACCAAGCGATAGCAATTGCTGAGAGCTTAAGAGATTCGGGTGATATATGCGATTTGTCACATTCGTTCCAAGCCCAATCAACTAGCCTTTTAATTGAGCTATTTCCGCCATAAACACCTTTAAGATAAATCGTCCACCACCCATCTCTTTCTGCCATAGTCTTTTGGTAAAGATTCTTGTGTAAAAATTTACTATTGAAAAAGTGTTCGGGATTGGAGCTAAGCGAAATTATTGTGTCCAAAAATAGATCTTGGGATTGGTCATAAGCCATAACTTCGCTATTGATATAGTCAATCATGTTTTCATCGGCGCTTTTAACATTTCGCCATAACAAACTCTGAACAAAGCTTTCTATTACAGGGTATTCAGCTTTTACGTGTGGGGCAAAAGTATATAGCTCAGAGCCTGTTATTTCTGGGATCTGAATCGATAAAGCTTCAAGAAGCCCTTTATTTTGATAACAGGTGCTGTAGTCGCTAAAAAGTTTGTAATAAACACCACCTTCCGCAAATTCGTCTTTTACATTAGGGTGCTGCTCAAGTAAAAACTTTGCCATCATGTGGTCTTCAAATCGTTCGTAAGCTAAGTAGATTCCTTCTTGATAGCCCTCAGATTCGCTAATCCAAAACATATTTTTAGAAAATACACCTTCTGATACTAAGTTATCTAATAAACCAGACTTGATTCCATACTTTTGTGAAAGTGTATTTAGTTCAATAAGTGCTTCTTCATAGGAGATTACATTATCGGGAGTATTAAACTTCTTAGACATTATGGCGCCAATGGCCTTTTCGACAATGTTAATACTAGTGGGGTAGTCAAATTGATTTGGCTTTGACAGCCTTTGGTTAACACTATTTATAAAAAAGCCAATAATATCTGTTAGCCCTTTTATTTTAGGAATTCTTGAGTAACCAGCTTTACTCAGCCCTTCGCAAAATAACAAAAGAAAAAGCGGGTTTTGGAACTCTGGGTGAAGCAGTGGAATAGATGGTTGCTCCAAGCCGAAGTTATCAAAAAATACTTTTGTTGCTTCATATTCTACATCTGTAAAGCCGTAATGAGTGGCGGTAATAAATTCATTTTTTGATGTTAGCTCTTCGGGTAGGAGTAAACTTGAATATGAAGAACGAACTGAAACCACTAAGCCCAGCCAGGGGTATTTTTTTATGTTTTGCGCAAAGCCACATATGTTATCAGGCCAAAAGTAACGGCCTTTACCTTCGTTAATTGCGTCAATAAAAAGAATTATGCGCTGTTTACTAGCTTCTGCTTTCGCATTGAGTGCGCCAAAGAACTGGTGAGAAGAACACGTAATATCGAGTTTTTTCTTAATCTGTGTCCAAGGGTCTTCCTCAGTGACAAAGTGTTGGCCAAGTAAAAATAAACTTTGCGAACCTTCTTTGTTTCTAGAAGTTATCACATCAGCGAGAAGGTGTGATTTGCCAATCCCAGCGTCACCTTTTAAAACTAAGAATGGATTGTTAGCTAACGCTAATTCATCACTGCCTATGACCTCAAGAGCTTTATAAGCCGCTTGCTCAGCTTTATAGACATCATTTATATGGTTGCCAAATTTATGGTATCTACTGTGATGGTCAGGGTTCTTTTTTCTTAATTTTTCTTCTTCGGAGTAATAATAATCCCCAATACCCGCAAGTGTTGACTTAATGTCTTGGATTAATAATTGAAATCCTTCTTGTGGTACATGCTCAATACCTTCAAAATCTGCTGAGAGGAAAAGCTGTGCTAAATCATCAAGCGCTTGAGAGAGCTTGTTTTTTTCACTTTTTAGTAGCAATTCAGTAGGAACAGACTTTTGCCCAAGTTGAAGAAGTTCATCAATAACGACTTCAACGTCACTTTTAAGTTTGTCACCTCTGGCTAATCCAGCGAAAGTCTTTGAAATATCAAGATTTACATTTAAATTTTCATAAAAGTTAGGCGTATATCTTTTGCCTAAATCTGCGATCGATTGCTCTGTATTATTAGCAAACCAACTATCAGTAAACTCTTCTTGGTTAAACCAGAAATAAGTTAACCCTTGATTATCAGGTTTACTAAGCCTATTGATTAAGTCTGAACTCCACCAAGCCTCGAATGTTACACTTAGCCCTTTGTCAGATGCCCATTTTTCCCATTTTTTAACCCTGTCATTCCACTTATCTAACATCGACTTTTGATTGGGGCAATCGAGCATCTGCGCGGGTCATTAGGAATGGCAATATAGTAATTTGTAAGGTTCGGGTGTTTGTCTAATACGGATTTGACAGACTTATCCAATTGCGCCCATTGGTTGTCCTCAAGGCTTGCTGTGAAGTATTTAGCTTGCCACGCCCATTCATCGCCGTTTTCTAGTATCCAATAGCATTCAACGCCTGCGTCGGGCTTTCCTTTTCTTACAAACTTCTTTCTATTCGTAATAGTTTCGTTTCGTGCTAATTGGCAAACGAGTTCTTCAAAGCCTTCATTTTGTGAATTTTCTAGTGGTCGAATATTGTGCCAGTTTATTGCCATTACCTTTATTCCCTTTGACGCTTTACTTAGATCTAAATGAGATTAATAAGTTGAACTTTCAACCCGTAGTTTGTTTTTTTTGGGGTCACTATAGGAATACTTTAATAATTATTAATCTTCCATTAATCCCTAAACCACTTCGTTCAAATCCAGTAAAGCCATAAATCGGAACCCCACAAGTGGGGCCCCCTTGCTCCGCAACCCTACTGGCGATTTCTAGCTTGACTGGCTTTTCTCTACGCAGTCTTTGTTAACCATGTGGTATGGCGCGCCTTTAGGCGACAAGCGCCTAAAACTTACCAACCACATTGCAAAAGGACTGTTATGAAACAAATAGACTTTATAAAACGAGCAAAAGTTATTGAAATCAGAGAAATAAACAAGTCAACCAAGTGAATAGAAAGAGCTACTCTCAGGAGCGTTAAGGCTGAAGACAGATGCTATTTGATTAACTCGGGTGATAAGCTTCAATTCTGGATTACTCGCAATAATCATCTTATGTCAGTAAACTGCTCGAAAGATTCACCATTCTGTGTTTGTATTGATAATGTTAGTTAGCATTCTTATCCCAAGATCCCAACTATCCCAGTACAAATTTAAACTTTTTTATCTTTTTTTATAAAAAATTTTAGAAATTTTTATGGTGAGTACAACGGTGAGTAAAAAGCGACCCTTATACTTGCAAGTAATTCTATAAGCAATTGAAATATATGGTTTAATTTTATATTTTTCAATAAACAGATCCAGAATATTGAGTAATATTCACCAATGCGCACAAACGACTTTAACCCCCAATAATAACAATAAATAAAATACAGTTACTGTTCGCGCAAATTTATAGGAAACCAGCAAAACCCACCATTTAAAGGTGGGTAATATACACCTCAAGTTCATTGTGATTTGAGAGGGCTCATGGCTGGTAAGCTGCCAGTTAAAGATATTGCTGCGAAAGCAAAGAAAAGGGAAGTTGGTAGATTTGCTGACGGTGGTGGTCTTTACTTTGTAATGCCAAAGTCTGGCACGGTATGTTGGATGTTACGTTACACATCTAATCAGAAACGCAAAGAAATGACTATTGGCAAATACGCTGATCTTTCTTTGAAAGATGCGCGATTTGAAGCTGCTAGCTAAATGCAGCAACTCAGCTCAAGAGACATTCGAACTTTTATTACTTCAATCAATGATTCTGGCCGCCCTGCTATTGCTAATGATGCTTTAGGTTATTGTAAGCAGTTGTCCACGTTTGGCATCAAGTTAGCTCTAACCTCCAATAACCCTGCAGTAGCATTTTCATTTAGTGATGCAGGTGGTGTAGAGAAAAGTAGAGATAGAGCATTTTTCACTACGGCTAAAAACAATAATAAAAGCTTTAGTAGGGATAATTATTTGGCTTGTGTGTTACTGCTTTGTTTGGGAGTTAGAAAGTCTGAACTGTGTGAAGCAAAATGAGAAGAATTTGAGCTAGACAAAGCTATTTGGCAGTTGCCGTTAAGCAGGAGTAGGTTCCCCCCCTCTAGCCCCTGAAGTTATGATGTGGCTTAATGGGTTGAAAGTTAGAGGAGCTGACACGCTTAATCGTGCTATTTCTAAACTATTTGGACATGAAGCAGATAACAAGAAACAACCGCCTAATTTAATGGGTGATATGTCGCATTTTACAGTTCATGACCTACCTCCCTGGGCTGAATATTAAAAGCGATAACAAGAGCAACTGCGAAGTTTCTTGGCTAATGATGCTATTCAGGATTTAGAGCTGAATTATCACTCACAACAAGTTTAAATTTTCACATTCTAATAAAAGATAATAAATGTGGGTTTCAATCTGCAAATTCTATGTTAAAAGTACATATCAACAGTATGATATTCAATCAGTGATTAGTTTTCATTAGCTACACGTACTTACATGATGAACCAAAAGATGGAGAAAGAGATTTAGATATGAAACATGACAAGCCCAATCGTTTAGTGATTATTGTAGATGCATATGGCCCGGGTAAATATTATGCAACCTCTTTTAAGCAAAAAGGGGTTTTGTGCTTTCACTTACAAGGCACTCCTGAGCCGTTACCTAGACTGACAGCTGTAGATATTTCATTATTTGATGGCGCACTAGTTCATTACGGCAATCTAGAAGATACAGTAGCGCAAATAGAGCAATTGGTGAAAACCCACGACGCTCAATTATTAGGCATTCTACCAGGGGTAGAGCCAGGTGTTACGCTAGCTGACAAACTTACCGCTGAATTTAATATCAAGTCGAATGGTTTGACTAAAGCTTTGGCCAGACGAAATAAGTTCTTTATGGCTCAAGAAATATCCAAACATAATTTACCAGCACCTATTTGTTTTAAGTCGAGCCAGTATGAAGCTATTGAACAATTTGTTAAAAGTGAATCTTTACTTCCTTGTGTACTAAAACCTTTAGATAGCGCAGGCACCAACGGAGTGCATATATGTGAATCTATTGAACAACTACACAGTGCTTTCCATCAGGTCATCGACAAAGAAAACAACATGGGACTAATCAATGAAGAATTATTAGTACAGAGTTACCTAGAAGGCGATGAGTACATGGTAAACAGTGTTAGCGTCAACGGCCAACACTTTATTTGTGACATTTGGTTAGCAAAAAAGAATCGCTGTGATGGTTTTGCAACAACATATGATGAATGTGTACTTATCGACTCAACATCTGCTCAAGGTTCACAGATATCAGACTATGTTAAATCAGTTCTCGATAGTTTAGATATTAGCTTTGGTGCCGCTCATACAGAAGTTATCCTAACTGATAAAGGCCCAGTGATTGTAGAAACAGGTGCTAGGATGAGTGGGTTAATGGACCCAGAATATAACGATGCTTGTCTGGGCACTAACCAAGTAGCACTTGTCGTCGAAAGCTACCTAGAGCCAGAGCGATTTTTACAGCGTATCAATAAGCCATATGAAAAGAAAAACGAGGCTGTTCAGTTAGTATTAGCCTCTCCACGTAAAGGTAGTATTAACGATCAAAGCTACAACAAAATTGTTGATGAACTAGAAACACCGACAGTATTGTAAACTACGTGTTAAAGTTTTCCTCTAATAGTGAAGTAAACAAAACGTTCGACCTAAGCTCTTCATTAGGAATTTGTAATTTTTCGGCTGCGTCTTTAGAAACATTGACTCAAGAAGCAAAACGTATTCAAGCTTTACTAGCGGATAATGTAGTTACAGCACACTAATACATACTCTTAGCCTGTTTCGTGTTAACAGGCTAAGACCTTCAACAATTTAGAACAGCTACAAAGCTAGAGAAAAGCGATACAATAACCCCCCCGCTAAACTCCACATTACCACTCCAATAGCACTCTCGACACCTTTCCAGACTTTAGGTTTCAGAAGTATCGGAGCCATCCATCGAGCACCAAACCCAAGGGAAGAAAACCACATAAATGAAGCCAAACAAGCGCCAATGGTAAAGAAAACTTGCTCATCACCTGGGTAACCACTTCCTATACTGCCTAAAAGAATGACGGTATCTAGATAAACATGAGGATTGAGATAGGTTAATGCCAAAGTAGTAACAATAGTAGCCTTCAAACTGATTTGCGACAGGTTACTAGTGTCAGCTTTTAACTCTTTGCTTTGCATGCAGAACGAAACGATTGAAAACCATACCACCCAAGAAACAATGCGCCCGCGAAAGTAACTGTATTAATCAATACAGTGTTTCCGGAAATCAATTTACTGAGACCATTAACTCCCAAAATAATTAATGCAGAGTCACTCAAAGCGCAAATCAGAACCACTACCCATATATAATTTTTACGGATCCCTTGGGTGAGTACAAATACGTTTTGGGCCCCAATAGCAATAATTAAACTGGCTCCAAGCATTAAGCCTTGCGACAAAGCAAATAAATCGTTCAATGTATCCCTCGTTAAATTGCTATTTAGAGTTGCTTATTGTAATTCGAGTTTGGCGAAGAAAGTCATCTGCTAAAGCCACAGCTAAATTAGCATCATCAGACGTAGCTATGGCATAACCATATCGATCAAAGCTATGAAGAATAGGTTTTAGCTTTTGTCCTTCTTTTATTGACATTCCATATTCAATAACTCCGTCTGACGTTCCTTGTTTTGGGAATTCTGCAGAAACAAAAGTTCCACTTAGATCATCCGCAAGGAACTGAACACTAGCATATCCTTCTGGCGCTGATATCTTATCCAATAGCGCTTCAATATTGACATTCATCGCTTGTTTCACCACTAACTCATCAAGGTCGACTTGGCATGTCAGCTTAACTAAATCTGGTATTCGATCACCACCAACACGAGTATGAGACTCAATTAACACAGGTCCCTCTTCGGTTAAAATTAACTCCGAATGCGCAGGACCAGAAACAAAACCTAATAAGTTGAGGCACTCACAAATATAATTATTAATTTCTTTCGTTTGTTGAATGGACAGCTGGGCTGGAAACAGATGTCCCGACTCAATATAGTTATCATTAACAAACTTTTGGGTTATGCCCAAGATATGATGTTTGCCGTTGTCACTAAATGATTCGACACTGTATTCATTGCCAATTAGCAAGTCTTCAATAATGAACTCTTCAAAGTTAGACGATTTGACTTGCTCAAGATACTTTTGATGTCGGAGTTTGAGTTTACCTTGAATACACATTGACTGCCTGTTCCACTAACGGGTTTAATAAATTTATCGCCATCAGTAATCAGGTTATTCAAGGTAATTTCACTGCGCTTAACCTTTTCAAAGTTGCCCTGATGCAGTCCACCTTCACTGATGATCTGCCGAGTTACAAACTTGTCTTGAGTATTAAGTACGGTTTGAATAGACACATTGTGTGGGATAGATAAACTCTCTGCTACTCTAGCAGCTTGAACTTGAGTATCATCATGAAAAGCAACAATTAAATCCACTGTATCTTGATGATGAATATATTGTACAGCCTGAGTTAAAGCTTCATGCGACTTATCTCGCAACACCAACAAAGACTGAGCGCCGAACTCACCATCCCCAGCAATATAATTATCGTCGTAGTTGATCCAACTCACTTTGGATTTATCTCTATCAATTTTTTAATCGACGCTCTCATAGCTCCAATAATTAATATATGCATAGTATTGCTATCCTAATGTTCAGTGGTTGCCAAGTTTTCAGCTGCAAGGCTATCTTCGACGTGGTTAACGTTTTTAGCAGATAACATCATCAAAGGAACAAAAATAATCGTAAGCAACGTCGCGACTAAAAGTCCCAGCGCAACGCTAATACCTAAAGGCTTCAATATATCTTCACCAGGTCCAAAACCTATCACTAGTGGCATCATCCCAGCGATCGTCGTGAGATTTGTCACTACTAAAGCTTTCATTCGTATGAACAGGCTTGTCACAATACTACGAGCTTGCGATAAGCCCGACTGCAGCTCTCGGCTATATTGGTCAAGTAGTAGAATAGAGTTATTTACCGTGAGACCTACTAGGATCAGCATGCCCAACAGAGAGTTAATCGAAATCGTACTATTAAGGCTATACAAAGCTATCAAAGCTCCGAACACACCAAACAAAATAACACTCAATACAATTAAGGATTTAATAATTTCGTTAAATTGCAATAAGATGATTAAAAATACTAAAACCACAGAAAGCACAAGCGCAAATACGATGGATTTTAATCCAGCTTTAATTTCAGCTTGAGAATCTGTATATAGCATGGGTAAATTGTTCGAATTTATATGCTCACTTAGCTTTTGTTCAAGTTCTTTATAAAACTCGAAATTTGTACCTGACTAGTCGTATCTTTAAACCATATCTCAACCTGAAACCTTAATTTTGAATCTTGTGAATAATAATTATTCCATTCTTTAGTTTCACGAAAACGAACTAAGTCTTGAATAAACATCACTTGTTCGCCAGCTAAAAGGGGTACTTGCTCAATTTTGTTCAACTCGGTTTTTAGTTTGTTCAATACCTATTTTTAAAGGAATTAATTCGCCATCTAAACCGCACATCATAAAGCTTACGAGACTCAGTTGCATAGGAAACATAATCTTGAATCTTTTCTATTCCATCATGATAATCTTGTTCAGAGAATAGATGTTCAATGGTTTGGTATTTAGGTTCAACGCTCAAAGAGTTAGCTTGGCGATCGCCAGGTTGATTTTTGGCTCGACGAACAATATCGCTTCTTTCCTTCGCATAAAGATATGTTAGCTGGCTGAGTTGTCGATTAACAAGTTCACTCTCATCAGCAAAACTAATAGGCTAGAAGCATAGTCTTTTACATTAAGTGAAGATGTCACCCAGCCAGAAAAGTTAACGTCAACTTGTTCATCAGATTTGATAAGGTCAGGCAACTTATTAAGCACATACTCATACCTTTTATACGAAGTTAAATGCAGTG
>CBDAVN010000020.1:0-64030 GCA_965200905.1 Psychrosphaera sp.
GGATGAGTTTGAGCGCCAGTTGCAAGTAAAGCTTGATGAGCTTAATGCTGATGTCGTTATGCTCGATGGTTTGTTGGTGATACTGCAACAATTGGCCGATAGCGAGAATCCTTATTATAAGAAAATTGCCAACATTCATCCTGGTATTACTAGACTCGACTCGCCATACGAGCGCCGCGGAGCAACAGGCACCTTAGACGCTTTATACGGAGCTAGAGGCCTGAAAGTCACGGATTGGAAAACCATGGCTACTGAGCCTGCAGAAGTGAAAAGTAAAACTGGGGCATCGTTCCATTATATCGATAAAGGCATCGACTCTGGTCCTGTGATCACTGATGTGCTCAACACTGATATTAGTCCAGAAGATACGATATTAGAGCTGCGTTGGAACAATTTTAATTTGAGTTTGTTTCCTGCCATGGTTAATGGTCTACGTATTATGGCTGAGCAATAACAAAGGTCGCGACGATAAAGAGTGATACAAATGATCAATGACATTCGCGCAATTGAAAATATTGAACTTAAAAACAGGGCGGTTGAGCTAAGCCAAAAACTTATCCGCTTTGCTTCGATCACCCCCGATGATGCCGGCAGTTTTGACTATCTAACAGAGCACCTCAAGTCACTTGGTTTTGACTGTCAGGAAGTAACGCGACAAGGCGTTAGAAACCTTATTGCGATACAAGCTTTCGGTGAAGGAGAAACCTTAGCTTTTGCTGGTCACCTCGATGTTGTTCCTGCTGGTCCAGAAAGCTTATGGCGCAGTCCTCCTTTTGCTGGCAACATCATTGATGGCCGCTTGTATGGTCGAGGTGTTGCCGATATGAAAGGGGCAATAGCTTGTTTTATTGCGGCTGTTGAAAGCCTAATAGAGCACTGTTGTAGAGGCAAATTGATGTTTCTGATCACCTGTGATGAAGAAGGCGATGCTGACCATGGCACAGTAGCGATCATGGAGCACTTAAAGTTAAACCAAGAGGCCGCTTTGCCACACTATTGTCTCGTTGGTGAGCCTTCTAGTAAGCATAAACTTGGTGATGCTATTAAGGTTGGTCGCCGAGGTGCTATCTCAGCGCAAATTGAAGTATTTGGCCGCCAAGGTCATGTCGGTTATCCAGCAGACTGCGAAAACGCCGCGCATTATACGGTGGAGCTAAGTAAAAAGTTGCTTGAACTGGAATGGGATCTTGGCACTGAACAAATACCCGGTACCAGTTTGCAAATAACCCAGCTCAATACTGGTAAGTTTGTTGATAACGTTGTCCCTGGCGCAACTACCCTTTGCTTTAATATTCGCTACAGCAGTAATTATGATGAGCACGAATTAAAACAGATCATTAACCAAGTGCTTGGCAGTTTTGACTTTAAGTATGAGATTAAGTGGGAAAAATCCTGCGTGCCTTATTTTAATTTCGCCGATGGTTTTGTTGATAAAGTAAGTGAAGCAATCTTTAAAGTGACCGGTATTGTGCCTAAGTTAACAAGCGATGGCGGCACTTCGGATGGCCGTTTTATTGCTTCTGAGCATACCCAAGTGATCGAGTTTGGTCTGAAAAATGACACCATACATCAGATTAATGAATCGGCTTGCGTTACTGATATAGAGAACTTAGCGCATATTTATCAATCGGTGATTAGCCGTTTCTGCTTAGCGGATAATAAGCCTGAGGTTGTTACCACGAGTGAGGTGTGTGCTATTACTGTCTAATTTGGCATAAGCCATATTTAGCTAGCACAGTAATTTATTTATAGTGCAGCCAAAGCGCACTGCTTGATAAGCAAATGATACTTTGGCTGCTTAAGCAAATTAGAAATTCGCCTGTAAAGTTAGACTCACCTGACGAGGCTCGCCTAAATTCATCTCTGGTGTATTTTCATTTCGATAAAGGTCAATGTACTCTTCGTCGAATAAGTTTCTCACCGTTAAGAACGCTTTGTAATTAGCCAACTCATAGCCTAGTTGCATATTCACTAGTGTTCTTGAATCGTTTATTGGCATTGGATCAACGGCTGGATTAAATCCTGGTAGAGCAACACTAGGATCTAAAAACGCAGGTGAATTGCCGGCATGATTAACATTAGCATTGATGTAGAAGCCTGAATCAAACTTATAGTTAACTGCTAAATTTGCTGTTTTCTCTGGCGCATCTTCAAAGCTGTTGCCAGATAAGTCTTTTACCTGACCTGCGACAAGGAAGCGGAAGCTATCAAATTCACTCTTAGCATAACCAAATCCAGCAGTAATGGTTAATTCAGGTGTTGGGTAATAAAACATTTCCGTTTCAAAGCCTTTCACATTTGATGAGCCAGCGTTAACCGTTTCGGTATCAAATTGGCTACCTGAAAGTTGAGCTGAAACTTGCTGATCTTCCCAGTCTAAATAGAACAAGTTAGCGTTTACGACTAATGAACCATCTAACCACACAGAGCGCAGTGATAATTCATAGTTGTCTGTATATTCCGCATCATAAGTAAAAATATTGGCTCTAGCTATGTTGGTACCAACGCCACCTGAACGATAACCCTTTTGGTAAATAGAGCTAATTGAGATGTCGTCATTTAACTTATAAGTGGCGCCAATCTTAGGCAAGAAAGCGGTAAAATCTTCATCGACTACTGGTGCTGTAGCGGAAGCGGCTGCAGCTTGGGCAAATAAGGTTTGATTTAATCCCGTTAACAGTTGGCCTAACAATGGATTCGCTTGACCGTATAGTGCTGGGTCAGGGAAAAGGTCGGCATTATCTATGTTAACTATCTGCGATGAACCATTTGCTTGCTTCTCTCTGTCGTAGCGAAGTCCAGCAATCAGCTCCCAACTGTCATTGATTTCATAGGTTAAATCAGCAAATAAAGCCATAGACTCGACAGATTGAGTTAGGCTTGAGACGCTGCCTAGCTGAACAGGATCGACTGGAGCATAAAGAGCTAGTACTTGATCTGCTAGCGGTTGTGGTAAACCTAAGCCGCCTAATTCTGGTGGTGCGACTAATAAGGCAGGTACACCTAAAAAGTCTAAAGTAAAGGTTCTTTGGCCGTTTGCACTTTCGCTCACGTCAAGGTCTGAATAGTAAAGCCCTACTACACCTTTTAGTTGGCTGTAGTCGAAGGTAAGTTTCAGTTCTTGGCTGAATGTCTCTTCTATTCTATCTACGCTTAACTCAGACAGATCCGCAGCACTAAAATCGCCGTCCCAAACAGAGCGGTAATCGACTTCATTGTAGGTTGTAATTGAGTCAAGGTCCCAGTTGTTATTTACTTCATAAGTAAGTTCTAGGTTATAGATATCTGTGGTTGCGACTTCTTGCATTGGCGCGTTAAACGTCACGTTGCGGCTGCCATCTGCTCTGGCTGTGTTAGACCAAGTTGGGCCTAACTCATTTTCGTTATGGGTGTAAGTTAAGATACCTGAGAAACCTTGTAGAGCTTTAGGCTCAAACAACACTTTAGCGCGATAATTTTCACTGTTTCTAAAGTCTGAATCTTCGTTACGGGTAATGTTATAATTGTAGCCATCAAAGTCTTTGGTTTCAGCAGAAAGGCGCACTGCAACCTGATCTTCAACTAGTGTACCACCGCCGGCAAAGGCAAATTCTTGTTGTCCGTTTTCGCCTAATACAGCCTGAAACTTTGCTGATGACTCATAGGTAGGATCAGTAGAGCGCATTACAACCGCACCTGCTAAAGAGTTACGACCTTGAATTGTCGACTGAGGGCCGCGGAAGACTTCTACTTGCGAAATGTCCCACATGGAAAACGCGCCTTGTTGCATCACTCGATGAGGCAAAGGGGCACCATCAAGGTACATACTAGTTAGAAAGCTAGTACCACTACCTGACACGTTAAACGCGTCTATGCCACGGATACTAAAGCCATAGTTTAGTGAACCATGGATATTTGGGATCGTATCAAAAATATCTGAGATATCTCGCACCGACTTATTTTCAATGTCTTTGGCTGTGATAACAGCAACACTGTTTTTCGTTTCTTGGATCGAGCGATCAATTTTCTGACCCGTTACCACGATTTTTTCGATGCTGGCTTCATCAGCCATGGCTTGCAATGATGAAACGCTGCCAGTAAATGATAAGGCAATGAGGACTGCAACCTTAGATACTTTCATAGTTTTCCCTAATAGTGCTGGTTTATATTTTTAGTTGAATGTTGGCTCTTGTTTTGGTGTTTGGGTCACTTTTTACGGTGATCAGAGCTGAACAAGCTCGATTTTTGCCAATACGAAAACAAGAATTTAAATTAATGCGAATGATATTGTTTACCATTTGCAGTGGCGCGGTGATGATACGTGAATTTGAATCGTTAAACTAGTGGATCTTAATAAATAATGGCGCTGACTGTTATTTTTCTGTTGCTCACGCAATGCTCGTTTTTGTCTGCGAGTGTGGAATTGAGGAGAGTGACAAGAGACAAGTAATATTTAGTTTTTTGTAAGCGAACAGTCTGTGCTCATTTGTTACTTGCGTTTATTACACAATTTAAATTTTACTCTCTTGCTTGGCTGTCATTATTTTGCCGTAACGAACAATAAAAGCTCTCCTCTGTGCTCTCAGAGAAGAGTGAGAAATTCAGCTTAAAATTGCATAGTGTCAAGGTCTTAAAAATGTTTGCTGGCGAAATGCCAGCAAACATTTAACTGAGGTGTTAGCTAAAACATTGCTTAATCACCTCTGCTGAGCGCACTATTTCAAAGTGATCTTCGGATAAAATACGGTCGATTAATGGCTCGTTATCTAGCGCCTGATGCCACCAATTATGGTGATAGTCTGGACGGTTTTGACGCCAGAAAATGCGAGTTGGCACTGATAATGTTGGCAGTAGAGTTAAGCTTATAGCTGTTAAATATATTGAGTGGAAACTGGCAAACAGCTCAGTTAACTCTTCTCCACTATCGTATTGGTAGCCTTGAATAAACTCTGTGGCCTGATGAGCTAATACTGTTTGCATTAGTTCGTCGATTGCAGATGCGGCTTCATTCGTTGTTGCTAATTGTTTCATCTGTTGCTCAATATCTGCATCTTGCGCTAGCTCAGTTAAGCTTTGCGGCGTTAGCAGTAGACTGAAAAAAGTTTGTACTTGGATCAGCGTACTGATATCTCTTTGCTCATCAGCTTGTGGTGGTACATAAGGGTCAAGCAATACCACTTGCACTTCTTGCCCTTCGTCTTGCAACTTTGAGGCGATTAGATGAGCGACGATTGCGCCAAACGACCAGCCGCACAAAGTATAAGGGCCACTAGGTTGAACCGCACAAATATTATTTTTGTGTTGATTGACCAGCGCGTCTAAATCGAGCGGTTGCTCACTTAACTCGGTACGACTATACGGTAAGCCATACACTGTCCGCTTATTGTCCAGTGACAAGGCTAACGTCGTGTAATCCCACACTTTGCCGAAACCATCGTGAAGGCAAAATACTGGTAGCTGAGAGTCAACTTCTGTATTTAGGCGAATAGGTTGGTTGTTATCTGTCCGTTGCGTTTTTGACTTATTCGACATGGTTAGTTGTGCGGCTAGTTTTTTTAACACCGGGAATTCGAATACTTGCTTAACGGCTAAGTGATAGCCCATTTTACGGGCTAAGCTAACGACGGTTAAGCTGGAAATTGAATCGCCACCAATGTCAAAAAAGTGCGCAGAGCGACTGATCTGCTCTCTACCTAGCACTTGACCCCAGATGCCTGCCAAGGCTTGTTCAACTTCTCCTTGTGGTGCAATAAAGGCTTCGTTACTCTGCCAGTCTGGGTTTGGCAAAGCTTTGCGATCCACTTTGCCATTAGGACTAAGCGGCATCTTCTCGAGCGCTACAAACTGGCTAGGTACCATATAATCAGGCAGCTTAGTTGCTAACGCAGCAGTCAGCTCACTATCATTAATGTCACCAACAACATAAGCAACTAATCGCTTACCACTTGGACTGCTTTGCGCGACAACGACTGCTTCTTGAACTTGCGGTAACGCTTGGATTTGTGATTCCACTTCACCCAGTTCAATACGTAAACCTCGGATCTTAACTTGATGGTCTAGTCGGCCTAGATATTCAAGTAAGCCGCTGCTGTTCCAACGCACTAAGTCGCCAGTGCGATACAAGCGGCCACCTTGGTTATCAAATGGATTTGCGACAAACCGCTCTGCGGTTAGGCTCGGCTGGTTTAAGTAGCCACGGGCTAAACCTACGCCACCTAAATACAACTCACCCGCAACACCTTGTGGCACAGGGTTTAAGTGTTCATCGAGGACGTAACTACTGGTATCAGAAATTGGTGAGCCGATAGGCACTAAGGTGTTGTTATCGTCTTCACAAGTCCAGTGTGTCACATGAATAGTGGCTTCAGTTGGACCATATAAGTTGTACATATTGGCTTTAGGCAGCAACTCAAATGTACGACGTTTTAGCTCTGCTGGCACCGCTTCGCCACCGACCATAATATGCTTGATGCTCGACTCTTCTTGGCTATCCAGTTGCTCTAAGAACGCTTGTTGCATGGCTGGCACAAAGTTTAATGTCGTGACTTTTTCTTTCTTGATCAGACTGATAAGTCGATCTGGGTCTCGGTGATCGCCCGGCTCAGAAACCACCAGTTTGACACCTGTGCTCAGTGGCCAGAAAATTTCCCAACAAGATACATCAAAGCCAAAAGGTGCTTTGTACAGTACGGTGTCTTCTCGTGTTAACTTGTATTGTCGTTGCATCCAAGCCATACAATTAGCGAGGGCTGCATGGCTAATGGCTGCGCCTTTTGGCAGACCAGTTGAGCCAGAGGTATAGATGACATAAGCCAGCTGCGCTTGGTGATAGGCTAACTCAGGATCGGTTACTGGGTAACTATCTAACTCAAGCTCTTGCCAAACGGCGGTGGCGACTTGGATATCTGCTACTTTTTGTTCCGCTCCTTGGTGTGTAAGGATCAAGCTGACATCACTGTTTTGACTAATGTAGCTCAGACGTTCTTGCGGGTAATCGAGATCTAGTGGAATGTAGAGAGCACCAGCCTTCATGACAGCCAGTATGGCGATGATCATTTCATGACTACGTGCCATAGCGACCGCCACTCTACTTTCAGCGCTAATGCCTTGTGCAATAAGGTAGTGAGCTAACTGGTTGGCTTGTTGGTTTAACTCAGCGTAGCTCATTTCGACGCCTGCAAACGAAATCGCAACGGCTTCAGGTTGTAGCATGGCATGACGAGCAAACTGGACGTGAACTGGAGTGTGTTGTTCTGTTTGTGAATTTAAACTCCAACCGTGCTGAGTTGCCCATTCTTGTTCACTCAATAAACTTAAGTCACATAGTCGCTGAGCCCCCGCTTTTACTAAATGCTCTTTGCTGCTTTGAACAATGGTTTCTAGTGCTCGTTGTAAATATTGACATAGCTGACTCGGATCAACGGAGGCAACAGACTGAGCGACAAGGCTAAAACCATCACCTTGGTCGTCAATTGACATACCAATAGGGTAGTTAGTGCGCTCTTCACTGCTCAGGATCTCAAGGCCAGGCAATACTTCCTGATCGCCTTTGGCTGACGGAGAATAACGATAGTTAAGCAAGGTTGAAAATAGTGTTGTGCCCTTGGCAATACCGCTACATTCCTGTGCTAAAGATAAACTAGCTGTCTCATGACTCAGCAGTTCGGTTAAAGTTAGATGGGCTTGCTGTAGACCTGTAGCAACATCAATGTCAGATAAACGAAAACGAACCGGCAAGGTATTGATAAACATACCTACCGCTGTTGCTATATTTTCACCTCCTTGCATGCGGCCGAACAATACGGTGCCAAAAACGGGATCTGCATTGCCTGTCAGCTTGCTCAATACCATGGCCCAAGCAAGATGGAAAACAGCCGCTGAACTTACTTCATATTGTACGGCTAACTCGCGAATTTGTTTGGCTAAGGCTTCGCTAAGTTGTTGTTCTGACTTAATGATATTGGCGCCGTTGCCTTGCACATCAACAAGATCATAAGGTGCGGTAGGGCTAGTTACATCGCCAAGTAATTCAGTGAAAAAAGCGCGGTGTTGCTCTGGCGTTTTCCCTTGCTGGGCTAAACTAACAAAATGACGGAACGGAATAGGTTCAGGTAACTGTGCTTCATTACCACTTTGAATTTGTCGAACTTCGTCTACGAGTACCTCTAAACTAGTGTGATCCATGATTAGATGGTGGCTAGCTAGTTGCAACCAGCACTTGCCTAGTTCTGGTTCTTCAATTGCCATGCCTCGTAACAAGGGTGCTTGCTGAATGTCCATGCGATAATGTTCAGGTGCTACATAAGCTGTTAAATATTCAGCAATGTCTGGCGATTGTCCCGCTTCTGACTTAGGACAATCTAGCCACTCAAGGGCAAATTCAACGTGGCGTTGCACGACTTGAACAGGTTTTGGCAGGTCTTGCCAAAACACCGAAGTGCGCAAAATATCGTGCCTTGCAATAACTAAGTTTAGGCTAGCAATAAAGGCTTCTAAGGTTTTGCGATCCGTAAAACACATCAGGTTTTGGGTGATGTAAGCGTCACCTTCCTGCTGCAATAGGTGATGGAATAAAATGCCTTCTTGTAGTGGCGCTAACGGATAAATATCTTGAATATTGGCCGTCCCACCAACTGTGTTTTTGCAAAGAAAATCAATTTCTTGCTCGGTTAACTTGATTAGAGGCACCATCTCTGGAGTGATCTTCTGACAGTTATCAGGAATAGTTGCCGCTGCAACTTCTGTCATTTGTTCGAGCGGCTTTTGCTCTATAGTTAGCGCAAAGTTTTTCAGTACGGGCTGACTAAATAGCGCTTTCACTTCTGCTTGCCAACCGGCTTTGCGGACTTTATCCAGCAGTTTTATTGCCAGTAAAGAGTGGCCACCCATGGAGAAAAAGTTATCGTCGCGGCCGACCTTATCGACAGCTAGTATTTCACGCCACCAGCTGGCTAGCTGAATTTCGACATCACCAACAGGTGCGACATATTCGTTTTCTTGTTGCCATTTAGGCTCAGGTAAAGCTTTGCGATCGACTTTGCCATTAGGGCTAAGTGGCATCTTCTCTAGCGCTACAAACTGACTAGGCATCATGTAGTCAGGCAAGGTGTCGCTGAGCGCTAGTACAAGCTTTTCTGTTTCGATGTTCTGCCCGCAAAGATAAGCGACGAGTTGCTCCCCTGAAGGACTTTGTTTAACTAATACCGCTGCTTCTTGCACGCTTTGTTGACGAGTTAATTGCGCCTCAATTTCGCCCAGCTCAATTCTAAAACCTCTGAGCTGAATTTGATCATCAATACGGCCTAGATACTCCAACATACCTTCTTCGTTCCAACGAACGAGATCGCCTGTGCGATACATTCGGCTGCCATCACCGGAAATAGGGTCGGCAACAAAACGGTCAGCAGTTAAATCTGGTCGAGATAAATACCCGCGTGCTAAAGCTCGTCCAGCTATGTAAAGCTCACCAGCAACACCTTGAGGAACAAGGTTTAAGCCGTTATCTAGCACATAGGCTGAGGTTGCAGAAATTGGTCGGCCAATAGGCAGTAAGTTGCGATCATCGTTTGCACATGGCCAATGGGTCACGTGTATGGTCGTTTCCGTTGGGCCATATAAGTTGTTCATGGTGGTATTAGGCAATAACTCGTAGGTTAGTCGCCTTAGCTCTGCTGGCACTGCTTCACCACCACACATTATGTGTCTTAACCCTTTTGCCTGTTCAATATCAGCTTGCTCTAGGAAAGCTTGCTGCATCGCAGGAGGGAAATTAGTAATACTGATATTGTGCTGTTGTACTAACTTAATAATGCTAAGCGGATCTTTATGTGCTCCTGGCGGTGCGATCACTAGCTTAATACCTTCACTTAGTGGGAAAAATAATTCCCAGCATGACACATCAAAACCAAATGCTGCTTTGTGTAGAACCGCATCAGCTCTGCTTGGCTGATACTGACGGTACATCCATGCCATACAGTTGCTCAAAGCACTATGACTGACAGCTGCACCTTTAGGTGCACCAGTAGAGCCAGAGGTATAAATGACATAGGCTAGCTGATCTGGGTGAACCTGCAGGTTAGGATCTTCGCTCGGGTAAGCATTTAAAGATACTTGCTCAAGTAACACCGTAGGGATATTGATTTGCGGTAAATGATCAGCTGCCGCTTGGTCCGTGATGATCATTTTCAAATCACTGTTTTGGCCAATGTAGGCCAGACGTTGCGCTGGGTAATCAGTATCGAGTGGCACAAATAAAGCGCCAGCTTTTAATATGCCTAGCAGTACTATTGCGGTATTGAGGCTGCGACCTAAAGCAACGCCAATATGCGATTCGGTTTGTACTCCGTTAGCCAAAAGGTAATGAGCAAACTGATTAGCTCTTTGGTTTAGCTCACGATAGCTTAGCTGCTGCTGTTCAAATACCACCGCTATGGCATCTGGCTGAGTAATGGCGTATTGGGCAAATTTTAAATGGACTGCTGAGATATCCTCTTGTTCAGAGTTCAGCCCCCATTCGTTCAGTTGCAGCAGCTCTTGCTGTTGCAACAAATCTATATTGCCAATTTCAGTTTGTGGGTTAAGCAATAGCGTTTGCAAGATCAGGGTAAAATGCTCAGCTAAGTGTTGCGCATAGGCTGACGTTATAGCTCCTTCACCATAAGTGAAACGAACACTAAATTCGCCTTTTGCCGTTTCATATACATCCAGAGTAAGAGCAAACTGGGCGTTTTGTTCACCAGGATGTTGTTCACTGACACAAAGCTGAGGTAGTTCGGTTAGCTTTGAACGGTCGCCAAATTGATAGTTAAACATAACTTGAAATAACGGATGACTATGCAAACTACGTTCTGGTTGCAAGGCTTCAACCAGCTGCTCAAAAGGTAAATCCTGATGTTCTTGGGCATCAAGTGAAGCTTGTTTAACCTGCGCCAAGGCTTCGGATAAAGTCATCGAACTTGTTAACTCAGCGCTTAATACTTGAGTATTGACGAATAAGCCAAAGACGCCGTTAAGTTCTGGCCTATTGCGGTTAGCTACGGGGGTGCCAACACGAATGTTTTCTAAGCCACTATGACGGTGTAGTAGAACTTGAAAAGCCGATAATAACACCATAAATCCAGATACTTGGTGTTGTCTTTCAAATGTTTTGATTTGCTGGCAAATACTTGCACTTAGTGACTGGTTTAAATAGACGGCTTTACGTTGAATTTGTTCGCTACCAGCAGTGCCTAATTGCAGCACAGTCTGTTCAGCTTCTAACTGTTGGCACCAATAGTTTAATTGTCGTTGCTGCTCACCCGCTTCTAACCAGTGCTTTTGCCATAAAGCGTAGTCTTGGTATTTGACTGGAATTGGTGCCAGTTGAGGCTCGTCTCCTGACAGCATAGCTTGGTAACAAGTAATAAACTCATCGACTAAGATCTGCAATGAGCCACCATCAGCAATGATATGATGCAATACCAATACTAGTTGGTAGTGTTGTGGCCCAAGCTGTAATAAGCCAACTCGCATTAGCGGCCCCGTCAGAAGATCAAAAGGCGTTTGTGTAAGCTCAGTGATCACATCAGCAACTTCTGTTTCACTGGCTTGCGCTAATTTAAAATGCTGCACAGATAATGTCGAAGTGGGCGCAACGACTTGTTCTACCTGATCGTCATCCTTTAGCTCGAAGTGACTACGAAGCCCTTCATGGCGCTGAGTTAACATACTAAAAACTTGCTCTAGCACTGCAACATTCAGTGCTCCTTCAAACTTGAGGCCACCACAAATATGATAAGCCGAGCTTTCTGGTTCTAGGTGCCATAAAAACCATTGCCTTTGCTGAGCATAAGATAGCCCTGAAAAGTTGGCAGTAGCTGCACACTCTGGCAGGACAGGGAATTGGCGTATTGATAGGCCATCCTGGTTTATTTTTTGATAAACCAATTTACGTTTGTCGTCAGGAAGTTGGTGAAAGCGTTCTGCTATACTGGTTACTACTTGCGCACTCACTATAAAGTCTCCATAAAGGCATCTAGGTCTAACAGGGCATTTTGTTTTGCTGGCGTGAGCTGTTGCTCAATCAATTTAGCGACATTCTGTAACTCTGGGTGTTCAAATAAATCCCGTACCGTTAGGTTGATTTGCCAATGTTGTTGTAATCGGGTTAACGCTTCTACGGCTAATAACGAATTGCCTCCGAGGCTGAAGAAATTGTCATTACGGCCAATTTTTTGATGGTTTAGCACGGTTCGCCAGATGTCCGCGAGTTGTGTTTCAACTTCACCTTCTGGCGCTTGGTAAACCGTTTGTTGCCACTGCAGTTCAGGTAGAGCTTTACGGTCTAGCTTACCGTTGACGGTTTTTGGCATTGCTGACAACACCATAATGACAGATGGCATCATATACTCTGGTAATACTTGGCTAAGCGTTTGCTTTATTTGCTCTTCTTGCGCTTGTTCAGAGACAACATAAGCCACTAGCATGTCAGTTGAGCCATTTTTACTGGTTAACACAACGGCTTCTTGTATCTCTTCTAGTGCGGTTAGCTGAGCTTCTATTTCTCCTAGCTCGATGCGGAAACCGCGGATCTTTACCTGATGGTCTAAGCGGCCTAAATACTCTATTTGTCCCTTGTCATTCCAGCAAACTAAGTCACCCGTTCGGTATAGACGCTCACCACCGTAACTAAAAGGGTTGGCAACAAAGCGCTCGGCGCTCAGGTCTGGTCGGTTCAAATAGCCGCGAGCTAGACAAACACCACCTAAAAATAACTCGCCAGGTGCGCCAATTGGCACTTGGTTCAAATTGCTATCAAGTATGTAAGTGGTTACTCCTTTTATAGGTGAGCCGATGGGGATTGATCCTTTAGCATCAAGTTCACAGGTCCAGTGAGTAACATCAATAGCGGCCTCCGTCGGCCCGTATAAGTTATGCAATGCCGTATTAGGTAAAGCTTTTAGTAGAGCTTGTGAAGCTTCTAAAGATAACGCTTCACCACTGGTAAAGACTTGGCGCAAGCTAGTACAAGTCGATGCATCGACGCTGGCTAAAAAGGCTGACAGCATAGAAGGAACAAAATGCAGCACCGTAACTTGCTGTTGCTCAATAAGCGATTGCAACTGCAGCGGCTCTTTGTGTTGCCCTGGTTGGGCTAAGATCATGCTTGCCCCTTGCATCAAGGGCCAAAAAAACTCCCATACTGATACGTCAAAACCAAAAGGCGTTTTTTGTAGCACTTTATCGTCTGCGCATAATGAATAAGCGTCTTGCATCCAAGCTATACGATTGGCGACACCAAGGTGGTTGCAAGCAACGCCTTTTGGCTGTCCAGTTGAGCCTGATGTATATATCACATAAGCCAAATTTTGTGGCTGAACATCAACTTCGGGGTCGGCAAGTGAATAACCAGAAAGTGCTAAGTCATCTAGACAAACCGCATTTTGCTGTAGGCTTTGTGGCAATTGCGATAATAACTTTTGGTGAGTAAACAACAGGCTGCAATTACTGTGTTGGTACATGTAATCTAGTCGTTGCTGTGGGTAATCGAGATCAAAGGGCACATAAGCCGCTCCGGCCTTGAGCGTTGCAAGCATAGCGACGACCATGTCAGTGCTGCGTTCAAGAGCAATACCTACTTTACTTTCATTACCAATGCCTTGTTCAATTAAATAGTGCGCCAAGCGATTTACTTGCTCATTTAATTGCTGATAGCTCAGTGTTGTATCGGCAAACACCAGCGCTTGTGCATCTGGTGTTTTTGCAACTTGTTGGCTAAAAGCTTGGTGGATCAAAGGGCTTGCGACTCTTTCACCTCCTTGCTGCCAATGTTCTAAGCGAGCCTGTTCATCTTCACTGAGTACAGTCAGTTCACCTATTTGCCTATCCGGTGAGGCCAGTAGTTGTTGCAGTACTAGTTGAAAGTGCTGATTGATGCTGTTCACTTGCGCTTGGCTTAACTTATTTTCGTTATAGGCCCATTGCAGTTTGATACCGCCATTGCTTAGTTCTGTGGTATCAAGAGCAAGATCGCAGATAACGCCTTGAGTTAAGCTCAGGTATTCAGTTAGTGCTAAGCCGTTAAACATTTGTAGTTGGTCGCTACTGTCTTTTAAGTGATTAAACATCACTTGGTAGCCTGTTTCGGTTGCTAGCTCAGGTAACAGTCGCTTGAATAGGGCATCAACAGGGATATCTTGGTTTGCTTGCGCTGCCTGTGCTGTGCTGAAACAAGACTGAAGCAGTTGCGATAACGTCATTGAGGCAGACATGGGGATGCGCAACAGTTGGATGTTGACAAAAAAGCCGACTATTTTTTGCGTATCGTACTGGTTACGGTTAGCGACGGGCACAGCGGTCAGCAATTCTTCAACGCCACTCCAACGCTGTAATACCAACTGGTAAACCGTAAATAGTACAGCAAAAACAGAGACGCCTTGTTGACGAGCAAAGGCAACGACCTGTTTGGCATTATCTATTGGCAGTTCATCTAGCAGGATCTCACCTGACGCTTCACCCAGTTTATTTTCTCTGCCAATTTGTACATTAGGCAGAGGTTGAGTGAGTTGTTGTTGCCAGAATTGCCATTGCCTTTCGACTTCAGGTGCCTTGGAGGCAAGCCAATTGTTTTGCCACTGGGCAAAATCTGTGTATTGCAGTTGAGCTGAATTATGCTCTGGGATTTGGCCTTGTTGTAACTGATTGTAGAAGCTGACAAAGTCCTGAATGATCAGTTGTTTTGACCAAGCGTCACTGACGATATGGTGCATTACTACTAGTAACAAATGCTGTTGTTGTTGCAGCTCGACTAATTTAACTCTTAACAAAGGACCAGTGCGTAGGTCGAAAGGCTTGTTGGCAAACTCAGTCAGTAACGCTTGTTGCATGGCTTGTGGCTCAAGCTCAGAGAGTTCTGGCATCTGAACTAGTTGCTGGTGGCTGAGCTTTTCAAGCTCAACTACCATATCCGATTGTACTTTTTGCACTGGCAAGCCGTTGTCACCCTCAATAAAGCAGGTGCGCAAACCTTGGTGACGAAGTAGCAGGTGTTGCAAGCTTTGTTTTAGTGCAGCTTCATCAATTTGTCCTTTTAGTACCAAACCACCACCTAAGTGATAAGCCGTGTTGTCTGGTTGTAACAGCCACTCAAACCACAAGCGTTGTTGTGCTGCCGACAGAGGTGCCTCGGTAAGGTTGAGACGGGTTATATTTGATACCACAGGCAGAGCATCCGTTTTGCCTTTAAGTTTGGCTAACAATGCTTTTTTTTCTGCAGCTGATAGTGTCTTCCCCCTGCTGGCAAGTAATTCATTGATGGACATGCTAAACCCCTTCCTCCGCTATAACTTGATGCTCTAAAGCTTGTATCATTAAAGCGGTAACCAGCTCACTTAGCGCTAAAATGGTTGGCTCTTTAAAGAAAGCGGCAGGCGGCAGTTCAACCTCAAAGTCAGTTCGCACTTTTGACAGCATTTGCACACCTAGTAGCGAGTCGCCACCGAGTTCAAATAAGTTGTCGTGAATGCCTATTTGCTCGATACCTAGCATTGCGCTCCATATCTCGGCAATTTGCTGTTGTAACTGATCTTGAGGTGCCACATAAGGTGTTGCAAGCTCTGGACGAGCATAGCCTGAAGCTCTTGGTTCTGCAGGTAAGATATCAAGATCCAACTCCAACATATTACTTTTGCTGGCCTCTAATCTAGCAGCCAAGTCAGTGGTAGAAACGATCACTTGAGGTGCGATTGGCGCTGATAAAATACGTTGCATTACTTCAACACCTTGTGCAGGTTCAATACCTACACCTTCAGGCATTTCCATATCGGCTGCCATGCCAACGGTTCGCCAACTATCCCAGTTAATTGCGATCACTGGATAGCTTGCTTGCTGCGCATAAATTTGTGCCACACTATCAAGGTAAGCATTGGCAGAAGCGTACACCGCTTTTGCTAAGCCACCTGCGATACTTGCCAATGAAGAGCATAGAACGACAAAGTCCAATGGTTGCTGGCCAAATGTGTTGAGTAACAGATCTGTACCCTGAACTTTGGCCGCTAACATTTCGTTAACAAATTGTTGGTCGGAATTACTGATCACATTGGTCGCGCCATTACCAGCGGCATGTATGATGCCGTTAACAGCGCCGAATTGTGCGGTTACCTGCTCGGCTAGTTGCTGTACTTGTGCTTCATCAGCAATATCGATTTGTTTAACTATTACTTGAGCACCAGCATCTTCCAGTTTTTGTAGCCAAGCTTGTTGTTCTAGAGTTGGTGCCGAGCGCCCTAACAAGACCAGTTTCGCTTGCATAGTTTGCGCTAGGTGCTCTGCCATTACTGAGCCTACGCCACCCAATCCACCAGTGATCAAATAAGTGCCTTGTTCACGGTATAAAGGTTGGACATTGGGCTTGTTGCTAGGTTGATAATTGAGTGCCCAGCGATTGTGGTTACGATAGGCAATAACATCGTACTCTTGCGATGCTTCGCCAGTTAGCCAATTTAACCAAGTTGAATTGAATTGCTCACCAAAGTCAATTAAGCGAACCTTGATATTTGGGTACTCTTGCGGAATGACTTTACATGGCCCTAACAAGGTTGCTTGTGGTGCAGATAATTTATCTTGTCCTGTCACATCCAATGTACCTTGGCTGACGACAACTAAATCAATTTCTTGGTTGTTATACGTGGTTTCCAATGCTCGCGACAAGCTTAGTAAGCTGAGTAAACCAAGCTGTTGGGTTTGATTAAACGCCATTTCTGCTGTCACTGCTAAACTCCACAGGTGGTAAATTTGGCTTATTTCCCCGTGGTTTTGTTTAACCGCCGTCAATAGTTGTGCAATATCCTCGTCCGAGTCTGGGCGTACGCTGTATTCACATTCAGAGATTTGTTTAAATTCGCTACCTGTCGTCACCTTGATCAGAGTTTTTGTTTGCTCTGTTAGGGTTGTTGCAAACTGGCTTGTGATACTGTTTTCATCTGCTAGTAATAAGGTGCAATTCGCCTGTTGTTGCTGTGTTGTTGTTGGCAACTGGCGATTAAATGATGGCAGGTAAAACCATTCATCTAACGGCTTACCTTGCATGCTGTCGGCGATAGTATTTGTGTTCGAAAAAGCTTGAGGGTGGGCGTCGACCCAAAAGCGTTTGCGCTCAAATGGATAGCCCGGTAAGCCAATACGTTTAGGTTGTTGTTGGTACAAAGCATCCCAGTTGAGGTTCACTCCAGCTAGCCATAAACGCCCCATTGCGCTAGCAAAATGTTGTGGCTCTTCTGCTAACTTTTGTGGGTGAGGTAATGAGGTTACGATAGTTGCTTTGGCTTTTATTTCTGGGTCTCTGCCAGCCAGTTGTGCTAACGCGTTACTAGGCCCAACTTCAAGCAGTAACATGTTTTCACGCTCGGTTAGAGTTTGTAAGCCTTGGTGGAAATTCACCGTTTGCGCCAAATGAGCCGCCCAGTATTCTGGGTCAGTGGCTTGTTCTGCGGTGATCCATGAGCCGCTAACATTAGAGACAAAAGGAATTTGTGGTGCTTGGCGCGACATGGTTGAAATTAGGCTTGCTAGCTCTTTGCCAGCGTCAGCAACTAAAGACGAATGGAAAGCGTGAGAAACGTGCAAGCGTTGCACTGCAACACCAGAGTTGGTGAGCTGAGTTTCAAGCTTAGAAATAGCCTCATCACTGCCAGATAACACACAATTTTGTGCGCCATTAACCGCAGCCAGCTCGCATCCTTGTTGTAAATACGATGCTAATTGTTGCTCTGGTAACGCTACCGATAACATGCTGCCTTTAGGTTGTGTTTGGATTAACTCGCCACGCTTAGCAACAATGTGCAAGGCGTCATCTAAACTAAATACCCCAGATATGCAGGCTGCAACATACTCACCAATACTGTGACCTATCATTGCTTCTGGTGTAACGCCTAGTGCCATCCATTGTTTTGCAAGTGCATACTCAACAGCGAAGAGTACAGGCTGGGTTATCGATGTTTGCTTTAATTGTTCACTGCCAGCGGTGTTATCATCTGCAAAGAGCAACTCCGCAATATCAAGCCCTAAATATGGCTTTAACCCTTGGCGACAAAGGTCAAATTCAGTCTTAAATACCGTCTCTGTGTGATACAAAGTACAAGCCATATTAATGTATTGCGCGCCTTGTCCCGGAAACATGAAAGCGATGGCTGGTGGTTGTTCATTGGCTAGCTGACCTTCTATACGAAGCGGCGTTGCTTCAGCATTCAAACTAGCAATAGCTTGTTCTTTGTTTTGCGCCACTACGATAGCGCGTTGGCTGAAACCTTTCCTACCTACTTGCAAGGTATAGGCGGCATCTTGCCATTGACTATCGGACGCGTTTTGTAACCAATTAGCCAGATCTTGTTTACGTTTTGTTAAGCCAGTTTTAGTTGGTGCAGATAATGGCAGTACTTGCCAGTCTCGTTGGCTCGATGTTGATGTTTGCTCTGGTGCTTGCTGCAAGACGACGTGAACATTGGTGCCACCAATACCAAATGAACTAACCCCAGCGCGTCTTGGCCCTTGGCTGTTGCCCCACTCTATTGCTTTATCGGCAACAAAAAATGGACTGTTAACAAAGTCAATTTCTGGGTTTGGCTTTTGGTAGTGCACGCTTGGTGGGATCACGCCATGTTTTAACGCCAACACGGTTTTGATTAAGCCTGTGACGCCAGCGGCCGCATCTAGGTGGCCAACATTACTTTTTACTGAGCCAATAGCGCAATATTGGTTTTTATCGGTACTTTGACGAAATGCTTGGGTTAGAGCGGCAATTTCAATTGGATCGCCCATAACCGTGCCGGTGCCATGTGCTTCGATATAACTAATGGTATCGGCTGGTGTATCTGCCATTTCTTGTGCGGCAGCGATCACTTCAGCTTGGCCATCAATACTTGGCGCGGTATAGCCTATTTTGTTATTACCGTCATTATTCATCGCAGAGCCTTTGATCACGGCATAGACTGTGTCGCCGTCATTAATGGCTTCTTCAAGTCGTTTCAGTACTACGACCCCAGAGCCTGAACCAATAACCGTTCCTTGCGCTTTTTCGTCAAATGGTCGGCAGTGACCGTCCGGTGATAAAATTGCTCCTGACTGGTAGACGTAGCCGCCTTCGTGTAACAGGTTCATCCATGCGCCACCAGCTAACGCCATATCGGCTTCATAGTTAAGCAAACTACGACAAGCAATATGTACCGCTGATAAAGAGGTTGAGCATGCTGTTTGCACAGTCACCGCTGGACCTTTTAAATTCAGCTTATAGGCAAGTGTCATGGTCATGGCATCTTTATTGTTGCCGTTCATCAGTGCTTGCAGTGAAGAAATGTTGCCTAAATCATTAAAGCGACCGCTTTGCATTAGGTTCGTTATTAAGTACGTATTAACGCCACAGCCGCCGTATACGCCGACTGGAAAATCACAAGAACCGCCGTCGTATCCAGCACTTTCCATCGCTTGCCATGCGGTTTCTAAAAATAGTCGCTGTTGTGGATCTAACTCTTCTGCTTCTCTAGGAGAGTAGCCAAAAAAGGCAGCATCAAACTTATCTTGATCTGGTAGCAGGGCACCACAGCCAACAAAGTCTGGGTTAGCTATGGTTTCATCCGCAACGCCCATATCACGCAAAGCTTGCTCGTCGTAAGGTTCGATTGAGTCGACACCATTTTTTAAGTTTTGCCACAACTGGTCGGTATTCTCTGCTCCAGGGAAACGGCCAGCAAGGCCGACAATGGCAATATCAGTTTCTGAATAGGTGTCTGTATTTTCTATAGTCATGCTAGCTTTCCGCCTTTGTACGTGATTTTTTTAAGAAAGATTGACGTTGGCGCTTACCGCGTTGCGAGGCTTTTGCCATCTCGCACTTAGCAGTATTAGGTTCGTCGTTTTGTAATGTTTTAAAATAGGTGGCCATGGCGCTTACGCTGGTCATTCGGAATAACTCGGCTAAGTTCGGTTTAACCTTGAACTCGGCACTTAATTTTTGCTGCATTTGCGCCAGCAGTAAGGAATGCCCGCCTAAATCAAAGAAGTTGTCGTTGATACCGATTTGCTCGACTTCTAGAATTTCACTCCAGATCTTGGCGATGGTTTTTTCTAGTGAGTCAGTTGGAGCTAAATAAGCATCGGCATTATTCCATTGCGGTAATGGCAAGTTGTGTCGATCGATTTTGCCGTTAGCCGTTACTGGGAGTTGTGCCATTAAGGTAATGGCGCTTGGCATCATGTATTCAGGGAGTTGCTTAGTTAAATGTTGTTTTAACTCAGCTATAGATACCTTATTACCACCGACATAGGCGGCTAATCTTGGTCCTGTGTTACTTTCATGTGCGACTACAATGGCTTCTTTCACCTGCGGATGGAGTAGCAGTTGTGCTTCGATTTCTCCTAACTCAATGCGGAAGCCTCGGATCTTGACTTGATGATCGATGCGACCTAAATACAGTAATTGGCCATCTAAGTTCCAACGAACCAAGTCACCAGTACGATATAAGCGGCTGCCATCTGTAAGGAAAGGATTGGCAACAAAGCGTTCCGCACTTAACTCAGGTCGATTAAAGTATTCTCTAGCTAAGCCCAAACCGCCGATATAAAGTTCGCCAACTGCGCCTTTTGGCACTGGGTTTAAATCTGCATCTAACACATAGGCTAGACGGTCGCCAACGGGACGACCTATTGGCACTTGTTCAATATTATGTTTCGTATTTTGTAAACTCACCCAAGCTGTAGGCGTGATCAAGGTTTCTGTTGGACCATAAGCGTTAACAATGCGTGGCGCGGCAAAAGCTCGATGCGCATCAAGGTAGTCCGAATGGCTAAATGCTTCGCCACCGACTATACAAGTGCGAATTTGCTTACAGTCTTGTAAATGCGGTGTTAATAAACGCAAATACGCTGGTGGTAAATGCAGTGCGGTTACTTCGTGTTTGGCGATCAACTCGGCGACCATATCGACGCCAAACTGTTCCTTTTTCGCCAGTACCAGTGAGCCTCCAGCGATCAAAGGCGTCATCCACTGTTCACCCGCGGCGTCGAAGTTGATTGAGAAAAACTGTAGCTCACGATGGTCTGCGTCTACGCCATAAACTTCTGCAATACTTTGAATATGCATAGATAAAGGACCGTGGCTGACACAAACTCCTTTTGGTAGCCCTGTTGAGCCTGAGGTATAAATTAAGTAAGCCAAGTTATCCTGATGCAAACTAATCTCAGGGTTTTCACTGGATTGTTGTGCTAGCGGTAACTGGTCGACAGCAAACACTGGGGCACTGTCGGTCGTAAACTCTGGGAGTAATTCCGCTTGGCTTAAAATTAATTTTACGCCGCTGTCCGTTATCATATGAGCTAAGCGATCTTGTGGATATGCAGGGTCTAGTGGGACGTAAGCGGCGCCCGATTTAACAATAGCTAATAACGCAACTATCATATTTATGCTGCGGTCTAAGGCCATGCCAACTCGGTCTTCTGGTGTAATTCCTTGTGCTACTAAAAAGTGGGCTAGACGGTTTGCTGCTTGGTTTAGTTCAGCATAGCTCATGCTAGTTTCGCCGAATAATAGTGCTGTCGCATTTGGCGTTGCTGCTACTTGTTGTTCAAACAATTGATGTACAGCAGGTGTTGGCTCGGAAAAGCCTGGGCCTGTGCTCCATTGCGCTAGCTGTGCTTGTTCTGGCTCGTGCGTTAATGGAATATTGGCAACACTTGTTTCAGGCTGCTGGCAAAGTGTTTGTAGCAGTGTCGTATAGTGCTGTGCCATGGCACTTATTGTTTCAGGTGCAAATAATTCCTTGGCGTATACAAACTTTACGACTAGCTGATCATCGTTTAATTCATAGGTTTCTAGGGTCAGGTCAAACTGCGGTGCGGCGTCTATTGCGCGCCAGTTATCTTGTCCTTCGGCTAGTAATCCTTGCCAGTTTTTGGCTGAATGTTGCGAATGACTAAACATCACTTGGAATAGTGGGTGGGTATCAGCACTGCGGTGTGGTTGTATTGCCTCAACTAAGTATTCAAAAGGCAAATCTTGTTTGTCTTGTACCGCCAAAGTGGTTGTTTTTATTTGCTCAACAATCTTTGCTAAAGGCATTTGACCGTTGATTTTGCTTGGCAGTACTAAGGTGTTAGCGAAAAAGCCAACTAAAGCTTCAGTTTGCCAGTGATGACGGTTCGCTACTGGCGTACCAACTCTTATATCTGTTTGCCCTGTATAGCGATATAACAATGCGTTGAAGCTCGACAGTAACAGCATGAATAAACTAGCTTGTTGTTTTACTGTTTGTTCGCGTAACTGACTTAGCAGGGCTTTTGGTATCGTAAAACTGTGACTGGCTCCGCTGTATACTTGACCACTTATACGAGGGTAGTCTGTCGCCAGTTGTAATACAGGTTGCTCTTGCCCTAAGCGTTCTTGCCACCATGCTAATTGGCGCTTAGCTTCACCCGAAGCTAAATATTGTTGTTGCCACAGAGTGTGATCGGCATAACTGATATCGGGTAAGTTAATTTGTTTGTCAGTGGTATCAGAGCGACAAAGTTGGGCTAGCTGCTCTAGAATGATCTGCATTGAGATGCCATCTGAAATGATGTGGTGCATCACCAGCTGTAATTGTTGGCCAGCCTCGCCAAGGTCGAATAACGCGGCTCTGACTAAAGGACCTTTGCTTAGATCAAATGGCTGTTGTGATATTTCTGCATTTTTACTCAATAGCGTCTGTTGCTTTTGCTCTGCGCTTAACTTGCTTAAGTCAATCTGTTCGAAAGGCCATTGACCGCTGGCATTTAAAATTTGTACCCCTTGGCCAAACTCATCAAGTCCAAAGGTAGTGCGCAATGAGCCATGACAACTAACTAGTTGGTTTAGCGCAGACTGTAGTTCAATTGCACTGACTTGTTTGTTCAGATCTAGATGCACACCAATGTGATAGGCACTACTTTCTGGCTCAAGCTGCCACATAAACCATTGTCGACTTTGGGCTGGAGACATAGCAATAGCTTGTCCAGCCTCGAAAGTATTGGCAGGAATTGAAACTTGTTGCCGTTTACCGGCGCCATTACTCACTGCTTGTTCAATAATACGTGCTTGTTGGCCGAGTTGAGGGCTGTCGAATAAGTGGCGTAAAGGCAGGTCAATTTGCCAAGCTTGTTGCACTCGGCCTAATAACTGGACGGCTTTTAGTGAGTTACCACCATTAGCTAAAAAATGCGAAGTAGAATTAAAATTGGTTTTTGCTTGCAGCACTTGTTGCCACAATTCTGCCAATTTTTGTTCTGTACTACTTAGTGGCGCTTGAGACAGTTCTGCAGAGGTGTCTGCCCCACGTTGCATTTCGCCAAAAGCGTAAATAGCATAAGCTTGTTCAGCTTGCTGTTTCCATACGGTTTGGCAAGCACTACGCTGAAGCTTACCACTTGAGGTTTTAGGCAGAGTTCCTGGTTGCATTAAAACAACGATGCTGACGGTCTCGCCACACAACTCTGACACGATAACACCAAGAGATTCAACCACCTGTTGCGGACTAACTTGTTTTTGTGCACGACGAGCAATTTCCAACGCGATGCCTATGCCTGTACCTTCATCACCTTCTGCGGCAAAAGCTGCTACTCGTCCTTTACGCGCATACTCGAACTTAGCTTCAATCTCTTTTTCAAGATCTTGTGGGTATAAGTTACGACCTTTAACAATAATTAAATCTTTACAGCGGCCGACTATATATAGTTCTTGCTCAAGCCAAACGCCAAGGTCGCCTGTTTTTAGCCAACGCTTACCATCTTGTTCAATAAATGTTGCGTCGGTTGCCTCTTTGTTTTGCCAATAGCCCTGAGCAATACTTGGCCCACTAGCCCAGATCTCACCAATTTTGCCGTCAGCTAAGACTGTGCCGGTTTGACGGTCTGCTATCTTTACTTCGTGATCCGTTACACAGCGACCACAGGAGATCTGTTTTACACCTGAACCGATAATTTCGGCTGTACCTTTAGCTAATGCATCGGGATCTAAATCGCGTACTCTTAATCCTGATAATTGCTTTCTACTGGTAACGAATAGCGTTGCTTCTGCTAATCCATAACAAGGGAAAATAGCTTTAGGGTTAAACTTGGTTTCTTGCACATGTTCGATGAAATCAGCCAAGGTGTCATGTCGGATCGGTTCTGCACCGCTAAATGCCACTTTCCAGCTTGATAAGTCTAGTTCTGCCAGTGCTTTAGGTTTAATTCTGTCGACGCATAGACGGTAGCTAAAGTCAGGCCCTCCACTCATTGTCGCCTTGTGACGAGCAATCGTTTGTAACCACCTCAATGGCCTTTCTAAGAAAAAACGCGGCGACATTAGTACGCACTTTGCACCTAAGAATAATGATTGTATTAGCCCGCCAATTAACCCCATATCGTGATACAAAGGTAACCAAGAAACGATCACGTCGTCGTGACAAGAGCCAAAACCTTCTGATATAGCAATTTCGTTGGCGATGAGATTACCATGGCTAACCATCACGCCTTTAGGAGCGGAAGTTGAGCCAGAAGTGTATTGTAAGAAAGCAATATCATTGTCTTGTGGAATTTGTACTTTACATGCTTGCGCTGGCGTTGTGATGTCAGTATCAACATTGAGCACTTGGATATTTTCCAATCCTTGTTCCATCATTTCCGTCACTGCTAGCTCGACCAAGGGACGATCTTCTTTTGCTGTTAGCACCCATTTGGCATCCGCATTGGTACCAATACCTATTACTCTTGCTAAATGTTGAGAGCGAGAAGACTCTGGTACAAATAAAGGGACAGCGGTTAGGCCTGCGTATAGGCAAGCAAAAAAGCTAACGACATAGTGCTCGTTATTATCTAACATCAACAGTACTCGTTCGCCTTGTTTGCAGCTGATCTGTAACTGCGCAGCTAAACTAAGGATACGTTGTTCTAATTGGTGATAAGTTAAGCTTAATTCGCTCAATTCCCCTTGTTGTTCACTGACTACAACTAATGCAGGGTGATTAGGTTGCTCGGCAACGAGTTGTTGTAATCTAGTTACCATGTTTAGCGGTGCGTTTTTATGCAAAAAAGTCTGAGATTGTGAAGTCTTCTCTGTCATGGTCGATTCTTACCTATTGTTAGCTTTTACAAGGCAATGCCACAATCTATGTGACCCTTGTTATAAGTGGCGCTATTTGTATTGACTGGATGTTTCATTTAACGAGTTTTCACTGTGGGCTTTAGTAAGCTAAGGCTTTGGCCCTAGTGGCATAAGGCGATAGGAGTTGACTGATATAGGCCAGCACCTTGGCTTCTTGTGTTTGGATATAAAAGTGACCGCCGTCAAACGCTCTAAAACTAGTTTCTTTTGTTGTGCAGTCTTGCCAAGCTTGCAATGTTGACAATTCAAGCTCGTCTTCTCGGCCTGCTAATACCTCAATTGGAATAGCAACTGAGGTGTTCGCCTGAGTAGAAATTCCTTTTAATAGTTGATAATCCGCTGCCAAAATATCTAATGTCATATCCAATAACTCTGGACTGTGAAATAAGGCTTCAGGAGTGCCACCTAAACGACGTAAATCAGCGATTAATGCGTCGCGATTGTGCGGATCAGGGAACCTAGATGGCTCAAACTTATGTGGTGCGCTGCAAGCTGATAACAATAAAGTGGTAGGCATAGGCAGTTGTTTAGCCGCCATTGCTTGAGCCATACCGTAAGCTAACAGGCCGCCCATGCTATGACCGAAAATAGCAAAAGGAGATTGCAACAATGCCTGATAATCATCCAGCAGTCCGTCAACTTGACTACTAAAGTCTGTGACTGAAGGCTGCTCTAAACGGGCGCCTCGGCCTGGTAGCTCGAGCGGAACAACATTGAGCCAATCAGGTAACAGACGATTCCATCGTAGGTACATGGATGCGCTGGCGCCAGCGCATGGTAAACAAAGTAAATTAAAGCCTGAAACTTGCTTCACGACTACACTTGTCCTGCTTTATCAGATTGCTCTTGCATCCATTTGCGCAACGAAGCTGGGCGCATATCAGTCCAATTGTCATTAATGTAGGCTTGTACTTTGTCTTTGTCTCCTGCCACTCCATCAATGGCTTGCCAACCACCAGGAACCGCTTTCCATTGAGGCCAAATGGAATATTGTTGCTCTTGGTTAATTAGCACAATGAAGGTTTCACCTTCTCGATCAAAACAGCTCGTTGACATGGTTTTTCCTAATAAAATAAATCCCCTAGTTGAGGGGAGCTTGTTGTTAGTATCTGCCGTACTTATGCGAGGTACGTTGCAGCCAAATTAGAATGGCTTTGCTACTTACCAGACGAGAGGAAATGAGAATTGTTTAATGAAATTTTTGTTTATCGATCGCAGAACCGCAAAATAGCAACAGCGAGATCGCTATTAGTCCTGAATTGGTATCTTGCTAGTTAACAAAGCGTGATTAGGTTGTGGATACTGGATCGTTATCTTTGCACAGACTGCAACTGTGCTGAATTAATAGTGAGTGATCACACTATATAGTGTTGCAGCCGAGGTTATTAGGAATCGTTATCTTCCGCTGGTGGCACTAAACCAGCCATTAACCATAGGTGACAGGCTTGTTCGTAGGCTTCTTTGTGTTTGGGATCGGCATCTAGCCAAGTAATAAGTTGCTTTAAATCTGGGTGCTCATCTGGCACCTCGTGAATTGGGTATTGCGCCCATTGCCACGCTGTTTGCCATATATCATCCTTGTTCTCTACCATACCTTCTCCTTCTTTAACGCTATTTTTCTATTCGATTAGAGCACCCTACCATAGGTAGAAATGAAGTCACCCAATACCTAGCCAAAACAGCTTCGAAAAAGTAATCAATAGTCAGAGCTATTATTCATATAATACCCGACAGCTGGCAATAGCTGCCGTTGCTTCCTTTACCATAATGTTGACTAGTGCAGCTGAACATCCCACTTGTTCAGCAATTTGGCGCTGGGTTAAGCCACCAAGTCGATGCAATTCAAATACTTTTCGTGTGCGCTCAGGCAAGCCTTCAATTATCTTGAAGACAGCACTTAGCAGCTGATGCTCAGTTGCTCCGTTTTCAAGGTTAACAGGAGAAGGGGCATCCGCTAGCGCTTCTTCTTGACTTTTATTGTCTCTGTAACCATTTTCAACCTTTCTTTTGCGGCAATGATCAATGGCAATATTCCGTACGACCTGACAGTAATAATTAAATGGCTTGTCGATTTTTCGTGGACAAGTTCCTTTAAATAACCTTATGTATGCGTCTTGTATCACATCCTCGGCGATATCTTGCGCACCAACGATACTGTGTGCAATCGCACACAATTGGCTTCTGTTAGTTACAAAAACTGCAATGAGAGCGTTTTCGTCCTGTTTTTCACTCATTTTTGTACCTCTTGTTGAAGAGGAATGAGATTCTCATTTGTTTAATCAAATGTCAATGATAATAATTTTTATTCTCATTTGGGTTATGCCGATGATTTTATCATCTCAGGTCTTTGCTCTCTTTGTTCAACCAACTGACCATGTTCAATTCGCAATAGTCTATCTGCACAATCAAAATATTTGTCGTCATGGGATATTACGAACAAGGTTTTACCTGCGGCTTTTAACTCTGGTAGCAGTTGGCGATAGAACACTTCTTTAAATACAGGATCTTGATCCGCAGCCCATTCGTCAAAGACTAAAAATGGTCTCTGTTCTAAATAGGCAACCACCATAGCTAAACGTTTTCTTTGCCCTTGCGATAATGCTCTAGTAGAGAAAAAGCCTTTGCTAACATGCACTTTGTGATCAAGTTGTAGCTTGGTTAATAAATCATTGGCGCTGTTGTCTAACTCGTCAGAAGGGATATCTAGCAACTGTTCAAACAGATAAAAGTCGGAAAAAATAGCAGAAAAAAGTTGACGGTAATGTTCAATGCTGGCTGAGGTAATTGGTTTACCATCAACAAGTATTTGGCCTTTTTCAGTTTGATATAAGCCCAGCAAGAGCTTTGCTAATGTGGTTTTGCCGCTGCCGTTACCACCGACTAAAAAGACAATTTCGCCTGGTGCAAAGTTGAGGTTAATAGGTCCTAGCGTAAACATGTCGTCAGAACGTTCATGGTAAAACTTATGAGTGACGTCCTTAAGCTCTATGCTGTTAAAAGCTTGTACAGGTTGTTGCACAATTTTGTCGTTGTCAGGACTAGATAACTCATCGGTGACGGCTTTAATCCTCTCGGCTGAAGCTTTGGCAACGTTTGCTGCAGGCAGCGCTTTAAGTAGATTTTCCAATGGCGCTATCATGTAGATGAACACTAAGGCAAAACTGGTTAAGACTTGTGTTCGTTCAGGTGAATCAGCGACTAAAGCAAAAAGCACTAGACCGATAAATGCATAAATTAAGAAGTTACCCCAAGCGGTAGAAATAACAAAAACAGACATGCCAACGGTACGTTGCTTACGAACTGTTTCAATGGATTGGTCAAGCACTGAGTCTTGGAAACGCTGGCGTTTTGCTGAGTTCAAACGCAATTCTTTGGCGCCGTCCACCAGAGCGCGAAAATAGTCAAATAAACGGTCTTGCTCTTTTGCCGCATTGCTGAGGTATTGTATCGCTTTAAGGTGGACTAAGTGGTAGCCAACCGAGCCTAGGCCAAGTACAACGAGGGAGATCAAAAATATTTCTAACGATAACCAAGCGATATAGCCCATACAGCCAAAAACAATAATCCCGTTAACGACCACAGCGGGTAAGCGAACAAAAAAGTCTGCAACTTTGAGACAATGTTCGGATAAGGCTGATTGCACTCTCGCGCCACCGACTTGTTGCAACTTACTGTAATCGGCATTGAGAACTTGCTGGGAAACATGACGGCGCAAGATTGCATGTGCTTGCTGGCTTAATCGCTCGAATAAAGTCGAAGACACTACCTGAAACACCAGTACTGCTAATACTAAAGCAATAAAAGTGAACATAAGTTGCTGCGCTTGAACCGCATCTGTGGTTAATACTTTATTAATTTGCGCGAGCAAGAAAACCGCGCATATGCCACAAATAGCACTTGTAAGTACGGCTGCAGATAACAACCATCGAGACTGTCGGATTAAATACCCTAGCACATCTACCTCTATCAGATATCCGAATTTTTGTTTGGTTATTACAGGTGACGAAGCTAGCGTTAAATTGTTTACTATAAGATTGTAATTATTATCAAAAATCTTAACTTTTTGGCATCTTAATCGCTCCATACAACAGCCAAGGTGACGTTTAGACTGCATTAAAATTCAATCAGCTAAGTGAATATTTGCTGCTAATCGTTGAAGCTAAAGGGATATCCTCTTAGAATATCCAGTCCTAGTTTTTTCGAGTTGTAATTGTTGCAAATGGCAAAATCCTCATACAAAGGTAATAAAGATCAAGAGGCTCAAGTAGAGTCGTTAAAAGTCCCTCCACATTCGCTTGAGGCGGAGCAGTCGGTATTGGGCGGCTTGATGCTGGACAACGCTGCTTGGGACCGAGTTGCAGAGAAAGTCGTAAAAGACGATTTTTACCTACGCCAACACAAAGAGATCTTCTCCGCTATGGCGGCATTGATGGTACAAAACAATCCGATTGATTTGATCACAGTGTCGGAGGCGCTCGAAAAAGACAAAAAATTAGAAGACATTGGTGGTTTCGCTTATTTAGGTGAAATTGCAAAGAACACGCCTAGTGCTGCCAACATTGTTGCGTATGCAGAAATTGTTCGTGAAAGAGCGGTGGTTAGAGAGCTTATCGGTACGGCTAATGAAGTGGCTGACGCTTGTTATAACCCAGAAGGTAGAAGTTCAGAAGAATTACTCGATTTTGCTGAATCTCGGGTATTTAAAATTGCCGAGCAAAGAGAAAATAAAAACGAAGGCCCAAAAGACCTTAATTCAATCTTATCCTCCACCGTCGATAAAATTGAAACTTTGATGGCAACTGACTCCGACGGGGTGACGGGTTTAACGTCAGGTTTCACCGACTTAGACAAAATGACTTCGGGTTTCCAACCTTCAGACTTAATCATTGTAGCCGCTCGTCCTTCCATGGGTAAAACCACTTTCGCCATGAACTTGGTTGAAACCGCAGCGCTTACTTCAGACAAACCTGCTTTAGTATTTAGTTTAGAGATGCCGGCAGATTCCATCATGATGAGGATGCTTGCTTCACTTGGCCGAATTGACCAAACCAAGGTACGTACTGGTAACTTAGACGATGATGATTGGGCACGTTTAGCTAGTACTATGGGCTTAATGCAGGAAAAAGGTCAGCTATATATTGATGATTCATCTGGCTTAACACCGACGGAAGTACGCTCCCGTGCCCGCCGAATTGCCCGCGAACACGGTGGTTTATCAATGATCATGATTGACTACTTGCAGCTAATGCGCTCGCCTGAGTTTAAAGACAATCGTACCTTGGAAATCGCTGATATCTCGGCTTCCTTAAAAGCCTTGGCGAAAGAGTTAGAAATTCCTGTTATTGCCCTAGCACAGCTTAACCGTGGCTTGGAGCAAAGAGCGGATAAACGTCCAGTAAACTCTGACTTGAGGGAATCAGGCTCGATTGAGCAGGATGCCGACTTAATTATGTTTATCTACCGTGATGAAGTGTATTACGAAGACTCGGAAGACAAAGGCACAGCGGAGATCATCATAGGTAAACACAGGAACGGCCCAATCGGTCGTATCCGTTTGACCACGCAATTACATTTCTCAAGATTTGATAACTACGCTGGTAACGCGTTTATAGAAGACTAATCGATGAATCCTGTTGTTGCCGAGATCAGTAAAAGTAGTTTAAAACACAACGTCCAGCGAGTTCGTGAATTAGCGCCACAAGCCAAAATACTCGCTATGATAAAAGCCAATGCTTATGGTCATGATGCCATTGGTGTAGCGCAAGCGTTAGACTGCGTTGATGCTTTAGGTGTGGCAAGAATAAACGAAGCCATCTGTTTAGCCGACGCAGGTATTCAAACTCCCGTAGTGTTGATGGAAGGTTGTTTTAACCAACAAGAGCTTGAGCAAGCCATCGCAATGCAATTTGAGTTGGTAGTGCAAAATAGCCAACAGCTGGAGCAGTTGTTAGCACTTACCAATGTTGAAAAACCTGTGAAAGTTTGGCTCAAATTAGAAACTGGCATGCATAGAGTGGGAGTTCCTGCTGAGCTGGCACAAACTATGGTGGAGCAATTACAAGCTTGCTCTCATGTTGATGATGAACTTACCTTGGTTAGTCACTTCGCTTGCGCTGATGAGCCTTTACATCCGTGCAATGAACAACAGCTAGCAGTGTTTAATCGAGTTACTCAAGGCTTGGATGTAAAACGTTCATGTGCCAATTCGGCGGCGACGGTAGCTTTACCACAGTCGCATTTTGATTGGGTTAGACCTGGACTAATGCTTTATGGCAACTCGCCATTGGCTGGTAAAACATCCGCACAGTGTGGTTTAAAGCCTGCAATGACAATGAAGTCTCAGGTTATTGCTGTTAATGATATTACAGCTGGTAGCACGGTTGGTTATGGCGCTACTTGGACTGCTGCAGTCAATAGCAAGATAGCTGTTGTTGCAATGGGGTATGGAGATGGTTACCCAAGGCATGCCAAAACAGGCACGCCAATTCTGATCAATGGCAAGCGCTACCCTATGGTGGGGCGCGTATCTATGGATATGTTAACCGTTGATATCGGTCTCGATTCAGATGTAAAAATTGGCGACCCAGTTATTTTATGGGGACCTGAGTTACCAGCAGAAGAAATAGCTGAATACGCCGACACTATTTCGTATGAGATGTTTTGTAACTTAGCAAACCGAGTGAAACGCGTTTTTGTCGAATAAGGAAGAGATAAATTATGTTCAAAAGGAATTGGCAAACTGGCTTGCTTGCTTTGACTATCTTAGCTGCATCCACCTTTTATCTTTATGATGGTTCATTGGTACAAAGCGTATTCACCGCGGTGGTTATTGTAAATCTACTCAATTTTATTTTCCGTGCTGATAAACTCGACTCTGACAACATGGCTCAACCATTTGTTGATAACCCGCTTGAAGTTATTCTGTTCAGCAAAGATCACCTAAGAGTTAAAGGTGAAATCATTGAACTCGATAAAATTAGAAAGGTCGTGCTCGATATTGAAAATGGCAAAGGCACCTTTCACTTGCCATACAATCATGGCGGCAAGATTGTTTTTAATTTTCCAGCTAAGTATTTATTTAAATTAAAACAGCAATTTCGCCATCACTTGCCAGACGTTGAATATATTCGCTAACGCATTATACCAATCCTCATAAGGAATCAGCCACTCAGAGCTGCACCAGAGGTGGGAGAATAAGACAAATTTTCGCAGGTATAGTCGTTCTACATCAAGGAAATTTGGCGCAATTATCGCGCCTCTGGTGAGCTTCCGAGGACGAGTTTAAAAGCTTCCCAGCCTTCGTTACTGACTTTGAAAAGGGAGCAAACCATTCTCTACAGTCAAAGCCTTGCCTGAAAAGCTTTTAATTCTCGCTGAGTGACTTATTCTTTATGCGGATTGGTATTACTCATTTTTAACCGACTCCATCACAACATGAGTTGAAATGGTTGCGACTTGTGGTAAATCGCCTAATACGTTGGAGTGAAAAGATTTGTAGCTTTTCAAGTCGTCTGTTTCTACTTGCAGTATATATTCAAACTGACCTGTGACGTTATGACAACCCAATACTTCAGCCGATTGTACAATGGCTTGCTCAAAGTTTTTTTGCGCTTCTTTGGTATGGGTGGCAAGCCCAACAGTCACAAAGGCTTGGAAGTTTTTGCCTAACTTGCTTGAGTCAATAACGGCTTTATAACCGGCGATCACACCGGTTTTTTCCAACTCTTGCACCCGTCGTAAACAAGCCGATGCAGATAAGCCAATACGCTCAGCTAGCTCAGCGTTGGTTATTCTTCCGTCTTTTTGTAGTTCTTGCAATATTCTTTCGTTGTACCTATCCATTTTGTCAAAACCTTGCGTATTGGCTGATTTTAAAACAATAAACGCAATCTAATTCGATAGAAAGTTTTTTATTATTGTTAACTCCAATCGTTATTAAGGAAACAAAATGAGTGTAGATATGTTAGTGGCATTGACTGTGTTTTGTTTAGTGTCGTCAATCACCCCAGGGCCGAATAATCTTATGTTATTGAGTTCAGGTATTAACTTTGGTGTACGTCGATCTTTACGTCATTTGTGGGGTGTTCAGCTGGGCTTTAATGCCATGGTCATATTGCTTGGTATTGGGCTTGCTGAAGTCGTTAAACTTTACCCGAGCAGCTTGCAAATATTGAAGTATGTGAGTGTGGCCTATTTATGTTACTTGGCTTACAAAATTGCTAATAGCGGTGAAGTTGCAGATAAAGCACATCAACCTCAACCTCTTAGTTTTATTCAAGCTGTGTTGTTTCAATGGGTCAATCCTAAAGCTTGGGTTATGGTTTTGTCAGCTTTGGCTGTTTATGCTCCAGACCATACATTAATGTCAGTGTTAATCATCAGTTTAAGCTTTATTCTTGTAGGCGTACCTTCAAGTTTTACTTGGTTACTTGCAGGCAAAAGTCTGCGACGATTTCTTGCCAACCCAATCAAACTGAGAATATTTAATATTGTGATGGCTGCGCTGTTAGTTGCTTCATTTATACCTATGTTAGATTGAGCTCAAGCAGTTAATACGGATTGGTATTATACCAATCCTCATAAGGAATCAGCCACTCAGAGCTACACCAGAGGTGGGAGAATAAGACAAATTTTCGCAGGTATAGTCGTTCTACATCAAGGAAATTTGGCGCAATTATCGCACCTCTGGTGAGCTTCCAAGGACGAGTTTAAAAGCTTCCCAGCCTGCGTTACTGACTTTGAAAAGGGAGCAACCATTCTCTGCAGTCAAAGCCTTGCCTGAAAAGCTTTTAATTCTCGCTGAGTGACTAATTCTTTATGCGGATTGGTATTAAGCCGGTGCAGAGCTCGACTCTCTAATTAGCAGCTGTGGATTAAACTCTAAAATTTCTGAGGTATCTTGCTGTCTGATCTGTTTCAGCAACAAATTGGTTGCCGCTCTGGCAATATCAGAAGTGGGTTGCTCTGCGGTTGTTAGCTTCGGCCATGTTTGTCTTGAGAACGGACTATTTTCAAAACCAACAATAGACAGCTGAGCTGGAATATCTATCCCTTCTAAGCGACAAGCAAACAAAGCACCTGCGGCAATTTCATCATTACTAGCAAAAATAGCAGTGGGTCTTTTTGCTAGCGCGAGTAATTGTTTTGCTCCTTGCACACCAGACTCGAAAGCGTATTTGCCATCAACAATAAAATCAGGGGTTAACTCAATCTGATGGTTTTTCAGTGCATGTTGATAACCTTCAAATCGCTCGCGACTGGATTTGTGCTCGCCATCACCACAAATGAATGCGATATCTTTGTGGCCTTGCTCGATTAAATACTCGGTAATGGTAACCGATGCTGCTCGGTCATTAAGAAATACACAGTGATCAGCCTCTTCCTGTCTGCCTTTGCCTGAAATCACTCGAACAAATTTCACATTTTTCTTCTGTAATTCAAATATCAGTTGTTGGTTTTCAGACAGAGGTGGGGTCAACACTAAACCATCTAAGCTAGAGCGCTTGATCAGCGTAAGTACTTCTTCAACAATACCAGCAGAGCTTGCATCACAAGGATGAATAAGCAGTTCGTAGTTTTGTTGGCGACAGATATCTAAAATACCGTTTTGCATATCAATGACGTAATAAGCGTTTGGATTATCGTAGATAAAGCCAATTTGGAAAGACTGGGTACTGGCTAAGCTTCTTGCAGCTTTGCTCGGCTTATAATTAAGCTCGGCCATCGCCGCTTGCACTTTTTCTTTTGTGGCTGAGCGAACACCTGCTTCATTGTTCATCACTCGAGACACTGTTTTAATCGAAACGCCAGCTTTTGCAGCTACTTCACTGATAGTAATTTTCATTATCTTTTAGCTCCTTGCAGTAACAACAAAATCTTAACATAGCTTGGCCTGACAGCGGTAGACACATATAAGTAAATATATGAGCTTCGTTTAGTAAGATTACTTAAATCTGTATTTTTAGCTAAAACAAAAGGTTAAATCTTATTTTCAAAGGACTAATGAAATGTTTTAGTTTTATTATTGCGTTTTTTTTAATCTTGGTTTAGTTTAAATGACAACGTTGTCATTTTGTGGCAAATAACAATTAACTAAAGCTGAACAAAATTGGCAAAATAATAACAAGACTGGGAGCAAGTGATGAAATACACTCGTCTAAAATATTCAACGTTGGCACTGGCTATTGCTAGTTCTTTTACTGGTGGCGCTGCATATGCGGCAGAGTCGAAAAATGCGGATAAAGATCTTGAAGTGATCGAAATTCGAGGCTTTAGAGCTAGCGCAAAAGAAAACCTAAATCAAAAACGTTTTGCCAATTCAATTGTTGACGCCATCACAGCTGAGGATATCGGCAAGTTTCCAGATAAAAATGTCGCTGAATCATTATCGCGTATTACTGGTGTTGCAGTGAGTAGAGAGTTTGGTGAAGGTGAGAAGATCAGTATTCGTGGTGCTGGTCCTGACTGGAATAGAACATTATTAAATGGCCAAACAGTTGCCAGTGCCGATTGGTTTATTTTAGATCCTGCAACTCGAAGCTTTAACTACACACTATTACCATCTTCAATTGTTCGTGGTTTGGAAGTATATAAATCACCACAGGCCAACATTGATGAAGGTTCTATAGGTGGCACCGTAATTTTAAGAACACGTAAACCATTAGAAATGGATGCTAATACAATTAACTTTGGTATTCAGGGCCAATACTCAGATTCTTCAGGGAAAACTGACCCGCAAATTGATGGTTTATATTCGTGGAAAAATGAACAAGAAAATTTTGGCTTTTTAATTAACTTAGTATCACAAGATCGCTCCGTAGAAAGGCAAGGTTTAGAAGTTCTAGGTTGGAATAATGGTGTCCCTACTCATATTGGTGTGCCAACATTCTTACAGGATCGTGAACGTAAAACGCTATTTAGTTCTATCGAATTTGCACCTACTGAGTCACTCGATCTGACGTTAAACATTCTTAACTCTAAAATGGAGTCAAACAACCAAAACGCTAACTTGTTAGTTCGTCCTGCTGATCATGCTGAGCAATTAGCTAGCGGTGGCGGTAACATTTTATCTGGCACTGTGACAGATGGTTGGATTGGCTATAACTTTATCAACCGTATCTCGGAGACTGAAACGTCATCTGTGCATTTAGAAGTAACTTATGATGCAGCGAGCTTTACTATGACAGCGGATCTGGGAGTGACTGAAGCAGAGGGGGGAACGCTCAGAGAAACATCTTGGGAATACGCGACTAGAACGGATTATTCTTACGACTTAACAGGTAAGCCAAGAGTTGATACTGAGATTGATACAGCTGATGGTAGTAATTTTGCAGCAGGCTGGATTTGGGGCGGAAATAAGCCAACGTTTGATGAAGAAAAGTACGCTCAAATTGATTTTGAAATCCCAGTTGAATTTGGCTTTTTTACAGACCTAAAAACAGGCTTGAAAGTTCGTGAGGCAGAGCGTGAAGTAAGAAGAACAGCATTTAGTTGGCATGGTCCAGGTACGCTACCTGATGGTGCTATTGCTGGTTGGAATGTTTACTTACAACATGTGTTTAACTCATGTCCAACATTGGCAGCCTGTGGCTTAGATGCTCTAGGCACAACCAATGCTGATGTACTGGCTGGTGGGGATTTAGCAGTACAAGTTGCACATAACCGTGAAGTTATGGAAGCGGTTGCTTTTGAAGGTGTCAATGGCTTATCCGCTGACTATGCTCAATCGACTTTCTTAGCAGAAGAATTTGTCGTAGGTGAAGATATTTTCGCAGCTTACGTTCAAGGGGATTTTGAAGGTGATAACTATCGCGGCAATATGGGCCTTCGTTATGTCTCAACAGACCAAACATCAGGTGGTTGGGACTTTTCTGGTGACTCGTTCGGTTTCAAAACTTTTGATAGGGAATGGTTGACGCCAGCACGACTGGCTTGGGTCGAAGTAGAAAATGATTACACTGAGTTGCTACCAAGCTTCAACTTGACCTACAACCTAGATCAAGACACTTTGCTTCGCTTTGGTTTAGCACGCGTTATGGCGCGACAAAATTGGACTGATATTTCGTCGTCTGAAAGTTATGGCTCTTTGAATCAAGCTCAACCAACCGGAACGAGAAATAACCCATTATTGAAACCGACTATTGCGGATCAAATTGATGTTTCTTATGAGTGGTATTATGCAGATGCTTCGTTATTTGCAGTAACCGCGTTCTATAAAGATCTTGATTCTCTAAGAACTTATGACGTGATATCTGCACCAAGATTTAACGAGGAGACCGAAGAGTTTGTGGACGTCAACTTTAGTCAGCCAGTGAATGATAAAGGTGCATCAATAGCTGGTATAGAAGTGAGCTTACAACATGACTTTGATGGTTATGGTGTGCAGTTCAATTATACTTATACTAACGCCGATAGTGATCAAGTTCGAGATGAAGATAGGCCGGGGTCAGGTTTGATGAATGGCACTTCTGAGCACATGTTAAACTTCACCGGTTATTATGAAAACAATGGCTTTGCCGCTCGACTAATGTACAACTACCGTACTGAGTGGTACAAAGGGTTACACTTTAATGGTAATGAGTTGTGGAATGATGATTATGGTCAATGGGATGCAGTGATGAGTTATAACGTCACTGATAATATTACTATTAATGTTGAAGCGATAAATCTGACGGATGAAGAAATTGTCGAGTACAACACCGATAGAGCACGAATAATGTCGCTTTATGCTAATGGTCGTCGTCTCTCGGTTGGAGCCAGATTTAATTTTTAATTAACGATAAAATAGAAGCCGAGCCAAGCTCGGCTTTTTCTATTGCATAGAAAGGCCAAATGCATGCGCCCATTAAACCAAGTCGCCAAGTGGTATGACGTTGATCAAGACGTTTTTAAACGTGACATACAGCCATTGGCTCAGCCTGCGATACTAAAAGGACTCGTTGCAAATTGGCCTGCTGTCGATGCCGCTAAACGCTCTGACACTGCTTTATTTGATTATTTATCGGCCGATTATAAAGGGGGCGATGCAAGGTTCATTAGCCAAGATGCTGAACAAGATGGCTATTACTTTTACAGTAGTGACTATACTGGGTTCAACTTTACTCGAAAAATTGCAGGGTTAAATACAATACTGCGCTTGATTGAACAGCGAAAGATAGATAAACAAGCAGATCGTATTGCTATGCAAAGCGCACCTGTTGACGATTATTTTCATTCTTTTAGCCAGCAAAACGTTTGTCGTGTTTTAACAGAAACGGTAAAACCTAGATTTTGGTTAGGCACCGATGGTTTAGTTAATACACACTACGACGACGCGGAGAACATTGCTTGCGTTATTGCAGGGCATCGTCAGTTTACCTTGTTCCCACCAGAACAAATATCAAACTTATATATTGGGCCATTGGAGAATACTCCCGGTGGGGCAGCAGTGAGCCTGACAAAGCTAGAAAACCCAGACTTTGTCCGCTTTCCTAAATTAAAAAATGCATTGAATTATGCTTTGCAAGCTAACTTAGAACCTGGCGATGCGATATATATCCCAGCTCTTTGGTGGCATCATGTTAAGGCCTCTTCTGCGGTCAATATGTTGGTTAATTATTGGCAAAGTGGTTCTATTGGCGGACTCACTCACCCGTCAGGCTTGGATGCGGTCTTAATGGGGTTAGTAAGCTTAGCAAAACTGCCACGAGTTGAAAGACAAAGTTGGTTGGCTATTTTTAATTATTTGGTGATGTCTGAGCGTGAAGAGTTTGATTACATGCCCGAACACTTACAAGGCATATTATCAGGTTCAGATAAGGCCAGTGAAGCCAAGGTTTATCAATGGTTGAAAACCATTTTAGAAAAAATGAATTAGGCTCAATGCCCCTGTTATAAAAGCCTTTAATAAACATTTTAAATTTAAATGACAACGCTGTCATTGTCTGCTATTTTTATTTTGAATTACAAAAGTTACTGATGTTGAATGTGGAGGAAATATCTTGAAGTATATATCTATATTATTTGCTTTGAGCCTATTGTTGGCTTGCTCTGAAATTAGCGTTAAGCAAGATCCTGTAACTAGGGGACAGCATCTTGCAGATTCGTTAATGATCAAATATCAAGTTACTACCAATAGAAGTGATGAATTATGTGACAAACAACAAACAGAGGGATTGTGCTTTCAAGCTCAACTGCAGCTGCAATCCCGCATTGACTTTACTGCATCAGATTGGGCTATTTACTTCAGCAACATGGCACCAGTACAAATGGTTTCCAGTGAGTTGTTTGAGCTAACCCATATCAATGGCGATCTGCACCGCATCACTCCAACTGAGAAGTTTCAAAAGTTTGTTGCTGGCGAGCGTTATGACATTGATTTTAGAGCTGGCTTTTGGCACTTAGCACAAACAGATATGATGCCTAACTATTATCTGGTTGTGGGCGACGAGCCTGCTGTTACTATCGCTAGTACAGTGCCTGTTATTGCTGTAGAAACGGGGTTGGAACAACTCCCTCACTCCGCTCCTTTATCTTTAGCAGACCAACATTTTAAACGAACTGAGTCAGACTCAACTCAACCTGCGACGGCTCAATGGTTATTTAACGAGAATCAAACCTTTTATCAAGATGTCGATATCAGTAAAAGTATTTTACCTACGCCAAAAAAACTTATTGAACCTGCTGTAGCTGGCACACTAAATTTGGCTTCTGGGATCAAGCTAGAGTATCAGGGCCTTGAAGCGCAAGGATATGTTGCTGCATTGGCAAGGCTAGAGAGGTTTGGTGTTGAACAGCAGCAAGATGGCACAAAAGTTAACATTAAGTTAAATCGAGATTTATCGCGAGAAGCTTATAAGCTTGCTATTTTGGCTTCTGGTATTGATATTGAAGCAGGCTCTGAAGCTGGTGCATTTTATGCGTTACAGTCTTTAACTAGTTTGCTAGCACCTGATTCGCTTGATCTGCCGTTATTATCTATTGAGGATGAACCTAGATTTGATTTTAGGGGAATGCATTTAGACGTATCGAGAAACTTTAAGTCAAAGCAGTTTGTGTTGCAGTTACTTGAACAAATGTCGGCATATAAGCTCAACAAGTTTCATTTTCACCTTGCCGACGACGAAGGCTGGCGTGTGGAGATCCCAGGTTTGCCTGAGCTGACTCAAGTAGGAGCATTTCGTTGTCACGATTTAACAGAACAACACTGTTTGTTACCTCAGCTGGGTGTTGGTCCACACCGGGATTCGCCTGCAAATGGTTATTATTCGGTTGCAGATTACAAAGAGATCGTCGCTTATGCAAATGCGCGACATATTCAAGTGATCCCGTCAATGGATATGCCAGGACATTCTAGAGCTGCGATCAAGTCTATGGCTGCACGTTATAATAACTTGATGGCAAAAGGCCAGGCTGAACAAGCAAAACAGTATCTACTGCATGATGTGGAAGACACAACAAAGTACTCTTCGATTCAATTTTACAATGATAATACTATCAATGCTTGTTTGGACTCTTCATATCACTTTATTGCTAAAGTGATAGACGAACTGTCATTAATGCACCAGCAAGCAAACCAACCTCTCAGTAAGTATCATATAGGTGCAGATGAAACTGCTGGTGCTTGGTTAGAGTCACCTGCGTGTAAATCTTTATTAGCTAAAAATGTCATGGGGATAGAAAAAGCTGAAGATATTGCCGCTTATTTTGTTGAAAAAGTGGCTGCGATTTTAGGCCAACGAGGTATCCAAGCTGCAGGCTGGAGCGATGGTATGGGACATACTTCAGTAGAGCGCATGCCTAGTAAGGTTCAGACCAATGCATGGGGAACTTTGATGTGGGACGGACACAAATCTGCTCATGAACAGGCTAATCGAGGTTGGCAAGTTGTGCTATCAACTCCTGATGCTTTGTACTTTGACTTCCCATATGAAGCTGATGCTCATGAGCGTGGCTACTATTGGGCTGCGAGGCGCCTCAATACTCGTAAGGTATTCGAGTTTATGCCTGAAAATCTGCCAGCACATGCCGAAGTTTGGCGTGATAGAGAAGAAAATAGTTACCAAGCAGTGAATAATGAACCGTTAAAGCCAGGTGTTAAGTTCCATGGTATTCAGGGTCAATTGTGGTCAGAGACAGTAAGAAGTGATGAACAGGCGAGCTATATGATATTTCCAAGAATATATGCTCTAGCCGAGCGAGCTTGGCACAAAGCTGATTGGGAAATGGAGTATGACTATCAAGCAAGAACGTACTCTGAGCAAACCACTTACTTCAGTGAGCGTGACAAAACGCTAAGATTAAAAGATTGGCAGCACTTTGCTAATTTAATTGGCAAAAAAGTACTAGCAAAAGCAGAACGTGAAGGTGTGTTTTTCCGTCTTCCCACTCCTGGGGCTACTTTGCAACAAGGAAAGCTGGTGATGAATAATATTTACCCTGGCTTGGCCATGCAATTTAGAGTCGACGGTGGGCAATGGCAGTGGTACAGGTCACCTATAGCTGTTGAAGGTGAAGTTGAAGTTCGTTCTGTTAGTCCAATGAGAACAAAAAAAGGCAGAAGTTTAATATTGCGGCAGTGAGAAGTCAGGTTGTTTTTCGTGCCTTGGTGTTAACCACAGGGCTTGTGAACTTCGGCTCAGTTTAGCCCGAAAAACTCCTGCCTTTTGTACAAAGAGATTCGTCACTCGGAATGTATTTTTAAGTTAGCGCAGCATCAAAAGTAACTAGGTTAACATTTAGTAAAAATTATTAACGAAAATTGATGACAGCGCTGTCATTTTGTTTTAGGATAAATTATCGACAGTTTCATGTTGTGGTGAAGTTACTCAGGGAAGAGTTTTTTTGGGGAAGGTTATGGCAAATATAAACAATCAGTACAAGCAACTTTTTTTAGGCATCGATGGTGGTGGAAGTAAATGTCGCGCTGTTATTTATTGCAGCGAAAAAGGGGTGTTAGGTGAAGGTTTATCTGGTCCTGCCAATGTTTTACGAGGCATTGATAAAGCCATTCACCATATCCAGCAAGCCACTGAGCTCGCTCTGAAACACGCAGGCTTTGGTGTTAATAAAAAAGCAGAGCTTATTGCTGGGATCGGTTTGGCTGGGCTAAATTTAGAATCATGTATGGCTGAAATCTTACAGTGGTCACACCCTTTTAAACAAGCTTATTTTACTTCTGATCTGCACATTGCATGTATCGGTGCTCATAGCGGTGAAGATGGGGCTGTGATCATAACTGGTACGGGCTCCAGCGGCCTAGCTTCTATTGCTGGCAAACAAACAGAAGTTGGCGGTCATGGTTTTCCCGTTGGCGATTGTGGCAGTGGAGCATGGTTGGGATTAAAAGCTATTGAGCTCACTCTACAAGCACTTGATGGCATTAAGCCACAATCTAGCATGTCATCAGCGATAGTCGAGCATTATAAGGTATCGACCGCAATAGACTTAGCTCAACTAGTATCGGGGTTTATCCCTGCAGATTTCGCTAAATTAGCGCCATTAGTTATTGAACAAGCAAACCATCAAGATCCCTATGCGATGAACTTGGTACAAACGGGAGTCGATTATTTATCAGCGATGGCCTTGCGTTTAGTTGAAGTTCAGAAATTACCTTTATCGTTAATTGGTGGTTTGACGCCAATTATGGCTGAGTACTTCGACAACAGAGTAAAGTCTCTTATCTCACCAGCGCAACATGCACCGGAAATAGGTGCCGTTTTATTTGCCCAAAATCAATCAACAGTAATTGAGAGTAATAACTATGTTAACTAATACTATTATGGAGCGCGAAGCGAGAGAAGCGCCAAGCCGTATTCAGCAGCAATTGGCAAACAACCAAGCGACAGCGATCGCATTGGGTGAGAAGTTAAGAGCACTCAAGCCAAACTTTGTTTTTATGGTTGGCCGTGGTTCGTCAGATCATGCCGGTGTGTTTGGCAAGTATTTGATAGAAGTTGAAACTGGTACGCCAGTTGTGGCTGCAGCGCCTTCAGTAAAAAGCGTTTATAACAGTCAAGTTAATCTAAAAGGCAGTGCGGTGATCGTGATCTCGCAATCAGGACGTAGCCCAGATATTTTAACCCAAGCTCAAATAGCGAAAGAACAAGGTGCTTTATGTATTGCTTTAGTTAATGTTGAAGACTCGCCATTGGCTCAATTGGCCGATGTTGTTATGCCGTTAAATGTTGGTGAAGAAAAAGCGGTAGCAGCGACCAAGAGCTATTTAGCAACTTTAAGTGCCTTATTGCAGTTGGTGGCATATTGGAAAAATGATACTCAGTTAATTAATCAAGTTGAGTTATTACCTAAAGTATTAGAACAAACCGTTGCTGAGCCTAATCAATTGTTGGCAAATGCTGTCGATGAGGTTAGTAATCTTGTGGTGATGGGTAGAGGTTTTGGTTATGCACTTTCCCGTGAGGTCGCGCTGAAGTTAAAAGAAGTGTGTGGCATTCAAGCTGAATCGTTTTCTTCTGCTGAGTTTTTACATGGCCCGGTCACTTTGGTGGAAGGAGGCTTAACCATCATCAGCTTAGACATTGAAGATGAATCCAGTGTGAGCCATCAGCAGCAAGTTGATGAAGTTCAAGAGCGCGGCGCGACCTTAATTCGATTGCAGCAAACCGATCATGAAATACCGAATCGCATTGCACCACTGACTTTGTTACAACGCTTCTATATTGATGTTGCAGGGGTTGCGGTGAGTAAGGGGCTTGATCCTGATTCGCCAGCAGGGCTTAATAAGGTCACAAAAACATTATAAAAATGGTAGAAAATAGCATGTTGATCTGTGCCGATAGAGTCTTTAATGGCGATGAGTTTTTAACAGATGTCACTGTAGAGCTGGCGGGACGAGAAATTGTTGCAATTCATCCGACGGTGTTACCTAATGCCAAACATTATTCAGGGACGTTAACTGCAGGATTTATTGATTATCATGTCAATGGTGGTGGCGGGTTATTATTTAACTTCGCGCCAGCACATTCCACGCTAAAAAAAATGCTGCAAGCCCATGCTAAGTATGGCACAACTGCAATGTTACCGACTCTTATTACTGATAATGTTGAGACCATGAACCTAGCTGCGGATGCGGTTGCTGATGCAATTAAGTCGGGGGCTGATGGCATTCTAGGCATCCACTTTGAGGGACCGCATTTGTCAGTGCCAAAAAAAGGGGTACATGAGCAGCAATTCATTCGCCCTATTTCTGTACAAGAAATGGCTATTTTTGAGCGCACAGATTTGGGCACTAAGCTCATTACTTTAGCACCTGAAAATGTCAGTGACCAAGACATAACAAACTTAGTTAACCACCAAGTAAAAGTATCTTTGGGCCATACCAATGCCGATTTTGAGCGTGCTATGCAGGCGCTAGAACTCGGTGCTGATGGTTTTACTCATTTATTTAATGCAATGTCGCCGTTTACCAGTCGAGAGCCCGGTGTAGTAGGTGCGGCGCTTGCGGCTGACCAAGCTTGGTGTGGCATTATTCTTGACGGGCACCACATGCACTACAGCTCAGCAAAAGTAGCTTATTCAGCTAAGCCAAAAGGAAAATTGCTAATTGTCACCGATGCCATGTCTACTATTGGCAGTGAACAAACTGGCTTTGATTTATTTGGTGTAGAAGTTATCAAGCAAGGGGATAAATTAGCAACAAAAGAGGGCACACTTGCCGGGTCCGCTTTGGATATGATCAGTGCAGTAAAAAATGCCGTCGAGCACCTTGGTATAGGATTAGAAGAGGCGTTAAATATGGCAAGCCTTTACCCTGCCGAGTACTTGGGGATGAACAATAAACTTGGCTCATTAACAGTCGGTAAACAAGCAGATATTATCGTGTTTAACGATGACTATCAGGTAACGAATACTTGGATTGCTGGTCGACTTGTGCACAGCAATACGCAATAACACAGTATAAAAATAATATTACTTTCGGGGAGAGTCTTATGACTTCGGTAGCCAGCTCGCCAACCAAGGCGACTAATAATCTTATGCCTATGATGATCATAGGCGTGCTGTTCTTCATTTTTGGCTTTGTCACTTGGCTCAATGGTTCTTTGATCCCGTTTTTAAAGATCATTTGTCAGCTCAATGAGTTCCAAGCGTTATTAGTAACGTTTGCTTTTTACATCGCTTACACTGTGATGGCGTTTCCGATGTCATTACTGTTGGACAAAACTGGCTATAAAAACGGTATGGCACTAGGTTTAGCTGTGATGGTTATTGGTGCTTTATTGTTTATACCAGCAGCTAAAACAGGACACTACTTTGTATTTTTATCGGCGTTGTTTGTACTCGGTTCTGGTTTAACCATACTGCAAACAGCGTCTAACCCTTATGTTGTGAAAATTGGCCCTGAGAGTAGTGCTGCAATGCGCATTAGCATCATGGGATTGATCAATAAAGCTGCTGGGGTGTTAGCTCCAATGTTATTTACTGCCTTAGTGTTATCTGGCATGGGCGATTATTCCGAGTCTCACATGGCCTCATTATCAGAAACGGCAAGGCAGGCTAAAATTGATGAACTAGCAAATGCTTTAATCATGCCTTATATCGGCATGGCTATTGTTCTGTCTTTATTAGTGGCATTTATCAAGTTTTCTAACTTACCTGAATTAGAGTTTGAGCAAGAAGCCCAAGCAGAAGGTGAGCAAAGCATTTTGGCATTTCCTCAGGTTGTTCTTGGCGCTATTGCCATTTTCTTTTATGTCGGTATTGAAGTGATTGCAGGAGATACAATTGGTTTGTACGGACAGGCCTTAGGAGTTAGTAATTTTGCCAGCCTGACCTCTTACACTATGGTGTTTATGGTATTCGGTTACATCATAGGAGTAACCTGTATTCCTAAGTATATTTCACAAGAACAGGCGTTATTAGGCTCGGCAACAGCGGGTGTTCTATGTACTTTGGGGGTATTGATGGGGTCAAGTGAAAGCACTTGGATTGCTGATATGTTATGGGGCTGGAGTGGCATCTCGACTATTCCAAATACGGTAACATTTGTTGCGCTAATGGGTCTTGCACACGCATTAGTTTGGCCAGCGGTTTGGCCGTTAGCTTTATCTGGGCTAGGAAAGTATACGGCTCAAGGCTCTGCTCTTTTGATCATGGGTATTGCTGGTGGCGCGATATTGCCACTGGCCTTTGGTAAAGTTGCTCACGTTAGTGGCGATACCAGTTTGGGCTATGTGATTGCTTTCGTTTGTTATGGCTATCTTTTCTATTACGGTTTGTTAGGACATAAAAAACGCAGTTGGAAGTAAGAGAAAGTTAGAAGCCGTAAGCTTTAAGCTGTAAGAAAAAGTGAAAGAGAGCTCTTACTTACCGCTTATAGCCTACAGCTTACAGCTCTTTATGCGTCTCTAGGTAAGCCAATTTTAATCGCTTTAATTAGCCGCTTTAGCTTTCTTGATGGTACGCCTTGCGCCTGTGCTTTTTGTTCTTGTTGAGTCAGTGCCCAATTGATATGTTCATCAACCATATCTGAGATCTGTCCCTGTTTTTGTTGCAAGGCTTCGATATTTTTCAGCGAAAAATCAGCGTTACCTATACCAACAGCCAAGTTCCTCATCCAGTTTTCATATCCTATGCGGCGGATGGGTGAACCTTCGGTGTTTTTCAAAAACTGAGCTTCATCCCAAAACCACAAGTCTAATAGCTTTGCAGGGTGCAGTTGCGATCTTGGTAGAAAATCTGGCTCTTTCGATAAATCGGCATAACGATTCCAAGGGCAAATGAGCTGGCAATCATCGCAACCATAAACTCTATTGCCTATCGCCTGCCGATATTGCTCTGGAATACTGCCTTTGAGTTCTATGGTTAGATAGGAAATACACTTTCGTCCATCGACTACATAAGGTTCTATGATAGCTTGAGTTGGGCATGTTGTGATGCAAGCCACACAGCTTCCGCATTCAGCTTCAATAGGCTCGTCAGGTTCAAGGGCGATAGGCAAAAATAGCTCACCGAGGAAAAACCAACTGCCAGCGTTCTTGTCTAGCAACAAAGTGTGCTTGCCGGTCCAACCTAAGCCTGCTTTTTCTGCGATTGGCCTTTCTAACACGGGCGCAGAATCAACAAAAGGTCTGAAACTTAAGTTTTCAATACCAAGCTCTTGCTCTATTTGTTGACCTAGTTTTTTTAGTTTGTTGCGTATTACCTTGTGGTAATCACGGCCTAGTGCATACCTTGAAATATAGGCGGCATCGGATTGCTCCAACGTTTTGGCAAACTCGGCTTGTGGCGGTAAGTAGTCCATTCGCACTGAAACAATGGAAATGGTTCCAGGCAGTAACTCTGCTGGTCGGGTTCTTTTTGTGCCATGGCTAGCCATAAAAGCCATTTCTCCATGAAAACCCCGTTCTAACCAGTCAAGAAATGCTGGCTCATGCTCGGATAAGTCTATATCGGAAATACCAACGTGTTCAAAGCCTAATTCTTGGCCCCAAGACTTGATCTTTTGTTTAAGTTGGTAATAGTTAATATCAGAACAAAGCATTTGAATTTTATAACAATCTTTATGTATGCCATCGACAATTCTGAGATTTTAACATGTCAGCTGTATTCCGCCCAGCAGGTCAAGTCTGGTGAAGTGGAATGTGCAGAGCAAGCAGGGATCTCTTTGTACCAACTCATGGAGTTAGCTGGGCACGCGGTTTTTGACACTATGCTGGCGCATTTTAACCAAGCGTCTTATGTCGCCGTATTAGCTGGGCGGGGCAATAACGGTGGTGATGCCTATGTCTTCGCAAGGCTGGCTTTGCAGGCGAAATGCCGGGTTCGAGTCTTTTCTTTTGAGCCAAATAAAGCACTCAATGGTGATGCTGAAATTGCTAGACAAGCATTCGTAAATCAAGGAATGACGATTGAAGATATCGCAGCTGAAAGTATTGATTTTTCCGACTTTGATTTAGTCATTGATGGCTTATTGGGTACTGGCTTTTCTGGCGCGCTCAGAGAGCCAATGCGTAAAGTTTTAGCAAGAGTCAACCAAGCTGATGCCCCAGTTGTTGCTATAGATTTGCCTTCTGGTTTAGATGCTAACAGTGGTATTGCTAGTGAAGATTGTATTGCAGCTGATTACACCGTGACTTTTATCGCACCAAAGGTTGGTTTGTTAATCGCCGATGGGCCAGATCATACTGGCCATTTGATCTTGGCTGGATTATCAATCGACACTTTGTTCAATCAAATGTTTGAACCTGTGGCCAGTGTTTATGGCTTGCCAAATCAAGCCTTGATTAAAAAACGTAAGCGCAATACCAATAAAGGCAGAAATGGTCACATTTTATGTATTGGCGGTGATAAAGGGATGCCTGGTGCAATTTTCCTAGCAGCTAAAGCAGGATTGCGAACTGGCGTTGGTAAGGTATCTGTGGTGTGTCATCAAAGCAATGTAGCGACGATTAACACTATGTGTCCAGAACTTATGGTCTGTGCCTGTGACAGTGAAAACGAACTGTTGAAGAAAAAGATCCATGAAGCGGATGTGCTGGTTATTGGTCCTGGCTTAGGACAAGGGCAATGGAGTTTAGCGCTAATGGAAGAAGTGCTAAGTGTGCTTTTGACCAAGAGAAAACCAGTGGTCATCGATGCCGACGGGTTAAACTTATTGGCTACATCTGAAGCCTTAGTTGCTTTATTTAACCGTTGTAACTTGGAATCAGTCTTGACTCCCCACCCGCTTGAAGCGGCTCGTTTGCTTGGCATAAAAACGGCAGAGGTTAATCAAAGTCGAGTTGAAAGTGCAAAAGCCCTGAGCCATTTATACAACAGTCATATCATTTTGAAAGGTAATAACTCTTTAGTCTCTTCGCAATCGACAGTCAGCGTTAATTTAACGGGCAATTCGGGGATGGCAACAGCGGGAATGGGAGACGTTTTAGCTGGAATCGTTGGTGCTTTATTAGCCAATAAAGAAAACTTACAAATTAATATGAACGAAAGAGTCAAATTAGCTGTCTATTTACATGGACTTGCTGGAGATTTTGCTGCAAAAAGCGGTGAGATAGGTATCATAGCGACAGATGTAATTGAACAGTTACCAAAAGCAATACAACACTGTAGTAACTAGCGCTCGTCCTGTATTTTGTATGCTTGATATCTTAGTTGGTAACCGGTCATTAGTCTCAGACTAATTGGCCATTTTAACGTAAGAGCTTCTAATTTGATTGATAGATTTTTTCTGCGAACAGTAAAAGTATGCTGGATCACTCTAGCGTCTTGTATTTTGCTGTTGGCTGTTTTAGTGACAGCAATCAAATATTCTTTGCAGTTTGCCGATGACTATAAGTCAGATATCGAAGTCTATGTGTTAGAGAACTTTGGCGCAAAGATCAGCATAGGTGAAATTGGTGCAGCTTGGCAAACATCTGGACCGGTTGTTACTCTGCATAACCTTTCATTGGAAGCAAGCCCTCAGGCTCCTCTTGATATATCCATTACGGAAACCCAACTGAAGGTGAACTTTTGGCAGTCGTTGCTGCAGCAAAGGTTTGTCAGTGAGTCATTTGTCCTAGATGGCATTGAGTCCAAGATCAACAGTGAAGTGTTTTATCAAATTAGACCCAACTCAGATGGCAGCCAACTGCTTGATAATTTAAGTCACTTATTTTTATCACAGCTACATGCGTTCAAACTTATTAACAGTGATATTCAAGTTAGACATAAAAACGGTAAGTCGCAAAATTACCATTTGGAGTCATTAACTTGGATTAATTCCAGCAATAGGCACCAAGCCAGCGGTAATTTATACGTTGACGGTTTTTCCAATAATTCGATTTCATTTATTGCTGATTTATACGGTAATCGCCGGGAAAACATCTTTGGTCAGGTTTATTTTGAAGCCAGCCAAATGGACGTATCACCTTGGCTTATGCAATTGATTGATGAGCATGTAGAGCTTTCGTCAACGCAAGCTAATTTTAAAGCTTGGGGTGAGATTAAAAATGGCTTAGTAAATGACATCTTGTTAGATGTTTATGATACCGGGCTAAATTGGTCATTAGGCGATCGCAGTAAATATTTGGCAATTAAAAACACTCGAATGCACTGGTGGAAGTCGGAAGATTCTTGGATTGCTTTTGCTAACGATATTAAGCTGCATACAGAGCAACAAGAATTTGATGATTTTTATCTGACGTTATTTGCCGACGCCGATCACACCTCATTGGACATAGGCAATGCGGAAATCGCCACGGTTAGTCAGTTATTTTCGCTTTTTTCAGCCACTAAAGAGCTTGATTTTATTACCTTAGGTGAAGTGTCGGGTAATGTGGATAACTTGCAACTATATTGGAATAAAGAGCAAGAGCTTGCCGCTACGGTCAAGATGACAGGGGTTGATCTGTTACCTCAGTTAGCACAAGACCAAGCTTATTTGGGCTTAACCGACATTAGTCTGCAAGCGTATTGGTTGGAGCAACAGGCTTTAGTTCATATTTCAGGACAAAATGGCGCGTTAGAAACGCGAGATACGTTCAGCCAAACAATCAAATATGACTCATTAAATTTAACCGGTTATTTTGACGCTAAAGCACCTATCCCTAGCATTACTTTCCCAGATTTTAGACTGAAAAATGATGAAGTAGATATTGCGTTGTCTGGTCAGTATCAGCTAACTGAACAGGGGCTATTATCTTTATATGCCGAAGTCAAAGGGCCAAAACAAGGCTCGATTCATCATTACTTGCCCAGACATTTAATTGATCAAGAAACCTATCAATACTTAACTGATGGTATTCAACAAGGACGAGGAGAATTTACTCAAGTCGCTATTTTTGCTGAGCCAGAAAATATATTTGATCAAACCAAGTCTCTGTTTTTATTACGGGCTAAGTTAGCAGATGGCATCTTTATGTTTGACCCAGAATGGCCACAAGTCGAAGAGCTAGATGCTGAATTATGGGTACGCTCTGATGATATGAGGATAGTAGCCAAAAGCGCTCAGTTTTACGGCATCAAGATAGACAATGATCTTATTGTTGATATTCCACTGTCCTCGGATAATCCTAATTTACAAGTGCTCTTTTCCCCTGAACAAATTGCGTTCTCAAAGTTTCACAATTTAGTCGAAAATTCACCGTTAAAAGAAGACCTAGGAGAGGTTTTTGAGTTTGTAAAACTGGATGGTTCGGCGACGGCGACCATTAATATTGCGATACCAAAATACGCGGATTTGGATGTAGTAGCGCAAGGCACAGTTGTTACTTTTGCATCCACTTTGCAACTGCCTGATTTAGCTCTGACTTTTACCGAACTGGATACAGTTGTTAACTTTAGTAATGAAAACATAGATATAAGAACAAACTCAGGCAAGTTATTTGGCTTACCTGTGTCTTTTGAGGTGACGGGAAAACAGCCTGGTGAAGATTATCAATTGGATGCTAATCTCAGTGCCAACTGGAGTAAAGCACAGTTTGAAGCGCTTTATCCTAATAAGCTGAACCAATATTTTGATGGTGACTTTAATACTGAATTGACGGTTAAAGTAAATTTGGAAAATGAGGATTATCAGTATTTTGTCGATGGTAAAACTAACCTAAAAAATGCTGGATATGAAATTACTACTGGCTTAGAAAAAGCGATCGGAGATGATGGCTTCATTGATATTTCTGTTACAGGTGATGAAACCGATAACCAAGTCGAAATTAATTTTGATGAAAATGCATTTTTCTTTGGCCATGTCGCCAATCAGTCCGGCAAGTTTGAGCAGGCTAATTTAACCATAGGTAAAGATCTTACCGTGCTGCCTGAGCAAGGTTTTGACATCAAGTTAGAGCTGGAGCAAGTTGAATTTGAACCAACATTACAATTTGTTATTGATTTAATCGATACCATTAACAGTAATAGCAGTGCAACAGCAAATAATAGCGGTGAGTCCAATGCTATTCTTGCGGCGCCAGAACATGTTTATGGCAATATTCAACACTTGGATATTTTAAGCCAAAGTTGGCAGAGTGTTAGTTTGGATGGCAAACCCGAAGAGAGCGGCTGGTTATTTTCAGTTGGCGCACAACAAACCTTAACGCAAGTATTTGTCCACGATGATATTAATGAACAAGGTATTGATATTCAATCTAAGTTCTTAGCAATAAAAGTAGCAGAGGATGAAAACACTTCACAACCGACTACGGAAAATAACTTTAGCCAGTCTGCTGATCTGATCAAAACCCTGCCTCCGATTCAGTTTTTCTGTGAGTCCTGCACTTACAATGACAAACCATTAGGTAAGGTAGAGTTGTCCGCTTATGCCGATGGTAGTGAGCTTATTATTGATAAAGCAACCATGCAGTACAAGCGTAACCGAGTAAATCTGAAAGGTACTTGGTTTGGTGATGAAGGAGCTGGAACAACTCAGTTTGCCGGTAAGATTTATTCTCGATACTTGGGCGATTGGCTGCATGAGTACGGATTAGATACCGGGGTAAAAGACAGCCACGCAGATATTGAGCTCGACATTGGCTGGCGCAACGCACCATTTGCATTCGGCTATGAGTCGTTAAACGGCACTGCTAAGTTTAAGTTAGGCGAAGGGTACTTAAGCGAAGTAAGTGATAAAGGCGCTAGGTTACTATCGTTATTGAGTTTGGACTCGCTCTATCGCAAGCTTAAATTTGATTTTAATGATGTATTTGAAAAAGGTCTATTTTACAACGACATTAAAGGTGACATAGTGATCAAAAATGGCGTTGGCTATAGCGATAATATTCGCATGGATGGGGTCGCTGGTAATATGGAAATGAATGGCTTCACTGACCTTAATACTAATAGCTTGGACTACAATGTTACCTTTACACCTAAATATACCTCTAGCTTTGGGGTGTTGACTTGGATAGCTGCATCCAATCCAATCGCCATTATTGGCGCATTTGCGTTAGATAAGATCATTGAAGAAGCGGATGTAGTGGCGGAACTTAGAATGAAAGTGTCTGGTGATCTGGCCAACCCGAAAGTAGAAGACGTTAAACGCTTTAATAAAAAAGTGCAAATGCCAAGCAAAGAAGAAATTGAGCAGTTTAAAAAAAATCATGCCTTGCCACTGAATGTGCAAGTAGAGAGTGAAGAATGAAAGCGTTTGTATTACAAATGACCTCAACACCAAATCTTGATGAGAATTTACAATTTGTCCATCAACAATTGGTTCAACGCGCAGAAGAGTTAACCGGAGCAATTGTTGTTTTACCGGAGTGCTTTGCTTTTTTTGGTGGTGGCGATAAAGGCAATATCGCAATTGCAGAAGCATTATCGAATGACCCTATTGCTGGAGTTCAGGCGAAACTCGCAAGTTATGCTAGGGAGTTTTCGATTTATCTGGTGGCAGGTACGTTTCCCATTGCGACCGATAGCGGTGATAAAGTAAAACCAATGACTTTAGTTTACGACCCCAGTGGTCAACTTGTTGCTCATTACCAAAAAATCCATTTATTTGATGTTGATGTAGCAGATTCGACTGGTAGTTATCGAGAGTCAGATGCTTGGCAAGCAGGCCAAGATGTGAAGTATTTTGATACCCCGTGGGGGCGAATTGGATTAGCTATCTGTTATGACGTAAGGTTTCCAGGTCTGTTTCAAAAATTAGCGCAAGCGGGCTGTCGCGCGGTTGTATTACCTAGTGCCTTTACTGAGCGAACTGGCCAAGCGCATTGGCAAGTTCTTATCAGAGCTAGGGCCATTGAAAACCAAATATACATGTTGGCAAGCGACCAAACAGGTACACATATTAATAATAGAGAAACTCATGGACACTCGATGATAGTTGATCCGTGGGGACAAGTATTGGTCGATGGAGAAAAACAAACTGGCTTGTTTGGTGCGCAGCTGCGTATTGATCAACAAGATGAAATCAGAGCGGCGATGCCAGTCCAACAACATAATAAATTTAATGCCGTTTATAAGGATTAACAATTGAATAATGTAGAGCAACGCATACTGCTTGCAAATGATTTAACCGAACAAGATGTACTTAATGGTTTAGATGTGCTGTTGCAGCACAAACTAGATTATGCGGATTTGTATTTTCAAACTAGCGCTCATGAGTCTTGGGTGATGGAAGATGGCATCATCAAAGATGGTTCATACAATATAGAGCAAGGAGTGGGAGTTAGAGCAATTGTTGGTGACAAGACAGGTCTATCTTATTCTGATCAAATAACCGCAAACGCAATCAATGAAGCAGCATTAACTGCAAGAAGCATCAGTGCTGCTGGACAAACGGGCAAGCAACAGGCATTCAGCAAAGTAAATAGCAAACCCATGTACCAAGATACTCAGCCTATCCAAGGCATGACTAATGACGATAAAGTTCAGCTATTGAGGTCGGTCGATGCCTACATTCGTCAACAAGAGCCTAAAGCACAAAATATTGTCGTTAGTTTATCAGGTGTTTACGAGCAAGTGCTGGTTGCTGCTAGTGATGGTACCTGGGGGACTGATGTCAGGCCGTTAATCCGTTTGAATTGTTCAATTGTATTAGAACAGGACGGCCGTCGAGAACGAGGTGGTGCAGGTGCTGGTGGCAGAACAGAATACGGTTACTTTCTTGAGTTAGTTGATGGACAACTTCGTTATCAGCAACTTGCTGACGAAGCAATTCGTATGGCTAAGGTTAATTTGCAAAGCGTTGAAGCGCCAGCAGGAACTATGCCTGTTGTATTAGGCGCTGGTTGGCCTGGAGTATTGTTACATGAAGCGGTTGGCCATGGTTTAGAAGGTGATTTTAATCGCAAAGGTTCAAGTAATTACAGTGGTAAAATAGGCGAATCAGTTGCTTCTGAGTTATGCACTATTGTCGATAATGGCTTGATGGAAAACCGCAGAGGATCAATTTCTATTGACGATGAAGGTGTACCAGGACAATACAATGTATTAATTGAAAACGGCATTTTGAAAAAGTACATGCAAGATAAGCTAAACGCTCGATTAATGGGGGTTGAACCAACGGGCAACGGTCGCAGAGAAAGTTATGCTCACTTGCCTATGCCGAGAATGACCAATACTTATATGTTAGCAGGCGAGTCAGCTCCAGAAGAGATCATTGCCAGTGTAGACAATGGTATATACGCAACTAACTTTGCAGGCGGCCAGGTTGATATTACATCAGGTAAATTTGTATTCTCTGCATCTGAAGCCTATTTAATTGAAAATGGCAAAATCACTAAGCCTGTTAAAGGTGCAACTTTAATTGGTAATGGCCCTGATGCAATGTCGAAAGTGTCAATGGTAGGCAACGACTTAGAACTAGACAAAGGTGTTGGTGTTTGTGGTAAAGATGGTCAAAGTGTACCAGTTGGCGTTGGTCAGCCAACATTGAAACTCGACGAAATGACCGTCGGTGGAACTCAATAGATAAAGTAAAAAGCCAGCTTATAGCTGGCTTTTTTATTACTTGTTAGCTAGTTATAGCAAAGTAATTGGTACCAGTATTGGTGTTTCAACACCAGATGGTGAGGTTACTGTTATTATTAGCGCCCCAGTTGTAGCTTCTTCGACTTCATTGGTTAAAACAATATTAAAGTCTAAGCCACCATAGCTGTTAGGATCATTTGTTCCTACGGTATTGCTTACGGTTATTGAAGCAGCACCAACTAATGTTGCAGCCTCAGTTGAAATTGCTATAGATGTGCCTACTGGCAAGGTTTGACCAGCCGTATCTGATAACTCTATATTAATCGTTTCACTGCCGTTTCTTGATATAGAAATATTGGAGTTGGTCGATGCTGCAAAGTTGCTTCGATAAACAATGTTGTTGCCTGCATTACTGATTCTGTAATTAGCACTTGAACTTGCCGTTATTAGAACAATTGACTTACGAACATCAATAGAATTGTCTGCTGTTGAACACAAACTACCTGCACATTGTGGACCGTTGAAGCGATTATCCCTTGCATTAAAAGACAGGCTACCGTTTTTGTCGATAAATCTTTCGCCAGAATCGTAACGATTGTTTTCGTTGCCATCCAACCAAGCTTCTGACATATCGATAAAACCAGAACTAGCGTTAGACTCTCTACCAAAGCCTGATGAAACCGCACTTACCGATCTTGCTGAACCATCGCTATTGTCAAATAAGTTGTTACCATTAACATCAACAAAGCTTTCGTGGCCATCTGCAGTCGCCAAAATGGTAACTCTGTGGTTGTCTTGGAACGGCTCTGTGCTTCTCCATGTAACAGAGCAAGAACCCGAAGTAGTATTACAGCTAGGTTCGATTGATCCGCCCTCTGCGGTGAAGTTTACGGTAGTACCGTCAGGTACAGGGTTATTAAAGCTGTCGGCCATGAAAACTGTCGCTGTAACTTCTTGACCGATAATATTCAAAGCTTCTGGGTTGCGCTCTGAAAGTGCAATCGTTATTGAGTTTTGATCCGGTAAACCAGTATTCACTGAAAGTAAGTCTGATTGGGTTGTAACAGTATCTCCGCCACTCACTGCTACACTTGCCGTTACTCTAACTGCAGTTGGAACAGTACCAGAGATAACTTTTGCGCTAACTAAACCTTGAGAGTTAGTGACCCCTGAAGATGAAGCTAATGATAAACCACCGACATTGGTGTTTAATTCAAAGTTGACGGTTTGCTGTGCCAATGCATTACCTAGCTCACCTTTAACCGAGAAAGTTAAGGTAGAAGTCTCTTGTTTACCTTGGCCGCCAGTCCCTTTAATTACGATAGACTCTGGTGTTGCCGAAACAAACTCGATAGAGCCAAGAGTTTCTGCTTGGATCTTAATATCATGAGTAGCTGTTAAGTCAGTAGAGTTAACTGAAACGGTGGCGACAATGGTATCTTCGTTACCAAAGCCAGTAGCACAGCTAACATCCTCAAATGTAGTAGTGGCTATACCGTTAATTGTCGTAACGCTACCATCAATAGTTGCATTCGAGCCAGACACACAGGTACTAGTGAATGTAACCGTTAACGGTGGTGTGTAAATATTGTTATCTTGATCAAATATGCCAAGCTCTAAACCCAAAGTACCGCCTGCACTAATCGTTGATTCGGCGTTACTGTTTGTTAGTTTAGATTTAATTCCCGGTTGGAAGTTACCTTGAGCGTCCAAATAGCCAAGTTTAAGAGAAGTGTTTAAAACTACGTCGCTATCAACAACTTCATATGGCAGGCTATCTGATAAATTTACCCCTTCAATCGTTGTCGATGCAGTCGCTAACCCAGCACCCAGCTGGCCAGATGTTCCTGTCAACGTAACTTCAGCAATACCATTGCTATTTGTTAAGGCGGAACTGGCTGTTAATGTCCCTAAGTCGGCAGTAAAGTTAACGATAGTATTAACTATTGGATCTCCGGTGTGAGTAGTAAGTTCAACTCCAACCTGTGCAGTTTCATCTGCTTGCATGCGGTTAACAGCTGTACCGTCCTGCTTAAAAGTGACTTTTAGATTTGGAGAGGTATTTTCAGCTACGGCTTGCAATACTTCGAATTGTTTTGTCACTGAAATTTCGTTGCTGTCTATAGTTGTTGATGCTGTGACAGTAACCACAGCTGGATCTACGCCTTCCGAATCATAAGTGACAATCGCTAACCCTGATGAAGTGGTTAGCCTAGAGGCCGCAGAGAATGAGCCTGCAGTTGCTGTGAACGCTATGCTTTGTTGTTCAATGGCTGCACCTGTTGAAGATACTAAGTTAGCAGTAACTGAAAGTTGGTTGCCTTGAGTAATGCTTACCGTTTCTCTGTTGCTTTGATCGACAACGGTTAGTGTTAATACTGGAGGTTGCGTCGGCTGCGTTGCAGATTGCACTTCAACTTGAGACGTTACTGTTAACTCCTCGCCATTATAGGTAGTGCTAGCTGTTATCGTCACTACGCTTGGAGCGACACCAGTAGAGTCAAAACTAATGTCAGTTTGACCATTATTATTGGTTAATCTAGAGGCGGCTGAAAGGCTGCCTGCGGTAGCAGTAAAAGCAATTTCATGATCTGATATGGCAAGGCCATTAGTGTTTGTTAGCCTAGCTTGAAGTGTTAGCGAATTTCCCGCTGCTACCGTATTTACTTGGCTACCAGCACTATCTAGTACAGCTAAAGATATTCTTGCGGCATTACCTGTTGATGTATTGCCATTAGTGTCTTCAGATGAGCCCGAACTACAGGCGCTCAAGAATACCAACACAAATAATTGGATGAAATAAAACTTTACTGCTTTAAGTGACATAACTTAATAACCTCTAGTTAACTGCTTAATTCTTTATATATTGGAATAGCTCTTTGTAACTCTTCCCTGGCTTTTCTTGGCTGAGCTCCTTTTTAGCTTGTCGCACTAATTGTCTCAGTTTTTGCCTTTCTAGATGAGGGTGGAGTTCAATTAACTCATTAATAGCACTGTCACCTTGTTCTAGCAATTTATCTCTTAATTGTTCTAATCGTTTTGCTTCTTTATCATTCGATTTTGCAGGAGAAGTAAATTGCTCATGTTCCAATCGAAGCGCATCTAAGTTTTCGTCTTTTAGCACTTTTGCCATGTACTGCATGTGGCGTCTTAGTGCGTCTGGTTTAGATGCAATTTTATCGGCTAATAAAAATGCGTCTTGAAGCTCGTCCGATGCGGTTAATTCTTTTCTTTGTTTTTTGCCCAGTTTGACTAGTTTAGTGGCAAATTCTTGAAGCTCTTTTGCTTCTTTTTTTAAATCGGTTTTACTGATGTAGTTTTCATCATCCGGCATTAAATAATATGGCTTAGTCATGAATAATTAATCGTAATGAATTGATAAAGTTTATGGTATGCTGACAGCGTTTATTTCACCAGTCTTTTTGAGCATTTATGACAATAAAAACGGATATTTTTCAGGAAATTGGTCAAGTTAAGTCGGCCGTTTGTGAGTTATTGGCCTTGACCAAAAAATATGGCGCAACTTCTGCGGAAGCTGTGATCAGTAAATCTAAAGGTATTACTGTATCGAGCCACTGCCAAGAACTCGAAAATATCGAGTTTAATCAAGAGGGCGCATTGGGTGTTTCAGTGTATGTAGGTAAAAATAAAGGTTCGGCATCGACTGCAGACTTGAGTAGAGATGCATTGGAACAAGCAGTGAAAGCCGCTATTGATATTGCCAAATATACCTCCGAAGATGAGTTCTCTGGGCTAGTTGACGAAGAGGATTTAGCTGCAGACATTCCCGACCTAGATTTATTCCACCCGCATGAAGTAACACCAGAACAGGCTATTGAGGCTTGTATTGATGCCGAAACTGCTGCATTTGAGTTTGACTCAAGGATTACCAATTCTGACGGTGCTTCTTTGTCGAGTTATCAAGGTTTTAAAGTGTACGGTAACAGCTTAGGTTTTGTTGAAGGTTACCCAAGTACAAGACACAGTTTAAGCTGTTCAGTGATCTCACAAGACGGTGATGAAATGCAACGTCAATATGCCTACACCGTTGATAGGGAATTTGGCAAATTGAAATCGGCTCAATACGTTGGCCTAAAAGCAGCGCAAGACGCAATTGCTATGCTTAACCCTCGTAAACTTGATACTTGCCAAGTGCCAGTTATTTTCCACGCAGATATTGCTTCGTCACTTTTTGGCCACTTAGTTTCGGCAATAAGTGGCGGTAGTCTATATCGTAAGTCTTCGTTTTTAATGGACAGTTTAGGGACTCAATTACTACCTGAGTTTGTCACGATTGAAGAACGCCCGCATATTCTAAAAGGGTTAGCTTCAAGTCCATTTGACTCTGAAGGGGTAAAAACGCAAAACAGAAACATTGTTGAAGCTGGTGTATTGACGACCTACTTGCTTACGGGTTATTCAGCAAGAAAACTTGGTATGAAAACGACAGGTCACGCAGGCGGAATTCATAACTGGTTAGTAAAACACACAGATCCAAGTTTGGAGTCTATGCTAAAGAAAATGGATCGAGGTTTGTTAGTGACAGAACTAATGGGCCAAGGGGTAAATACGGTAACAGGTGACTATAGCCGCGGTGCCGCTGGCTTCTGGGTAGAAAATGGTGAAATCCAATATCCTGTTTCTGAGATCACTGTCGCTGGAAATTTAAAAGACATGTTTATGCAAATTGCAGCTATCGGTGGTGATATTGAAAAGCGCGGCGCAGTTCAAACTGGTTCCATCTTAATTGAAAATATGCAAGTTGCCGGGAATTAAAACAATAAACCACAGAGGTCACAGAGAAGTAAAAACTTTTTTGCTCAGTGGTTTAGCAATGTTTAAGTCGGCGAAAATAACAAAGGGAAGAGTCTAAAAAATCAAAGGCCACAGAGAGTTAAGCTAGGTTTGTTGATTACTAATAATCCTCCGTGCCCTCTGTGGTGAAATTCTTTTAGTCTTTATCTTTTAACTTAATGCCGGTTTTTTCAATAACGATGTCGCCAGATTTGTATAAGCCGCCAATGGCTTTTTTGAACGCACCTTTACTCATACCAAATACTTTGCTGATAAGCTTTGCATCTGTTTTATCGTGGAATGGGGCAGAGCCATTATTCGCTGCTAAATAGTCTAATATCTTCTTACTATCTTTATCACGACTTTGCGAACCACCGTTTAGCGTTAAATTAATGCGACCATCTGGGCGAATGTGCTGGATGAAAGCTTTTTTTGACTGACCAAAGCTTAAACGTTGGAATATTTCACTTTTGTGGATTAGGCCCCAGTGAGTATGATCAACAACCGCTTTAATTCCCAAATCAGTAGTGTTTGCAATCAAAATACTAACAGGCTGTTTTGACTTAAACTTACCTTGGTTTTCGTCCGTTAAAAACTTGTCGATTTTGGTTGAACCTGTGATGCGGTTATCTACTTTGTCTATGTAAATATGAACTAGGTATGACTCGCCTTCTTCTAGCGGTCTGTGTTGCTCTGCAAACGGTATCATCAGTTCTTTGTCTAAGCCCCAATCAACGAACGCGCCGTATCTATTGGTGTCTGTAACCGTTAAATAAGCACACTGACCTACGGTCGCTTTTGGTTTTTGAGTCGTAGCGATTGGTTTGTCTTTAGAGTCTAGGTAAAGAAAAACGTCAACTTCGTCACCTTCCTCGTAACGCTCATCAGCCAACTTATTCGGTAGTAGAACTTCATCTAGCTCGTCGGCATCTAGGTAATAACCAAAATCCAATACTTTAGTAACAGTTAAACGAGCATATTGACCGAGTTGTGTCATAGATAACATTCCAAAATAGATTATTTGAGCGTTTGGCTTTTAGTGCCAGAAACGTCAGCGGGTTGGCATTATACCCATGCCTAGAGACTTTGCCTAATGCTGTTAGAGATATCGACTTAAACTAATAGCCAAGTAGCAGTGCCAAGGAAGGCAAAAATACCAACGATGTCGGTAACTGTAGTTAAGATAACGCTACCTGCAAGTGCAGGGTCAATATCCATGCGTTTAAGTGCTAATGGTATCACTACACCAGCTAGGCCAGCAGCGATAAGGTTCATCATCATTGCGAAAGCTAGCACGGCGCCAAGAGCAAGATCCTGTTTCCAAAGAGCAACTACACCAGCAATTAATACCGCCCACAATAGGCCGTTTAAAAAGCCGATAGCTAGTTCTTTACCCATTAACCAACGAGAGTTGGCTTGGGTAACGTGGCCAACGGCCATACCACGAATTACAAGAGTTAGCGTTTGGCTACCTGCTACACCACCCATACTTGGAACTATAGTGTTCAGTACCGCAAGAAACGCTAATTCATCAAGGGTTGATTCGAACAAACTGGAAACGAAAGCAGCTAAAAGGGCTGTGAATAAATTTACCCCTAACCATAAAGAGCGTCGTCTGGTACTTTTGATAACTGGAGCAAAGGTGTCTTCTTCGTCATCTAAACCGGCCATACTCATCATTGAGTGCTCGGCGTCTTCACGGATAACATCAACAATATCATCAATGGTGATACGACCTAATAAAGTCCCTTGTTCGTCGATAACCGGTGCAGATATCCAGTCATACCTTTCGAATAACGAGGCAACTTCTGATTCTGGCATTGATGCTGGGATAACTTCAAAGTCCACTTCCATTACGTCAGAAACCAATTTACTAGGTTGTGATGTAACCAATGCGGCTAAAGAGACTTCACCAATAAACTTATCATTTTTATTAACCACATACAGATAGTCTGTTGCTTCCGGTAAGCTCTCTTTTAAGCGTAAATAACGCAAGATAACATCAACAGTAACATCAGGACGAACCGTGATGGTATCCGTATTCATTAGTGCGCCTGCGGTTTCCTCTTCATAAGACATCACTCGTTCAGCACGGGCTTGGTCTTGTTTATCCATACTTTTAAGCACTTTGCGATAAACACTATCGGGCATACTTCTAAGTACATCAGCAAAATCATCGTCGTCCAAGTTACCTGCCGCCTCGGCGACTTTTTCTGGACTCATGTTTGCTAAGATTGGATTACGAACTTCATCTGAAAGTTCTTCTAATACTTCACCTTGAATGCTGACATCAATCAGCTGCCAAATGACAGTTCTGGATTTAGGTGTGCTGGCATGGAGAAGAAGGGCGATATCCGTTGCAGCCATTGACTCAAGCATATTTCGAACATGGACAAACATCCCGCTGCTAAGTGCGGAGTTAAACTCATCGAGAGGCAAGTTGTATTCTTGTTCTAGAAGTTCAGCCATGATTGTTATTCTTTGGTCAAGGTTGCAGGAACAGGCGTTTATCTGATGATAAACAAGTCATGGATGGGTAAATTCTAACTTAGTATGTCAATTATTAATAGTAACTCGTTGATTTATCGTTGAGAAAATTAGCTTTTTGGGAAAACTATTCGGCTTCGTCAAACTTATTGCTAATTAACTCACAGATAGACTCAACCGCTTGTTCGGCATCATCACCTGTAGCAGACACCGTAACTTCTTGCCTTGGTTACTGGCTAACATGAGTAGTGCCATAACACTGTCAGCGTTAGCGCTTTTTTCTGCTTGGGTGATAGTTACTTCTGCACTAAAAGTTTGTGCCAGTTGCGCAAGCTTAGTGGCAGCCCTAGCGTGTAAACCTAGTTTATTTTTCGATAATGACAGTTTTACTTATTTCCATTGTTGTCTCCCACGTATTTGTCCATTTCTCTATGGCGGACTCGAACATTTTATCCCTAGACTTAAACTGCCTAGCTAGTGTCTCGGCAATGTAAACGGATCTGTGTTTGCCGCCAGTGCAACCTATGGCAATGGTCAAATAACTCCTGTTATTCAGCTCTAAGTGAGGCAGCCAAGTAGACATGAAATTGTTGATCTGAAAGATAAACTTATTTACCAATGGTTCACTTCCTAAGTATTCCCTGACTGGTAAATCCAAACCTGTCAGTGGTCTTAGTTCTGGTTCCCAATGCGGGTTAGTAAAAATCGAGCATCGAAAACAAAATCGATATCGTTCGGTACACCATACTTAAAACCGAATGATTCAAAAGTAAGCACTAACTCTTTCGATGTTTTGCCTAAGATCTTCTCACGTATCATTTCAGTTAGTTGGTGTACGTTTAAATTGGATGTGTCGATATATAAATCTGCGCGAGTAGCTAGTGCATCTAGCAGCTTACGTTCTTCCGCTATAGCGTCGGGCAGTGATGAATCTTTATGTGATAATGGGTGTAAACGCCTAGTTTCGCTATAGCGTCGAATAAGTACTTCATCACTGGCATCTATGTATAACACAGTGATATTAACGCCTTTAGGCAAGAACTCTAGATTGTCCATTAACTCTTGTTCAGAGTCTGGAAGATTACGAACGTCAATACTAACCGCAACCTGAGTAAAGTTTTTACTTAAGCTATGGCTTAACGCTGGTAACAAGTTAACTGGTAAATTATCAACACAGTAGTAGCCGAGGTCTTCTAGAACCCTTAAGGCGACTGTCTTCCCTGAGCCTGAACGGCCACTAACTATGAATATATGCATTATGCTGCTTCAATAATATCGTAAATGTCTTGGTCGGTTTGCGCGCGTCGGATCTTTTTTAAT
>CBDAVN010000021.1:0-4373 GCA_965200905.1 Psychrosphaera sp.
GCATAGGTTGCGAATCTGTCGATAGTGGCAGACATCTGATTACCATTTGCTACTGTATGACGCAATAATACCCATTCATCACCATTGAGCCGCGCAACAAATGCTAATTCATCATCTGGTAAAACCGTATTAAGGGATAAAGTGAGAGTTGCAGGTGATTGCAATTGAGCATTGGCACCGACAGAGAACACTCTAGAAACAAGGTTATCGGTTTCTGGTAATCCATCATCACCAATTAAAGCCAAATTTACTGGTGAGTCTTGTGATAAAGCATTAGCAGGGATATTCAGAGTTGCTTCACCAGATGTAGAACTGACTTGTCCACCAGTGCTAGCATTAACCCCCTCCTCAATCGTCGTTGGTGGCACAGCCTCTCCACTACCACCTCCGCATCCTGCAACGACACCAGTTAACACCAATAAGCCGAAAATAAGAAATAATTGTTTATAAGCCAGTGAAAACACGATAAGAAAAATGATTGATTTAGGAAAGTATAGAACAACTCAAAGCAAATTAATGCAATAAAAATAAAACAATAGCAAATTAGGTCAGAAGGTTTACGCATCCTTGCGCCAAGTCGATTTAACGGTTTCTCTCAAATTTATCCACCAATTCCATTAAATGTCGAGCCTGTTGATTAAGATGTTCATTGGCTTGGGTAACTTGGGTAGTGGCATCGTCACTTCTAGAAGTTAAATTATCGACTTTAACCACATTTTGATTGATATCTTCTGTTGCGATACTTTGTTCTTTAACAGCATTAGCAATCTGTACATTCAATTCAAAAATTTCACTCACCGCCTCAGTGATAGAAGTCAAATTACCTTCAGTGATCTTCGCTTGTTCAACACTATTGCCAACAGCTATTAATCCCTTATCCATTACCGCAACGGCACTATCGGCTCCTTTTTGTAGCTTCTCGATTACCCCTTGGATCTCAAGTGTTGAATCTTGGGTTTTACTTGCCAAATTACGGACTTCATCGGCAACTACAGCAAAGCCGCGACCATGTTCACCAGCTCTTGCCGCCTCAATCGCAGCATTCAAAGCCAATAGATTTGTTTGCTCAGACACACCTCGAATGACATCTAGAATAGTACCAATGCCTTCACAGTCTTGTTTTAATACTTGAATCACTTCTGCTGCAGAGCGTATATCTTCAGATAGTCGATTAACCACGTTAATATTATCTTCTACCACGCTCTGTCCACTAATGGTTTGATTACGAGCCTCAGTTGCACATCTATCAGCAGCATTTGAACTAGATTCAACCGACTTAATCGACATCGCCATTTCATTAATCGCAGCAGCGACCATCTCTACTTGCATTTTTTGTTGCATTGAATCACTTTTGGCCTGATCGGAAATAGAGGTTAACTGTTCAGATGCCTGAGTTAGCTGCCCAGCAGCCTCAGCAATTTCAGCGATAAAATCACTGTGATTATCCAAAAATCGATTAAAGTCTTTAGCAACATCAGCTACTTCATCTTCACCTGAAGCATCTAATCGTTTCGAAAGACTATTATCACCATCCAACAATCCAGTAATACTTGCGTTTAAATCACTTAAACGATTAGCGATACGACCTTGATAAACAAAATAAAGAGCAACCAGAATAACCGCCAGAACAACGATTAAAAGAAACAAAATACTTGTGCTAGTTTTACTACTTGCAGATAGCTGCTCACTGATATCTGTTGTAATTTGAAGCACACCACGAACATCACCAAGCTTCCAACCCTTTTTAGGTGTATCAGGATGTGTGTTATGGCAATCAACACAAGCCTTAGCGACCATAGTGTCTGCAATTGTCGTTTTAACTAAAGTCTTATCGCCTTGTTCTACCACTTCAGAGTAGTTTTCTTTGGGGTTCTTAACCAAAAAATCCCACGCTTCTCTTTCAAACTCAGTCAAACGACGATCGGTTCGGTTAGGAAAAGGATAAATGCTATATAAAGATAATTGCGTGCCTTGGTTCTTAAGTAAACCACCAATCTCATGGATCATCGTTGCAGGTAATGGTATTGCCTTTTGATCATCTTTATGGACAATCGCTGGATTCATATCTGATCCATTTTTTACCTTGTTGACGACATTCTCGACATAATATTTACGTAATGTCTTATATTGAAAAGCGGTCTGATTGGCAGAAAAAATCGCGCCATTAATCGCTTGCTGTCTTAATTGACTGGGAATATAAAATGAAAAAACGACAATCGTTATAAGCAATAAAACGATGACGGGTATTGCTAACTTCCAAAATAAACTATTCAGATTCATACGCAGCCCCTAATGTTGACATAAGTCAGACTCTTCTACTTTTACGTAGACAACTTTGAGCCAAGCTATTGAAAATAACGTCATTTAATTCAAGAATAGCTTTAAGTATAGAACATGTTGGCAATTACACTATGGTAGATAACAACAAACTTAACCTTCTTTGCGACGGTATTCCGACTGAAATTATTACAACAGATCCTGATATTCTTAGTGCCTATTCTCACGATGAAGCTGTGCTTGCTCCGTTTGAACAACCCCTTGCACTAGTTCGACCGTCAACCAGTGATCAAGTACAACAGTTAGTCCGACTGTGCTGTGAACTTCAAATACCTATCATTGCAAGAGGTGCAGGTACTGGACTATCAGGTGCTGCCAATGCCATTGCTGGAGCTGTGATCGTCAGCTTTGAAAAAATGAATGCTATTATCGAAATCAACGAGCAAGAACGAATTGCCAGAATACAACCTGGAATAGTTAACGATGATTTTCGGGCAGCTTGTGCTGACAAGGGCTTGTGGTATCCACCAGACCCTGCTAGTGCTCCGTGGGCAACCATAGGTGGTAATGTGGCAACCAATGCAGGTGGTTTGTGCTGCGTGAAATATGGTGTCACAGGAGACTATATTTTAGGGCTTGAAGCCGTAGTTGACCAAGGCAAAAAAGTCCACCTTGGCCGTCAAACTGCCAAAGGGGTGGCCGGATACGATTTAAAAAGTCTTTTTGTCGGCTCTGAAGGCACATTAGGACTCGTGACAGAAATAACTGTACGTCTACGTTCGTTACAACAGGTTGAACAAACCGTTGTCGGCTATTTTGCTAATCTAGAATCTGCTGGCCAAGCAGTAGCCAACGTTACAGCATCAGGCATTATCCCTAGTGCCCTTGAATTGCTTGACCACTATTGTTTAGAAGCGGTAGATAAATGGAAAAACATGGGTTTAGCAGCAGAAGGCAAAGTATTACTTCTTGCAAGAACGGATGCCAGTGGCGAGCAAGGTAATATCGAAGCAGACAGTATCTTAAGTAGTTTTGAACAAGCAAACGCAACTTTTGCCATGCGTTCATCAGATCCTACCGAATCGGATGCACTATTTGCTGCGAGAAAACTCGTCTTTCCCGCACTAAAACAACTAGGTCAAGTGCTAACCGAAGACATATGCGTCCCACGCACACTAGTGCCACAAATGTGCGCAGCTATCGATCAAATAGCCCAAGCAAATAATATCTATATAGCAGTAATAGCCCATGCCGGTGATGGCAACTTGCACCCTCTAATTGTATTACCTCACGATGACAATAACATTGAACAAACCAAAGAGCGAAGCGCCGAAGCACTTGAACAGATAGTAGATAAAGCAATAGAACTTGGCGGCACAGTAACAGGAGAACATGGAGTTGGATTACTGAAAATGAGAGGATTTGCATCCGAGGTAGGCAATGATGTGCTGGACATGCACCGCGCGATAAAAACCGCGCTAGACCCGAGCAATATTTTTAACCCGGGCAAAATATTGAAACTTTAATTATAAGTAACTGTTACTGTGATGGTATCAGAATAAGCACCAGCATCATCTAAACCGGTTGCTTGAGGTGTAATTGTGAGTTTATGACTTTCACTGTTACCATCATCTCCAAAACCAGCTTGAGTATTACTATTTACATAATCATTAGCCAAACTGATTTCATTACCATCTCCAACAGCTAAGGTATACGCAATTTTACTATCACCATTAACTAGGAAGCCGCGATTCGCGGAGGTATATTGAGTTGAAGCATTATTTCCTGTATTACACCAAACTTCCAAACTTCCAATATCTTGAGCACTGCTATCAGCAGCTAGAGTCAAGTTATTAGCATCAGCACTCGCAACACTACGAACCTTACAACTGGCAGCTACAGTTCCACCAAAATGAAAGCTTGCACTAGCAGTATCAGAAACTTTTATATTAGCGACCACAGCAAACGACACACCTAGAGCACAACAGCTAGTGATCACATATTTGCTTAAAGCTTTACTAAAATGATTACATCTATTCGACATCACACAATCCTTTAACCGAACTTATCAATACAGGTTATCGACAAGTTTAGCC
>CBDAVN010000022.1:0-48138 GCA_965200905.1 Psychrosphaera sp.
GTGATCCATGATGTTTACTACAACTTGTAATACTGTAGTAATTATTCGGCTACCGCCTGGGCTACCTACAACTACAAATGGCTTACCATCTTTTAAGATCATAGTTGGCGTCATAGAACTAAGTGGACGTTTGGTTGGTTGAATTGAGTTAGCTTCGCCACCAATTAAACCAAAGCCATTTGGCACACCCGGCTTAGATGAGAAGTCATCCATCTCATTATTCATCAGAATGCCAGTGCCAGGAATAACTATGCCCGAACCATAAGAGAAGTTTAGAGTATAAGTATTTGAAACAGCGTTGCCGAATTTATCCATTACTGAGAAGTGAGTTGTGTCAGGGCTCTCATAAGGCGCAGGCTTGCCAGGCTTAATTTTGCTTGATGGTAATGGCTTTATTTACTGAGATCTTTGCTGCTAAGCTCTTTTGCATAAGCTTTGCTGGTTAAGCCTTTAATTGGCACATCAAAGTGATCTGGATCACCTAAATATTCACTTCTATCAGCATAAGCTAATTTCATCGCTTCTGTTAAAAGGTGGACGTATTCTGCGCACTGCCAAAACCATTTTCTTTAACTGGGTATTGTTCCAAAATGTTCAGCATTTGTGCCACGTGAACACCGCCAGAACTTGTAGGCGGCATAGATACTACTTCGTAGCCTCGGTATAAGTGGTGCGAACAACTTCACGCTCAGCAACTTTATAGTTAGCCAAGTCTTGCATAGTGATCAAGCCACCATGCTTTTTCATGTCTTTAGCAATTAGCTCTGCCGTTTTACCTTTGTAGAACTCTTGCGGACCATTATTAGCTAAACGCTTTAAAGTCTTTGCTAAGTCAGGCTGAACTAAAATCTTCACCAGCGCTCATAAGGTAGCGCCACTTTTCTTGTAGTAGGCGTGTGCTGTTGCAGCATTTGCCGTTAAGCCACTTATGACGACTCTTTAAGTTTTCAGATAAATCATAAGAAACTAAGATGCCTTCTTCAGCTAATTTGATAGCTGGCGCAACAACCTGTTTCCAACTCATAGTGCCGTACTTTTCTAACGCATGGGCTAAACCCGCAACCGTACCTGGAACACCTGATGAAGCATGGCTAAATCTAGCTTTTTTGTTATCAACATCACCGTTTTTGTCCAAGATACATATCTCGGTGTGCTGCAGCTGGTGCCATTTCACGATAATCAATGGCAATGGTTTTATCTGAGCCTAGCCATATGCACTAGCATGAAACCGCCGCCACCAAGGTTACCAGCTCTTGGTAAAGTAACAGCGAGTGCAATACCAGTTGCTACCGCAGCATCTACTGCATTACCACCTTGCGACAAAATATCCGCACCTATTTGGCTAGATAAGCATGCGCTGACTCGATACCATGCCATTTTTACCAATAACCGGATGGTGAATGGCGTCATAACGGATAATGGCAGCACTTTCGTCAACATGACTAGCAGCAATGGCTTGGGTGCTTAAAAGGATGCAGCTTGCAAGGGCTGAAGCTACAACTGATTTGATAGAAGACAATTGAATTATTTTTTTCATTTTGAACCTAACAGTATTATGTTATCTAGATGAGTTATCAGATAGGTCTTACAGGGTGATTTGATACAATGCATCATAATCTGAGTATATTCTAATAGACAAACCTTAGCAGACTTATAACTATAGGTTATATTTAAAGCGCAGTGAAAAGCAAAGGCAATGGAAGTCGTTATTTTTGTTATTGGTCGCCTTTTACCCGTTAACTGCTCTCAGTTATTTTGTCTGCTAGTATTTGTTTCTTTGTATCGATTGTGCTATTTTTCAACAATGCAGTTACTACTAACAACGTTCAGTTAAGTATAAAGCTCAAATTCGCTGTAGTTGTAAAGCTAATCACTCCACTAAAATTCTAATAACAACAAAAGGAGGGTGTGTGAAAACTATCCTTTCAGCTTTATGCTTATCTACTGTTCTCAGTCATCTGCAATAGTCACAGTCCATCGCCTCGGAGCATAACCCTACGTCCTGACCTATGTTGACCAACAAAAACTCCATGACATCGTCAAAGTCGGTATCGGCGCAGCGAATTGAGCAAGATATTAATACTCTAGTTAACTTTGGTACTCGTCATACGCTTATCTGAAACTAAGTCAGATAGCAGACGCGGTATAGGCGCAGCTAGACGCTGGATTAAAGCCGAGTTTGAAAAAATCTCAGCAGATTGTGGCGGTTGTCTAGAGGTGTATTTTCAGTCAGACATCATTTCTGGCGAAAACTCGTATCCCAGATCCTGTTGAAGTAAAAAGCGTTATAGCAATTCAACGCGGAACTACCGATCCTAGCCGTTATGTGATCATGTCTGGTGATATAGACTCTAGAGTCACAGACCCAATGAATTTTACTTCTGATTCACCAGGCGCCAACGATAATGCCTCAGGGGTTAGCTGGAACAATTAGAAGCAGCAAGAGTGTTGTCTAAGCACAAGTTTAACGGCTCTATTGTTTATGCTGCATTAGCTGGTGAAGAGCAAGGTTTGTTTGGCGGTAAGATCATGGCGAAACAAGCTACAAAAAGACGGTTGGCGTATTAAAGGTGTACTCAATAACGATATGATCGGCAATATTGAAGGTATTAACGGCGTTATTAATAACACCACAGCTCGAATATTTGCCGAAGGTACGCGTAATACCGAAACCAAAGAAGAAGCTAGATTAAGACGCTTCACTGGTGGTGAAGTTGACTCGCCGAGTAGAAACCTCGCTCGTTATATTGATTGGATGGCAGATAGATATATTCCTAATTTAGATACTATGGTTGTGTACCGTCTTGACCGTTTTCGCAGAGGCGGGCATCACAGACCATTTAATGATTTAGGTTTTCCTGGTATTCGTATCATGGAAACTAATGAAAACTACTATCGCCAACATGAAGATATTCGCGAAGAAAATGGCATCAAGTATGGCGATACAATAGATGGCGTTAACTTTGATTATGCTGCCAAGCTTACTGCATTGAACGCCGTGTCTTTAGCTGGAATGGCCTGGGCGCCAAACCCGCCAGCGAAAGTTGCAATTAAAGGTGCAGTAAAACCAAGTACAACTTTGTCATGGGCAAAAGCAAACTCAAAACAAAATCCACAGTTAGCCGGCTACAAAATTTATTGGCGTTATACTGACGCACCGCAATGGCAATTTAGTAAATACGTTGGCAACGTAACTGAATTTACGTTAGAGAACGTGGTTATCGACAATTATTTCTTTGGCGTTGCAAGCGTAAGCAAAGATGGCAATGAAAGCCCAGTTGTATTTCCTGGGGCGGCTGGGGCATTTGGCGAATAAGATAATAAAAAGCCACTTCATGTTGAAGTGGCTTTTTAATAACTGATTAGTCAGCTGAGTTATTAGCGGGTTTACTCGCTGTAGCTCTTTGTAAAAGTACGCCTGATTGCTTTTGGTCTTTGCCATGTTGTTTATGGTATTTACCAACAGGTATTGTGTTAACAATCCTTTGGTTAACCGTACGGGCAATTGGTACATAATCTACAATTGCAGTGGCTATTGCAGTACTGATCATATCGGCGATAAGGTTTCCTGAGTTGCCAGAAGTATTGTGCACAATAATGTCATTGTACTGCCAGATAGTTTCACCTGAAGACGTTGACTGTAGCTCAAAGTGAGCTCCTACTGTTACGTTGCCGCCAGTTAGGTAATAGTTTGTGTCCCACTGGTTTATATTAACAAATAATACACTGTCAGCGCCGAATGCTTCTTTGAAACGCGATAAAGGGATTTGTTGTAGTTGAGCACCATCAACTATGCCCTGAGCGTTAAAAAACTCCTCAGTATAAGGAATAGAAAAAACATAATAGCCAGCTTCAGCTAATGGTTGGGCGATTGTTGTTGCATACAAAGACGCCGCATCAGCAGCTGTTGTGTTATTTACTGCAGGTAGCACTAAAATAGAAGATGGCTTTTCGTTATAAACTTTTGGGAATGCTTCTTCTTTTGAAACTATTGTTGATTGACAAGCTGCCAATGACAGCGAAAACAAGACAAGGAGTAATTTTCTCATGATTTAACCTCTAGCTTTTTAATTGCTGCGTTGACGTAGGTATTGGCTTCTGGAAAACTATTTTTTTCCATTGTTAACAGCTCTAGTGAGCGTTCTTTATTGCCAGCTTTGGCTTCTAACATACCAAGCTCAAAATATACGCCTGGTGGGACTAGCTTATTTTTCATTTTTGCCGTGCTAATGATCTTTTCTAGTTGAGCTTTATGTTTTACTTCCATCTCCTCAGAAGGAGACTTTTTCAAATCATAAAGTGTTGATTCATAGCTACCCCAATAGTAAATATTGTTTGATTGGCAACCAGCTAGTGCTAGTAACAGTGTTAAAGGTAATAGCTTCAAAGCCTTCATGGGATGTTAACCTCCAATGTTTGTCCTTCCGATAAAAAGATGTATTTTTGAATTACTGTTGTGTTGTTTTTCTTAACGATTAAAAGAGACTTGCCTGTTGGAGCTTGATATTTGACAACGTCTTGGCCATTAAAATCATAAGATTTAGTTTTGTCCGTTAGATTGAACTGGTTTTCTCCAAGCGTAATTTCACTGCCGATATAGTTGCCTTGAAACTGAATGTAAGAACCATCTTCAACTTGCTGGTTATAATTTACGCTGTGACAACCGGTCAAAAATAATAGAGTGAAAAATAAATATATAGCTTTCATTATATGTCCTTATAGTTCGCGTATCCGGTAGTTAGATAAGTTGGATTTATCGATTGTGCCGTCGACAAAAGTAACAAAGCTTACTTCATCGTCGCCTTTACCCGTGGTATTTGTCACTCTGATCTTAGCAACATGTTGGCCAGGTAATTCCAAGTACTTGCCTGTTTGCGGGTTTAATACCGATTCGCCAGGTTGATAAATAGATAACTCAGTACCTTGTTCAAGACCTTGTGATTTACCGCCAGCGATAATTAAGCCATTTGCTGTTTCAGATAAAATAAACGATTGCCAAGGCATATCTAATAAATTGTTCATGATATTGGCAACCAATTTAGAGATAGCAGCTGAAATTGCCTTGTCATCAAGTGCTGAGTTATAAGCTGCTGTTTCTCCAACACCAAATACACGATTCGATTCTGCCGAAGCTTCTCCTGTTGCTTCTTCAGAGTAGATAATTTCAGAGGTCGTCACATCGACTAATCTAACGTTAACTGTTGCTCGAGCTTTTTGGATTTTATTGCGTGAAAATACACCAACTTCACTGACAGTTTCACGGCCAAACTCTGACACTGAGCCTACTAATATATAGTCAGCACCAATTCTTGCTCGATTAAGCTTCTCACCTTCAAGTAATTTTTCATCAGCTCGTTCTAACATGACAAACTTATTTGTCGCCGTTAATCGGGTTGATAAAATATCAGTTGCTTGTTTGCCGTAACGGTTACCGTTGCCATCTACCACATTGAATAGGCCAGCAGATCGTTTTGTTTCGTCAGTAAAGCGAGCAATAGCAACTAATCGCTTTAAACCTGCTTTTTCTTCAATAGTTGTTTTTGCGATGGATTGAGTTGGTGAAGGTAACGGATTGACCTTCTCTTTGGTTACACTAGTACAAGCCCCTAGGCTTAGTACCGCGGAAAGTAAAATAAAGGGGAATAGCTTGTTCACTACATCTTCCTTAATGATTGTAAATTTGTCGTAAGAGTAACAGTGGTATTCTAGGTAATTCAATAAAAATATCTGAAAGTTCTTGTTATAATAGCAATTTAAGTTGTTTATAAATCAATGTGTGGTGATAAGTATGAGTTTAGAGCAGTCTAGAATTAATGAGATTCTGAAGTTTGACGCGGAACAAAGGCTCAAATATTTGTTAAAGCAAATAACCAGCAACAAGCAAGTGTGGTTACTAACCGATGAATACGGTTCAGTGATGTTAACCACTGATGAAGAAGATTGTATTCCAGTTTGGCCAAACAAAGAGTTCGCCCAGCAGTGGGCAACAGGTGAATGGGAAGGCTTTGAAGCTAAAGCTATTCCGCTTGATGACTGGTATAAAAAATGGACTAGAGGCCTAGAGACGGACGAGTTGTCGGTTGTGGTATTCCCATTACCAGAAGACGAAGGCGTAGTTTTATATCCAGACGAGCTGGACTTTGAACTTAAGCAACAAGCTAAGAAGAACCGTTAATAATGACAAAAGACGCCTATGATGATGACATGCCTTTTGAATTTGATGAGGAAACTTTAGCTCAGAGAGAGTCAGTTGAGTCAAATCAGAAACAAAAGAAACCGATGCCCAGAATAGGCGTTTTTGTTGATGTACAAAATATTTATTACACTACCAAACAAGCGTTTTCACGCTCTTTTAATTACCGGGCTTTTTGGCAAGAGTTAAACTATCAAGGCGATATAGTGGTTGCCAATGCTTATGCCATCGAATCTAAGTTAGACGGTCAACGTAAGTTCCAAGATGCGCTTAGGCATATTGGCTTTGAAGTAAAGCTAAAGCCGTATATTCAACGTAAAGACGGTAGCGCGAAAGGCGACTGGGACGTTGGTATTACTATCGACATCATGGAAGAGGCTGAGCATTTAGACAAAGTTATCTTGTTATCCGGTGATGGTGATTTTGAGCTTCTGATGAAGAAGATTAAGCACAAGTTTGGAGTAAGTACTCAGGTAGTGGGTGTTGACGCGTTGACGGCCAATAAACTTAAGTTATCTGTAGACAACTTTACATCTATTAATTCGTCATTGCTAAATTAGCTTCATTAGCAATTGCATAAGATATAACCAGATAGCTTGCGCGTTTTAAATTGTATTCGGCTTATGTCCTTTTTTGTAAAAGCTTTATTTTGCAAGATCGCCATTATTACTTTGATATCATCATAAAATTCCCATAAAATACGCCGCAATTTACTTGCCTTAAAGCTATTGTTGAAAATTGGGAGATTTATGAGCACCAAGCCTATCTATAGACGTATCTTACTAAAGTTAAGTGGTGAAGCCTTGATGGGCGATGAGGGGTTTGGTATAGACCCTAAAATCCTCGACAGAATGGCTCAAGAAATCAAAGAGTTAGTAGAAAAAGACATTCAAGTTGGTGTTGTGTTAGGTGGTGGTAACATCTTCCGCGGTGCGCCTTTAGCTGAAGCGGGCATGAACCGCGTTGTTGGCGACCACATGGGTATGTTAGCAACAGTAATGAATGGTCTAGCAATGCGTGATGCACTTCACCGTGCTCATGTTAACGCTCGTTTAATGTCAGCAATTCCATTAAAAGGCGTATGTGACGACTACTCTTGGGCTGAAGCGATTAGCCTATTAAAGAGTGGCCGTGTTGTTATTTTCTCTGCCGGTACCGGTAACCCTTTCTTCACGACAGACTCTGCTGCTTGTTTACGTGGTATTGAGATTGAAGCTGACGTGATCATGAAGGCAACTAAAGTTGATGGTGTTTACACTGATGACCCAGTTAAAAACCCAGAAGCAACCCTATATCCATCTCTTACTTATCAAGAAGTAATTGAAAAAGAACTTAAAGTTATGGATTTATCAGCCTTTACTTTGGCGCGTGACCATAACGTACCGATTTGTGTATTCAATATGAATAAGCCTGGCGCTCTTAAACGAGTGATCATGGGCGAAGATGAAGGCACAATCGTTTCTAGCAAGAATCAATAAGAATTTAAAGGAATTACATCGTGTTAAATGAAATTCAAGCAGACGCTAATACTCGTATGGATAAGAGCATCGACTCTTTACAATCACAATTAAACAAGATCCGTACTGGCCGTGCTCACCCGAGCCTATTAGACGGTATCATGGTTTCTTACTATGGTGCAGACACGCCACTAAACCAAGTAGCGAACGTTTCAATTGAAGACTCTCGTACATTAGCATTAACCGTTTTTGACAAATCTTTAACTCAAGCGGTTGAAAAAGCAATCATGATGTCTGACTTAGGTCTTAACCCAGCATCAGCTGGTACAGTTATCCGTATCCCTTTACCACCATTAACAGAAGAGCGTCGTCGTGACCTAGTTAAAGTTGTTAAAGGTGAAATCGAAAATGGTCGTATTGCAGTTCGTAATGTTCGCCGTGACGCAAACAGCGATATTAAAGCGTTATTAAAAGACAAAGACATTTCTGAGGACGAAGCTCGTCAAGCAGAAGACGAGATCCAAAAAACAACAGACGCTAAAATGAAAGTTATCGATGGCATGTTAGCGACAAAAGAAAAGGAACTAATGGAGATCTAAGTTATTAGACTCTGTTAAAAGAACGCCGTGGCAAATGGAACTGTTTAACTTTCAATAATTGAAAGAGAAACATATTCTAATTTGTCCGGCGTTTTGTTATTTACAGGATATGACAGCAGTGGAAATTACCGAACAGGTCATTAACGAGTGTGGTGACAAAATACCAAAGCACGTAGGTATTATTATGGACGGCAATGGTAGATGGGCACAAAGCAGAGGGATGCCTAGACTTTATGGTCATAAAAAAGGTGTTGATGCCGTTCGAAATGCCGTCACTTTTTGTCGTAAAACGAATATTAAATCGCTGACGTTGTTTGCATTTTCTAGCGAAAATTGGTTGCGCCCAGAAGAAGAAGTTTCTGGCCTTATGTCACTATTTATGACAGTGCTGACCAAAGAAGTTAAGAGTTTGTACAAAAATGATGTTCGGCTGAAAGTCGTGGGGGACATAACGCGTTTTAGTCCTTCCATTCAAGAAAAAGTCGCACAAGCAGAACAAAAAACAAAAGACTGCACAGGGATGACGTTAAACATTGCCGCTAATTATGGTGGTCGATGGGATATAACGCAGGCATGTCAACGAGTCGCCGAGCAGGTGATCAAACAAGAAATCAACCCGGAAGATATTAGTGAAGAGTTAATCGATTCTTTTACTTGCTTTGCAGGCCAAGAACCACTGGATTTACTTATCCGAACTGGTGGTGAAGTAAGAGTCAGTAACTTTATGCTTTGGCAACTTGCTTATTCAGAGCTGCACTTTTCAAAAGTGTACTGGCCTGAATTTGACGAAAGTGAATTTGCCAATGCCATTGCCTGTTATTCAGGTACGCAAAGACGATTCGGTTTAACCGGCGAACAAGTAAAGAATAATTAGAATTAGAAAGGTGTTATCTTGTTAAAACAACGGATCATAACGGGCGTTATTCTAGGAGCTATTCTCCTATCGGCCTTGTTCTACGTACCTCTAGAGTGGTTTAAAGGTGCTTCGTTATTAGTATTTGGTTACGGAGCTTACGAGTGGAGTAAATTAGCGGAAATCAAGCAAAAAGGCTATCGCATGCTGTATGCCTTTGGAGCTTTGGCCGCTAGTATGGTGGTATACCAAGGTTACTTACAACAAAATCTATGGACCTTAACGGGTCAACTTACCCAAGAAAACTATCTGCTAATGTTATTAGCCTGTGTCTGGTGGACCATCAGTTCAGTGCTTGTACTTATCTACCCGAGAGGCGATCGCCTTTGGCAGCACCAGCCTGTAGTAAAAGCTATTTTTGGTTACTTAACCTTAGTCCCTGCTTGGATAGCTTTGATCACACTTAGAGAGTGGCATTATTTTACTGACTCTAACTCAGGTGCATGGTTAGCCTTGTTTGTATTCGGTCTAGTTTGGGCGGCTGATATAGGTGCATACTTTGCAGGTAAACGTTTCGGTAGTCATAAATTAATGCCAAACGTTAGCCCTGGTAAAACTATTGAAGGTTTCTTAGGCGGTATGTTAGCAGTTGCTCTTTTGGCGATTGTTGTGCAATGGCAAAATGGCCTTTCTGCAGCAGATTGGATAATTCCAACCTTAGCATGTGTAGTAATCGGTATTATTTCTGCGTTTGGTGACTTAAGTGAAAGTATGCTCAAGCGTGATGCTGGTATGAAAGACAGCGGCACTATTTTTCCAGGTCATGGTGGTTTGTTAGACCGTATTGACTCGTTAACTGCCGCTATGCCAGTATTTTTGATCTTTTTTACTCATTTTTATCAGTAGTCGCTATTAATGCAAACAGTAACAATTTTAGGCGCTACAGGCTCAATAGGCTTATCAACCTTAGATGTATTAGACAGGCATTCTGAGTTATTTAGTTTATATGCGGTTACCGCGAATACGAATGACTCGGCTCTGTTTGATATTTGTCTCAAACATCAACCTAAAGTTGCTGTGCTGGTTGACGAGCAAGCTGCTGAAAGGTTGCAGAAAAAGTTATCAGAAGCAGGATTAAGCACACAGGTCCTAAGTGGAGATCAAGGCTTAATTGATGTATCAAGTACATCGCAAGTGACAACTGTAATGGCTGCAATTGTTGGCGCAGCAGGGTTAAAACCAACCTTAGCGGCAGCTCAATCTGGGAAAAGAATTTTACTTGCTAACAAAGAGTCCTTGGTAATGAGTGGCGATATTTTATTGCAAGCTGTAAAGCAAAATAACGCCATGTTGCTGCCGGTAGATAGTGAACACAACGCTATTTTCCAATCTCTACCTGAGACGGTTCATCAAGGTATGGCTTTAGCTGATGCAGGGGTGAATAAAATTTTGTTAACGGGCTCAGGAGGTCCATTTTTAACTAAAGACTTAAGCGAGTTCTCTAGCATAACGCCAGCAATGGCCGTAGCTCACCCAAACTGGTCTATGGGCGCTAAAATCTCAGTAGATTCAGCAACCATGATGAACAAAGGATTAGAGTTCATTGAAGCTAGATTGTTATTTAATGCGGCATTTGAGCAAATAGAAGTAATTGTCCATCCACAGAGTATTATTCACTCAATGGTGAGCTATGCTGATGGCTCTGTGCTAGCACAAATGGGACAACCAGATATGAGAACGCCGATTGCTCATACACTGTCTTATCCTAATCGGATAGAGTCAGGTGTAGAGCCGTTAGATTTCACCAAACTAGCTAGTTTCACTTTTGTCGCTCCTGATTTTGAACGTTTCCCTAATTTGCAGTTGGCATTGCAAGCTTCTAAATCAGGCCAAGGCGCAACAACCGCATTGAATGCGGCAAATGAAGTTGCCGTTAGTGCGTTTTTACAAGAGCAAATTCGCTTTACCGATATCGCTAAGGTCAACGAAAAAGTCTTAGAGCAATATGCAACAACTCAATGCAACTGTTTAGACCGTATTATCGAGTTAGATAATCAAGCGAGAGAGCTAGCTAATATGCTGATCAAGGAGAAGTCATGACAGGTTTTATTTGGAGCCTTCTAAGCTTTGTGGTTGCCCTTGGCATTCTGGTGTTTATCCATGAATTTGGCCATTATTGGGTTGCTAGAAAAAACGGTATTAAAGTACTTAAGTTTGCCGTTGGCTTTGGCAAGCCTATTTACCGTTGGTTTGATAAACAAGGCACTGAGTACTCAATAGGTATGATCCCTTTAGGTGGTTATGTGCGCATGTTAGATACCCGTGTCGACGATGTTCGAGACGAAGAGTTGGATGTCACTTTTAATAATAAAAAAGTGACACAGCGTATTGCTGTGGTAGCAGCGGGCCCATTAGCAAACTTTATCTTTGCCGCATTTGCTTTATTACTTATGTTTCTAATTGGCGTGCCTGCTGTTAAGCCTGTGATAGGTGAGGTTGCAGATAACTCAATAGCAGCTGAGGCTGGCTTGTTAACAACCGATGAGATCATCAGAGTCTCAGACAATAAAGTAATTGATTGGGAAACGACAGCTTTTGCTTTATTACAGCATGTTGGTGAGGACCAAATCGAAGTAACGGTAAAGCGCGAAAGCCAAGAGCAAAAAGTAATCCTTAATACCTCTGACTGGAAAGTCGATGAAGGCCGAGTTTTATCTGGTTTAGGCATTACGCCATTTAGGCCAAAAGCGACACTTGCTTTGCAGCAAGTCGTTCAAGGTTCTGCGGCTGAACGCGCTGGTTTATTAGCCGAAGATACATTTGTCACTATCAATGATGTTGAGCTTAAAAGTTGGCAGCAGGCGGTCGAATTTATTAGTAATTCACCAGGGCAAACACTAGCAGTTGAAGTACTTCGCCAGCAACAACTAGTTCGATTAAATGTGACCCCTGATACACGTGAAACGGAAGATGGCTTCAGCCAAGGTTATCTAGGTGTTGCACCTGTAGTTGAGAATTGGCCAAAGGGCTATGTATTTGAACAGCAATATGGTATTTTGCCCGCCTTACAAAAATCGTTAGAACGCACTTGGTCAATAACCAGTCTGAGTTTTCAGATGATTGGCAAATTGCTTACTGGTGATATTGGTCTTAATAATTTAAGTGGGCCAATTTCTATTGCGCAGGGCGCAGGAGTAAGCGCGCAAAGCGGTATAGTTTATTTTTTAAGTTTTCTTGCATTAATTAGTGTGAATTTGGGAGTGGTTAATTTACTTCCTCTGCCAGTGTTAGATGGCGGCCACCTAATGTATTTTTTTATTGAACTTATTCGAGGCAAGCCTGTCTCTGAAAGGGTGCAAGAAATGGGGTTCCGTATTGGAGCTTTTGTATTAATGATGATAATGGGAATAGCTATTATCAATGACTTTGCTCGTTTGTAAAAAGCAAAGTGAGTAGAAGTAGAGCGTGGTTAGTATTCTAAATGGAAAAGACAAACCCGTTTTAGTCAGTGGTATTGGAATTTATAATAAAATGAAACATACAGCAGTTGGCGTCGCCCTTTTATCTTTGAGTAGTGTTGCTACAGCAAACGATAACAACTTCAAAGTAGAAGATATTCAAGTAAATGGTTTACAGAGGGTTGCGCTTGGTGCCGCTTTAACAAACGTACCATTTTCTGTTGGCGATACCGTATCAGAGTTTATCGTCGCGCAATCAATCAAAAATTTATACAAATCTGGTCACTTCGCTGATATCAAAGTATTGCGAGATGGCAATATCGTCGTCTTCAATGTGACTGAGCGACCAACCATCAGCGAAATCGAGTTTGATGGCAATAGCGATCTTAAAGATGAACAGCTTCAGCAAAGCTTGGATGAAAGTGACATCCGTGTTGGTGAATCATTAGATAAAACCATTTTGACCAACATTGAAACCGGTCTATTAGACTTTTATCACAGCGTTGGTAAATACAATGCGGAAGTTCAAGCTAAAGTAACCTACCTACCAAGAAACCGTGTCCGTTTGAAATTTGAATTTAATGAAGGCGATGCGGCAAAAGTTAAACAAATTAACTTAGTGGGTAACAAGGTCTTCAATGATGAAGAGTTACTGGCCAAAATCGAGTCTAAATTTGATTTGGACTGGTGGCAATTCATGTCAAATGACCGTTATCAAAAACAAGCTCTGCAAGGTGACATTGAAACTATCCGTGAACACTACTTAGCCAACGGTTACTTAAAGTTTAATGTTGATTCAACCCAAGTTTCGGTCGACCCAAACAAAGAAGCGGTGTACGTAACGTTAAACGTTACCGAAGATGAGCCTTACACGGTAACGGGTTTTGAACTAATCGGTGATGCATTAGGTCAAGAAGACTTCTTAATGCAGATCATTCCAATTGAAGTGGATAAGCTATACAACGGTGATGTTGTGACTTATACCGAGGAAATGATCACTAAGTACTTGGCTCGTTTTGGTTACGCCAATGCAAAAGTAACCACCATTCCTGATATCAATGAAGAAACCAAAGAAGTTGCACTAACTTTATCAGTTGAACCAGGTATGCGTGTATACGTAAATCGCATTCGATTCGAAGGTAACTTCACTACTTCAGATGAAGTCTTAAGGCGAGAGTTGCGCCAGTTTGAAGGGGCGACCTTATCAAATGATTTACTGGAGCTATCGAAGAGCCTGATCCAGCGTTTGCAATATGTTGAAACGGTTGACTTCAAAGTTGAGCCTTTACCGGGTTCTGAAGATGCAGTTGATGTTGTGTTCAACCTAAAAGAGCAAGCTTCTGGTTCATTCCAAGCAGGTGTGTCTTACGGTGATTACACAGGTTTAGCCTTTAACGCATCAATTCAACAGAATAACTTCCTAGGTCAAGGTAATACGATTGGTATTTCTTTGAATACTTGGAAAGCGCAACAAACCATTGCGTTAAATTACACTGACAACTACTTTACCGACGACGGCATTAGTTTAGGTGGACAAATTTCTTACAGTTCTTATGATGCCTCTAAGGTAACATCAAGTACTTACTCGCAAAAACGCATCTCGGTTGGTCCTACCCTAAGTTGGCCTATTTCACAAAATAACCGTATCAGCGTTGGCGTATCATACAATGATTTAGAATTATCAGATTTAGATAGCTTTGAACAAACGAAAGCCTTTATTCAACCTTTCTTAAACCCTGATAACCCAGATGAAGAGTTTAACTTTGCTAACGTTCAAGGTTCGATTGGTTTTTCTCACTCATCGCTTAACCGCGGTATGTTCCCTACAGCAGGGATGAGCCACTATATTGGTCTTCGTGCAACAGTGCCGGGCTCGGAAGTGCAGTACTTTAAGGTTAACTATAAATCTAAAATGTACTTCCCAATTAGTAGTGACCAAAGATGGACCTTCTTAACTCGCTTTGAAGCTAACTATGGTAATGGCTACGGCAAGGTTGATGGCAATGAGCAAAGTCTACCGTTCTGGGAAAACCAACAACAGCGTTCAACTGACTTGAGAGGTTTTGACACTAATACTGTAGGTCCTAAAGGCGTAAATCGCGTCAAGACTAGAGTTGAAGGTGGCCCAACGTCGCTTGGTGGAACCAGTGAAGTGGTATTGGGTCCTGAGTTCGATACACTGCAAGTGACTCGCCGTGCCCGTGGTGGTAATGCGTCTTTCTTTGGTGGTTTAGAGCTTATTACCCCAACGCCTTTCTTATCAGAAGAATATTCTAACTCAGTGCGTACATCAGTGTTTGTTGATGTAGGTAATGTATGGGATACTGAGTTTGATTATGATGAATATAAAGATTTGACAGTTACCTCAGGTGAATTGGCTGACTTCTCAGACCCTGGCCGATATCGCTCTTCAGCAGGTATATCTGTACAGTGGATCTCGCCAATGGGACCTATGGTGTTCTCTTGGTCAAGACCATTAAAAGAGTATGACGGTGACTCTCACGAATTCTTTAGTTTTAATATAGGTACAACCTTTTAATCGTATTTACATTTTTGGAGATAATAATGACGATAAAAAAAGTAATCTTTGGATTAGTTGCAGGGATCTTAGTATCAGCTAGTGCGATTGCTGAGACAATTGCGATAGTAAATGTTCAACTGATTGCAAGCAAAATCCCTCAAACTGCAGCTATGCAACAAACTTTACAAGCTGAGTTTGCAAGTCAAACTGAAGAGATTAAAAAGCTTGAAAGCGATATCAAATTCAATATTGAAAAGTTTCAACGTGAATCTATGACGATGAGCGAAGAGCAAAAAACACAACTGCAAACACAAGTTCAGGAGTTGCAAAAAACTTTTCAAGCCAAAGCGCAGCCTCTAGAGCAACAAATGCGTCGTCGCCAAAATGAAGAGCGTAATAAGATCTTTGCTATCATCCAACAAGCTATTACTGCTGTTGCAACAGAAGAAAAAGTGGATGTTGTTTTAGATTCAAAAGCTGTGACATTCGTTAAGCCAGGAAAAGATATTTCTGAAAAAGTAGTAGAGAAGGTTAGTAAGTTAAACTAATTTCTACTTCATTTGAATCATTGAAAAAAGCCCACTTATTCAAGTGGGCTTTTGCATTCATGGACGAATGTACGTCGAATAGCCATGGATGGCATTATATTCGTGTGCTTATAGGGACATAACTGCAGGCCGAAGTTGTTCCAGACAACAAATCGGCACTTACCACATCCATGTGGTGCGTGTTGTCATGGACGACAAGGAACGACGGCATTCATGGACGAATGTACTTCGGCCGAGGTTGTTCCAGACAACCTTTCGGCATTCGCCACCTCCATGTGGTTTAATAGCCATGGATGGCATTATATTCGTGTGCTTATAGGGACATAACTGCAGGCCGAAGTTGTTCCAGACAACAAATCGGCACTTACCACATCCATGTGGTGCGTGTTGTCATGGACGACAAAGAACGACGGCATTCATGGATGAGTGTACACCTGATGAGATTATTTTAGGCAATTTTTAGTCATTCTCCATTAACACTTGATTTTATTGCTTTGAGCCTCAATTTATAGGGCAGCTTAATGCAAGATAAAGGAAAACTTATGTCACAAACATTAGCTGAGTTGGCCGCTATTATTTTAGAAAAAACCGGTGAAGTTGCAGAAGTACAGGGCGACGGTTCAACAGTTGTTGAAAAAATCGCAACACTGGAAAATGCTAGCGCGGGTCAGATCACTTTCTTAGCCAACCCTAAATACAAAAAGCACTTAGAAACTTGTGCAGCGAGTGCTGTTATCCTTGGTTCAAATGCACTTGATGCATGGTCAGGCAATGCACTAGTGATGAATAACCCATATATGGGGTTTGCGATTGTTGCGCAAACGCTTGATACCACACCACAACAACCTCTTAATGTTCACCCATCAGCAGTAATTGCTGACGGTGTCACAATTCCTGAATCAACCTCTGTAGCCGCTAATGCAGTTATTGAAGCTGGCGCAAAGATTGGTGAGCACACACAGATCGGAGCAGGTTGTTATGTTGGGCAAGGTACAATAATCGGCAATAACTGTAGGTTGTGGCCAAATGTGACTATCTACCACGGTGTGACCATAGGCAATGACTGTGCAGTTCACTCTCAAACAGTCATCGGTGCAGACGGCTTTGGTTACGCTCCGCAAAAGGTAGAGGGTAATCAGCATTGGCATAAGATCCCACAATTAGGTGGTGTTGTTATTGGTGATGGCACTGAGATTGGCGCGTCAACTACGATAGATAGAGGCGCAATCGATGATACGGTAATTGGTAAAGGTGTCATTATTGATAACCAAATCCAAATAGCCCACAACGTGCAAGTTGGCGATCATACAGTTATCGCAGGCAGCACAGGTATTGCAGGTAGCACTAAGATAGGTCGTAATGTAACTATTGGTGGTAACTGTTCAATCGCTGGCCATTTAAATATTGCAGATGGCGCCTTCCTAACAGGTAGAGCGTTTGTTATCGCCGATATTACAGAACCTGGTGTTTACTCTTCAGGTATGCCGATATCTACGAACAAAGAATGGCGTAACAATACTGCACGTTATCGCAAATTAACTGAATTATTTTCACGAGTTAAGCGCATCGAAAAGACGCTTGATTCGGATTAACTCGATTTAAGGAGACTGCTTTGTCAGAGCAAATGAGTTCAATTGAAATCCAAGAAATTATGTCTTACTTACCACATAGATACCCTATGTTGTTGGTAGATCGAGTGATTGATTTTGAAGTAGGAAAAACGTTACATGCGATTAAAAACGTAACGATTAATGAGCCAATTTTTACTGGTCACTTCCCTGGTAAGCCGGTATTCCCTGGCGTACTTATTTTAGAAGCAATGGCACAGGCAACTGGCCTACTTGGTTTTAAAACAATCGAAGCGGAAAAAGGTGAAGTAGACCCGAATGAACTTTACTTATTCGCAGCGATTGATAACGCAAGATTTAAGCGTCCAGTAACCCCTGGTGACACAATCGACTTCCATGTTGAATTTGTTACTGAAAAGCGCGGTATTTGGAAGTTCAAAGGCAAAGCAATGGTTGATGGTCAACTAGCTGCAAGTGCCGAAATTATGTGTGCGCGTCGCGTATTATAAAAATACACTAGGCATGCTTGTTATTTCTGTCTGAATTGACAAGTACCAGCCTATTTACTGTAAAGTTGAGAGTAGATAATCCTTTGCTTTCAGCTTTACAGCTTACCTTTTTTTCTATTGTTAGTTAGAATATCCATAGTTAACTAAAATTCGGAGCTACTCCCCTTGATCCACGAAACTGCGATTGTATCTCCTGGCGCAAAGCTAGGTAAAAACGTCACCATAGGCCCTTGGACTTATATTGGCCCTGATGTTGAAATTGGTGATGATTGCGTAATTCATTCTCACGTTGTAATCAAAGGCCCTAGCAAAATAGGCAAAGGCAACCAGTTTTATCAATTCTCAACAATTGGCGAAGATACGCCAGATAAAAAATACGCTGGTGAAGCAACGTGGTTAGAAATGGGCGACAATAACGTTGTTCGTGAAAATGTGACCATTCACAGAGGCACAGTGCAAGACAATGGCGTTACTAAGATTGGTAATAACAACTTATTAATGGCCTACGTACATATTGCCCATGACTGTGTTGTTGGTAACAATACAATCTTTGCTAATAATGCAAGTCTAGCTGGTCATGTTCATGTTGAAGATTGGGTTATTCTTGCGGGCATGGTTGGTGTTCATCAATTCTGTAAGTTAGGCGCACACAGCTTCATCGGCTTAGACACTATCGTACTGAAAGACGTTCCTCCATATGTTATGGCATCAGGAGCGACTGCAGAGCCAAAAGGTATAAACTCTGAAGGCTTGAAAAGACGTGGCTTTAGCTCAGAGCAAATTTTAGATATTAAACGCGCTTACAAAGAACTGTACCGCAAAGGTAATACTTTAGATGAAGCGGTTAATAAGTTAGAAGCAGACAAAGACCACATTGCTTTGATGAAGACCTTCATCGAAAGTACCAACCGAGGCATCATTCGCTAAGTTATTATTGAATACACTATGTCTAAATTAAAAATAGCTATGGTAGCCGGTGAACATTCCGGTGATATTTTAGGCGCTGACTTAATGTCGGCGCTTTCTGATCTTGCTTGGCAGCAAAATATTACCCTAGAGTTTAAAGGTATTGCAGGCCCTCTAATGATGGAACAAGGCTGTGACAGCTTTTTCGATATGGAAGAGTTATCCGTCATGGGGATTGTTGAGATCTTAAAACGCTTACCTCGTTTGTTAAAAAAACGTAAACAACTTGCTCAAGACCTCATTGCTTGGCAACCAGATGTGCTCATCGGCATCGATGCACCTGAATTTAATTTAGGTCTAGAATTGATGCTCAAAGAAGCGGGAATTAAAACCGTTCACTATGTCAGTCCATCAGTATGGGCATGGCGTCAATCTCGTATCCATAAGATTAAAAAAGCTTGTGATTTAGTGTTGGCATTACTGCCATTTGAAAAAGCGTTTTATGACAAACATGAGATGCCTTGTGAGTTTGTCGGTCACACTATGGCTGACCAAATTCCAGTTGCTGACCAACAAGCTGCGCTTAGAGCAGAATTAGGTATTGAGCAGGAGGCTAAGGTACTTGGTTTATTACCGGGCAGTCGTGGTTCTGAAATTAAGTTTTTACTTAGACCTTTTTTACAAACCGCTGCTGAATTAAAGCAACAACTGCCTGAGCTACAAATTATGCTTCCAGCGGTAAACGAAGCAAAAGGCGAGCAAATCAAGGCTATCATAGATGCGGAATTTTCCGACTTATCTGTTGCAGTAAGCATTGGCAATGCTCGTGACATCATGGCTGTTAGTGATGCTGTATTGTTAGCTTCAGGCACGGCAGCATTAGAAACTATGCTAATGAAAACACCTATGGTGGCGGCATACCAAGTTAGTTGGTTTAGCTACCAAGTGTTTAGCCGATTAGTGAAAACTGAATTTTTCACCTTGCCAAATTTACTAGCGCAAAAAGCTATGGTGCCAGAGTTTATTCAGCACCAGATGACTGTAGAAAACTTAAAACGCGAGTTGTTACCTTTGCTAACTGAGTCACAAGCAGAGTTAAAACAGAGTTATGCCGATATTCATCAGAGCATAAAGCTCGACGCTAGCAAAAAAGCGGCTGAACATGTGTGGCAACTGATTGAGAGACAAAACTAATGGCGACGAAAAAGAAAATTGAATTCCCTGAGTTTATTTATCCCGATGCCAAGTTAATTGCCGGTGTAGATGAAGTTGGCCGAGGCCCGTTAGTTGGTGCAGTGGTTACCGCTGCCTGTATTCTTGACCCAAACAAGCCTATCGAAGGGTTAACTGATTCGAAAAAGCTAACGGAAAAAAAGCGTGAAGCGTTAGCGGAAGAAATTAAAGAAAAAGCATTATCTTGGTCGATAGCTCGTGCCGATGCCGATGAAATTGATGAGTTGAATATTCTTCATGCAACCATGTTAGCAATGCAACGTGCGGTAGCTCACCTTTCTGTTCAGCCTGATTTTGTGTTGATTGACGGTAACCGTTGTCCAAGTTTACCTATGGATTCGCAGTCGGTAGTGAAAGGTGATTTACGTGTTGCCGAGATCAGTGCCGCGTCGATTCTAGCTAAAGTAGCTAGAGACAATGAAATGAAAGAGCTAGATAAGCTGTACCCTGATTTTGGTTTTGCTAAACACAAGGGTTACCCAACCAAATTGCATTTTGAAATGCTTGCTAAATTTGGCCCAACGCCGCAACATAGGCAAAGCTTTAAGCCAGTGAAAAAAGCCCTCGGCTTAGATTAATAGACTAAACCATTAAAGATAAAAGACTCATAGACTAAACCACAGAGAGCACAGAGGATACCAAGAATTTAGGAAGGGGTATTCTGTTGTGAAAGTATTAAGTGGGTTAGATTAAGAGTATTGAAGACACAAGGCGATAGAGGTTTTATTACGAACTTTATTAAACTCTGTGGCCTCTGTGGTTTAATCTTTTGGCTCTTAGCTCTTAAGTAGTGATTAAAGAAAAATAATATATGTCAGATCCTAAATTTATTCATTTACGCGTTCACTCTGATTTTTCCATGATGGACGGCTTAGCCAAGGTTAAAAAGATCTTGGCTAAAACCACAGAAATGGAAATGCCGGCCATTGCCTTGACCGATCAGATGAATCTGTGCGGCCTAGTAAAACACTATGAAGGTTGTCATGGCGCGGGCATAAAACCATTAATCGGTGTTGATGTTTGGGTTAATAGGGAAGATGACGAACCGTTGTTTCGTCTTACGTTGATTGCCAAGAATAACGATGGTTATAAAAATATTACGGACCTTATCTCAAAAGCTTACTTACGAGGTTCGTTCAAAGGCAAAGTTGCAATTGATAAAGAATGGTTAGTCGAACACAAAGAAGGTTTGATTATTCTATCTGGTGCAGACGAAGGTGACATTGCTTTTGGTCTGCAGAAGAATAACCCAAAGCTATTAGAAGAGATACTGACACCGTACTTAGAGCACTTCATTGATCATTTTTATTTAGAAATAAACCGTGTCGGGCGTGATGCTGAAGCCATTTACAATGAGCAAATTCTTGATTTTGCCGAGCAGTCTCAACTGCCAATCGTCGCGACCAACCATGTGGTGTTCATGTCGCCAGATGACTTTGAAGCTCATGAGATCAGAACCTGTATTCACCAAAAGTGCACGCTAGAAGATAAAAACAGACCGAAGAATTACACCTCAGAACAGTACCTGAAAACCGAAGAGCAAATGTGTGAGCTATTCGCTGACATTCCACAGGCACTGCAAAACACAGTTGAAATTGCCAAACGTTGTAACGTAACGGTTCAATTAGGGACTTACTTCTTACCTCAATGTCCAACTGATGGTATGACAGAAGCCGATTACCTAGTTAAGGTATCGGAAGAAGGCTTAGAAGAAAGACTTGAGTTTCTATTCCCTGACCCAGAAGACCGTAAGGTAAAACGGGTTGAATACGATGATCGTTTAGCGATAGAACTTAAAGTAATCAACGACATGGGATTCCCAGGTTACTTCCTTATCGTTGCTGAATTCATCCAGTGGAGTAAAGATAATTACATCCCTGTAGGGCCAGGACGTGGTTCTGGTGCTGGTTCATTGGTAGCTTATGCCCTTAAAATTACCGACCTTGACCCATTAGAATTCGCACTTCTATTCGAGCGATTCTTGAACCCAGAACGTGTATCTATGCCAGATTTCGATATCGACTTCTGTATGGATAGACGTGAAGAAGTAATTGACCACGTTGCAGAGCTTTATGGCCGTGACGCGGTATCTCAGATCATCACCTTCGGTACTTTAGCGGCAAAAGCCGCAATACTTGGTGTAGGCCGTGTACTTGGTCATCCTTATGGTTTCGTGGACAGAATTTCTAAGCTAATTCCAGCAACACCGGGCATGAGTTTATCGAAAGCCTTTGATGAAGAGCCACAACTTGGTGAGATATACGAAGGCGACGGTGAGGTTAAAGAGCTCATTGATATGGCAAGAGCGTTAGAAGGGGTAACTTCTAATGCTGGTAAACACGCCGGTGGTGTTGTAATCGCGCCAACCAAAATTACCGACTTCGCTCCGCTGTATTGTGATGATGAAGGTAACAACCCAGTAACTCAATTCGATAAAAACGACGTTGAAACAGCGGGGCTGGTTAAGTTCGACTTCTTAGGTTTAAGAACGTTAACGATTTTGCAATGGGCTATTGAAATGGCCGATGTGAAGCAAAAGCGCAAAGGTTTAGAGCCAATTGATATTGCTTCGATTCCAGTTGATGACCCAGCTTGTTATCGAATGCTGAAAAACGCAGAAACGACTGCGGTATTCCAGCTGGAATCATCAGGTATGAAAAACCTGATCAAGCGTCTATTGCCAGATAACTTCGAAGAAATCATCGCTCTTGTAGCCCTATTTAGACCGGGACCGCTGGATTCGGGCATGGTAGATAACTTTATCTTGCGTAAAAAAGGTGAAGAAGAGGTTGCTTACCCTGATCACGAATACCAGCACGATTGTTTAAAAGAAATTCTAGAACCAACTTACGGCATTATCGTTTATCAGGAACAGGTAATGCAGATCGCACAGGCGATGGCGGGCTACTCACTAGGTGGTGCTGACTTACTTCGTCGTGCTATGGGTAAGAAAAAGCCAGAAGAAATGGCGAAGCAGCGTGGCATGTTTGCCGAAGGTGCTGAAAAGAATAACATCGACCCTGAACTGGCAACTAAAATCTTCGATCTAGTAGAGAAGTTCGCAGGTTACGGTTTCAACAAATCTCACTCAGCAGCTTACGCGTTAGTTTCATACCAAACTCTTTGGATGAAGTGCCACCATCCGTCAGAATTCATGGCTGCGGTAATGTCTGCAGATATGGATAACACAGACAAAATCGTTACCTTAGTGGACGAGTGTGAGCGTATGAAGCTGGTTATTGAGCCGCCAAATGTAAACTCCGGCCAATATAAGTTCACGGTCAATGAACAAGGTCATATCATTTACGGTATCGGTGCTGTTAAAGGCGTGGGTGAAGGTCCAGTAGAAGCAATTTTAGAAGCCCGCGAAGAAGGCGGAGTATTCAAAGATTTATTTGATTTTTGCGCGCGTGTAGATGTGAAACGAATTAACAAACGCGTGATGGAAAAGCTAGTTCTAGCTGGTGCGTTAGACCAATTAGGCCCTGGTGCATGCGACCAAGCAAGTCAGCAAGCTAATCGCGCAACTCTGATGGCCAGCCTTGAAGATGCAATGAAAGCGGCGACACAGCAAGCGAAAAATGCAGATCTTGGTCAATCGGATTTATTTGGCTTGCTTGATACTGTGCATGAAGAAGTTCAGCAGCAATTTAAACACGTGCAACCTTGGCCTGATAAAACTTGGCTTGAAGGTGAAAAAGAAACGTTAGGTTTATTTTTAACAGGTCATCCAATTAACGAATACCGTCAGGAAGTAAAACATTACGCTAAAATAAAGCTGTCTGAGGTAGCGCCAACAAGGCGTGACGAAAGCATTAGTGTATGTGGTCTGATCATAGATGTGCGCGTGTTAATCAATAAAAAAGGACGAAAGTGGGCTTTGGTCACGATAGATGATAAGAGTGGCCGACTAGATGTGCGCTTCTTCCCTGATCAGTTTGATATGTTTCAGGAATGGCTGCAAAAAGACAAAATTATTACCGTTTCTGGACAGGTCAGCTTTGATAGTTTCAGTGATGGCAATACAATGACAGGCCGTGATGTGATGTCGTTAACTCAAGCACGTGAAAAATTCGCTAAATGTATTAATCTAAAAGTGAACAGTGTGGAAAAAGGAACTAAGTTACGACAATCGCTTAAAAGAGTATTAATGCCTTTTAAAGATGGTATGACGCCCATCCGTATTGCATACGATAATGGTATTGCAACGGCGGATATAGAATTAGGTACAAGTTGGCGTGTAAGTCCAGATGATCAGCTCTTTATGGATATCACTGAGAGTTTGGAAATAAAACCTGAATTAGAATTTTAACCGATTGTATTGGTTGTTTTTATTTAAGAGTGACGCAATACAGTCAGTAAACAAGAATGTAATTATTAGACCGGTGGTGGAATGAGTCTTAACTATTTGGAATTTGAACAACCTATCGCAGAGCTTGAAGCTAAGATCGGTGAATTAAAAAACGTTAACCGCGGCGGTGAATTAGATTTAGAATTAGAAGATGAGATCTCTAATCTAAAGAAAAAAAGCAGCGAATTAACGGAAAAGATCTTTAATAACTTAGATGCGTGGCAGACGGCACAGATCGCGCGTCACCCTTTACGTCCTTATACACAAGATTATATCGATCGTATCTTTACTGAATTTGATGAGTTAGCGGGTGACAGAACTTATGCAAACGACTTAGCTATCATTGGTGGCATTGCTCGTTTGGATGATGAGCCAGTAATGATCATCGGCCAGCAAAAAGGTCGTGATACTGCTGAAAAAATTAAGCGTAACTTTGGTATGCCTAAGCCGGAAGGCTATCGTAAGGCGTTGCGTTTAATGGAAATGGCAGAGCGTTTTAACATGCCTATTATTACCTTCATCGATACTCCGGGTGCATACCCAGGTATTGGTGCGGAAGAACGTGGCCAAAGTGAAGCGATTGCACGTAACTTAAAAGTGATGGCTGGTCTTAAAGTACCAACGATTTGTACAGTAATTGGTGAAGGTGGGTCTGGTGGTGCATTAGCTATTGGTGTTGGTGACCGAGTTAATATGCTTCAGTACTCAACCTACTCTGTTATTTCTCCAGAAGGTTGTGCATCAATTCTTTGGAAGAGTGCAGAAAAAGCGCCAGTTGCAGCAGAAGCTATGGGCATTACCGCTTCGATGATCAAAGATAATGGCTTAATTGATAACATTATCCAAGAGCCTCTAGGCGGCGCACATCGTGATATGGATGTAATGGCTGCAAGCTTGAAGCAACGTATCAAACAAGATTTAGCAGACTTGAATACTTTATCGAAAGAAGAGTTACTTGAACAAAGATACCAACGCTTAATGAGCTACGGTTACCTGTAATAGATAACTAGAGACTAGATCAAGCTAAAGCTTGCTAGATCGACTTAGTCGCTAGATAAAAAAGCCATCATCACTGATGGCTTTGCTTATATGGACATAAGTATGTCGCGGTATCATGGAAGATATAGAGCGACGGCCTTCATGGATGAAGGTACACCGAAGCTACATGGATGTAAACGCCTTCGGTGTTCGTAAGTTCCGTACACTCATAACGTGACTAGAAGATATAGAGCGACGGCCTTTATGGATTATTTATAGCTTTCTATCTAAACGCTTGTCTCTCTGCTGCTTTTCCCATTTATCGCTAAAAATATTAAACACTTCAAATGTAGTCATTGCGTGGCCCAATACACCAGTACCCCAACCAAGCACAGCCCACCATGCCCAAATATAACTCGGGGTATAGTTATAATTGACAAAGAGCAATACAGCGCAAGTGAATAAGAAGACGAGTAAATGAGAGTAAAAGTCTCTTTTAGCTCTAACTTGTTCAATCACTTCTTGCTCTTGCTGGCTTATTACTTTATCTGTTTTCATATTACTGTCCGCTTGAAGTGCGACAACACTGGTTTCAAATACCGCAGCTAATGATTGTAACGTACCTAAGCCAGGATTGTTGCCGCTTTCTATGCGTTGAATAGTACGGACACTCAGGCCACTAATTTGGGCTAAGTGTTGCTGAGACCAGCCTCGTTGTAATCTAAGTTTCTTAATGCTCATAAACATTTTAAGTTGTTACTGTTGTTTACCCTGATACTTTATCTCAGATCTGATTAACTGGTCACGACATAAACCCGACAGCAACATGACTCCTTTCGTTTTTTATGCAGTTATCGATAACCTTAGTCCCCCAATTACAAAAAACTACAGTTTTTTAACAGCGCAGCCGATAAATATACTTTCTAATACTAGTGCATATTTCGTTGCACATTTGGAGCCCATTATTTATGAATACTAGTATTTCTCATGACATGCAAAGTGCCCCTTTTAACAGCCATAACAAAGTTGACGCGCAGACGAGTACGGATAAGAGTGCGGAGAAAGAACAAGACCTCAATTATGCTAGTCGAGGCAGCGTGGAAATTTCCGAGCAAGGTAAGCAAAAGCTAGCTCAGGAGCAACAACAGAATTCCTCTGAAGTCAAAACAGCAGATGCAAAGCAAGGCAAAAGCAGTGAACAACAGTCGCAAGGTCTGACATTAGACTTACATAGCAAACTGGTTGCAGGCAAGGGCAATGATGCAAAAGCCGAAGGCAAAGAAGGTGAGTCCATTGACGAAAAAATAAAAGCGCTAAAAGAGAAAATTGCAGAATTAAAGCAAGAGCTGGAAAAGCTGAGAAACCAACCGGGTAGCGAGGAAAAGCAAAAACAAATAGAGGCGCAACTGAATCAACTGCAGATGAAATTGCTGGAATTAATGAAACTGAAAATGAACCAAAAAGATCAGTAATATAATAGTAAGTGATGACTCAGCCATTTGTTTTACAAAGTTCTAACCTCTGCTGAATAAATTTTTGTTGGCTATAATTTAGGCTTACTTGCATCGCGGCTTGATAATGTTCTCCAGCCAGTTGAAATTGCTTAGCATCAAAATACAAACCCGCTAGGGTGACCGAATAGTGTTGATAATGTTTAAGTGGTTGTTTTAGTGATTTTACAATATCAATGGCTTGTTGGTGTGCGCCTGTTTGGGCTAAGGCGACAGCACTATTGAGCTCAATCACTGGGTTATTGTCCAAACTAAGCAATAGTTGATACAAATGATAAATTTGTTGCCAGTCGGTTTGCTCATAACTTTGAGCATTATTGTGTAATGCTGCTATCGCGGCTTGCAAGCCATAGTAGCAACGTCCTGTTTTGGCTAATGATTGAATAACTAATTGATTAGCTATTTGGATCTTGTCTTGTTGCCATAGTGTACGATCCTGATCTGGTAGAAGTACAAGCTCCCCTTTGCTATTAACACGAGCCGAGCTTCTAGCGTCTTGATGTAAGAGTAAAGCTAATAAAGCTGCGACCTCGGGCATACCATCAGTGCATGAAAGTAAAAGTTTGGCTAGCCTGATCGCTTCTGAGCAAAGGCTAGGGCGAATAAAGCTATGTTGTTCTGATGCAAAATAACCTTGATTAAATAGCAAGTAGATAGTTTTGAGAACGCCATTTAATCTATCTGGCCACTCTTTTTGGCTAGGTATATGGTATTGAATACCAGTTGCCGAGATCTTGTGCTTAGCTCGTAGTAATTTTTGCTGCACATTGGATGTTTTTAGCACCATAGCTTGTGCTATTTCTTCAACGCTTAGTCCTAGAACATGTTTAAGACTGAGTAAAATTTGCCGCTCTAAACTTAAAGCTGGATGGCAAGATGTGAAGATCAGTCTTAATAAGTCATCTCTGTAGCTTTGTTCTAGGGCTTTTTGCTCTAGGTTACTTTGTTCTTCTATCTCTGTTTGCTCTTGCCAACTTGTTTGCTTCTTTTGTCTGCGAAATTCATCGATGTAGCTATTTCTGGCTACAGTTACTAACCAAGCGACAGGAGAGTCTGGCGGCTGTTTTGGCCAACGAGTAAGTGCTTTTTCTAATGCGATCTGTAAATACTCCTCAGCTAAATCGACGCTTTGTAACAAGTTGATTAGTTTGGACAAAGCTTGCGGGTAGCTAAGTTGAATTTGTTGATGAGCGGAATGAGTCATGTTAATAGCTAATTTGAGCTGCTAGCTTAAAGCTAGCAGCTTTAAATTTTAGCCAAAGACCATAATAGGCCTAACTTCAATAGTGCCATACTTGGCGCTTGGGATCTTACTCGCTTGTTCAATGGCTTCATCTAGAGAATCACATTCTAATAGGTAATAGCCACCTAGTTGCTCTTTTGTTTCAGCAAAAGGACCGTCAGTGATCACTCTTTCACCATCTCTTATTCTTATTGTTGTTGCGGTTGATATTGGTTGTAATGCCTCGCCACCAACGAAGTGACCCGAAGACTTAATATCGTCGGTGTAAGTCATATATTGTTGGAATATTTGGCCATTCTCTTGCTCTGTACGGCTTGCCATTAAACTTTCAGCTTCGTAAATTAAACATAAAAATTGCATTTTGAACTCCTTTGAAAAATGATCACCCAAGTGTTATTCACTATAGATGAGGTTGCCACTAACTGCTTAGTGTTAATGTTAAAACGAACTGGCTTTGGCAAAATCGACAGTGCTCAAGAAATTTTTTAAATTTTTTCTAAATCTAAGCTGAGATAGAGCAAATTGCCTCTATTGCTATAATTTAAACGTTATTTGCTGAGAAAATTTGATAGTTATGAACTTTGAAACTTTATCCTTATCACATCAGGCACTTCTATTGGATTTTGAATCAAGAAACCGCAGCTGGTTTGAATCCATGATCGCACCACGAGCTAATCGCTTTTATACCAAGTCAGGAGTGAAAGAGCACATTGAAGAAGCCGAAGCGATGATGGCTAATAATACTTTCTACGCAGGGGTTTTACTTAATGACAAGGGCATAGTGGCAAGAGCGAACTTAAAAGATATAGAGGATGGTACTGCATTTGTTGGCTATAGAGTGTGTCAGAAGTACTTATCTCTCGGTTTAGCTAGCCGCTGCTTGACGGAGTTGATTGAACAAGCAAGCCAAATGGGCTTAACAACACTCAAAGGACAGGTTTTGGATAATAACCCAGCTTCTGGCAAAGTACTTGAAAAGCAGGGCTTTGCGATAGAGGAAAGGCTCCCGAATTTTTATCAACTTAATGGTCAATCGCTTGATTGTTTGGTCTATCGCAAATACCTATGATTGAATCACTAGGCTGTCGTCTCTACAATACTTGCATGAACTATCAAATAAAATATCTATGAACTCACTTTGCTGGCAGCAACTTGAACAGTTTCTTGTCCAATACCAGTTACCAGATAGACCACTTTGGATCGCGTTAAGCGGCGGCGTTGATTCGGTGTGTTTACTGCATTTAGCTTATCAGTTACAGCGTAATACCAAGCTTAAAGTTAAAGCGATTCATGTCAATCATGGCTTGAGTAAAAATGCGGACGCTTGGCAGCAACAGGTATCTTCTTTATGTCAGTCGTTGCAAATTGAGCTCGTGGTTAAGCAAGTGCATATTGAAACTAAGCCTAGAACGTCTTTAGAACAACAAGCCCGAGATGCTAGATATCAAGCAATTGCTGAAGTGTTACCTGAACACAGCGTACTAGTTACTGGTCATCATCAAGCCGACCAATTCGAAACTTTTATTTTAAGATTGATGCGAAGTTCTGGATTAACAGGGTTAACGTCTATGAAGCCAGTAACTGAGTTGCCGAATGCCTTGGCAAAAAGCAAAAACTTAGTAATTGCGCGACCATTACTCAATACCACCAAGTCTGAAATATTAGAGTATGCGGCACAGCACCAACTCGAGTGGGTTGAAGATGAGTCAAATCAAGATCAAAAGTTTGACCGTAATTTTGTTCGAGCGAGTTTGTTGCCTCTATTTCAACAGCGTTGGCCTAACGCTACGGCAGCAGTTAAAACCACTGCCTCGTTATTGCAACAAGACGCAGACTTACTCAATGAATATTTGCAGCAAGATTTAACACAAATGTTAGTCACTGCTTTTGCTGGTCAAACCGCGTTAGATTTGTCTTTGCTATTACAACAGCCAAGTAACAAACAACTAGCATTGGTCAGAATGTTTGTTAATCAGCAAAGTGCTGTTTACCCTAGCAGAAATACCTTAGCCGAATTGTTTAGCCAATTATCTTCATGTCGAGATGATAGTCAGCCAGAATTTCGTTTAACAAAAGAGGTCAGCCTTAATGTTTATGACCAAAATTTATTTGTCGTAAGCAGGGCAGAGCAGCAGCCAGAAAATACTGACTTGGCAGCTAATGAGTTACAAGCTCTTATCGGCTCTAGATTATATCAATCAGTTAAGGTTATAGGTCAGGTTGAAGGAAGGTTGGCGGTTAAATTTGGTGTGCTATCAGATAAGTTACAACCTAACCCCAACTCAGGTTCAAAAAAGGTGAAAGAGCTATTTAAGCAGTATAAATGTCCACCTTGGAATAGGGCAGAAGTGCCATTAATTTATCTAGACGGGCAGTTGATAGCGGTGGCGGATTTAGTGACCGATAAAGCGCATAAAAATAATATAACAATAGTGATAAATGAATAGGAGCGAGCCGAAGTAATATGAGCAGTATTAGCCAGTTGTTAGAACAAATAAAAGTATCGCCAGAAACCGTTGAATTTCAGCAGGTGATGGCGGTAATAGAGAAAAATTATGAATTTACACCTGTTGAGTTTAGTAATGGCTCACTAGTCAATGAGCAAGGAACTAACTTAGGCTCATGTAAAATTTTTGCCTTTGGTCAACTACATCAGCTGTCAGAACAACAAACATTAAGTTGTTTTGGCGATTATTATCGAGTTGATGTACTGGAACATCCAGAGGCCAGTGATCATGGCAATATTCGTAACTTCATCAAAACAGGCTGGGCTGGCGTTCAGCTTTCTGCCCCCGCATTAATTGCTAAAGTGTAAAATAAAGTACACATTCGTGGCTTAAATAGTATCTTCGAGGCTAAATTCAATTTGCTCCCTAGTCAGCTAATTTCCTACAAAAGGTCTCGAAAAAACGGCAACTTTGTGATTGAGCCGACTAAATGGCATTAAACAGATCATAACCCTCGTTTTTTTCCTTTCTTTGCTGGCTTTGTGACCATGTCTGAGTATAATGTGCCGCGCAAAATATGACAAAAAACCCGATTCGGTGGAAGTGGTTTGCAATACAACCGTAACAAGGCTTCCCTAAGATAGTTGCCGGATCAAAATGAAAGGAAAAAAACGTGACTCCAATTATTAAGAAATTCCAATATGGTCAACACGAGGTCACTCTAGAAACGGGCGTTATCGCACGTCAAGCAACAGCAGCTGTAATGGCAAGTATCGGTGATACTTCTGTATTCGTATCAGTTGTTGGTAAAAAAGAAGCAAAAGAAGGTCAAGACTTCTTCCCACTAACGGTTAACTACCAAGAAAAAGCATACGCAGCAGGTAAAATCCCTGGTGGTTTCTTCAAGCGTGAAGGTCGTCCTTCAGAAGAAGAAACATTAATTGCTCGTCTTATCGACCGTCCAATCCGTCCATTATTCCCTGAAAGCTTCAAAAACGAAGTACAAGTAGTATGTACTGTTGTTTCTGTAAACCCAGAAATCCAACCTGACTTAGTAGCAATGTTAGGTGCATCTGCAGCATTAGCTATTTCTGGTATTCCATTTAATGGACCTATCGGTTGTGCGCGTGTTGGTGTAGTAAATGGTCAATACGTATTAAACCCATCGCAAACTGAACTTGCGACAAGTGACTTAGACCTAGTTGTTGCTGGTACTGAAGCAGCGGTACTGATGGTTGAATCTGAAGCAGCAATTCTTTCTGAAGAAACTATGCTAGGCGCGGTTGTTTACGGCCACGACGAAATGCAAAAAGCTATCACAGCTATCAATGAATTCGCAGCTGAAGTAGCAACGCCAGCTTGGGAGTGGACTGCTCCTGAAGAAAACACTGAATTAAAAGATAAAGTTGCAGCGCTTGCTGAAGAAGGCATCAAAGCAGCTTACTCTATCGCTGACAAAATGGACCGCTACGCGGCAGTTGGCGAAGTTAAAGATGCAACTATTGCTAAGCTAGCTGAAGAAGCTGGTGAAGACGGTGAGTTCAACGAAAAAGAAGTAGCTGAATTAGTTCACGACTTAGAAAAAGACGTAGTTCGTTCTCGCATCTTAGCTGGTGAAAAGCGTATCGACGGTCGTGAACCAGATATGGTTCGTGCACTTGATGTTAAGACTGGTATCTTACCTCGTACACACGGTTCTTCACTATTTACTCGTGGTGAAACTCAGGCAATCGTTACTGCTACTTTAGGTACAGAGCGTGACGCACAAATCATCGATTCATTATTAGGCGAGCGTCGTGACAACTTCATGTTGCACTACAACTTCCCTCCATACTGTGTTGGTGAGACTGGTATGATTGGTTCTCCTAAGCGTCGTGAAATCGGTCACGGTCGTTTAGCTAAGCGTGGTGTTCTTGCTGTTATGCCAACTCAAGAAGAATTCCCGTACACAGTTCGTCTAGTATCTGAGATCACTGAATCTAACGGTTCATCTTCAATGGCTTCAGTATGTGGTTCATCTCTAGCACTTATGGACGCTGGTGTGCCAATTAAAGCATCGGTTGCTGGTATCGCTATGGGTCTAGTTAAAGATGACAACAACTTCGTTGTTCTTTCTGACATCCTAGGTGACGAAGATCACTTAGGTGACATGGACTTTAAAGTAGCAGGTACTGCAGAAGGTATTACTGCACTTCAAATGGACATCAAGATCGAAGGTATTACACGTGAGATCATGGACAAAGCATTAGTTCAAGCTAAAGCTGCTCGTCTACACATCTTAGGTGTTATGGATGAAGCTATCTCTGGTCACCGTGAAGAAATGTCTGAGTTCGCTCCGCGTATCTACACTGTTAAGATCCCTCAGAAGAAGATCGCTGACGTTATCGGTAAAGGTGGTGCAACTATCCGTGCACTTACTGAAGAAACTGGTACAACTATCGAAATCGAAGAAGATGGTACAGTTAAAATCGCTGCTACTGACGGCAACAGCGCAAACGCAGCTATCGAGCGCGTTAAGCAATTAACTGCTGACCTAGAAGTAGGTGCTATCTACAACGGTAAAGTTGCACGTATCGTAGACTTCGGTGCATTCGTTAACGTACTTCCTGGTAAAGACGGTCTAGTTCACATTTCTCAAATCTCTGAAGAGCGTGTTGAGAAAGTATCTGACGTACTATCTGAAGGTCAAGAAGTAACAGTTAAAGTTCTTGAAATCGACCGCCAAGGCCGTGTTCGTTTGAGCATGAAAGAAGCAGTTGAAAAGAAAGAAGCAGCAGCTGAAGCTGGTAACGAAGCTGAATAATTAGTTTTGTTAACAAAATTGAAAAAAGCCCGCATCAGCGGGCTTTTGCTTTCATGGATGAAAGTACGCCGGTCGAGTTTGTTCCCTACAAACTTTCGACATTCGCCACATCCGTGTGGGTCAAGCTAAAACAATATGTTCCTGCATTGTTTCCTTACCCTACGTCCCTGTAGGGCAACATGGATGAAATAAATTCGATGAATCGGTCGAGATTGTTCCGTGTGCTCTAAAGGCTACTTTTTATCTTTTTTATTGGCAGATGCCCAAGCAATGCCAATGCCTACACCAAGTACCAGGCCTATCCCTGAGTTATCAAAGATAGTGGCCCCAGTGCTATGCCAACACCGGCTCCCATCACAATTGCTAGTCCCATATTATTGTTTTTCTTCGATTTCGTATTACACATACTTAAACACCTTAAGCTTACTTATTGGTAAGTCTGTTAATCCGTTTGTTCGTCATCGAATATCTGTTCAATAGGTAGTTGAAAAAGCCTTGCCGCCTTAAAAGCTAGTGGCAAACTTGGGTCGAACTTGCCCTTTTCAATGGCATTCACGGTTTGCCTAGACACATCTAAAGCTTCTGCTAAATCCGCTTGCGTCCAATTTCGTTCTGCTCTCAACACTTTTAGCTTGTTCTTCATAGGTATCTTTTCAGGTTAATAAATACAGCACAGATGTAACTGATACTCATCACAATAAGTAAAGCCGATGGGCTTGGTGTATGTTGAATTAGTTTGGTTGGCTCTAGCATGCCAAGTATGCTGCCTAATATCATTGTGTAGCCTAATGAAATAGCCATCGCATTAAAATGTATCTTTCTTTGCATTTCGTCCATGTCACTGAGGTGCTGTTTAAATACAAATAGCATTTTTATACCTAACATTAAATTAACTGTTATAGCTATTAATGTTGGAACTGTTGAAAATTGCCATAAGTCTTCACTGCCAATGACAACTACAGCATTACTTATGACCCACGCGAAGGTCCAAATAAAAAGTTGCTTAGTACCTCTTTGCATTCGAGCTTGCAGCTTTTCTGAATTTTGCATCCTCTATACCTCATTTTATCCAATTTAGTAAAAGTAAAGCTTACTTTACTTTTTGTTAGCGTTAGTTGTCTTTTAAAATTATGTCAAGTGAGCTTTACTTTTTATCGTGTGTGTATGACTTACTAGAGAGGTTGAATATGAGTAGCTTTAGCAATTAAAACAAACTTTGCATTTTTCGGTTAATTCGTCTGTACTGAAGTTCAAATAAAATTCATTTGAAGATCAAAATGTTAAAAATTATTGCGAGTTTGGTTGGGCTTCTCTCACTTTGTGCTAGTGCGGCAAATGTCACTTTTATTGTATCTGTTCCCGAGAACACACCCGCACAGGCTCGTTTAAGCTTAGGTGGCGACTTCAATGGCTGGAACCCAGCAAACCCTAGATATCAAATGACTAGATTAGACAGCGGTCAATATCAGTACTTATTCAAAAAAGTAAAACCGGGAACAGTGCTAAACTTTAAAGTAACAAGAGGCAGTTGGCAGACTGTAGAAATAGATGCCGATGGCAGCAATAGAGATAACCGAGCTTACCTTGTTTCAGAGCAAGACCAAACCATTGTTGATAAGGTCGAAGATTGGGCAGATCTCAGTAACAAAGAAGCACCTTCGACCATAGTAGGCGAAGTTATTACGGAACAAATAGAGTTGCCGACGTTCTCCGGTAAGCGCACTCTGAGAATATATTTACCACCTAATTATCATACCTCCACACAGCGTTACCCAGTTATTTATATGCCTGATGGGCAAAATATTTATGATAAAAAAACAGCAACTGCTGGCGAATGGCAAATAGATGAGTTGATGGAACGATTAGCTGCGAATAACTCTAAACTTACTTCTATTGTTGTCGGAATAGACCACGCTGATGAAAACCGTAGGGACGAATACATGCCGTTTCGCTACAGCTGGAGCTTATTTTCAGGCAAAGGCGAAGAGTATGCTGATTGGTTAGCTTTTTCGCTAAAACCTTATATAGATAAAAAGTATCGAACTTTACCTGAACGAGAGCACACATCTATGGTTGGTAGTTCAATGGGCGGGTTAATTTCTTGTTATACCGTATTGAAGCACCAAGCAGTGTTTTCTAAAGCTGGCTGTTTATCTTCTGCCTTTTTAAAGCGATTGGTCTCTGAACATTGGCTGGATTATATAAAACAAAGTAACAAGCAATTTGCTACCAAGTTTTATATGGACATGGGAGACAATGAATTTGGCTTGTTTGGTAAGGACATTCTTAACGAAACACAAGATGTCCATAACGCATTAGTCAAAGCGGGCTTTAGCAATGAAGATGTTAACTACCAAGTTATCAAAGGAGGTACGCACGATGAGTCAAGTTGGCGTAACAGGACATTAGATGTGCTAACCTGGTTAAATAATTAACTTTCATTCAATCTATAACTTCTTCGCTTTAATCTTTTACTTAAAACTCATAAGTTCTATTGTGGATCTTGTTTATCTTTATTTGTTGCCATGAGTAAAGTTACCTTTTGCTTTTAACTTATTGAATTTAAAGTTTTATTACATAGTAATTATGATTTAACTTAATAGGTTGATTATTTGTTCAATTGCACTAGTTTAATCCTGTTTTCTAAACCTATGGGAAAAACACAAGTGAAAGCAATAAAAACAAATAAAGCAGTAATTCACACCGCTGTTGCGGTCGCACTTATGAGTTTTCAGGCACACTCTGACATCATTATTTCAGAATATGTCGAAGGCTCTAGCAACAACAAAGCAATTGAACTCTACAACAATGGCGACAGTACCGTTGATTTATCGAGCTATCAGTTAAAGTTCTTCTTCAATGGCAATACAAGCGCCGCGACGACCATTTCATTAACTGGTGAAGTGAGCCCGACGCAAACCTATGTGATCTCAGAAAATAATGCGGTTGCTGAAATTTTAGCAGTAGCGCAACAAACGAACACATCTTCTTGGTACAACGGAGATGATGCCATCGTGTTATACAATGGCGATACAGTAATAGACTCTATTGGCCAAATTGGCGTTGACCCTGGCAGTGCTTGGACAGAGGGAGATAAAAGCACTAAAGACCGAACTTTGCGTCGATTAGCTTCTGTGACAAGCGGTGATGTTAACCCTAATGATGCGGTATCGTTGAGCGAGTTTGAAGTGTTTGCCAAAGATACCTTTTCTGGCCTAGGTAGCCACCTTGGTGATGATGGCACTGGTGGCGGAGATGGCGACGGTGATGGTGACGGAAATGGCCAAACTCCTGTATTAACTTGTGGCCAAGGCACAGTAACTATAGGTGAAGTTCAAGGGACGACAGATACTAGCCCATTAATCAACCAAGAAGTGATTGTTGAAGGTGTGGTGACTGCTGATCTACAGCAAGACAATGAACTAAAAGGCTTTTACATTCAGTCTTTAACGGCTGATGCAGATGCAAATACATCAGAAGCACTATTTGTTTATAACACGAGCTTTGATGTTAACTCTGGCGACCTAGTACAAGTTAGAGCGAAGGTTAAAGAACAGTATGGTGCAACTCAATTGTCAGATGTGGCAGATCTTATTAATTGCGGTACAGGTTCAGTAACCGCAACTAAGGTCACTTTACCTGTTACCGACAAAGCTCAATTTGAAGCTTTAGAACATATGCTAGTAGAGCTTGAGCAGCCACTTTATGTAACTGACCACTACGGTTTAGTTCGTTATGGCCAGTTCACCGTTGCGACAGAGCGCTTATACCAAGGTACGCAAGTTGCTGCCCCGGGCGATGCTGCCAATGCTGTTGAACAAGCAAACCAATTAAAATCAATTGTTATTGATGATGGTTCGACCCAGCAGAATGCTGATTTAGTACCTTATCCAGCTCCAGAGTTATCGGCAAATAACACTTTGCGTCTAGGTGATTCTCTTAATCAAGTTACGGGTATTTTGACTTACAGTTTTGGTGAATATCGAATTCATCCAACGGTTGATGTCAATATCAATCAAACTAACCCTCGTACAAGCCAGCCATCACTTGCCAATACTGGCGATCTTAAAGTGGCGAGCTTTAACGTATTAAACTATTTCAATGGTGACGGTTTAGGTGGGGGCTTCCCAACTCCTAGAGGTGCTGACTCACAACTTGAGTTCGATCGTCAGCGCGATAAAACCATTGCTGCGATCACTGCAATCGAAGCTGATGTATTAGGTTTGATTGAAGTTGAGAACGATGGTTTCGGTGCTAACAGTGCGTTACAAGATCTAGTTAATGGAGTAAATGCAGCTTCTGGCTTAAATTATCAACTGGTTTCTATGCAAGTTGACAATGTTGGTACTGACGCTATCAGTTCTGCCATTATCTATAATTCCGATAAAGTAGAGCTTATTGGTACGCCAGCATTTACCGATGCGGTACCATTTGACTATGGCAACCGAGCGCCAGTTGCTGCCAGCTTTAAAGAATTACAAAGTGACAATGAATTTACCTTTGTGGTTACTCACTTACGCTCAAAAGGCAGCTGTTCAAGAGCTACGGGGTTAGATCAAGACCAAGGTGATGGTCAAGGTTGTTGGAATGCTACTCGTGTTAATGCTGTGAATAAGCTAAACGAGTGGTTACAGACAAACCCAACTGGCGTGCAAGATGAAGACATCATTGTACTGGGTGATATGAACGCGTATGCGAAAGAAGATCCAATTAGTCAGTTCGAAACTTTGGGCTACAACAATACTATCAGCGATACTAGTCAGTATTCATATATGTTTAGAGGTCGACTTGGTAGCTTGGACCACGCTTTTGTAACGGACTCATTAAAAGCCAATTTAGTAACAGCAACACACTGGCATATTAACGCTGATGAGCCTTACGGTATTGACTACAACATTGAGTATAAGAGTGACTATCAACAAGCTAACTTATATTCACCAGAGCCATATCGCGCTTCCGATCATGATCCAATTATCTTGGAATTTAAGTTTGAAAAAGTAACGGAAACTGTGATCAATGATGTCGAGGGTTGGTTAGTGTTCAGCCCAACTTATGAGTTTGTCGTGCCTGAAGGCGCAAAGAAACTAGAAGTGACTTTATCTGGTGGTAAAGGGGATGCTGATCTTTTTGTTCGCTATCACAAAAATGCTTGGTATCGCCAAATTAAATGCTGGTCTCACAACTCGGGTAATGAAGAATCTTGTGTGATTGATAACCCTAAAGCTGGAACATGGGATGCCAAAGCGAAAAGCTGGTGGACCTTCTCTGGTGTAACGTTAACTTATCGTATTACCGAATAATATGATTTAGTGTCAGTGGCTCAGTTACTTAGCTGAGCCACTCGTTCCGCGATTATTACTTGCAAGCAAACGAAGTTACAAAGGCTTCGATAGAGTCTACTGAATAACAAATAGTTAACAGTATTATTACACTCCTAATAGACTTCATCTCCTTACCTAATAGTCTGATTAAATTATTAATTTAGTACAAATGATAATCTAATAGGCAGAGCCTATATGCAATAGGCTTAATAATACTTCTGGCTAAATTTTGAACTTGATATTGCGCTGATTTGCTATTAACTTGGTTGTTTAATGAACACCTACCTTTAATCTTGATTTAATAAAGAGGAAGTATGGACGTTAAATATTTCACCATTGCCATCATTGGTTTTGTCATTGGCTTGAGCATTAATTTATCAGTCGAAATTTCACAGTTTGGGCAAGAGTATGAACCGCCAGCTCACGTTGCTAGATGGCAGCACTTAATGGCTTTTTCTGAGCAAGATATCGATAAGCCATGGGCAACAAAACAAGAAACGCAATTTCAGCAAGCCTTTTTAGCAAATCAATATTTAAACCTGTCTTACCTTAAATGTTATACCGATATCTGTGCGTTTGACGTTGAAAAAGACCAAGATGTGTCAGAGCAGATGTTACGCAGACAATTAACCTTGGCTGTTAGTGCTATTGAGTCGCCAATCTTGCAAGGTTACAAACGCGTCATAGTGGATGGTAACTCTCGTCATTTAATTTTGTATCAATTTGCTAAAGCGAGCTAATTTACTTTTTAAAAGGTAACCGCTGCTCGCATGCCTCCATATAAGCTTGGTTATGCTCTGACTCTTCAAGGCAAAACTGTTGAACCGCGTTGTGAAAAGGCGCTAAATATAAATGGTGATATGAGTAGGTTGTGGTCGGTTTAAAACCGCGAGCAATTTTGTGTTCACCTTGGGTGCCAGGATTAAATACTTTTAATCCATGTTTGATGGCAAACTCGATACCTTGATAATAACAAGCTTCAAAATGCACTAAATCGGTTTGTGCTAATGCCCCCCAATATCGACCATACAGGGTGTTATCAGATTTGAAATACATAGCTGCTGCGATGATATCGCCTTCACTCTGACAAAATAGTACTTGTACCTGCTCGCCTAAGCTTTGACAAACAAGCTCAAAGAAGTCTTTGTTCAAGTAACCTTTTTGACCACGTTTCATGTAGGTTAAGTGATAACAGTGATAAAAATGCTCTAACTCTTGTTCTGATATTTGTTGGCCTGATCGCCAGTAACAACTTATCCCAGCTTCAGCTACTTTAGCCCTTTCTTTTTTAATGTTCTTGCGTTTACGTGCAGTCATTAAGTCTAGGTATTGTTCAAAACTTGTAAGTGGCTGTCCTTGCTCGTCTTGATTAAACCAGTGGAATTGGTGTCCTTGTCTCGATATCCAAAAGTCAGATACATTATCAGATTGGCGCTCAGGAAATAGGTAATGCAGGCTGGTATAATCTTCATCGCTCGTGATCTCTGCAACTTGTTGAAAAGCTTCAAGCTCTGATAACTGACTCTGACCAAGCCATTTGGAGCATGGAATAGGGGAATAAGGTACGCCCACTAACAGTTTTGGGTAATAATGAATACCATTTCTGTGATAGGCATCAGCCCAAGCCCAATCAAACACATACTCTCCGTATGAATGTGTTTTTTCAAAACATAACAACAAGGCCAATTCATTATCATTATGAAGAACAAAATACTGCGGCAACCAACCTGACTTTTCACCCAAGCAATTGGATTGCTCCAACGCAAGCAAAAAGTCTTCACTAGTAAATGGATTGCGGTTTTGCAGGAATAGCTGGTTACGCCAACTGATTGGAATTTGCTTTAAAGAAGTAAAACGGAACCAATTTTCTTTATTCGTACTAAATGTCTGTAAATTTGTCATCTTGATTGATGGAAATCCCTTACGGATCAGGTATGATTGCTCACTTTGTCGGACAAACCAAGCAGTTAATCTGATTGGTGTACAACCTCTATCTAATAAGTCGAGTTTATGCAACTTGTAGTAACTAAGTCTAATACTTTAAATGCATTCTCCTGGATCAAACAGGGCTGGCGTTTATTTACCCTGCAGCCGTCAGTATTCATGGGAATGAGTGGCATAGTCGTAGCCGCGACTTTATTGGCAAATATGATCCCTGTTTTAGGTGTCTTTGTCGTGCTTATTTCGCCATTCTTAGCTGCGGGTTATTACCGCGCGGCATCTAACGTTGAAAAAGGCGAGCGTGTATCAGTAACGGATATCTTTGCTCTGTTATCTCAGCTATCTAAGTACCGAGTATTAATTCGCTTGGCGGCAATGAGCTTACTTTGTAGTATTCCAACGACGTTAATTGCCGAAGGTATTGCTGCCAATATAGAACAAGGCATACAACCAGACTTTTTCGCTTTAATGGGCTTTGTTGCGCTATTAGCGGTGAACTTTATGGCGTTTGCTTTTGCTATCCCGGCAGCTTGGGTATCGCCAGAATCGACGGCTTTACAACTTATAAAACAGAGTTTTCAGGCTTGTTGGATTAACGTTATTCCACTGACGGTTTATGGCTTTTTGATCATCATCCTTTCGGTTATCAGCTTTCCTATTATATTAATTGGTTGGCTGATCATGTATTCGGTAAGTGTTTTATCTTTTTATCAGATGTTTATGACTATTTACCAGCCTGTACCTGAGTCTACAGCTCGATTTGGCTCCGATGACGAACAACAAGACGAGCATGAGAAATCAGAAGACTTATGATCCAATAACCGAGCCAGACAAGCTGCGCAACAGGGCACTTTACTGGCTAGGACAAAGAGAGTTTTCGGTTCACGACTTCCGCACTAAACTTGAACGCGTGTGTGAAGATGAAGTGATGATTGAAAACTTGCTAGAAGATTTTATTGCTAAGGATTGGCTGAATGAACAAAGGTATATGGCTTCCTTTGTTCGGCAAAAAATGTCTGCTGGTTTAGGTTTATTTAGAATTAAACAAGAGTTAAACCAACACGGTATTAAACCAAGCGAATCAGAGCTTTATTTTGAACAAATGGCGTTTGATTGGTTTGAACAAGCATTGGCAACGTATCAAAAGAAATATGGTCGTGCCGAGTGCAACGATTTTAAAGAAAAAGCAAAGCGTTATCGCTATATGCAGTATCGGGGCTTTAGTCCTGATCAAATAAAGTATGCAATGGAAGCTCAAGCACAAGATTGAGCCTCAACTAAAAGTAAAATGGTATAACAATTATGTACGAGACAACGGCCAAATTAAGAACGGCGTTTTTAGATTATTTTGCTAGCAAGCAACACCAAATTGTTGCATCTAGCTCATTAGTTCCAGGTAATGATCCAACTCTTTTATTCACCAACGCAGGTATGGTGCAATTCAAAGATGTATTTTTAGGTGCCGAGGCTCGTCCATATACGCGAGCAACCAGTTCACAACGCTGTGTTCGTGCCGGTGGTAAGCACAACGATTTAGAAAACGTTGGTTATACTGCGCGTCACCACACTTTCTTTGAAATGCTAGGTAATTTCTCATTCGGTGACTATTTCAAACAAGACGCAATTCACTATGCGTGGGAGTTCTTAACAGAAGTCGTTAAGTTACCAAAAGAAAAGTTAATGGTAACTGTGTACGAAACGGATGATGAAGCATTCGACATTTGGCACAAAGAAATTGGTGTTCCAGCTGATAAGATTGTTCGCATTGGCGATAAATCACCAGAGAAGAAGTTTGAGTCTGATAACTTCTGGGCTATGGGTGATACAGGTCCGTGTGGTCCTTGTACAGAAATCTTCTATGACCACGGCGAACATATCTGGGGCGGTCCTCCAGGATCACCTGAAGAAGACGGTGACCGTTTCATCGAGATCTGGAACATCGTATTCATGCAGTTCAACCGCAGCAGTGACGGTGAAATGAACCCGTTACCTAAGCCATCAGTTGATACCGGCATGGGGATTGAGCGTATTGCTGCAATCATGCAGGGCGTTCACTCAAACTACGAAATCGACATTTTCCAAAACCTAATCAAAGCAACGGCTGACTTATTAAAAGTTACGGACTTAGAGAACAAATCTCTACGTGTAATTGCCGACCATATTCGTTCTTGTTCATTTATGATCGTTGACGGTGTAATGCCATCAAACGAAGGCCGTGGTTACGTTCTACGTCGTATCATTCGTCGTGCAATTCGTCACGGTTACAAGCTAGGTTGCAGCGACTTATTCTTCAACCAACTAGTGAAAACACTAGTCCAAGAAATGGGTGAAGCATATCCAGAGCTAACGCAGAAACAAGCGGTTGTTGAAAAGATGTTACGCATCGAAGAAGAGCAATTTGCTAAGACGTTAGAGCGCGGTATGGCACTTTTAGATGACTCTTTATCTTCGTTAGAAGGCACAGAGATCCCTGGTGAGTTAGTATTCAAGTTATATGATACATATGGCTTCCCAGCTGATTTAACAGCGGACATTGCTCGTGAAAAAGAGCTAACGATTGACGAAGCTGGTTTTGAAAAAGAAATGGCTGCGCAACGTAAGAAGTCACAAGCGGCTTCTGGTTTTGGTGCGGATTACAACGACCAAGTTAAGTCGGAGCACGTTTCTAACTTCAAAGGTTATGACAACACTGAATACTCAGCAACGGTAGTTGAGTTATTTAAAAATGGTGAGTCAGTAAGTGAACTTTCAGACGGCGACGAAGGTATTGTTATTTTAGACAACACGCCTTTCTACGCTGAATCTGGTGGTCAATCTGGCGACCAAGGTGTATTAGCACTTGAAGGTGGTGAGTTTGCAGTTAACGATACGCAAAAGATTGGTAACGCAATCGGTCATTACGGCAAAGTAGTTGGTTCAATCGCTGTTAACGCTCGCGTTAAAGCAGAGATTGACCAAGACCGTCGTAACGCAATTAAGAAAAACCACTCGGCTACTCACTTAATTCACTCTGCATTACGTGAAGTACTTGGTGAGCACGTGAACCAGAAAGGTTCATTAGTCGAAGCGGACAAGATGCGTTTTGATTTCTCTCACTACGAAGGCGTGACGGTTGAGCAATTACAACAAGCTGAACGTTTAGTTAACCGTGAGATCCAAAAGAACTCACCGGTTAAAACGGAACTAATGCAAATCGATGAAGCCAAAGAAAAAGGTGCAATGGCACTATTTGGTGAGAAGTACGATGATGAAGTTCGCGTTGTCACTATGGGCCCATTCTCAATTGAGTTATGTGGTGGTACACATGTAGATTTCACTGGTGAGATTGGTCTTTGTAAGATCATCTCTGAAGCGGGTATCGCTGCTGGCGTGCGTCGTATCGAAGTGGTAACTGGCATGGCCGCACTTGATTACGTACACCAAACAGAAAACAAAATTAACACTGCAGCAGCATTGTTAAAAGGTGAAGCGACTGCGTTAGTAGAGAAAGTTGAGCAATCTCTAACTCGTAACAAGCAGTTAGAAAAAGAGCTTCGTCAGTTAAAAGAAAAAATGGCAAGCCAACAAGGCGGCAACTTAGCTGAGCAAGTAACTGAAATTGCAGGCGTTAAATGTTTAATCGCTAATCTTGAAGCGGCTGATCCTAAATCACTTAGAGGCATGGTTGACGAGCTTAAGAACAAACTAGGTTCAGTTGTGATCATGTTAGCAGCAGTAAATGACGATAAAGTAAGTCTGATTGCTGGTGTGACTAACGATTTAACAGGTAAAGTTAAAGCTGGTGAGTTAGTAAACCACGTTGCCTCACAAGTTGGTGGTAAAGGCGGCGGTCGTCCTGATATGGCGCAAGCTGGTGGCTCACAGCCTGAAAACGTAGAAAGCGCGTTAGCGTCGGTATCTGAGTTTTTAGCTGGTAAGCTTTAAGGTCTGACAGCTCGCCTTAGTCTTTAAGGCGAGCTGTATTCTTACTGATCTGGGCCTGATCATTTGCTTGCTCAATGAGTGCTAACTAGCTGTATGCTGATTGGTATAGTTATGAATAAGGAACAAAATGATATCCATCTTTGCCCGATTATTACTTCTCTTTTCTCTCCTGTTTGTCACAAACATTGCCGCTAAAGAAGCGGAACAAGTTTTTAAACAATACCGTTCTGCGTTAGGGCAAATTAAGTCGATTAATATTGAGTCAGGACAAAAATCCTCTATTGGCACGGGCTTTTTCATCGACCCAAATGGCTTGATAGTCAGTAACTATCACGTGGTCTCAAGCTATGTGCAAAACCTCAGTAAATACCGCTTAGAGTTTATTGACCAAGACGAGCATAGTTTTCCTGTTACGGTAATAGCGGTTGATGTGGTCAATGATCTGGCTTTATTAAAAGCACAGCAAAGCCCAGATATTCAGTTCCAACTGTCACAAACTCCACCTGTTAAAGGTGAAAAGCTTTATGCTCTGGGCAATCCTCACGATTTAGGCATGATTGTAGTACCTGGTACTTACAACGGCATAAAACAAAACAGTTTTTATCAACGCATTCATTTTACCGGTTCTATCAACCCAGGTATGTCTGGCGGCCCAACGGTTAATCCAGCAGGTCAGGTTGTTGGCATTAATGTCGCCACAGCAGGCAATCAAATAGGTTTTTTAGTGCCAGTAGAAAAACTATGGACTTTAGTTAATCGTTATCAAGAGCAGCAAGTCAGTGATGATTTAATTGCTGATATTCGCAGCCAACTGATCAATAACCAACAGCTGTTATACAATGAGCTATTAAACAATGAATGGCAGTTGTCGGAATTAGGTGGCGCTCAAGTACCTAAAGAAATTGCCAAGATCATGCCTTGTTGGGGCGACTCAAATAAAAACAAAAATAACGTATTGCACACCCAAGCATCGGCCAATTGCTCTTTAGGGGAAAACGTGTATTTGACCAGCTCTTTTTCTACTGGCTTTGCTCAATTAGGCTTTAGTTGGATCCAAAGCAATAAGCTATCACAAATGCAATTGGCTCAGTTGTACGAAGATACGTTGAACAGAAGGTATGGCAATAACAATGCAAGTTCTGAAGACGTAAGCAATTACCACTGCTCAGAAAGCTTAATTAAAAACACGGCCGAAGCGAAAATTAAAGGTATTACCTGCGTTCGAGCTTATCGCAAGTATAGCGACTTATTTGATGTCAAATTCAAGTCAGTGATGCTGGGCAAAGACAACCAAGCTTTAGTGGCTAAATACATGTTGCAGGGGATCACAATCGATACCGCCAATGCCTTTAATAACAAGTTCTTGGAGCAGTTATCATGGAATTGATCATTGAACAGCTTGGCCGTAACAACAAGGTAGTCGGCTACTCTAAAGTAAGCGGTGATAAGATCCGAATTGGCCGTGCTTATGACAACGATATTGTGCTGCAAGATGACCACGTCAGTCCATACCATGCTGAAATAGATATTTATCAAGATGACGATGTCATTGTATTAACGGATATGGATTCGACCAATGGCATTAAAACTAAAAACAACGGTCGAATTGAAAGCTCTGCCAGAGTAACTTCAGGCGATACTTTTATTTTAGGCAAAGCCCAAGTTAGGATCCTAAAAGCAAATCACCCGGTTGCCCCAGCTAAAGAAATGAGCGTGTTAGATGATATTACGTCCAACATGAATCAGTGGTATTTCGCCATGCTCACTCTAGTGCTGTTTTGGCTTTCGTTAATGACGGACAATTACCTTACTCGATATGACAATGTCATTTGGAGCAAAGAAGCAGCTAAGTCATTACTAGTTGCATTAATGTTGGTAGTTATTCCAGCTGTTGCAGCAGTGAGCGCTCGGTTTTTCAAAAAAGAAGTTCGATTCTTTGCCTCTATCGTTTTCTTCTTTAGCATTTTCATTGTATTTCAAGCGATTGAAGGTTTTGCCCAATGGTTAGACTTCAACTGGCCTAACTCCAGTGTTACTGCAACATTTATTGGCGTATTAGAGCTAGTCTTGCTAGTCGGCTTATTTTGGGGATTATTCTACTTAGCGTCGAATATGCCGATGAAAAAGATCACCTTAGTGTCAGTACTGTTCGTCGCTGGTATTAGCGGCCTAGTGTTTTACAGCAAACAAAGGTTGGACATAGAGTTATACCCGCAAAGTGCAGTGATAGTGCTGCCAAAAAGTTTATTATTAGTGCAAGCAGAGTCCATTGCACAGCAAGATCAAAGCAATCAGTCGCTGTTTGAAAGTGCAGCGCAAGAAGCAAGAAGTTTGAATAAGGAAGCTAATGACTAATTCAGTTAGTAGCCGTTCAGTAAGTGTTAATTCAGTCAGGCAACTAAGAAAACAGCAACTAAAAACATCAACCCGAGAGTTTAAGGCCAGAGGCAGTTTGTTAAAGCGCTGCCCTGAGTGTTTATTAGCGCTGGATAAGTGCGTATGTGGCTTAATAGAGCCAATACAAACCGACATCGCAGTTCTTATGTTGATGTACCATGCCGAGTACTACAAGCCTTCTAATACGGGACAGTTAATTTGTGATGCGATTGCCGATAATTTTGCATTTCGCTGGCATAGAACTGAACTAGAACCTGAATTAGCAGCGGTATTAAACGATCCTAAATGGTTCCCTATCATTATTTTCCCGCATGATAACCTTAGCCCCGAGCGGAAGATTGATGCTATCCCTGAAGCACAAGAGCTCAATGGCAGAAGGCCACTGCTGATATTTTTAGACGGCACTTGGCGACAGGCAAAGAAAATGTTTATCAAATCACCGTATTTAGATAACTTCCCTGTGCTGCAAATATCAGGAATTGATAAAGGCGAATACCAATTACGAGAATCCTATCATGAGCATCATTTGAGTACGGTTGAAGTCGCGCAAGCGATTCTAGCGCAGTCAGGAGAAACAGAAGCTGCTGGTAGGTTAGGCCAGCTATTTAAAACCTTTAGAACTGGCTACAAAGAATATAAGCGGTAAAACTCTTACCTGTTTGAAAAGCCTACCACAGAGAACACAGAGAGCAGATAAAGGGAAGCACATTTCACGGAGACTATGCCTTACTTGGTTTAATAGTTTACGATGGGTGTCTCTTTAATTTTGGTTTGAAAAGCCTACCACAGAGAGCACAGAGGCTAGTAAATGGAAGCACATTTCACGGAGACTGTGCCTTCCTTGGCTCAATAATTTACGGTGGGTGTCTCTTTAACTTTCTTGTTTACATATCCACTACAGAACAGTTGGTTTTATAACTCTTTGTGTTCTCTGTGATTCAGTCTTTTTCTTGGCTTTACTGTGGTTTAGTCTTTTTCTCGACTCATCTGTGGTGGAGTTATCGCAAATCTACGTAGGATAAAAATCTCGAGTTAACAGATACGGTAGAATTTTTTAGGTTGTTTTTGCTTATGCTCAACAAGGGCTTTTTGTTGTAGAGCTCAATGCTAGCAATAAAGCCCTTTGCTAAAGCTTTACTGTTATTACTTATGGTAAAAGCATGAGCAGGCAGCGCGGCCAATTGAGCCGGTGTGAAGTTATCTGAATTGGGGGCGTAAATAATATCGCAACTATTAACCTGTGCTGGCTCCAAGCTATCATGGTTGGATACATCGATTGGCTTTGGCAAAGAGCGTTCAGATTGGCGTTGTTGTAAAACTTTAGAGATGACTTGGCTATCTGTACCAATAAAGCAGTAATTAACTCTCTGTTTTGGA